>NZ_FTMR01000008.1:0-272625 GCF_900156005.1 Rhizobium sp. RU35A | reverse complement strand
CTAACCCGCCAGAACAAGAGACACCGTCGCCAGCAGCGCCGCCGCCCTCGTTGATGAACCGGCTTATACGAGCCACCACACAAAGCGTCAATCCGCAATCGCAAAAAATCGGAAAGAAAATCACAACACACTGATTACAAAAGAAAATTCCAAAATCACCCCAAAACCAGACCCAAACAATCCCAAAATACACACACGGCGAAGGGGCTTCTGTGGGCCGGCATCGGATGCTGGAGAAAACGCAAAACGGGGCCGCCCGCATGGGCAGCCCCGAGATTGTTCTGGATAACGCCACGCCGGACAGGACCGGCAAACATGTCCCTGTCAGGCCGCGAGCATGGTGGCGTCGCGCGGGATCTCTACATCGATCTCGAGGATCGAGACGTGTTCGTCACGATCCACCTTGATGCGGACCTTCTCGCTGTCGACCTGCACATGGCGGGCGATGACGGCGAGGATTTCCTCGCGCAACACGGCGACCAGATCGGATCCGGCAGATGCACGTTCATGAGCGAGCAGCACCTGCAGACGCTCGCGCGCCAACGGGGCGGAGACGGGTTTGCGAAACAGCTTGAAGAGGCTCATGCGGCCCTCCGCGTGAAGATCTTGGACAGAAGGCCGCGCTTCTCGCCGGGGATGGACACGGGCAGGGCTTCGCCGGCCAGCCGGCGGGCCGCTTCGAAATAGGCCATGGCGGGCGCTGAACGGGCATCCGCCAGCGTGACCGGCGCGCCGATATTGGAGGCGCGCAGCACATCGGTGCTTTCCGGGATGATGCCGAGCAGCGGGATCGACAGGATCTCCAGGACATCGTCGACCTTCAGCATGTCGCCGCGCTCGGCGCGGGTGGCATCGTAGCGGGTCAGCAGCAGATGCTTTTCCATGCGTTCGCCGCGCTCGGCCTTCAGCGTCTTGGAATCCAGCAGGCCGATGATGCGGTCGGAATCACGAACCGAGGAAACCTCGGGATTGGTGACAACCACGGCGACATCCGCATGACGCATGGCAAGGGTCGCACCCCGTTCAATACCGGCAGGGCTGTCGCAGATCACCCAGTCGAAATAGCGCTTCAGCTCGTTGATGACCTGTTCGACGCCTTCCGGCGTCAGATTGTCCTTGTCGCGCGTCTGGGAGGCCGGCAGCAGGAACAGGGTTTCCAGACGCTTGTCGCGGATCAGCGCCTGCGGCAGCTTGGCATCGCCCTGGATGACGTTGACGAGATCGTAGACGACGCGGCGTTCCGCCCCCATCACCAGATCGAGATTGCGCAGGCCGACGTCGAAATCGACAACGACGACCTTTTCGTTGCGCTGCGCAAGTGCTGCGCCGAGCGCGGCGGTGGAGGTTGTCTTGCCGACCCCGCCCTTGCCTGATGTAACGACGATGACCTTGCCCATCTTGCTCTCCTGTTCTCGCCGGTTCCGGCTCAAATTAGTTTCTCGGCGATGATCGCATCCCCATCCAGCCACAGCTGGACCGGCTGGCCCAACAGCGCGGGGTCGAGATCCTCGGCCATCTTGTAGACGCCGTCGATCGCCACCAGCTCGGCTTCGAGCTTGCGGCAGAAGATGCGGGCGCCGGCATTGCCGACGGCCCCCGCCATGGCGCGCCCGCGCAGGGCGCCGTAGATGTGAACCGATCCGCCGGCGATCACCTCGGCACCGGAGGCGACCGAACCGACCACGGTCACATCGCCTTCGGTAAAGACGATCGACTGGCCGGAGCGCACCGGCTCGCGGATCACCAGAGATTGCAGCGTCTGGCGGGGCGCTTCCGTGATGATCGGCTGGGCCGCGGCCGGCTGCGGCGCCTCAAGCGTCGCTTCGCTTTCGGTCACTTCGACATCGGGGGCAGGACGGCCGCCCTTCAGCGCCGGCGGCATGCCTGGACCGATGGCGGAAGGCCTTGCGCCCTCGACGCCCATCACGCTGACATTGCGTTCGCCAAGCGATGCGATCAGATCCTTCAGCTGGATCCGGTCGAGCCCGAGATCCGTCACATCGAGAACGACCGGACGCCCCAGGAAGAAGCCGGCGGACCGCTTCGCCAGATCGTCAAGGCGCGCGAGCCAGTCATCGAGGGGCAGATCCGGCGACAGAACCACCGCCAGAAACGAGCGGCCCTTGATCCGGATGGAGCGAGAATCTGTTAGCACTTCAGTCATCTACGTAAACAAATCGTTGACCATGCCTATCCCCGGCGTGGTTAACAGAGGGTTAACGCTGAAGCATGGGCGAAGCTTGCGTCCTGGCGTAAACAGCCGACAAACATTGTTTTTTTAGGATTTCTGCAGGTTTACCGGCGGCGCGTTTTTCGCGATCAGCCGTTAACGAAATCCCCCGGCGAGGGCACTTCGATCGCTTCGGGTACCGCGGCACAACCCTGCAAGGCGAATCAGATTTTCATGCACGGCAGCGGCCTGCCGCCAAGCCAGGGTGAGAACGGAAAAGGCCCGCGGACCATCCGGACCGCGGGCCTTGCACCTTGCTTGCGCGACGGCGCGATCAGCCGCGCCAGATGGCTACCGCCTGCGGCTTCAGCACGGCCTCACCCTGAACGCGTTCGACGCCAGTTGGGAGGGGCCAGTCTTCGGTGCCATAGTTGAAGGCAAAGACCAGATTGCCGCGACGGCGGATGCGGATGAAGTCCGGTACGGGAAGCGTGTCGAGGCCGGCCTTCTCCGCCACCTGCGTCAGCACGGCGCCCAGCAGCGCCTCATCGGCCCAGCAGGCGAGATAGAGCACGTTGCCCTTTTGCGTCAGCGCGGGATCGCCATTGGCGAAGCGCGCCAGCACGTCTGCCGTCGTCTCCAGATATTCCCGCCAGCGAATGCCCGCCCCGGAAACATCGCCCGAAACGCTATCGGACAGACCGGGCCGAAGGCTCGACACCTGCACGACGCGGTTGCCGGTGAGATCGGCCAGCGGACCCGGCGGCAGGTTCTGCGGAATGCGGAAATTGCGGTCGCGCGAACCGGTGCGGGCGCCGATGAGCACGGTGCCTTCCGCCTTTTCGAGCGCAGCGCGGGTTGCCTCGTCCACCTCCGTCATGCAGGGTACCACGACCAGCGGATAGCCCTCCAGCGAAGCGCCGGGGCGCACGAAGTCAACGTTCAGTCCGAGGCGGCGCAGACCTTCGTACCAGCGGAAGCACAGCTCCTCGTAGCGGAAGTCGCGGCCCTGCGGCTGGATCATCGTCGTCCAGTAACTCTGGTAGTCGAAGAGGAGCGCGACCGGCGCCTTGTCCGTCTGCGGCAGATCGCCGAGGCTTAACAATTCTTCCGCGACGGTGCGGGCTTCCAGCCCGCCCGGCGACCATTCATCGAGGCCGGAAAGGTTCAGGCCGGCATGCATCTGCTCCTGGGCAAAGGGCGCTTGGCGCCAGCGGAAATAGCTGACGACCTCGGCCCCGTGCGCGAGCGCCTCCCAGGTCCACAGCCGCACCATGCCGGGCTTCGGCACCGGATTCCACGGCGCCCAGTTCACCGGACCCGGCTGCTGTTCCATCACCCAGAACCGCCCCTTGCCGACAGCGCGGTAGAGATCGTGGTGATAGGAGGCGATGTCCGGATGCGAGGTCTCGGCCCAGCGGTTGCGCTCCGCCTCTGTGAAGGGAAACTTTTCGACGAAGCCGATGGGATAGCTGTCCCAGGAGGCGAGATCGAGATTGTCGGCCACCTGGAAGTGGTCGAAATCGGAGACGAAACCCATGAAGTTATGGGTGATCCAGCGGCCCGGCGAATGCTTGCGGATGATCTCGCACTGCATCTTGTCATAGGCCGCGACCTGATCGGAATGGAAGCGCCAGAAATCGAGGCGCGTCGCCGGGTTGGGCTCGGTCACGGTCAGGTTGGGCAGCGCCACGTCGTCGAAACTCTGCAGTTCCATCGACCAGAACACCGTACCCCAGGCCTCGTTCAGCTGGTCGGTGGACTGGTAACGCAGCCGCAGCCAGCGCCTGAAGCTCTTCAGATCCTCAGGCCCCCAGGAGAGCGTCGTATCGTGGCAGCCATATTCGTTATCGGTCTGCCAGCCAACGATGCCGGGATGCGCCCCGTAGCGCTTCGCGACGATCTCGACGATGCGGGCGCTTTCCTTCCACCAGGTTTGCGAGGAAAAGGTGTAGTGCCGGCGCGAGCCGAAGCCGCGCGGACGGCCCTGCTCGTCATAGGGAACAATGTCGGGGCATTCGTCCACCAGCCATTTCGGCGGCGTGGCGGTCGGGGTGCCGAGCACGATCTTCAGGCCGGCAGCCGTCAGCACGTCGATCGCGCGGTCAAGCCAGTCGAAGGTGAAGCTGTCGCGGCGCGGCTCCAGCCGCGACCAGGCGAATTCGCCGATGCGCACGAAGGAGATGCCGAGTTCGCGCATGCGGCGCGCATCGCTCTCCCAGCGGCTTTCGTCCCAATGTTCCGGGTAATAGCAGACGCCCAGCATTATCGTGTCAGATCCCCATTGATGACGGCGAGCCCCTGTCCATCGAACAGATGGCAGGCCTTGGCATTGATGCCGAGCGTCAGCGTCTCGCCCGGCTTTTGCGTGGCAAGGCCATCGGCCTTGACGGCGAGTTCCGACCCATCCGCCAGCGTGACGAAGAAGAGCGTCTCGGAGCCGAGATATTCGGCGAGCTTCACGGTGGCGGTGATCGTCACGTCCCCCTTGCCGCTGGCGTCGATGTGTTCGGGACGCAGGCCGAGCGTCAACTCGCCGGCCGGGACGGCGGCGCCATGGGTCGGCAGCGGAAGATCGGCACCCGGCAGGGCGATGCGGACCGAACCGCCCTCGCCTGCCGTAACCTTCACCTTCAGGAAATTCATCTTCGGCGAGCCGATGAAGCCGGCGACGAAGAGATTGTTCGGGCGATGATAGAGTTCGAGCGGCGAGCCGACCTGTTCGATCTTGCCGGCCGACAGCACGACGATCTTGTCGGCCATGGTCATGGCCTCGACCTGATCATGCGTGACGTAGATCATCGTCGCCTTGAGGTCCTGGTGCAGCTTCGAAAGCTCGGTGCGCATCTGCACGCGCAGCGCCGCATCGAGGTTCGACAGCGGCTCGTCGAACAGGAAGACCTCCGGATTGCGCACGATGGCGCGGCCGATCGCGACACGCTGGCGCTGGCCGCCGGAGAGCTGGCCAGGCTTGCGCTGCAGAAGCGCCTCGAGCTGCAGCATCTTCGCCGCTTTTCCGGTGCGCTCGGCAATCAGCTCCTTCGGATGGCCGGTCATCTTGAGGCCGAAGCCGATGTTTTCGGCGACCGTCATGTGCGGATAGAGCGCATAGGACTGGAAGACCATGGCAACACCGCGTTCGGAAGGGCCGACACTGGTCATATCCTTGCCGCCGATGGCAAGCGCCCCGGAGGTGATGTCCTCAAGGCCCGCGATCATCCGCAAAAGGGTGGACTTGCCGCAGCCGGAGGGGCCGACGAAGACGCAGAACTCGCCATCCTTGACCTCGAGATCGACGCCCTTGATGACGCTGAGCGCGCCAAACTGCTTCTTGACATTGCGAAGGCTGACATCAGCCATGGGATTTGCCTCCCTTGAAAGGTGTAAGTTCGAGGAGCATCGCGCTTTCCGGCTTCAGCATCGGGAGCGGCAGGCCGGCGCGGCCGGCGGCGGCGAGCGAGAAGGAGACCTCACCAGCCAGGAAGCGCTTCTGCCCCTCGGAGATGCGGATGAATTCGGGTTCGGCCGGCAGCACGCGCTCGATGGTCCAATCACCACCGAAACGCGTGACGCTATCCGGCAGCCTCAGCGGCGCCGGCTGTTCGCCCACCATCTGCGGCCCCTGCGCGACGATCAGCACGATCTTCTCCGCGCTCGCCGCACCCCAGACATAGCGTCCGTCGACAGGTTCCAGCTGGAAATTGGCGCCCGGCGCATGGAAAAGACCGCGCAGCCGCTTGTAGGTCTCGATATAGAGTTTCAGATCGCTGCGCTCATCCTCGGACAGTTCCAGCGGGTTCAGCTCGACGCCGAGATGATAGGCAATCGCCACCAGCGCCCGGAAAGCGAGCGTATGGCGTCGGCCGGTCTGGTGGTTCGGCACGGCCGAGATATGGCTGCCGAGGATTTCCGGCGGCACGAAGCGGGAGGCGCCACGCTGGATTTCCAGCCGCTCCAGCGCATCGGTGCAATCGGAGGTCCAGACACGATGGGTGCGCTTCAGCGCGCCGTAGTCGATGCGGCCGCCCCCGGAGGCGCAGCTTTCGATCTCGACCTGGGGATGGGCGGCGCGCACGCGGTCCATCAGCGCATAGACCGCCCGCGTCTGGGCGGCGAACTTGGCCTTGCCGTCCAGACCGCCGGCATGGGTCAGGTCACGGTTCATGTCCCACTTGATGTAGGAGACGGCGTGGCGGGACAGCACCGCATCGATCTTGGCGAAGAGGTAGTCGGACACCTCCGGCCGCGTCAGGTCCAGCACCAGCTGGGTGCGCGATTCAAGGATCGGGCGGCCCTCGATGGAAAGCGCCCAGTCCGGATGCGCCTTGTAGAGTTCGGAGACGGGGTTGACCATTTCCGGCTCGAACCAGATGCCGAACTGCATGCCGAGCCCGGTCACGTGGTCGACGAGCGGCTTCAGGCCCTCGGGATACTTGCGGGCGTCGATATCCCAGTCGCCAAGGCTGGTGGTGTCATCGTCCCGCTTGCCGAACCAGCCATCGTCCAGCACGAAACGCTCGATCCCGAGCTCGGCTGCGGCCGTCGCCTGTGCCTTCAGCGAATCCATCCGGTGATCGAAATAATTGCCTTCCCAGGTGTTCAACGTCACCGGTCGGGGCGACATGTGGCCACCCGGCCACTCGAGCAGTTCGCCGCGTACGAAGGCGTGGAAGGCCGCCGTATCCGGCCCCGCATAGGCAACCGGGCTCTGATAGCTTTGGCCGGCGCCCAGAATCATCTCGCCGGGTTCGAAGAGCTCACCGAGATGGATCAGCCGCTGGCCGTCATCGGTGCGGTCGATGACCATCTGGTGATTCCCGCTGAAACCGAGGGTCACGCCGAAGCGGAGGTCCGCCCCCTCGATGAACAGCATGGGAAAACGGTCATGCGAAGTGCGCCCGCGCCGGCTTTCCTGGCTCCAGATGCCGTTGCCGAGTGCATCACGCCGGGTCTGGAACTCACGCCCCCAGATGCCCGTGAAGCTCATCACCTCGACAGCACCCTGCGGCACCAGGAAGGTGCCGGCCATGCAGCGGTCGAGCTGGTAATCGCTCTCCCTGCGATTGGTGAGTGTTGTGGCCATGGAGAGAAGCCCGCTCGCATGGGCGGTGATCTCGATGGCAAGCTCCAGCTTCGCGACAGGATCGGTGCCAAGGAGCACAGTGCGCGCGCCCTCGCGGCTGATACGCCAGGCGCCGAACTGTGCAACGAAATCGCGGCCCTGCCGGTGGCCTGCGATCGCCGGCCAGCCGAAGAAGCCCATGCCGCCGGTCGGCAACAGAACGGCGGAGGGAACGGCGATATCCATGCCGTTGACCCGGCTGGAACGCTCGATGTCGAACAGCGGCTCGGCCGAAACGGCGGCCTGTCCGAAACTCAGGATTTCCGGCATGCCGAGATCCGGCAGGCGCAGGCTGAGCGCAAAGGCGCCCGCGCCGATGGTTACGATGTCACTCATCCCTTGGTGGCTCCAAGCGTCAGGCCGGCAATGAAATGCCGCTGCATCAGGAAGAACATGGCGACCGGCGGCAGCGCCGCGACGATCGAACCGGCGGAGACCAGGTGCCATGCGGCAACCCACTGGCCGTTCAGCGAGTAGAGGCCGGCGGTTACCGGCATGGCGTGCTGGCCCTGCACCAGCACCGTTGCCCAGAAGTAATCGTTCCAGACGAAGGTGAAGACGAGCACCGAAAGTGCTGCAATCGCCGGGCGCATCAGCGGCAGCACGATGTAGCGGAAGATCCGCCATTCGGAGACGCCCTCGACGCGGGCGGATTCGATCAGTGCAAACGGCAGGCCCTTGATGAAGTTGCGCATGAACAGCGTGCAGAAGCCAGTCTGGAAGGCGACATGGAACAGCACGAGGCCGAGCGTGGTGTCATAGAGCCCGGCCCGCAGCGTCATGTCGCGCACCGGCACCATCAGGATCTGGAACGGAATGAAATTGCCGGCGACGAAGAGGAAGAACAGGACGAGATTGCCCTTGAACTTGTAGACGGCCAGCGCGAAACCGGTGAGGCAGGACAGTGCCACCGCGCCGATCACCGTCGGGATCGTTACCTTGAACGAATTGAGGATGTAGAGGCCGATCGGCGAGTCGCGGAACACGGCCGTGTAATTCTGGATGCCGGCGAAACCGGAGGGGATGCCGAAATAGTTGCCGGCCGCCAGATCGCTCGCCGGCCGCACCGAGGTCATGGCGACCCCGATCAGCGGCAGCAGCCAGAGGATCAGCGCGATCGGCAGCACCACCTTGTAGGCCGTCTGGACGAAGGGCGAAGCCTTCTCGATGGGTGTGGGGAACATCAGGCGTTCCTTTCCTGGGCGATCATCCGCACGATGAAGAGCGTGATGAAGATCATCATGATGAGGAAGAGCACCACCGCGATCGCCGCGCCATAGCCCATGCGGAAGCCGTATTCCGACAGCGCCTGTTCATACATGAAGTAAGAGAGGACCTGGCTGGAGCCGTAGGGACCGCCGGCGGTCATGATCGACACGAGGTCGAAGGAGCGCAGCGAGCCAATGACGGTGACGACCATGGCGATGAAGGTGGCAGGTGCCAGTTGCGGCAGGATCACGTACCAGAGAAGCTTCAGCCCCTTGGCGCCATCCATGCGGGCGGCCTCGACCTGTTCCGGATTGATGTTGTTGAGGCCCGTCAGGTAGAGGATCATGCAATAGGCCGTCTGCGGCCAGAGACCGGCGACGATGATGCCGTAGGTCACGAAGCGCTCGTCGGCGAGGATCGCGATCTGCTGACCGGTGATCTCCTCGATCAGCTTGGAGAACAGGCCAAAGTCGGGCGCATAGAACCAGGTGAACATCAGGCCGACGACGACCTGGCTCAAGACGAAGGGGAAGAAGAACAGCGACTTGTAGAGGCGGATGCCGGGAACCGTCTGGTTGAGGAACAGCGCCACCGCCAGACCGGCCGGAATGGACAGCAGATACAGCACCAGCCAGATGATGTTGTTCTTCAGCGAGGTGTAGAAGGCGTCGTCCTGCAGCAGTTCCGCATAGTTGCCAAGCCCGATCCAGACCTTGGCGCCGAGACCGTCCCAGTCGTGAAAACTGATCCAGATGGATTCGAAGATCGGCACCAGCACGTAGATGACGAACATCAGCAGGCCTGGCGCAAGGAACAGCCAGGGCGCGAGCTTCTGCTGGTTTTTCTTCCAGAAGCCCGGCTGCGGAGAGACGGCCTGAGTCACGGCAACACCTCGGGAAATTTTCGGAATGGGAAGCACCGGACGCCGGCTCCCCGGGAAGGGAACCAGCATCCGGCGCCGGGGAGGATGTCTTATTTGTAGACGCGCTGGCGGACCTTATCGAGGCGAGCCAGGATGGCATCGACCTTGTCCGGCTTCACCATGAATTCCTGGAAGCCTTCCATGCCGGCCTTGGCCATCTCGGCATTGGCATCGCGGTCATAGAACTGTGCAAGCGCCTGCGCCTTGGAGAGCATCTCGAAGCCCTGCTCGAGGAACACGTCCTTCGGCTTGTCCGCCTTGTTGTTGACCGGCAGCTGGCCGAGCGTCGCATTCATCTTCGACTGGGCGGCCGGCGAGGCGACATAGGCGAGGAACTTCTTCGCATCGTCCTTGTTCTTGGCGCCAGCCGGGATGTGGAAGGTATCCGTCGGAGCCTCTTCCGAAACCGGGAGACCGGCCGTGATCTGCGGGAACTGCAGGAAGCCGATCTGGTCTTCCTTGAGCCCGCCATCCTTCATGGTCGCGACGGCGAAATTGCCCATCAGATACATGGCGGCCTTGCCCTGCACCAGCTGCGGGATCGCATCCTGCCAATCGATGGCGGCGTGGTTCGCGACGAAATAGCCGGGCTTCACCAGCTCGCCCCACTTCTCGAACACAGCCTTCACGCGCGGATCCGTGTAGGGAACCTTGCCGGAGGTCAGCTGCATGTGGAAGTCGTAGCCGTTGACGCGCAGGTCGAGGTAATCGAACCAGCCGGCGGTCGGCCAAAGCGCCTTGGTACCGATGGTGAAGGGGGTGATGCCGGCAGCCTTCAGCTTTGCGCAGGCGGCCACCAGTTCGTCCCAGGTCTTGGGCGGGGTGATGCCCTGCTGGGCAAAAATGTCCTTCCGGTAATAGATGCCCCACTGGTAGTAGGTATAGGGCACGCCCCACTTCTTGCCGTCGATGGTCATCGAGGTGGACGCGGACTTCAGCTGATCGTCAAGACCATTGGCGGTCCAGACGTCGGTGACATCGGCAAACAGGTTGGCCTTGACGAAGGGCTCCATGCGATTTCCGGCATACCAGGCAACGACATCCGGCGCATCGGCCGTCAGGAAGTTGCGGATCGCGGACTTGTAGCCCTCGTGGTCGAAATTGTTCCACTTCACCTTGATGTCAGGGTTCGCCTTCTGGAAATCGGCGATCAGCTCTTCCATCGCCTTCTTCGGCACGGGATCGGAGTGGTCGGAATTGATGGTGATCTCACCTGCAAACGCCGCCGAGGAGATGAAGGCGGCAGACAGCGCAAGCCCTTGCAGGCCTTGAATAAAGGTCATGATTTCCTCCCTATGACCGGTATGCAGTCGCGTGGACAATTGAGGGAGCCAAGTCACCGCACAGCCCCGACTGCCGGTGGACGATCTTGAACTCGGCTTGATCATCAAATTCAAATCCGTAATGTTCTACCGAATTTCAGGGGAAGTTTTCCGGAATCCTAAGACATGAACCTGCAGTCCCTTCACATTCAGGATGAATCCGTGCCCGTTCATCCCGATCACGACCCGCGCCATCCGCTGGTCATCTTCGGCGATCACCGGTTTTGCGCCGGCGCGCAACTGGAGGTGCAGAAGATGGCGGGTCCACACATGCACAGCCAGATCGAGCTGAACTTCGTGCTGTCGGGACGCATGACGTACTGGTTTGATGGCCGCGCGCTGACGGTGGACGAGAACCGCCTCTGCCTGTTCTGGGGAATGATCCCGCACCAGGTGATCGACCGGGCGGAAGGCACGCGCTTCGTCTGTCTTTACGTGCCGATGTCGGTGTTTCTGGGCTTTGCAAGCCTCAGCCGCTTTCGCGACGCGGTATTCCGCGGCGCCGTCATCGAGGCGCTCGACATCCGGCCCTGGGACCGCGAGGTGTTTCTGCGCTGGCGCGACGAACTGCTGTCCGGCGATCCGGAAGTGATGGAGATCGTGCGTTCGGAACTGACCGCCCGCGTCATGCGCATCGAGCGCGAGGGCTGGCGTGACCTGCGCGAACAGGGTGCCGCGATCCCCACCTCCGGCCAGCGCGACGCGGACTGGGTGCTGCATGTGGAAAACATGCTGCGCTTCATCGGCGAAGGCGCGCTCAGCGATATTTCCGCGGAAGATGTCGGGCGCGCCGCCGGCCTGCATCCGAACTATGCCATGACGCTGTTTCGCAAGGCCGTCGGCATGACGATCAACCAGGCGATCATCCGCCACCGGCTGGATACGGCGCAATCGCTGCTGATCGCCACCGACCTGCCGATCACAGAAGTGGCCTACGAATCCGGCTTCGGTTCGCTGTCCACCTTCTACGAGGCCTTTCAGCGGCGCTTCAAGGAAAAGCCCGTGCAGTACCGCCGCCGCATGCGGCCGGCCCTTGCCGCGACCGGCTGACCCTTCCATCAACGTCGTGAATCGGTCGGTACGGACCGATTCAAATCTCTCGTTGGACAGGACAAGCGCCCCGCCCGATGCTCAGGGTCATGGGAACGCACCTCTACCAGATCTACATCGAGCGCATCGATCCGCAGCAAAACATGGCGCGCTACTATTCGCTTGCCATTGCTCCGACGCTGTTCGGCGATCTCTCGCTGATCCGATGCTGGGGCCGTATCGGTACCGGCGGCCAGACGCGGGTGCACCTGTTTGCCCGCGAGGAAGATGCCCTCAGACTGTTTCTGCGACTGCTGGCAAGCAAGCGGCGGCGCGGCTATCGCCCCCGCCCGCCGCACACACGAGCGCACTGACATCCTGAGCGAAAGCTCCCCAAGGCAGGGCCTCAGCCGATAGCACTGCCCCGGCCTCCTGCCAAAACAGGCCGGATCGGTTCGGTTGCGCCCTCCTCCCCGACACACTCAAAAGCATAACAAAAGTCGATCGCCGGCGCGAAAGCGCCTGGACATATGCGGCCTTATCCGCATCATTTTGCAACGAGTTATATAAGATCTTCAAATAATTAAACATTCCTTAACCATCACGTTCGTTATCTGTGAGCGTTTGGTAAAGCTTCATGATTCGAAGCGCCCGTGGATGAGTTTCGGGGAAACGATGTGACGAAGGCAGTCTCTTTCAACTGCGCAGGTGCCGTGGCCGTGGCCGCGTGCGCCCTTCTGGCGGGATGCCAGACGAGCGGTGAGATCGCGGCACCACGCGCACCAGCACTCGTTCAACGGGAATCTGCACTCATCATGCCACCACCTGGCTCATTCGCCATGGTTGGCGTGGTTCAGCAGGATTACAGCAATGGGCTGGAACAGACGGTCTGGCTGACGACCTCCTCCTCGGTGACGGGACAGAACTACCTGAAGGTCCGCTACACCGGCGGCATCAGCAAGGCAGGCCGCCCCAGCATGGACTACAGCCCGATCACGCCGCAGACGCTGCGCCGCGAGATGATCGTGGCAGCCCCCGGCGTCCGGCTGGCCGCCAACACCAATTTCCTGCGCAATGCCTATGGCCCGATCGGCTATGCCAGCGGCCGCAGCAGTTCAGGCGATACCTGCCTTTACGGCTGGCAGCAGATCCGTTCGCGCGCCGCGCCAAGCGGGATAGGGCGCGATTTCGGCATGATCCAGGTTCGCGCACGCCTGTGCGATCATACCGCGAGCGAACGAGATCTGCTACACGTCATGTATGGATACACCGTGACGGGGACCTTTCCGGGAGAAATCTGGAACCCCTATGGTTCGGCAGAGCCGGTATCGCCGCTGATGGCCTATGCCGGACGCCAGGTGCTGCCTCCGGACCCCGTGGTCCCCGCCACCTACGCCTTCGGCGTCAACACGTCGATGGAACGGGCAATCGCAAGACAGCCGGCCATGGCCGCGACCACGGCCACGGTCCGCACCACATCAAGAAAGACACCGGCCGCTGTTAAGGAACCGCAGCGGCCGGAGATAACAATTCCCCTGCCGGATGCGCTGACCGGATCTTCCACCGGGACCACCGGCAAGGCCGACACGAAGGCCGGCCCTGCGGAGACGCAACCTTTCGCGCGGCCGAATGCGGCACAAGCGCCCCTGCCGCTCGTGCCCATGCCGGATTGCCTGGCATCAGAGCCCGGCGGCACCGGCTGCTCTGCAAGGCAGTGATGACATGCCACGATCGCGTATCTCGTTTCCAAGGGACAGCATGGACATGGCCCGCAATGTCGCCTTCTGGGCGTTCTCATCAGCCCTCGTGATTGCCGTGCTGACTCTGCCGGTCAGCATGCAGACGCAGCTTGTCCTCAGCTTCACCATTATCGTGCTGATCACGGTGCTGAAGATCACCGCACCGGAGGGCAAATGGCGACTGGTGACGCTGGCACTCGGCACCTCGATCGTCATCCGCTACGTCTTCTGGCGCACGACGGAAACCATTCCGCCGATCAGCCAGCTGGAAAACTTCATCCCGGGCTTCCTCGTCTATCTCGCGGAAATGTACAGCGTGATGATGCTCGGCCTCAGCCTGTTCATCGTGGCCCTGCCGCTGCCAAACCGGCAGGAGCACAGCCTTGATCGCAAGGCACTGCCGCGTGTCGACGTTTTCGTTCCTTCCTACAACGAGGACCATGATCTTCTCGCCAACACGCTGGCGGCGGCAAAGGCTCTGGATTACCCCGAAGACAGGCTACAGATCTGGCTGCTCGACGATGGGGGCACCCTGCAGAAGCAGCATTCGCACGACGTACGCGAAGCGGAAACGGCGATCGCCCGCTCGCGGGCGCTCAGCCAACTCTGCGAGATGCTGGGCGTCAACTACCTGACCCGCGAGCGCAATGAACATGCCAAGGCCGGCAATCTGAACAATGGTCTTGCCCATTCCACAGGCGAACTGATTGCCGTCTTCGACGCAGACCATGCGCCGGCCCGCAACTTTCTGCTGGAGACCGTCGGGCATTTCCAGGATGATCCCAAACTCTTCCTCGTGCAGACCCCGCATTTCTTCATCAATCCGGACCCGCTGGAACGCAACCTCCAGACCTTCGAGAAGATGCCGAGCGAGAACGAAATGTTCTACGGGATCATCCAGAAGGGCCTCGACCGCTGGAATGCGGCCTTCTTCTGTGGCTCGGCCGCCGTCCTCAGCCGCGCGGCGCTGCAGGAATCCAACGGTTTCAACGGCGTCAGCATCACTGAGGACTGCGAAACGGCGATCGTCCTGCACAGCGCGGGCTGGAACAGCATTTACGTGGACAAGCCGCTGATCGCCGGCCTGCAGCCGGCGACCTTCGCAAGCTTCATCGCGCAGCGCAGCCGCTGGGCACAGGGCATGATGCAGATCCTGCGCTTCAAGGCCCCGCTGCTCAGGCGCGGCCTCTCGCTGCCGCAGAGGCTGTGCTACATGTCGTCCACGCTGTTCTGGCTGTTCCCCTTCACCCGCATCACCTTCCTGCTGGCGCCGCTGGCCTATCTGTTCTTCGGGCTTGAGATCTTCACCTCGTCGGGGGGCGAGTTCCTCGCCTATACCAGCGCCTATATGCTCGTGAACATGATGCTGCAGAACTATCTCTACGGGTCGTTCCGCTGGCCGTGGATCTCGGAACTCTATGAATACATCCAGACGGTCCACCTGCTGCCAGCAGTCGTCTCCGTCATGCTCAATCCGCGCAAGCCCACCTTCAAGGTGACGGCAAAGGATGAAACGGTCTCCGCCGACCACGTGTCGGAGCTCGGACGCCCCTTCTTCGTGATCTTTGCCGTGCTGGTGTCGGCGTTCATCGTCACCATCTACCGGATATACACGGAGCCTTACAACGCGGACGTGATCCTGGTCGTGGGCGGCTGGAACCTGCTCAACATCATCATTGCCGGCTGTGCGCTGGGGGTGGTGTCAGAACGTCGCGATCGCGCCTCCTCGCGCAGGTTCCGGGTGCGGCGGCGCTGCGAACTCGGCTTCGAGGGCCAGTGGTATCCTGCCTCCATCGAGGACGTGTCCGTCGGCGGCATGCGCCTGCAGGCCTATGGCAAGGATCTTGGCACGCTCACGCACGACAGCGCGGTGGAAATCCGTTTCAAGCCGCATGGCGGCGAGGACATGGCGCACCTGTCGCTTCTCGTGCGCAGCGTTCAGTCGAGCGGCGAAATGGCGACGCTCGGCTGCAAATACATGCCCACCAATGCCCGCGACCACCGCTGGATCGCCGACCTTATCTTTGCCAATTCCTCGCAATGGGAGCAGTTCCAGCGTGGACGGCGCAAGAATCCGGGCTTGTTGCGGGGCAGCATCTGGTTCCTGGGGCTCGCTCTCTACCAGACCAGCCGCGGCCTTAGCTATTTCATCCGCAGCATCCGCGGGAGGCCGGCATGACCAGGTCCTCTTGCACGGCGCTGCCGCTGCTGATGAGCATGGCAGCCCTTATCACCCCGGCCATCGGCCAGGAAATCGCCCCCTTCGACATGTCGCCGGAGCGCTCCACGCTGACGGCGCCAGCGCCTTCCGTGACGGTTCCGCAGATCCCGGCGCGCAAGGTGCCCGTCCAGCAGCAGCCAGCGGCAACGCCTGCGGCACCGCCGCAGGCTCCCGCATCCGCGACACCGGCCCGCACCGCGACGCCCCCCACGGCGCAGGCCGCGACACCGGCGACGCCGTCTCCGGCACAGGCACCACAGCAGCCGGTCCAGCGTATCCCCGCCCCCTCCGGCCCCGCACGCCCGGAAACACCGCGCACGACACCAGTCGCGGAACAGAAAGCGGAACAGAAACCTGCCGCGGCGGCGGAGGTCTCGGAAAAGGGACGGCGGCGCTATCTGGTGCCGATGCATCGTCTGGTGCTGGACGGAGAATATGCGGAACGCAACTGGTCGATCTATCTGGAAGACGACGAGGCATCCGGACAGACCGAGCTGCAGCTCACCTTCCAGAATGCCGTGGTCGTGGCACCCGAAGCCTCCATGCTCAAGGTGTTCATCAATGGCAACCTGCTGGTCGACGAGGCGATCGGCGCAGCCGATGCGCCACGTACCGTGCGCGTCCACATACCGCCCGGGCTGCTGCAGGCCGGCACGAACCGCGTCCGGCTCCTCGCGACGCAGCGGCATCGCACCGATTGCGACCTGCGCTCGACCTATGATCTGTGGACGGAAATCGACCCAAGCGAAACCTTCCTCGTTCTCAACGGCGAAAGACAGACGCCCGATTCGCTTCAGGAAACCGTGCGGGCCATCGGCGTTGACGGGGAAGGTCGTTCGGAGTTCCAGGTCCTGATGCCTGCGCTTGGCCAGACAAGCGCGGCAACGACGGTGATCCAGCTGTCGGAGGGCCTCTCGCTGATGGCCGCGATGCCGAACCTCTCCTTCCGGTTTTCGCCAACCAATGTTCCAACTCCGGGACGCGGCCAGCTTGGCCTCATCATCGGCACCTGGAACGAACTGCAGCCGCTCTATCCGCAGATCCCCGAATCCGCCCGGCAGGCCGCGATTGCAACCATCCTGCCCGGACACGGCGAGGCCGGCGAAACCCTTCTCGTCACGGGCCCGACCTGGGACAGCATCCGCGGCGCGGTCGATACCATCATCGGCACCGTCGAACGCCGCGACGGCACCGGCCAGGAAAGCATGACGACGCAGCGCTGGATTGCACCCGATCCGCTGATGATGCTGGGGGGCGAAAACATTCCGCTCTCGCAGTTCGGCGTGCAGACCGTGGAATTCAGCGGCCGGCGCCTGCGCACCGCCTTCTCGATTGCTATTCCCTCCGATTTCTATGCCAATGCCTATGGCGAGGCGACGCTGCTGCTCGATGCCGCCTATACCGACGAGGTGCTGCCCGGCAGCCATATCGACGTCTATGTGAACGACAACATCGCCTCCACGCTGCCGATCAAGGCAACCGACGGCGGCATCTTCAACCAGCTGCCGATCAAGGTCCCCTTGCGCCACATCCAGCCGGGCCACAACCGGATCCGGGTGGAGGTGATGCTCGATACGGCCACCGATGCCGTCTGCCTGCCGGGAACGCCGGCCGCCAACAAGCCGCGCTTTGCCATCTTCGACAGTTCACGCTGGGTGATGCCGCACTTTGCCCGTCTGGGACAGATCCCCAATCTCTCGGCGCTGAGGGGGACCGTACCCTTCGGCGAAACGACGACACCGCTCATTCTCTCCGTCGATCGTCTGGAGCCGGACACGCTGAGCGCCGCCACGACCCTGCTCGGCAAGCGCGCAATGGCCGACGGACGCACGAGCCGCATCGAGATCGGGACCACCTCGCAACCGACGGCCGAGCGCGAGACGCTGTTCGTCGGAACGGTCTCGCAGATCCCGCCGAAGCTGCTGACGCAGTTCGGCATCGATCCGGTCGCAATCACCACCTGGCATCCGCAGGTGGGCGGCATTTCCACACCCAAGGAGGACACCCCCGCCAGCATGAGCAAATGGCGCTCACAGGTAAGCGGATCCCTGTTCGGTGACAGGCTTGCCGCCCTCGAGCGGTGGCTGCGCCGCAGCTTCGATCTATCGCTTGAATCCTTCGACATCCTGCACCGGCGCGTCGGGCTGATGGAGCCGAGCGTCCACGACACCGTCCTCATCAGCCAGACGCTGAGCCCCGGCGGCGGCGCTCGCTGGACAGCAGCCATCGCCTCGACCTCCACCGACCTGCGCGACGGCGTGGTCGGACTGACGGAACAGGAGAAGTGGCGCTATCTGGCAGGTCGACAGACGGTCTATCGGGCCAAGACCGACGAAGTGATCGTACGCCCGGCCACGGATGTGAAGTTCACCCAGACGCTTCCCTTTTCGCTGGCAAATATGCGTCTGATTGCTACCAATTGGTTGTCCAGCAATATTCTAATATATGCTATTGTGGTTGTCGTCCTCTGCGCGATTCTGGGTGTGGCGACAACCCTTATGCTCTCGAAAATGGGACGCCGTACGTGAAGCCTTGGCTGTCGATCATCATGACACTCGTTATCCTCGTGCAGGCGTCGTTGGCCCATGCCGACGCCTCGATCAATGAGGAGGAGTGGACGCAGTACAAGACACGGTTCCTGGATCGCGGCGGCCGGATCATCGACAATGGCAATCATGGCATCAGCCACAGCGAAGGCCAGGGTTACGGCCTGCTGCTCGCCTATCTCGCGGACAACCGTTCGGATTTCGAACTCATCTGGCACTTCACGCGCACCGAGCTTCTGCTGCGTGACGACGGGCTGGCTGCCTGGAAATGGGATCCGGAGGCGCGCCCGCACGTGACCGACATCAACAGCGCCACCGACGGCGACATGCTGATCGCCTATGCGCTTGCGCTTGCCGGCGCGTCCTGGAACAACAAGGAATATGTGGCCGCAGCCACGCGGATCGCCAAGGCAATCCTCCAGGAAGCGGTTGTCAAGCATGCGGGTCGCACCATTCTTCTGCCGGGCGCCAACGGTTTTTCCGCCAGGGACCGCGAGGACGGGCCGATCATCAATCCGTCCTACTGGATCTTCGAAGCCTTTCCGGTGATGAATGCGCTCGCACCGTCCGATGCCTGGGAGCTTCTGACCACCGACGGGCTTTACTTCATGAAGTCGCTGCAGTTCGGACCGGCCAAGCTTCCGGCAGAATGGGTAAGCCTGCGCACTGCGCCCCGCCCCGCCCCCGGCTTTGAACGCATCTTCGGCTACAACTCCGTCCGCATTCCCCTCTACCTCGCCCGCTCCGGCGTTGCCGAAGCCTCGATGCTCGGCCGCCTGCGGCAGTCGCTTGCCTCGGATGACCAGCCAATGGCAACCATCGACCTCACCACCGGCAAGCGGCTGCAACCGCTGACGGACAAGGGTTACATGATCATCCTCAGCCTGCTCGACTGCCTGACGGATGGAACGAAGGTGCCGGAAACCCTGCAGCAGTTCCAGCCAAATCTCTATTTCCCGGCAACCCTGCAACTGCTGGCGCTGTCCTTCCTGCGTGAGGAGCATGCGGCATGTCTATGACGCACAGGAAGGCGGCGCTCGCCGCTGTGCCGCTTGCCATCGGCCTTCTCGCCGCCGTGCCGGATCTTTCCGCCGCGCAGGACACCCATGCGGGATCGACGCCTCTGCTCTCGCTTGAGCGACAGGGCAGGCTCCGCGCGATCGATGACGCCGTCGCCAACGACGCACGCAGCGCGACCGGCAGCCGCGTGGCGCAGGTCCGCACGGTGCAGGATACGCCCACCACCCAGCCACAGCCGGTCGCCGCCCCGAGCGGCGAACCCGATCTCAGCGCCTTGCGTTACTTCGCAAGCCGCGGCGATACCGCGCGCCTGCAGGCCGAGATCGCACGCCTTCGCGCCCTTTATCCGAACTGGACGCCGCCGGCCGATCCTCTCGCCGTCCCGCAGAATGTCGACCGGCAACTGGAGCAACTCTGGCAGCTCTATTCCGAGGGGCGCTATGCCGAGGTAAGGGCTGCGATCACTGACCGGCAGACCCGTGAGCCGGGCTGGACGCCGCCAGCCGATCTTCTGAACCGCCTGGCGCTTGGGGAAGCACGCACGCGCCTCATCAATGCCTCGGACCAGAAGCAGTATGCGACCGTCATCGAACTGGGTGCCAGCAATCCGAACCTGCTCAACTGCAGCGATGTCGACGTGCTCTGGCGGATTGCCGAATCCTTCGTGCGCACCGAGCGCAGGCAGCGCGGCGTCGATGCCTATCGCTACATCCTACAGCATTGCGACAATCCGCAGGAACGGCTGGCGACCGCACAGAAGGCGCTCGATCTGCTGCCGCTGGCGGATGTGAAGCCGCTTCTCGCCCTTGAGCGGACCCTGCCTGACGGACAGCCGGAATTTGCCTCGTTGCGTGACGGACTGGCACGGCGCGCCGTTGCGGAAGCCAACAAGGCGAAGCGAACGGACGTCGACCCGGCCGATGTCGACCGGCTGGAGGCGCTGGCCACAAGCGGGAATGATGTCGCCGACATGCTGCTGCTCGGCTGGTACCTGAGGGGCAAGGGCGATCTCGACCGCGCCGAGCCCTGGTTTCGCAAGGCAATCGACCGCGAACCTTCGGCCTCGGCGGCGCAGGGGCTGGCCCTCATTCTGGTTGCCCGCGGCAGGCCCGGCGAGGCCGAGGCCGTGATATTCCCCTGGCGCGCCGATTCGGACGATGCCCAGGCGACCTATCTGGCCTCCGCCACGAATTTCCTTGCGTTGACGCCCGCACCCGTCATTGCGCCGGAAATCCTGACACGGATGGCGAGCGAAATCCTCAATGCCAAATACGTGCCCGGCGCGCAGCAGCTTGGCTGGTATGCGCAAGCCTTCAAGCAGCCGCAGGTGGCGGCGCGCTGGTTCGAAACGGCCCTGCGATGGGATCCGCAAGACGAGCCCTCCGCCTATGGCCTTCTGATCGCACGGGACTCGCTCAATGATCGCCCGGGCGTTGCGGAGATCCAGCGCAACTGGGTAGACAAGTCGCCGCGCATTGCCGCCTACTTCGAAGGTGTGGCCACCGCGACCGTGCCGCGGGAGCCCCGCATGGCCAGAGCCCCGGCACCTGTTGAAAGGGTCGAACGGGAGGAAGCGACCCGCCAGCCCATGCCGCCAAGGCCCGCGAGCCAGACGGTGCGGACGGCTTCGGAACCACGCAGACCCGCGCGCCAGTCGGCCTGCCAGGCAACCGCCATCAATGCTGCACCCGCCACGGCGCAGCAGCAACTGATGCAGGGCTGGTGCCTGATGGATCTTCAGCGTCCGCTTGAAGCGGCAGAGGCCTTCGAGGCAGCCCTGAAGAGCCCGACTGTCGCCATTCGTGAAGATGCCGCCTACGGCCAGTCGCTTGCCTACCTCCGGCTCGGCCTGACCGACAGCGCCGCCGTCGCCGCGACAAAATCACCATTGCGGCCAGCGCGTGCCGCCGAACTGCAGGTGGCCATCCTGGCAAACCGGGCGCTTGCGGCATTCTCGGCCCAACGCTACCGGGAAACGCTGATCTATCTTGACCAGCGAGCAGCGCTGAAGGCCGAAACGACGGACCTGATGATCCTGCGCGCCAATGCCTATCGCGCGCTGGGGGATACGGCGAGTGCCCTGCAGATCTTCCGTGTGCTGGCGGAGGTCGGCAACGGGGATGCCATGAAGGGTGTCGAGGAAATTCGATCGATGGACGATCACAACGGCTGACAAGCCGCTGTCAGCGTCCCAGCAGCAGCCCGGCGAAACCGCCTCTCTCTCGCCTCAACCGAGGTTTGCAGCAATTCCCGCAAAAGCGGGAACCAGTTTTGCGTCCGGAATTGCCTGACAACAAAAGGATAACGCGTATCGGGCGATCCTGCTTTCGCCGGCAACGCTCCATTTGGTGCCGTTGCCGCCATGATCCGCGCGCCAGCACGTGTCGCATGCCGTGGCGGTTTCATATATGCCTTAGAGAATACCGCCGGACAGCAGGAAATAGACCACAAAAGCGCCTGCCACGACGAGCAGACCGATCTTCTCGTAATTCGGGGATGCGTTCATCAAGCTTCACACTTTCAATGCCTGCGGCATGTTCATTTCCAGTCACTTCTATAGTCAGTTTATCAAATAGTAAGCAAGAAGGTTCTTAACTCAAAGTTTAAACAGCTATGCGGCATAACGTAGGCAAAAGACGACATATTCTCAGAATAACATCGTCAAAATGAGTAAAGTCACTCAGAAGTGAGGGGTTATTGCGTCTCTCTTGCGGAGGTTATTGACATCATCACAAGGCGGACGACCTGCAACCATGAAGAGTTTCGACATAAGCAAAATATAATTTTCGCAATAATTAATGTAGATACCGCGTATGAGTGTGCAACCTGAACGGGGAAGTCAGCCGGCGCTCATGGCAAGCGGATCACGCAGCGGGATACAGATCGAGGGGGGCTGGCGCAGGCTTGAACTGCCCATCTGGCAGACAAATGAAACGGGAAAAGCCTGCCGCCGCCGCGTCAGGCCTGGCTCCCCATCGGATGAAGGTCAGGCCACGGCCGCGAATCGCTCGGTCAGATAGGCGTCCAGATCAGCGGCCTGCTCGCGGCTCAGGAACAGACCCTGCTTGGTGCGACGCCACAGGATATCCTCGGCGCTCACCGCCCATTCCTTCTCGATGAGCCAGGACACTTCCGCCTCATAGAGCGTACCGCCGAAGTGGCGGCCGAGATCATCCGCCTTGCACACCCGGCCAAGAACGGCGCGGGCATCGCTGCCGTAGCAGCGGATCAGACGTTCCGCATGGCGCCGGTCGAGGAAGGGTGCCCAGGCCACAAGGCTGTCGACCATCTCCTTCACCTCGGTCACGGCAAAATCGCCGCCGGGCAGATGGCTGCCGGCCGTCCAGGGCTGGCCCTTGGCGCCGATCGCCTCGCCAATCTTCTCCAGCGCATGCTCGGCCAGACGACGATAGGTGGTGAGCTTGCCGCCGAACACGTTGAGCAGCGGCGCGGCACCATCCGGCGATTCCACCTTCAACACGTAATCGCGCGTCGCTTCCTGCGCCTTGGAGGCACCGTCGTCGAACAGCGGACGCACCGCCGAATAGCTCCAGACGATGTCATCCGGCCGCACTGGCTCCTTGAAATATTCGCTCGCCGCATTGCAGAGATAATCGACTTCCTGCTGGGTGATGCGCACGTCCTTCGGGTCTTCCTTGAAGTCCCGGTCGGTGGTGCCGATCAGCGTGAAATCGCCTTCGTAGGGGATGGCGAAGATGATGCGGTTGTCCGGGTTCTGGAAGAAATAGGCCCTGGAATGGTTGAACTTCTTGCGCACGATGATGTGGCTGCCCTGCACGAGGCGGACATTGTGCGCATTGTTGCGACCCATAGCGCCGGCCAGCACCTGATCCACCCAGGGACCGGCGGCATTCACCACCATGCGGGCGCGATGGGTTTCGAGGCGGCCATCCTGCTGGGCGCGTGTGGTGATTTCCCACACGCCGCCTTCGCGCTTGGCGGACACCACCTTGCGGCGGCTGAGGATGGTTGCACCGCGCTGTTCGGCATCACGGGCGTTCAGCACCACCATGCGCGCATCATCCACCCAGCCATCGGAATATTCGAAAGCCCGGCGAAATTCCGGCTTCAGCGAGTGCCCAGCCTCGTCACGCATCAGGTTCAGCGTCTTCGTGGCCGGCAGCAGCTTGCGCCCCCCGAGATTGTCGTAAAGGAACAGGCCAAGCCGCACCAGCCAGGCGGGACGAACGCCGCCCTTCTGGATCGGCAGCACGAAGCGCAGCGGCCAGATGACATGCGGCGCCATGGCCCACAGCACCTCACGCTCCATCAGCGCCTCGCGCACCAGACGGAACTCGTAGTATTCCAGGTACCGCAGGCCGCCATGGATGAGCTTCGTCGCGCCGGACGAGGTGCCGGAAGCAAAATCGTTCATTTCCGCCAGGGCAACCCGATAGCCGCGCCCTGCCGCATCACGCGCGATGCCGCATCCGTTGATACCACCGCCAATAACGAAAAGATCAAATACGGGGGCGTCGGACATCGGCTTCTCCTGGGCGCGACCGGGCCGCGCATCACATGTGAGACAATTACGAAACTTCGTTTGTTTTAAGTGAAAGCAAAACGAATGTCAAACGAAGTCAATCCGCGACCACACCGGACCTGTCGGCGACAGGTGCGGTTTCGATCAGTCGCACATCCCGCTCCTGGCAGATCGTCCGTAGACGGGCGATGGGGCAATGATCCGTAATGAAGGTATGAACCTGCGAGATATGCCCGATCCGCACGGGCGCCGTACGCTCAAACTTCGAGGAATCGGAGACGAGGATCACATGGCGGGCATTGGCAATGATCGCCTGCGCCACCTTCACCTCGCGGAAATCGAAATCGAGCAAGGCGCCATCCTGATCAATGGCGGAAACGCCGATCACGGCGAAATCCACCTTGAACTGGCGGATGAAATCCACTGCCGCCTCGCCGACGATGCCGCCGTCCGCGCCGCGCACGACGCCGCCAGCAATCACCACCTCGATCGAGGGGAAGATGCGCAAGCGGTTGGCGACATTGATGTTGTTGGTGATGACCATCAACTCACGGTGATCCGTCAGCGCTTCGCCAACAGCCTCCGTGGTCGTGCCGATATTGATGAAGAGCGAGGCGTTGTCGGGAATGAGCGCGGCGGCGGCCCGGCCGATCGCCTGCTTTTCGGCAGCCGCCATCGACCGCCGCGCCTCGTATTTCACATTCTCCTTGCCGGCCGGCAGTACGGCACCGCCATGGATGCGGTTCAGCACGCGGGCATCGCAGAGATCGTTGAGATCCTTGCGGATCGTCTGCGGCGTGACGGAAAAGCGCTGCGCCAGTTCCTCCACCAGCACCCGCCCCTGCTCCTTGGCAATGGCCAGGATTTCCGTCTGACGCGAGGACAACAGCATGCGCCCCTCCTTTTCGCTTTTTCTTCACTTTAAAAGAAAACGAACTCGGAGCAAGGGCAGGCGTGTCGGCAGGGGATAAACGCCCCTGCCGACGAACGCATCAGATCCGGATGCCGCGGGCCTTCAGCATGGACGGAATATGCACGAGCGAGCCGCTCTCGATCGAGGCATTGGCCGCGATGCCGGTCAGGATCGACCAGGCGCCCGCCACATGGTCGGAGGCGCGGCCATAGCGATCCGGCTCCATGCCCTCGGGGTTGAAGATGTAGCCGAGCATCACCGGATCGGCCCCGCCATGGCTTCCCTCGGCCTTCGGCACCTCCAGCTGGCGGGGCGCTTCCCCGGCCAGATGCAGCGTGGTGGTGATCGCATCCTCATCCGCATGGGCGCGCACGCCGCCGAACACGCCGTGTACCTCCACGTGGCGATGGGTGATCTCGCCCTTGGTACCCTGGAAGGTGATCTCCAGCCCCTCCCACGGGGAATAGGCGGTCAGCGTATAATTGGCGGTGGCACCGGAGGCATAGCGGATATGCGCCTGCATGGTGTCCTCAATGCCGATCTCCGCGTCGAAGACGCAGAGGTCCCGATAGTAGCCATCCTCATGCTCGGCCTCGCGGTAGAGGCGTTTCAGGTTTTCGTCGGCCGCCAGATCCAGCCGGAACAGGCAGGAGGAGGCGACGGGACAGTCGGCACAGCGCGGCCCATGATCCTGAAGCCCCATCTCGACCGCCGTCTCCGGCCGGTAGAAGACGCGACGGCCGGACGCCAGAACCTCCTGCGGCACCGAGGCCAGCCACCAGTTCAACAGATCGAAGTGATGGGTGGACTTGTGCACCAGAAGACCGCCGGAATTTTCCTTCTGGCGGTGCCAGCGGCGGAAGTAATCGGCGCCATGCACCCGGTCGAGATGCCAGCGGAAATCGACGGCGGTGATCGTGCCGATGGTGCCGGCGGAGATCAGCTCCTTGATCTGGGTGCGGGCCGGCGAATAGCGGTAGTTGAAGGTGACCTTCACCTGGCGGCCGGTGCGGGCCTGCGCGTCGACGATCATCTTCAGCCGCGAAAGGTCGATGGTCAGCGGCTTCTCGCAGATGACGTCGCATCCCGCCTCGAAGGCACGCACGATGTAACCGGCATGCAGGAAATCGGGCGTGGCCACCACCACCGTATCGGGCTTCTGCTCGGCGATCAGCCGGTCGAAATCAGCGGCGAGATAGGTCGCCACCCCGTTCGTACCGGGCTGCGAGACGATTTTTGCCGCCTCGTTGAGGCGGTGGGGATTGCTATCGCAGAGCGCGACGATCTCATGCCGATCGGCATAATCCTCAAGGACCGCGTCCCGAAACATCTGGTGACGCGATCCACATCCAACAATGGCTATTTTCACGGTAGAGGCACCTCATGAAGGGGCGTCCCGCCCGGGAGTGAGACGGAGCCGCCCGGCTGGCAGTTCGAAATCTCAGGCGAAGGCCGCCTGCGGCTGTGCCGGCAAGGCCGGTTCCAGGCGGCGTCCTTCGGCATCGAAGTAGTGGAGGTCGGCCAGGTCAAAGCCGATCGGGATGGTCTGGCCGGCGCGATAGGGCGCGGGACCGACCACGCTCAGCAGCACCACCTGGCCGGAGGCAAGCGCCACATGCAGCAGCGTCTCGTTGCCGAGATATTCGACAAGCCGGATGGTTCCCTCGCTCATCACCTCGCCCTCGCCGACATGCAGCGCGCCGGGGCGCACGCAGAGCGTCAGGCGGGTGTCGCGGGTCGAAAGATCCGGCAGGGCGAAATCGGCAAAGCCCGCCACCCGCGCGACCGGACGGCCACCTTCCGCGCGCACCTCGGCGGCCAGCATGTTGATCTTCGGCGAACCGATGAAGCCCGCGACGAACAGGTTCTGCGGGCGCGTATAAAGCTCCTGTGGCGTGCCGACCTGCTCGATCTTGCCGGCGCGCAGCACGACGATGCGGCTGGCCATGGTCATGGCCTCCACCTGGTCATGCGTCACATAGATCATGGTGGTGCCGAGACGGGCATAGAGCGAGGCAAGTTCGGCGCGCATCTGCACGCGCAGTTCCGCATCGAGGTTGGAGAGCGGCTCGTCGAACAGGAAGAGCTTCGGCTCGCGCACGATGGCGCGGCCGATCGCCACGCGCTGCTTCTGGCCACCGGAGAGCTGGCGCGGCTTGCGCGCCATCAACGGCTCGATCTGCAGGATGCGCGCGGCCTCCGCCACACGCCGCTCCACCTCCGCCTTCGGCATGCGGAAATTCTGCAGGCCGAAGGCGAGGTTCTTGGCAACCGTCATGTGCGGATAGAGCGCATAGCTCTGGAACACCATCGACAGTTCGCGCTTCGAGGCGGGCAGATCGTTGACCACCTTGCCGCCAATGGCGACGGTGCCATCCGTAATGTCCTCCAGCCCGGCGATCATCCGCAGCAGCGTGGACTTGCCGCAGCCGGAGGGACCGACGAGCACCAGGAACTCGCCGTCATGTATATCGAGATTGAGGCCCTGCATGATCTGCAGCGCGCCGTAGCTCTTGCCGACATTGCGAAGTGTCAAACCAGCCATTTTGCTTTCCTTACTTCATGCCGGACGTGGCGATGCCGCGCACGATGAGCTTCTGGAACAGAACGAAGAAGATGACGACGGGCACCAGCGACAGCACCGACATGGCAAACATCTGCCCATAGGCGGACTGGCCGTCCTGATCGAGGAAGAGACGCAGTGCCAGCGGCACCGTGTAGCTCTTGATGTCGTTCAGATAGATGAGGGGTGCCAGGAAATCCTCCCAGACCCAGATGAAGGAGAAGATGGCCGCCGTGCCCATGGCCGGCAGCGACAGCGGCAGGACGATCGCCCAGTAGATCTTGAAGGGCGAGCAGCCGTCGATCATCGCCGCCTCGTCCAGTTCGCGCGGCAATTGCCGGAAGAACTGCACCATCAGGAAGATGAAGAAGGTGTCGGAGGCGAGGAAGCGCGGCACGACGAGCGGCAGATAGGTATCCACCCAGCCGAGCTGCAGGAACTGCACATATTGCGGGATGAGGACCACGTGATAGGGGATCATCAGCGTCATCATCATCAGCGCGAAGAAGAAATTGCGCCCTGTAAACCGCAACCGTGCAAAGGCATAGGCCGCAAAGGAACAGGACAGGAGGTTGCCGATGACCGACAGCACCGTGACGATTGCCGAGTTCACGTAGAAGACGGTGAAGGATTCCGGCAGCGCGTGCCATCCCTTGGTATAGTTCTCCACCATGAACACGCTCGGCCACAAGTCGACATTGCCAAAGATCTCGTTCTCCGGCTTCAGCGAGGCCGACAGCAGCCAGAACAGCGGATAGAGCATGATGAAGGAGACGCCGATCAGGAAGGCGTGCTTCAGCAGGCGGCCATTGCGTTCCCGTTTCAGACGGCGAAGCTTGAATTCGTGGGCGATCCGCGTCGCTTCGTCGAGGCCCAGTGTGGCCTCCGGCTCAATCGCGCTCGTTCTCATAATGCACCCAGTATTTCGAGGTCAGGAAGGCGGTGGCGGTGAAGATCGCGATGATGATGAGCAGCACCCAGGCCAGCGCCGAGGCATAGCCCATGCGAAAGAACTTGAAGGCCTCGTTGAACAGGTAGACCGTGTAGAACAGCATGCTGTCGGCGGGGGCGCCCGTGCCGTTGGAAATGATGAAGGCGCTGGAGAAGGTCTTGAAGGCCTCGATGGTCTGCAGCACCAAATTGAAGAAGATCACCGGCGCCAGAAGCGGAAGGGTGATGCGGGTGAACTGGCGCCAGCGCGGCGTGCCGTCGATCTCGGCCGCCTCGTAGAGATCGCGCGGAATGCCGCGCAGGCCGGCCAGGAAGATCAGCATGGGCGAGCCGAACTGCCACATGGCGAGCGCCACCAGCGCATAGATCGAGGTTTCCGGATTGGTCAGCCATTCCGGACCACGGATACCGATATAGGCAAGCGCCTGATTGACCACGCCATGCGCATCGAACAGCTGGCGCCAGAGGATGGCGATGGCAATCGAGGCGCCGAGCAGCGAGGGCAGATAGAAGATCGCCCGGTAGAGGCCGATGCTGCGCAGCCCCTTGTCGAGCAGCATGGCAACCGCGAGCGCCATGGCAAGGCGCGCCGGCACCGCCAGCACGACATAATGGAAGGTCACCTCCAGCGCCTTCCAGAAGCGCCGGTCGCGGGTGAACATGTATTCGTAATTGCCGAACCCGATCCAGCGCGGCGCGCTCACCATGTCATAGCGGGTGAAGGACAGGTAGAGCGAGGCGAGGATCGGCCCCAGCGCCAGCAGGAAGAAGCCGACCAGCCAGGGCAGCAGAAAAATGTAACCTGGCGCATTGCGGGCAATGAAGCGTTTCATGACACGGCCTTTATGAGGATTCACCGTCGATCCCGGCGGGTGGGCAAACGCCCGCCGGCATGAGCGCTCAGCGGCGCGCGGCCGCAACGCGGCGTCGGCCGGGGGGGGCCGCCCCGCCGGCCTGAGCGGGCGAGACATCAAGGGTCATGGCCGGCAACGCCACCGCACCGACCGCATGGTCGGGCCGTGGCAGAAAACACCTGAAATCGATCTTCGCCATGACATCCTCCTCCTTCAGTCTGGCATGAACCGTCACGCGGGAGCCTCCGTTCTCCCGGCATGCGGACGCATGATACCGATGCGCAACGGTGCCTCCTTGTGTCCGGGGCCGGAGATCTGCCTCCGCCCGCGACCGGTGCGCGAGGCCGCACCGGATGTCCGGAACCTGTCTTCATTCCAGCGTCAGACGCCAACAGATATGACAGGTCAGCGGCGTCATTGCTACAGTTATAATACGACCTTGGCAAGCGCTCTCGCACGTGCTGCAGAAGCCGGACACAGTCCCGCCGCCCCTCACCCCAGACCGGTGAAGCGCAAGTCCTCATAGGAGTTTGACGGACGCATCCGGCCGCCGCCGTCAGGCATTGCGGATGGTAAACTGAACCCGGTCGGCGGGGAAGCGGGTGATCGCATACTGGATCGGCAGGCCGGCCAGATCGGTGTTCAGCGCCTTGGTGACCAGCACGATGGCGCCGGGCGCCAGGCCAAGATCGGCCACATCGTCGGGTTCGGCATGGATCGCCGAAATTTCCGTGACGGCGCGCAGGTAATCGGCCACGCCGAGAAGGGCCAGCGCCCGTGTGATCGACTGCGTCTTGCGAAAGGCTTCATCGATGCCGGCAAAGCGTTCGGCCGGAAACCAGGTGGTCGAGCGGGAGAGGGCGCGTCCGTCGGCGGTGCGCAGCGCATCCAGCCTGAGCACGCGCGCGCCGGATGGAAGGTCCAGCCGTTCGGCAAGGTCGGCCGTCACGACTTCCTCGCAGGAGGAGAGCAGAACGCCCTTGATGTCGCGCGCCTGTGTGCCGATCCCTTCCGTGAAACGGGTGCGGCGGCCGATCGGGAAGTCGAAGCGGTCGCGCCGCTCGATCAGCGTGCCGCTGCCCTGCACCGCGCGCACGATGCCCTCCTGCGAAAGCGCCGAAAGCGCCGCCCGCACGGTATGGCGGTTCACGCCGAATTCTTCCGCAAGTGCGGTCTCGGGCGGCACGCGGCCGGTCGCATCATAGGCGCCGGCAGCAATCTGCGCGCGGATGCGGTCGGCGATCTGCCGCCACACGGCGACACCCTTTTGGCGCTGAATCATTGGGCCTCCTGTCACAACGGCGTCATGCTTTGCCTCTATCCATAATGCAAATTGTATGGTTGTCTATATTACTAGACAATATGAGGTGCAGGATGAACACAGCTTTTGCAGATCCGGGTCACGCCGGGCCGGCCGGTGGAGGTGAAGAGGAGGCGCGCCGCAAGCGCGATCTTGATCTTCTGGCCCGTGCCAGCCGGACCGAACTCGAAGACCTCTGGAACGGGCTTGATGACAAGCCGGCGCATACGCGGCTGCGCGGCCCGGAAACCGGCCTGGTGATGGTGCGCGGCCGCATCGGCGGCGGCGGCGCACCCTTCAACCTCGGAGAGGCGACCGTCAGCCGCGCCAGCGTCCAGCTCGCCGATGGGGCCGTCGGCCATGCCTATCGCCTCGGCACCGACCGCCGCGCCGCCGAACTGGCCGCCATCATCGATGCGCTGGCACGCGACGACGGCCGCCGCGCGGTGATCGCGGACCGCCTTCTCACGCCGCTTGCCGAACGACTGGCTGCCGAGGCCGCCGGCCGCGCGGAAGAAACCGCGGCAACGAAGGTGGATTTCTTCACCATGGTGCGAGGAGAAGACTGATGCTGAGCCGGACCGAAACCTTTTGCGGCGGCTTTGCCGATCCCGTCTTCGACGCCCAGACGGCGTTCCGCATGCTGATGGACTGCATGGCGCGCCCGGGCGAGATCGGCGAGGTGGCGCTTTCCCTCTCACCACCGGCCCCGCTCGGCATTGCTGCCGGCGCCGTGATGCTGACGCTCTGCGACCACGACACGCCCGTCTGGCTGAGCCCGAAGCTCTCGCAATCGCCCGTGCCGGGCTGGCTCGCCTTTCATGGCGGCGCACCGGTCACCCCCGAACGGCATGACGCCCGTTTCGCGTTTTTCGAGACAAAGGCTCCCCTCCCCGCGCTGGGCGCCTTTGCGCTCGGCACACAGGAGTACCCGGACCGCTCCACCACGCTGATCATCGAGGTGGCAAGCCTGAAGGACGGACAGCCGCTCTTGCTGCGCGGCCCCGGCATTCGCGACACCGCCGGGATCGCCCCAGGCGGACTGCCGGCAGACTTCCTGCGCCAGTGGAACGAGAACGGCGCGCTGTTTCCACGCGGCGTCGACGTGGTGCTGACGGCCGGCCGCCAGCTCGTCGCCCTGCCGCGCACCTGCAAGATCACGGCCGCAGCCGTGGCCGAGACACCGGCATCGGAGGGCTGATCCATGTATGTTGCCGTCAAGGGTGGCGAAAAGGCCATCGCCAACGCCCACCGCCTGCTGGCCGACCGTCGCCGCGGCGACCGGTCGCTGCCGGGCCTCACCATTGCACAGATCATCGCCCAACTCGGCCTTGCGGTCGACCGGGTGATGGCCGAAGCCTCGCTCTACGATCCATCGCTTGCAGCCCTTGCCCTCAAGCAGGCGCGCGGCGACATGATCGAGGCGATCTTCCTGCTGCGCGCCTATCGCACCACGCTGCCGCGCTTCGGAACGTCCGTGCCGCTGGAGATCGGCCGCATGCAGGTGGAGCGTCGCGTTTCGGCCACCTACAAGGACCTGCCGGGCGGCCAGCTGCTGGGCCCGACCTTCGACTATACCCACCGCCTGCTTGATCCGGACCTTCTTGACGAGACGGCAGACGTCGAGGCCCCCGCCCGCCGCGCCGGCGAGGCGGAAACCGTCATGCGCGTCTCCGACATCCTCGACGGCGAGGGCCTGATCGAGCCGGACGGCGAGATGCCGGACGACCATGTCCCCGGCGACCTGACGCGCGAGCCGATGGAATTTCCGATGCCGCGCGACCTGCGCCTGCAGGCGCTGGCCCGCAGCGACGAGGGTTTTCTGCTGGCGCTCGGCTATTCCACCCAGCGCGGCTATGGCCGCACGCATCCCTTCGTCGGAGAGATCCGCATGGGCCTCGTCGAGGTGGAGTTCGAGGTACCGGAACTCGGCCTCACCCTGTCGCTCGGTGAGATCCGCATCACCGAATGCCAGATGGTCAACCAGTTCAAGGGATCGGCCAAGGCGCCGCCGCAGTTTACCCGCGGCTACGGACTGGTGTTCGGCCAGAGCGAGCGCAAGGCCATGTCCATGTCGCTGGTCGACCGGGCGCTGCGCACCAGCGAATTCGGCGAGGATGTGACAGCCCCCGCCCAGGACGAGGAATTCGTCATTTCCCATTGCGACAACGTGCAGGCGACCGGTTTCGTCGAGCACCTGAAGCTGCCCCACTACGTGGACTTCCAGGCCGAACTCGACCTGGTGCGGCGCATGCGCGCCCGCCACAAGCCCGCCGAAGAGACGACCGAGCACGAGGAGGCCGCAGAATGAGCGCGCCAGACACCCGACCTGCCCCTGGACAGGACAGCGCCGGCGAGACCGAACTCGCCGCCTACAACTTCGCCTATCTGGACGAACAGACCAAGCGGATGATCCGCCGCGCCATCCTGAAGGCGATCGCCATTCCCGGCTATCAGGTGCCGTTCGCCAGCCGCGAAATGCCGATGCCCTATGGCTGGGGCACCGGCGGCGTGCAGGTGACGGCAGCGATCATTGGCCCCGAGGACGTTCTGAAGGTCATCGATCAGGGCGCCGACGACACCACCAATGCCGTCTCCATCCGCGCCTTCTTCCAGAAGGTCGCGGCCGTCCGGGCCACCACGCATACCGCGGACGCCACCATCATCCAGACGCGTCACCGCATTCCGGAACATACGCTGCAGGCAGGCCAGGTGCTGGTCTATCAGGTGCCGATCCCGGAACCCCTGCGCTTCCTCGAACCGCGAGAGACCGAAACCCGCAAGATGCATGCGCTGGAAGAATACGGCCTGATGCATGTGAAGCTTTACGAGGACATCGCCCGCCACGGCCGCATCGCCACGACCTATGCCTATCCGGTGAAGGTGCATGGCCGCTATGTGATGGACCCCTCGCCGACGCCGAAATTCGACAATCCGAAAATGCACCGCTCCGAGGCGCTGCAACTGTTCGGCGCAGGCCGCGAGAAGCGGATCTATGCCGTGCCGCCGCATACCGACGTGGTGAGCCTGGACTTCGAGGACCATCCCTTCGAGGTGCAGCAGTTCGACAGGCCCTGCGCGCTGTGCGGGGCAACCCATGTCTATCTCGACGAGGTCGTTCTGGACGACCGGGGAGGCCGCATGTTCGTCTGCTCCGATACCGATTACTGCGAGACGCGCCAGGCCGAGGGCCATGTGGGCGAGATGCTGGCCACCACGGCTACGGATCGGGAGGCCGCGGAATGAGCGACATGCCTCTCCTCAAGGTGCGCAGCCTGTCGAAGTTCTACGGCAACCGCATCGGCTGCCATGATGTGAGCTTCGATCTGTGGCCGGGCGAAGTGCTGGCCATCGTCGGCGAATCCGGCTCCGGCAAGACCACGCTGCTCAACTGCCTGTCGACGCGGCTGATGCCCTCGACCGGCGACGTGCAGTACCGGATGCGCGACGGCGATTATCGCGATCTCTTTCGGATGAGCGAGGCGGAACGGCGCGTGCTGATGCGCACCGACTGGGGTTTCGTGCACCAGAACCCGGCAGACGGGCTGCGCATGACGGTTTCGGCCGGCGCCAATGTCGGTGAACGGCTGATGGCGGTTGGTGACCGCCATTATGGCCGCATCCGCGCCACCGCCTCCGAATGGCTGTCGCGCGTCGAGATCGACACCGACCGCATCGACGACCAGCCGCGTGCCTTTTCCGGCGGCATGCGCCAGCGCCTGCAGATCGCCCGCAACCTCGTCACCTCGCCGCGCCTCGTGTTCATGGACGAGCCGACCGGCGGCCTTGACGTGTCCGTGCAGGCCCGCCTGCTCGATCTGGTGCGCGGCCTTGTCAGCGATCTCGGCCTCTCCGCCATCGTGGTCACCCATGACCTCGCCGTTGCCCGCCTGCTGTCGCACCGGATGATGGTGATGAAGGGCGGCCATGTGATCGAGCACGGGCTGACCGACCGGGTGCTGGACGACCCGCGCGAGCCCTACACCCAGCTGCTCGTTTCCTCCATCCTGCAGGTCTGACGGAGAACATCATGGCCACTCCCCTCGTCGTCTCCGATGTCGCCAAAAGCTTCACCATGCACCTGCGCGGCGGGCTCGTCCTGCCGGTCGTCGCCAATGTCTCCTTTGCGGTTGCGAGCGGCGAATGCGTGGTGCTCGGCGGCCCCTCCGGCATCGGCAAGAGCTCCATCCTGAAAATGCTCTACGGCAATTATGCCGTGGATGCCGGCCAGATCCTCGTCAGCCATGCCGGCCGCACGGTGGACGTGGCGAGCGCCGATCCGCGCACCGTGCTGGAGATCCGCCGCAGCGCGCTCGGCTATGTCAGCCAGTTCCTGCGCACCGTGCCGCGTGTCGCCGCCCTCGACGTGGTGGCAGAGCCGCTGATCTCGCGCGGCACTGCGCCCGAGGAAGCGCACGAACGGGCCGCGGAACTTCTCTCCCGCCTCAACCTGCCGCGCGACCTCTGGCAATTGCCGCCCGCCACCTTTTCCGGCGGCGAGCAGCAGCGCGTCAACATCGCCCGCGGCTTCATCACCGACCACGCCGTGCTGCTGCTCGACGAGCCGACCGCCTCGCTCGATGCCACAAACCGGCGCGTGGTGATCGCCATGATCGAGGCCAAGAAGATGGCGGGCGTCGCCCTGCTCGGCATCTTCCATGACGAGGAAGTGCGCGAGGCCGTCGCCGACCGCATCCTCGATGTCACCGCCTTTTCACCGCGAAGGAGCGCCGCATGAGCCGCAAGCTGGGGATCGAACCCTTCATCCACGAGAGCGCCAGCATCGTCGACTGCACGCTTGGCCGCTATACGGAAGTCTCCGAGCGCTGCCGGCTGCAAGAGGTCGAGATGGGCGACTATTCCTACATCATGCAGGATGGCTCCGCCTGGTGCGCCACGATCGGCAAGTTCGCCAATATCGCGGCGGCGGTGCGGATCAACGCGCCGAACCACCCGACCTGGCGCGCCACCCTGCACCACTTTACCTATCGCGCCGCCGACTATTTCGAGGGCGCCGAAAACGATACGGATTTCTTCGCCTGGCGTCGCGAGAACCGGGTCACGATCGGCCATGATGTGTGGATCGGCCATGGGGCCACCGTGCTGCCGGGTGTCACCATCGGCAATGGTGCGGTGATCGGCGCCGGCGCCGTCGTGTCGAAGGACGTGGCGCCCTATACCATCGTCGGCGGCGTGCCGGCAAAACTGATCCGCGAACGCTTTCCGGCCGAAACCGCAGAGCGGATGACAGAGCTTGCCTGGTGGGACTGGGATCACGATCGCCTGTTTGACGCCCTCCTGGATTTCAGGGAGCTGGAGGCTGACGCATTTCTCCGGAAATACGGGAAATAGCCAAGAAGAAACAGTACGTTATAACGTTTCACAAATCTTAAACAAATCCTACATCGGTGCTTCACAATGGCTGTGTAGCTCGTCGGCGAAACGACAAGAATAACAGCAGAGGGACCGCGATGCGTCTCAAGTTGCAAGACCTGACCCGACAGTTTGGCAAGAAGACGGCAGTGGATGCCGTTTCGGTCGATATTCCCTCGGGCCAGATGGTCGGCGTGATCGGACGTTCGGGTGCAGGCAAGTCCACGCTGCTGCGCATGATCAACCGGCTGGCGGATCCGACCGCCGGCAGCATCCATTTCGGGGATGTGGAGGTCTCTGGCCTGCGCGGCAGCGCGCTGCGTCACTGGCGCCGCGATTGCGCGATGATCTTCCAGCAGTTCAACCTGGTGCCGCGCCTCGACGTGATGACCAATGTGCTGCTCGGTCGCCTCGACCATCGCTCCACCCTGTCCAGCCTGCTGAACCTCTTCACCCGCGAGGAGCGCCTGATGGCGATCGCGGCACTCGAACGGCTCGGCATCGAGCAGACGGCGCTGCAGGCGGCCGGCACGCTCTCCGGCGGCCAGCAGCAGCGCGTGGCCATCGCCCGCGCCCTGATGCAGCGTCCGAAGATGCTTCTCGCCGACGAGCCGATCGCCTCGCTGGACCCGCTGAACGCCAAGATCGTGATGGATTCGCTACGCGACATCAATCGCAACGAGGGCATCACGGTGCTGACCAATCTGCACACGCTGGATACGGCCCGCAGCTATTGCGAACGCATCATCGGCATGTCGCAGGGCCGCGTCGTCTTCGACGGAACGCCGGACGAGCTGACCTCCGACGCCATCCATTCGATCTACGGCGTCGAGCACGCATCCCAGTTCGACGAGACCATGACGTCGACCGCGATTTCGACCTCCGGCGCGACAGAGATGTCGGCCGATCCCCATCCCGCCGGCAATCTGTCGCTGGCTCCCGCCTGAGACAGACGCCGTCCACGAGATCGCCCTGAAGGCGAAACACCCCAAGGCCCCTTCCGGATGATCCGGAAAACCCAGGAGACCCACATGCTCAAGAAGATCTTGCTTGCCGCAGCGGCTGTCATGTCGCTATCGAACATCGCCTCTGCTGCCGACATGAAGGAATTCCGCATCGGCATCCTCGGCGGCGAAAACGAAGCCGACCGTCTGCGCAACTATGCCTGCCTCGCCGACAACCTGAAGAAGGAATTCGGTTTCGAGAAGGTCTCCCTGTTCCCGGCCGCCGACTATGACGGCGTCATCCAGGGTCTCCTCGGCGGCACGCTCGATTTCGCAGAACTCGGCGCTTCCGGCTACGCGGCAACCTACCTCAAGGATCCGAAGGCCGTGACGCCGATCCTGACGACACAGCAGAAGGACGGCTCGACCGGCTACTACTCGATCGGTCTCGCCCGCAAGGATTCCGGCATCAAGTCGATTGCCGACGCCAAGGGCAAGACGCTCGGCTACGCCGATCCGGACTCGACCTCGGGTTACCTCGTTCCGCTGACGCAGATCCCGAAGACCACCGGCGTTCCGAACGACCAGTTCTTCGCCAAGACCCAGTTCAACGGCGGCCACGAGAACAACCTGCTCGCCGCCTATGACGGCAAGGTCGACATCGCTGTGGACGACTCCTCGGGCATCGGCGATTTCAAGGACGGCTTCACCTCCGGCACCTTCCACAAGGTCGTCGCCAAGGGTTCCGTCGACCCGAACAAGCTGGTTGAAGTCTGGCGCTCGCCGCTGATCCCGAACGGCCCGCTCGTCGTTCGCACCGCCCTCGGCAACGAGTGGCAGACCAAGCTCGCCGACTTCTTCACCAAGCTGCCGAAGACCGACGCCAAGTGCTTCGCGGCTGTCGAAGGCGGCGATTACGTCGGCTACGTTCCGGTCAAGCACGAATTCTACCAGGCCATCATCGACGTTCGCAAGAAGGCCATCGGCGGCTGATCCTTCACCCATCGATCACGGTCGGGGCGACCTTCGCGGTCGCCCCTTTCCATTCAACGGGTTGGCATGGCCTCAGAGCCAGGGCCGACGGCCGAAAGGGCAGGATGCCCGCAACAGGCCCTTCTTCGAACCGGACGGGAACATGAGCCTCCAGAGCAAAGCGGACACTGCCTCCACCGTGGCCATTGTGGATGCCTGGGAAAAGCTGGCTGCGCGGCGCCGCTTCTACACCATCCTTGGCCTTGCCATTCTGTTTGCCGCCTTCGTGGCCTCCGTCCGTTTCGCCGACGACAGCAATGCGGGCCACTTCTTCGATCGCCTGCCGCATCTCTTCGATTTCCTGAGCTGGCTGATCCCGAAGGACTGGAACGATGTCTGGCGGGCCCTTCTCGGCATCGCGAGCCCCAACGATCAGGGCGGGGAAGAGCATAACTTCACCGTTGGCCGCGTGCCGCTCTGGGGCGGCTTCTACATTCCGAACTACATCGAGTTGATGATCGTCACCATCAACATCGCCCTGATCTCGACGCTGGTCGGCTTCGTCGTCGCGGTTCCGCTGAGCTTCTTCGCGGCCCGCAACCTCGCTCCGTCCAACCCGCTGCGCATCCTCGTGAAGCGGCTGATGGAATTCCTGCGCGCCTTTCCCGAAATCGTCATTGCCGGCCTGTTTTCGGCGGTGCTGTCCATCGGTCCGGCCGCCGCGATCATCGCGATTACGCTGCACACCATCGGCGCCGTCGGCAAACTGTTCTTCGAGGTGATCGAGAACATCGACATGAAGCCGGACGAGGGCATGACGGCGGTCGGCGGCAACTGGCTGGAGCGCGTACGCTTCGGCGCGCTGCCGCAGGTACTGCCGAATTTCACCTCCTATGCCCTGCTGCGCCTCGAAATCAACGTGCGCGCCTCCACCATCATCGGCGCCGTCGGCGGCGGTGGCATCGGGGAAGCGCTGAAGCTTTCCATCTCCCGCGGCTTCGGCGCCAAGACCATGGCGCTGGTGCTGTTGCTGTTCGTCACCATCGTGGTCGTCGACCAGGTTTCGGCGGCGCTGCGCCGTCGTCTCGTCGGCGAAGCCGCCTTCGTTCCGGTTCATTGAGGCCAAGACCATGACCGTTCTCGACGCAAGCGCCCTCCGCGATCTGGAAAGCCGCCACGCCCATCTTCTGCACCGCTCCTTCCGCCAGCGTTTCGGCGGGCTGATGATGCTGTGCGGCATCCTGCTCTATTGCCTCTACTCCGCCTGGTTCTTCGACCTGCCGAAGCTGGTGGCGGAAGGCCACTGGGAGCGCCTCGGCATCTATCTGCGCCAGTGGATCAGCTATGACGTGCAGCCGGTATTCCGCATCGGCTCCGATGGCACGATCGCCACCCGCTATCCGCGCTTCAACCCGCTGGGCGACGATCCGCATCCCGACTGGGTCCGCGCCAATCCCGATGGCAGCGTCACCGTTCAGGTCTCGGGCAGCAAAACGGTGCATGTCGCGCGCAAGCAGGTGGATGTCACCGCCTATGGCGTGACGACGCCGGTGCGCCTCGAGGGGGAAAACGCCAAGGTGGACGGCCCCCTGCCAGGCTGGATGACCGCCTATGAAGACACCATCAGCGTCGATCTCGGCTTTGCCGGCGATGTCAGCATTTCCGGCGATCAGGTGAAGGTGCGCAAGCGCTTCCTCGGCTGGCCGAACTTCATCTTCGACACCCAGTCGCCCTTCTTCGACAAACCGGCCGGCGAAGTGCTGCGCCTGATCGTCTCCGGAGAGCGGCTGGACAAGAGCCAGTCGAACCTGTCGCTCGCCTTCGAAAACTTCTGGAACAATTCCGCGTGGCAGCATGGCGATATCTGGGTGAAGCTGTTCCAGACCATCGTGATGGCCTTCCTCGGCACGCTGCTCGGCGCCGTATTTGCCTTCCCCGCCGCGTTTCTGGCGGCACGCAACATGACCTCGAGCCATCTCGTCAATCAGGCGATGAAGCGCTTCTTCGACTTCCTGCGCTCGGTGGACATGCTGATCTGGGCGCTGTTCCTCACCCGCGCCTTCGGCCCGGGACCGCTGGCCGGCAGCGGCGCGATCTTCCTCACCGAATGGGGTACGCTCGGCAAGCTTTATGCGGAAGGCCTGGAAAACATCGACAACAAGCCGCGCGAGGGCATCCAGTCGACCGGTGCCTCCACCGTTCTCACCCATCGTTACGGCGTCATGCCGCAGGTGATGCCGGTCATTGTCGGCCAGACGCTCTACCAGTGGGAATCCAATGTGCGCGGCGCGACGATCATCGGCGCGGTCGGCGCCGGCGGTATCGGCCTGAAGCTGTGGGAGGCCATGCGCACCAACGCCAACTGGGCGAATGTCTGCTACATGGTGCTCCTGATCCTGATCGTCGTCTTCCTGTTCGACATGGCGTCCAGTGCGCTGCGCTCGCGCCTGATCGGCGACCGCAGCGGCTGAGACCCCATCCTTATCGCCGCGCATGACCTCCGGTTGCGCGGCCTTGCAATCGGGGCACGCGGTGCCCTTCCTGCCGCACGGCACTTTTGGAATGGCCACAAAACATGACGCCCGAACTCATTCTCTCCAATGCCCGCATCGTCCTTGAGGACAGGATCCTGCAGGGCTCCGTGCAGATCCTGGACGGCCGGATCGCCGACATTTCCGAGGGCCACAGCACGGTGGGCGAGGATTTCGGTGGCGATTACCTGATCCCCGGCCTCGTGGAACTGCATACCGACCATCTGGAAAGCCATTATTCGCCGCGCCCCGGCGTGCGCTGGAACATGATCTCGGCCATCCAGGCGCATGATGCGCAGGTGGTCACCTCCGGCATCACCACCGTCTTCGATTGCCTGCGCATGGGCTCCGACGAGGATGGCGGCTTCAAGCCGGGCGAAATGCGCGAGATGGCCGATGCCATCGCGCTCGCCGAGACCGAAGAGAGGCTGCGGGCGGATCACCTGCTGCATCTGCGCTGCGAAGTCTCGGCGCCCGACATGCTGGAGCATGTGGCAGCCTTCGAAGAGGACGAGGCCGTACGGCTCGTCTCGCTGATGGACCATGCACCCGGCCAGCGGCAGTTCCAGACGATGGAGCACTACACGCTTTACTACAAAACCAAGCGCGGCCTCTCGGAAGACGCATTCCGCATCTTCGTGGAACGCAGGCAGGAAGCCTCGGCCCGCTATGCCGGCCCGCATCGCGAGCATCTGGCAGCGCTGTGCCGGCGCCGCGGCATCACGGTTGCCAGCCATGACGATGCGACGCTTGACCATGTCGAGGAAGCGGTCGGCCACGGCGTGAAGCTCGCGGAATTCCCGACCAGTGTCGAGGCCGCCGTAGCCTCGCACAAGGCCGGCATGAGCGTCCTGATGGGGGCGCCGAACGTGGTGCGCGGCAAATCCCATTCCGGCAACATCGCCGCGCGCGATCTCGCCGCCAGGGGCGTTCTTGACGTGATGTCGTCGGACTATGTTCCGCTCAGCCTGCTGCATGCGCCTTTCGTTCTCGCCGACGAGGTGGACGGCGTCTCGCTGCCGCAGGCACTCGCCATGGTCACGGCAACGCCCGCCCGCACCGTCGGTCTTGACGACCGCGGCCGCATCGAGACGGGCCTGCGCGCCGACCTGGTCCGCGTCCGACGCCAGTCCGGCGTGCCGGTGGTCCGCTCCGTCTGGCGCGCCGGAACCCGCGTCGCCTGAGCATCGCCGGACCGAGGCATCTATCGCGCCGATGGACCAAGCCGCCAGATTTTGTGCAGTCGAAAAATCTGCACAGAATTCACCCATGAGAATTGACCTGTGTTGCGCTTCGTGACAGCGCTAGCACCATCACTGCATGGAGGCCTTCGGCATGGACAGAGAGCGCATTCTGGATCAGGCATCCGGCTATGTCACCGGCGGCGGGCTGGAGCGGGATCTGGCGCGGCTGGTGGCACGCGCTTCCGTCAGCCAGTCCGAAGGTCGCCCGGAGGACCTGCTGGCCTACCTCGCCGAGGACATGCGTCCGATGCTGACCGGACTTGGCTTTACCTGCACCCTTTTCGACAATCCGCGCCCGGGCGGCGCGCCGCTGATGATCGCCTCACGGATCGAGGACGAAAGCCTGCCGACCATCCTCGTCTACGGCCATGGCGACGTATGCAATGGGGAGGCACATCGCTGGCGCGAGGGGCTCTCTCCGTTCACGCTGGTGCGCGAGGGCGACCGCCTCTATGGCCGCGGCACGGCCGACAACAAGGTGCAGCATCTCATCAACCTGAAGGCGCTGGAACAGGTGATCCGCGCCCGGGGACGCCTCGGCTTCAATGCGCGCATCATTCTCGAAATGGCCGAGGAAACCGGTTCGCGCGGCCTGCGGGAATTCTTCGAGCAGCAGCGCGCCGCGCTCGATGCCGATGTCCTGATCGCCTCGGACGGACCACGCCTCGCCGCCGATACGCCGACCATGTTCATGGGCTCGCGCGGTGGCCTCTCTTTCGACCTGATCGTCGCATTGCGCGACAGCGATCACCATTCCGGCAATTTCGGCGGCCTGCTGGCCGATCCGGTGATCCTGCTCTCGCATGCCATCGCCTCGATCGTCGATGCGCGAGGCCAGATCCTGCTTCCCGAATGGCTGCCCGACAGTCTGACGCCGGATGTGCGCGCTGCACTCAAGGATCTGCCGCCGCGTCGCCACGATGCAGACTGGGGCCAGGCGGATCTGACACCGTCGGAGCGCGTGTTCGGCTGGAATTCGCTGGCGGTGCTGGCGATCTCTGCTGGAAATATTGCCGCGCCGCAAAACGCCATTCAGGGCTCTGCACGCGCCACCTGCCAGCTGCGCTTCGTCGTCGGCACGCAGATCGACGCGATCCTCCCGGCGCTGCGGCGCCATCTGGATGCAAAGGGATTTTCGATGGTGGAGGTTCGCGCGGCAGGTGAACCCTTCAAGGCCACGCGCTTCTCACCCGATCACCCCTGGGTGCGCTTCGTGGAACAGTCGCTGAGCCGCACGGCCGGCCGCAAGCCGCATGTGTTGCCGAACCTCGCCGGCTCGCTGCCCAACGACGCCTTTACCGACATTCTCGGCCTGCCCACCATCTGGATCCCGCATTCCCACGCCGAATGCGGCCAGCATGGCCCGAACGAGCATGCGCTTCTTTCCATCGCGAAAGAGGGCATGCGCCTGATGACCGGCCTCTTCCTCGACATTGCCGATGAGGGCCACGCGCTGAAGCAGAACGGCGCTGCCGATACAGCGCCGATCGCAGCGGTCGCTCGCCAAGGCTGAGGCGAGCGTCCGCCCGCCTTGCAAAACCGGTCTGAAACTATTCCGTTTTTCTGATGCCGTTGGGGCGGTCGAGGCGCTAAGAGTGGCTCCACCTGAAGGCCACGGACCGCTTTGCCATGACTGACACACCTCCCGCCCGCCTGCGCGATTTCGGCATCAGCCTCGGCCGTTTCCAGACCGGGCCGCTCAACGCAATGACCGATGTGGAGGGTGTGGCGGTCGGCCATGTAACGCTGATCGAGGGCGACCGGACCCGCACCGGCGCAACCGCCATCCTGCCGCATGCGGGCAACCTGTTTCAGGACAAGGTGCCGGCTGGACTTGCCGTGCTGAACGGGTTCGGCAAGTTCGCGGGCGCCACCCAGATTAACGAACTCGGCGAGATCGAGACTCCGATCCTGCTCACCAATACGCTTGCCGTGGGCCGCGCCATCGAGGCGATCAACCGCTTCACCCTCTCCCGAACCGGCAACGAACGGGTCGTTTCGCTGAATGCCGTGGTCGGCGAAACCAATGATTCCCGACTCAACGATATCCGTGCCGCCCGCCCTTCCGTCGAGGAGATGGTGGCCGCGCTCGAGGCCGCAAAGGGTGGCGCCGTGGTGGAAGGCTGCGTCGGTGCAGGCACCGGAACCGTCGCCTTCGGGCTGAAGGGTGGCATCGGCACCAGTTCGCGTCTCGTGCCTGTGGATGGCGAAACCTATCGGCTGGGCGTTCTCGTGCAGTCCAACTATGGCGGCCGCCTGACCATTGCGGGTCGCCCCTATGATCAACTGCTGGAGCATGACCGCGACGGCTCGATCGTCATCGTCGTTGCAACGGATGCACCGCTTTCGTCGCGCAATCTGACGCGGCTGGCGGAGCGCTGCTTCGGTGGCCTCGCCCGCACCGGTGCTGCCCTCAGCAACGGCTCGGGCGATTATGCGCTCGCCTTTTCCACGGCCGAGGTCGTACGACGAACCCCGGCCCGGCGCGCAGCCCTTGCCGCAACGCCCACCCTTCCGAACGATCTCGTCTCGCCCCTCTTCGAAGCGGCGATCGAGGCGACCGAGGAAGCCATCCTGAATTCGCTCACCATGGCCACCAACATGACCGGCTTCAATGCCGCAAACGGCAAGCCCGCGACGATCCGCGCGATTTCCCGCACGGCGCTTGCGGGCCGCTGATCCCTTCCCCTGTCATTCCTGTCCGGAGCATCCCATGTCGACCCAGACGATCCGCACCGTCTATCTGAACGGTGCCTTCCTGCCCGAAAACGAGGCGCATCTTTCCATCTTCGACCGTGGCTTCCTGTTCGGCGACGGCATTTACGAGGTGACCGCCGTACTCGACGGCAAGCTGATCGACAGCCCTTTGCACATGGCGCGGCTGGAACGCAGCGTCGGCGAGATCGGCGGCCGGCTTCCGGTCTCGACCGATGAGATCGTCGCCATCGAAAAGCGCCTGATCGCCGAGAACGATCTCGTGGAAGGCCTCATCTACCTGCAGTTCACGCGGGGCGTGGAAGACCGCAACTTCCTCTATTCGGAGGATCTTGCGCCGACGCTTCTGATGTTCACCCAGGCAAAGACGCTGGAGCATGTGGCCGCGGTGGAGCGCGGCGTGAAGGTGAAGATCGTGCCCGACCAGCGCTGGGCCCGTCGCGACATCAAGAGCGTCTGCCTGCTGCCGCAGGTGCTGGCCAAGCGTGCCGCCAAGGCCGACGGTTTCGACGAGGCCTGGATGGAGGAAGACGGGCTGATCACCGAAGGGGCATCCTCCACCGCCTATATCGTCACGCAGGACGGGCACATCGTCACCCGTGGCCTTTCGGAGGCAACCCTGCCCGGCTGCACACGGCTTGCCATCCTGCAGCTTGCGCAAGAAACCGGCCTGCCGGTCGAGGAGCGCGCCTTCAGCGTCGAGGAAGCGCTGTCCGCCCGCGAAGCCTGCCTGACGAGCGCCACCAATTTCATCGTGCCGATCACCACGATCGACGGCCAGCCCGTGGGCGACGGAACGCCGGGCCCGATCTTCAAGCGACTGCGCGCGCTCTACATGGAGCACGCCCGCAGGACGGCGGTCTGAAGCCGAACAGGACCCGCCTGCGGCGGCTTGCCCGCCTCAGGCGTCGCCGAGTGCATCCCAGATGGTGCGGACGACCGCGCGCCGGTTCTCGCGCGAACGATAGAGCCGGATCTCGACGGCGATATCCCATTCGGGGCCGCCGGCCCGCACCAGCTGGCCGGCGGAAAGCTCCGCCGCCACAAGGCTTTCCGGCACCCAGGCCATGCCCCAGCCCGCCTGGGCCATGGCCTTCAGCCCGACCGACATGCTGCCCACATGCACCCGGTGTTCAGCCGGCAGGCGATCGGCCATGGCACCGGCGATCAGCTGGCCGAAGAACGAACTCTTCTGATAGGTGACATGGGCAAAGCCCGGCGCGATGCGATGACGCGGCAGGCCGCTCGCATCGGGCGCGCTGACCGGCACGATGGTCTCAAAACCCAGCCGGTGATGCTCGAACCGCCCGTCGAGCAGCATGGGCACATGCGCGTGCTGATAGGTCAGCAGGAAATCGGACGGGCCATCCACCAGCGAATTGAGGTTTTCTTCCATGCTGCCGGAATCCGGCCGCAGATGCGAGACGATCGGGCCCACCTTGCGGCTGATGGATGTCAACCAGTCGGGAAAGAAGGTGAAGGACAGGGTGTGGAGCGCCGTCAGCGTCACACGTCTCGCGTCGGTCCCGTCTTCGTGCTGGAGGTTGCGCCGCGCCTGATAGAGCGCCTGCAGTGTCTGCTCGGCAACCGGGACGAAGCGCTCGCCCGCCTCGGTGAGCCGCGAGGGATAGGTGGCACGGTCCACCAGCGTGGCACCCACCCAGGCTTCCAGCTGCTTGATGCGTCGGCTGAAGGCGGATTGCGTCACATGCCTCTCGTCCGCCGCCTTGGAAAAGTTCAGCGTCGCCGCAAGCGCCAGAAAATCCTCAAGCCATTTGACGTCCACATTCCGCTCCCTCGGCAAGGACCGGCTCCCGATGCCGTTCCTTCCCTGTAGGGCGTGAGCGCCATCAAGAAAACCCCGTTCAGCGACGGCGGCGATATTCGATCATGCGGGCGCGGCTCAGCACCAGTTCCACATGGTCGTCGCCGAGGCGATGCAGACAGACGCGCTTGGTCCAGGGTCCGTCCTTGAGCGTGAAGAGGAAGCGTCCGGCCCCCAGCGGCTGCAGCGGCATGCGCTGGCGCACCGGGCCGATGCCCATGACAAGCACGCCCTCCTCAATGTCGAAAGAGGCTCCCTCCCCGTTCTCCCAGCGGCCGGAAAGGTCGTTGGCACAGGCGGAGACATCGGCCGGCAGGAAACGCCGGGGCACATGGCCGACCTCGCCGACGATGGCGGAGCCCTCCATGCGCAGCCGCATCGGCGAGGACGCGGAGCGGGAATTCACCCAGCCGTCGCCGTCCTCGTAGACGCTCTCGTCCGCGTCGAGCCAGGTGACGGTGCTGCCCTTGACCGCGATCCACCACGGTCCCTGTTCGGTCACGTAAAGCCCGTCGACAAGCGCGGTCGAGGCCGTCGGCAGCGGCAGTCCGTTCAGCGCCGCCATCGCCTCCAGCGCGATCTTGTAGCCATTGGTATCCTCGCGGTTCGAGACAATGACGAAACCCGTGCCTGCCTCGGGATCAAGGAGAAAATAGGTCTTGTAGCCGGGATGCGAGCCGCCATGGCCGATGAAGGTGCGGTCGCCAAGCCGGGTCTGGCGCAGGCCGAGGCCGTAACCGGTTGTGCGCCCGTCCGCGAGCCGTCGCGGCTGCGAGAGCCGTTCGAGCAGACCGGAGAAGCGCCCCTCCCCTGCCATCAGCGCCTGCAGCCAGTGCATCAGGCTTTCGGCGCTGCCGGTCATGCTGCCGGAGGCGGAGATGTGCAGGCCGGCCGCAGAGAGCTGCCAGCCTGTACCATCGTGCCAATAGCCTGGCATCAGGCCCTCGACCGGATCGTTCCAGCCCTCCGGCGCATCGAGAACCGCCTGCGCCTGCCAGCCGGCTGCACGGATGAAGGCACGGAAGAGCAGGCCCTTGCGGGCGAGCGCCGCCTCCACCAGCCGATAGCCGGTGTTGGAATAGGACACCTCCGTGCCGGCGGCATAGTTCAGGCGGGTCTGGCGGCAGAGATAGTCGAAAAGCGCAGGCGCCCGCGTCTCGGTGAAGACGGAAAGGCCGAGAAGCGTCAGGCATTCGCGGGTGTCGGGAAGCCCGCCGCTCATGTCGAGCGCCTGACCCACCGTCACGGAGGCCAGCGGCTCGCGAAGCTCCGGCAGGTGGTGGCCAAGCGGATCCTCAAGGCCGATCGCGTCCGGGTGCGAGAGCACCATGGCGGCGAAGGCATGCTTGGTGACGGAGGCATAGCGCACCACGCTGCGGCAGGTGAAGGGCGAGCGCGTCGCAAGGTTCTCCAGCCCGCCCGCCTGGGCAAAGCGGATGCCGTTTGCGTCGAAGCCGATCACGGCGCCGCCCGGCGCGTCCGCCTGCCAGGCAGCTGTCAGTGTCTTGGCCGCAAGGGCCGCAGCGTTCCAATCCAGGGTCTTGCCCATTCTCCGTCCTCCGCGGACCATCTCCGCCGATTGAGACCGGCGCAGCACCGCTCCCGTCCTAAAAGACCCGCGTTCGCCACGCTGCCCGTCATGTGGGCAGAAGGGAAATGCCGGAGCCCCGCTTGGGTCGGGCTCCGGCATCGGTCCGCCGCAATCCTCTCGTTGCAGGGGCCTCTTAGCAGTCAGCCCTCACGGCCACCAATTCCGTTTTTCGCAAAGGTTATGCACGGTTTGCAATTGCACCGGCGGCCCGCCTTGCCTACCTCTTCGACACATCTTCTCTGACCCTATGACGGACATTCCCATGACACAGGCTGCCCCCCTCCCCGTCTTCGACGGCCATAACGACGTTCTGCTGCGGATGCGCCGCACGGAGGCGGGCGATCCGATCCGCGGTTTCCTGGAGGGAGAGACGGGCGGCCATATCGACCTGCCACGCGCGCGCGCCGGCGGGCTGGCGGGCGGCCTCTGCGCCATCTTCATCCCCTCCCCCAGCGGCCGGCCGGACGCCAATGGCGATTTCGTCCCCCCGGCGCAGGCGGATGCCCTGAACGAGACGCTGGCCATGGCGCGCCTGCTGTTCGATCTCGAAACGCGCTCCGAAGGCGCGCTGATGGTCTGCCGCAACGTCGGCGAGATCCGCACCGCCATCGCAGCGAACCGGTTCGCCGCCGTCTTCCACATCGAAGGCATCGAAGCCGCCGCCGCCGATCTCGACGCGCTCCACGTGCTGCATCAGGCGGGGCTTCGCAGCGTCGGGCCGGTGTGGAGCCGCCCGAACATCTTTGCGCATGGCGTGCCGTTCCGCTTCCCCTCCTCGCCGGATATCGGCCCGGGCCTGACGGAGGCCGGCAAGGATCTCATCCGCGCCTGCAACCGCCTGAAGATCATGGTCGATCTCTCGCACATGAACGAGCAGGGCTTCTGGGACATCGCCAAGCTGTCCGATGCACCGCTTGTCGCCTCGCATTCGAATGCGCATGCGCTCTGCCCGCACAGCCGCAACCTGACCGACCGCCAGCTGGATGCCATCAGAGACACAGGCGGCCTGGTCGGCATCAATTTCGGCGTGCTTTTCCTGCGGGAAGACGGCGTGAAGAACCCGGAAACCCCGCTGGAGCGCATCGTTGATCATGTCGTCTACATCGCGGAGCGGATCGGCATCGATCACGTGGCGCTGGGTTCGGATTTCGATGGAACGACCGTGCCCAACGAACTGAAGGATGCCGCCGGCCTTCCGCGTCTGATGGACGCGTTGCGGGCGCGCGGCTTCGACCGGGACGCGCTGGAAAAGGTGGCGCACCGCAACTGGCTTGCGGTGCTGGAACGCACGCTCGGCGCCTGACCGGCTGAGGGAATGCTCAGCCGGCGGTGCTCTCGGCTGAAGGCTCCGGCCCCACCATCAGACACAGGATGGTGTGAAGCACCTGGGCGGCGATATGGGCGGTGTTGGTGGTGGAATCGTATTGCGGCGCCACTTCCACCACGTCGCCGCCGACAATGTTGAGACCGTGCAGCCCGCGCAGCAGCTGCAGCACCTCGCGCGGCTGCAGGCCGCCCACTTCCGGCGTGCCGGTGCCCGGTGCGAAGCCCGGATCGACGCTGTCGATGTCGAAGGAAATATAGGTCGGGCCGTTTCCGACGACGTCGCGCGCCCTGGCGATGATGGCGGGCATCGAGGCCTCCCCGATCTCCTCGGCATGGATCACGGTCATGCCGCTCTCATAGGAGAACTCCCAAAGATATTCGGCGCCGCCGCGAATGCCGATCTGGATCGTGCGACGGGGATCGAGCACGCCATCCAGAACCGCCAGCCGGAAGGGACCGCCGTGCTGGAACTTGGCGCCCTCATAGGGACCGGCCGTGTCGCAATGGGCGTCGATATGGATCATGCCGACCGGCTGATGCTCACCGACCGCCTTCAGGATCGAGGAACTGATCGAATGATCTCCGCCGACGCTGAGCGGGCGAACGCCCGCCTTCACCAGACGCTTGTAGAAGGTCTCGATATCGGCGTGGCACAGGGCGAGATCGTAGCGGCTCTGCATCGGCACGTCGCCGATATCGGCGATCCTGGCACGGGAGAGCGGCGCGCAGCGCAGCACGTGGTCGTAGGGACCGACGCGTTCGATGGTGCGCAGCGCGCGCGGTCCGAACCGGCTGCCATTGCGGTTGGTGACGCCGAGATCCATGGGGACGCCGATCAGCGCGATGTCGAGCCCGCCGAAATCCTCGAGCGTCGCAGCATCCGGCATGCAGGGTGCGTCGAGAAGCGTCGGAATACCGGCAAAGGGCCATTTGCGCCGGTCACTGCCGGTAAACTGCGCCTGCGCCACGGAGCGGAAATGCGGATCGAAGATATCGCCGCCGGAAGCCGATCCATATTTCTTCCTGAGCGCGTCCAGATGGTCCTTGTCGTTCACGGCATTTGCTCCATGCAATTCAGGCGCTGCCGCCCTGCAGCGACACTCAGCCTTGTCACGTTCTGATCCAGCGGCCAGTGATGAGCTTCAAACCGGCGGAAAGCAACCGCAAACAGAAGGGACATGCGGGATCGCCCCCCCCTCTCCCGCAGGACGCATGAAGACGTGCGCTCCCGGTCAGATGGAGCGGAAGCCAAGGGCCGTGGATGCGGCAAGGCCGCATTCGGTGAGCAGCCGGATATAGTCGTCCTTGCGCGCCTCGTCGAAGCGCAGCAGCGGAAAGGAGATCGAGATCGCAGCTACCGGCTTTCTGAGGTGATCAAAGACGGGGATTGCCATGCAGCGCACACCGGCCTCGCTCTCCTCCATCTCCTCGGCATAGCCGCGCGCCCGCGTCGCCTGCAATTCGGCCAGAAGAAGCTGCGGATTCGTGATGGTGCGCGGTGCACGCGGTTCCAGCACCATGCAGGCAAGACGTTCGCGCATCTCGTCCTCATCGAGAAAGGCAAGCAACGCCTTACCGAGTGCCGTGCTGTGCAAGGGATTGCGCAGGCCAAGCGTCGAGGTCATCGACAGGCCAAAGGCGGAATCGTATTTGTGGATGTAGACGACCTTCTGTTCGCGGGCATCGAGAACGCCGAGATTGATCGATTCCCCCGTGGCGCGCGACAACTTGCCCATCGGGCCATCCGCAGCCCGCAGCAGGTCGTCGCGCTCGTGCAGCGAACGAGCCGCGAGGCTGAACAGACGCAGCGTAAGCCCATATTTCTCCGTGTCCGCATCCTGCTCGACATAGCCGAGATCCACCATGGTCTGCAGCAGACGATGAGCGGTGGTCTTCGAGGTGGCCGCACGCTCGGCGAGTTCGGCAAGGCTGGAGCGACGCCCGCCCGCAAGTGCCTCCAGCACCGCAAAGACCTTGAGAACGGCGGCCGCCTGTTCCGGCCGGGACTGGGAATCGGGCATGGACCCTTCTTTCATTTTTTCGGAACCGCATTCTGAAATTGCCGATCAGGCCTGTCAAGAAGCCCTCCCCTATCCGTTGGAACGGGGAAGGCGAGAGAGGCGGCAGAAACAGCGTTGAAAACCATCCCGGAGTGTGATCTGCTGGTTTTTGGAACATCGTTCCGAAAATTTTTCAACTGGGGAGGAGTTGAAAGCATGCATCCGCTTCTGCGGCAGCGCCCGGCGTTCATCGGACGCAACGAGGTCTGCCATCTGATCGACCGTCTGACCGACAACCTGATCCATATCGAGGACAAGACGGGCGAATTTCTCCTCAGGCTTGAGGATGGTCGCGTCATTGATACCAAGGGTTGGGCCGGTTGGGAATGGACCCATGGCATCGCGCTCTACGGTCTGCTGAAATACTGGCAGCAGACGGGCAATGCGACGGCCATGCAGATTATCCGAGACTGGTTCGAGGCGCGGCTGGCCGAGGGCACGCCGACCAAGAATGTCAACACCGTGGCGCCTTTCCTGACGCTTGCCCATCTCTATGAGATGACGCCGGATCCGCGCTTCCGGCCCTATCTGGAAACCTGGGCCGAATGGGTGATGCATGACATGCCGCGCACGCGGGAGGGCGGGCTGCAGCACATCGTCTACAACAGCGTCAACGACCAGCAGCTCTGGGACGACACGCTGATGATGAGCGTGATGCCGCTGGCAAAGATCGGTCTGCTGCTGAACCGACCGGACTATGTGGACGAAGCCAAATACCAGTTCCTGCTGCATGCGCAATATCTGCTGGACACCGAAACCGGCCTCTGGTTCCACGGCTGGACCTTCGACGGCAACCACAATTTCGCCCGCGCCCGCTGGGCCCGCGGCAACAGCTGGCTGACCATCGCCATTCCGGAATTCGTCGAACTGGTCGATCTCCCGGACGGGGATCCACTGCGGCGCCATCTGCTATCGCTACTGGGCCGGCAAGCCAGCGCACTGCGCCAACATCAGGATGAATCCGGCCTCTGGCACACGCTGATCGACGATCCCGGCAGCTATCTGGAAGCCTCCGCCACCGCCGGCTTCGCCTATGGCCTGATGAAGGGGGTGCGCAAGCGCTATCTCGGACCCGAATACCGGGAGACGGCCGAGCGGGCCATGCGCGGCGTGATCGACAATATCAGCGACGAGGGCGAACTTCTGCAGGTCTCCTTCGGGACGGCCATGGGCAACAACCTCGACTTCTACCGGCAGATCCGGCGCACATCCATGCCCTATGGGCAGGCGATGGCCATGCTCTGCCTGACGGAATTGCTGCAGAGCTACATCTAGCCTGTGGCAGGCCGCAGCGGGAGGGGACCGGGAGGAGCCGCCTTTCCACCCACAACGGCAAACATCAACGGGAGACAACCGGATGCCGCAGAGCAGGCCGGCTTTTCAAAGGAGGAGGATATCATGAGCGACATCACAAGACGCGGGCTTCTCGGCACGCTCGGCGCAGGCCTTGCCGCCACCACGCTCGGTGCCATGCCAGCCCGGGCCGCCACCCGCATCCGCCATTACTGGTGGGGCAATCCGGAACGCGACAAGCGCACCTTTGCGGTGATCGACCTGTTCCAGAAGAAGCATGCGGGCGTCGAAGTCTCCGGCGAAACCATCGGCTGGGGCGACTACTGGACGAAAATGGCAACCCAGACCGCAGGCCGCAACATGGCCGATCTGGTGCAGATGGATTACCGCTTCCTGTTTGAATATGTGCGCCGCGGCGCGCTGCTGCCACTTGATCCCTATATCGACAAGAGCCTGATGATCGGCTCCTTCGACCAGGGTCCGCTCGCCGGCGGCAAGGTCGACGGCAAGCTCTATGCGCTCAACATCGGATCGAATAGCCAGGTCATCGTCTACAACACCCGCGTCTTCAAGGAAGCGGGCATCGATATCGACGTGATCAACTGGACCTGGGACGATTTTGCCAAGACCTGCCAGACCATTTCCACCAAGTCCGCGGGCAAGGTGAAGGGCTCGGACGACCTGTCGCTGATGATCGAGACCTTCGAGTCCTGGGCTCGTCAGAACGGCCGAGAATTCTATGACAAGGACGGCAAGGTGGCGGCAACCGCCGATGACGTGGCGAGCTACTGGCAGTTCTGGGCAGACCTGCGCAAGGCGGATGCCGTGCGTGGCAAGGAAAAGACCGTGATCCTCGATGCGCCGATCGCCGAGTCCGGCGTTGCCGTCGGCGACACTGCCATGGCGCATTACTGGTCGAACCAACTCGTCGGCATTCAGGCCGTCGCGAAGGATCCGATCGGTGCGGCAATGGTCCCGCACAAGAAGGGCGGGGCGCCCGGCCAGTTCATCAAGCCCTCGATGTTCATGTCGCTGTCGCGCGATGCCAAGGATCCGGCAACCGCGATCGCCTACATGAACGACTGGGTGAACGATCCCGAGATCACCCAGATTCTCGGCCTCGAGCGCGGCATTCCCGCCTCGCCGAAGGTGCGTGAAGCCCTCGCGCCCAAGCTCACGCCCGTCGAAAAGCTGTCGGTGGATTACTTCACGGCCATCCAGAGCAAGGTTGGCGCGCTGCCGCTGCCCGCTCCGAAGGGCGCAGGCGAAGTGCGCGATGCCTTCATGCGCACGGGAACGGAAGTGGTTCTTGCCCGCATGGATGCAAAGTCGGCGGCAAAGAGCTTCATCGAGGACGCCCAGTCCATCATCGAACGCGCCCAGTAACGGCGCCCGCCTGCGCTGCTGGCCGCTGACGGCCAGCAGCCCCATTGCTGTCTCCGACGTGATTGCCATGCCCTGCCCCGTCTCGCCATCGCCTCGTCTGCGAACCTCTTGCGACACGTCGTGCACCGATGCCCGCCCACCTGCCGGCACCACGAGGTCAATACGCTCGGACACGGCGGCCTGCCTGATCTTCCGCTTCCCTCAACCAAAAAGGATATCTGGATGACGATCCCCCTTCGGATCGGCGTCATCGGCGTCGATCACAATCATATCTACGGCATGGTGAACGGCCTTCTCGCCGCCGGTGCCACGCTGGCCGGCTGGGCGACCGGCGAGGAAACCCCGGACAAGACGATCCAGATCTTTGCCGATTCCTATCCGGACGCGCCGCGCCTTTCCGTCGAGCAGATCCTTGAGGATGAAAGCATCGGCATGGTGCTGAGTGCCGCCATCAACAGCGACCGCGCCGGCATTGCCATCGCTGCCATGCGCCATGGCAAGGATGTGCTGGTCGACAAGCCCGGCTGCACGACGCTCGAACAACTGGCCGCGCTGCGCCAGACGGTCGCCGAGACGGGACGGCACTGGACCGTCTGTTTCTCCGAACGGCTGACAGTGGAAAGCGTGACGCTTGCCGACCGTCTGGTCTCCGAGGGCCGCATCGGCAAGGTGGTCCAGACGGTGGGGCTCGGACCGCATCGCCGCAACACGGCGCTGCGCCCCGCCTGGTTCTGGGACCGCGCCCGCTTCGGCGGCATCCTCACCGATATCTGCGCGCACCAGTTCGACCAGTTCCTGCATTTCACCGGCTCGACCGAGGCGCGCGTCGTGACCGCCCATGTCGGCAATGTCGCCAATCCCGACCGTCCCCAGTTCCAGGATTTCGGCGAGGTGGTGCTGGAAGGCAATGGCGGGCGTGGCTATGCCCGTGTCGACTGGCTGACGCCGGACGGCCTTCCGACCTGGGGCGACGGACGCATGACCCTGCTCGGCACGGAAGGCTATATCGAGCTGCGCAAATATGTCGATATCGCCGGACGTCCTGGCCAGGACCACGTCTTCCTCGTTGACGGCAAGGGGGTCGAACATGTTCAGGCCGCCGGCGCCGGAACGCCCTTCTTCTCCCGTCTGATCGAGGATGTCGAGAACCGCACGGAAACCGCCATGCCGCAGGCCCATGCCTTCCTCGCCACCGAACTCGCCCTGACTGCCCAGATGATTGCCGAAAAGGACCTTCACTCATGACCAGACGCATTCGTGTTGCCATCGCCGGCGCCGGTATCGGCAAGGCCCATATCATTGGCTATGCGCAACTGCCCGAACTCTACGACGTCCGCTATGTCTGCGACCTCAACCCTCAGCGTGCGGAAGACGGCGCCCGGGAAGCGCCGGGAAGCCGGCCGATCGGCGATCTCGATGCCGTGCTGGCCGACCCGGAGGTCGATCTTGTCGACCTGTGCCTGCCGCCCCTCCTCCATGCTCCGATGACGCTGAAGGCACTGGCGGCCGGCAAGCATGTGGTCTGCGAGAAGCCGCTGGCCGGTTCCGTTGCCGATGTGCGCCGGGTGATCGCTGCAGCCGACGCCGCAGGCCGCTTTGTCTTTCCCGTCTATCAGTACCGCTACGGCCCCGGCTATCGCGCAGCCCACGAACTGAAGTCGCGCGGCCTGCTCGGCAAACCCTATGCGCTGGCGCTCGAAACCCATTGGTATCGCGATGCGGTCTATTATTCCGAACGCTGGCGCGGCACCTGGAAGGGGGAACTTGGCGGAGCGATCGTCAGCCATGCCATCCACACCCACAATCTGGTGACGCATCTGGCCGGCGCCATCACCGAGGTTGCGGCCTTCCTCGACACCCGCGTCAACCCGATCGAAACGGAGGATTGCGCGGCGATTTCCATGCGCACGGATCAGGGCGCTCTTGTCAGTTCGTCGATCACGCTGGGTGCGGCCGGCAGCACCTCCCGTTTTCGCGGTATTTTCGAACACGTCACCATGACGTCGGGAACCGAACCCTATCATGTCGGCGCAGGTCCCTGGACCTTTCAGGCCCGCGATCCGGCCCGGCAGGCGGAAGTCGATGCGGTGGTCTCGGCCCTGCCCGAGGAAAGCTGGCGCTTTGCCGGCCAGTTCGCCGATATCCATGCCCGCCTCACCGGCACGGCAGAACGCTACTTGCCCTCACCCGAGGAAGCCTTGCATTCCCTCGAACTGATCACGGCCATGTACCAGTCTTCACGCGACAGGACGATCGTCACGCTGCCGTTGGCTGCGGACCATCCGCTCGTCAACGGCTGGATGCCGGCCTGATCCGAAGGCCCGCGACGCATCTTCGTGCCGCGGGCCTAACCCACCTTCCGTCCCTCACCGCCCTGTGCCCGCAAAAGCGCCATCACCATCGGCGGCAGCGAGAATTCTCCCTGCCGCGCCCGGCGGGTCAGATTGCGCAGATAGCCACCCGCCGAATTGATCTGCCCCGCCCGCTCCAGAATGCAGGCGATGACGATCGCCGCCGCTTCCGGCCCCAGCACCTCGCACGCCTCCTGATAGGCCGAGGGACTGATGCCCAGCATCGAGCGGGTGACCACGGCGGCCGCCATCAGATCGCGCCAGCTGAGGATTTCGCCGCCCGGCCCGTAATTCACGATATCCGGGCAAGCGCGCAGAACCATCGGCAAGGGCAGGGGCTTGATCGCCACGTTTGCAGCAGACGGTCGGTTCGTGCCAAGTGGCACAGGCTCCTGTTTGGCGGCATCTGTGCTGTCGGCATCCGCCGATCCCGCAATCACGGCCATCGCGCCCTGCTTTCTGTCATAAGCAGGTTCAAGTTCAGTGATGGATTCAGTATTTGAATTCTGTATGTGATCGCCATTTTGGATGGCATTGGCGTCTATTTTTGTTGATTTTACCAGAATTTCCAGCCGGTTGACGACCTCCGCCCGCAGCAGTTCAAAATCATCGAGAAGATCGGCAAGCGTGATGGGGTCTGCCTTGCGGGGAAGGCGGGCAACGAGCGCCACATACTGGCTTTCAACGAAACCCCAGTTGCCGGAAAGGCCTTCCTCCAGAGCTGCCGAAATCAGCTTCCGGATATCGCGGCGGCAAATGGTCAGACGCTCGCGCATCTCCAATAGCGCCTTGCGTTCGGCGGCGACCGTCTGGGCCAGCATCGCAATCTCTTCCCTCCGCGCGAGGAGGGGGGCGAGATTGAAGCCGAAAGCCTGTTCGATCGCGCCACCGGTTTCACGACGCGCATAGCGCTTGCCGTTCGGGCTGTCCTTGCGATGAATGAGGCCCGCTTCCACCAGCGCGCCGAGATGGCGACGCAGCGTCGTTCCGGCAATGCCATGGGCACGCAGGCTCAGCTGCTCGTTGGAGGGAAACACGATCAGCCCCTTCTCCTCGGAAAGCTCGGTCTCCGGATAGAAACTCAGAAGCGCGTGCAGAACCGCCAGGCTGCGATCCTGAAGACCAAGCTTCGCCCGTGCCTCCGAGATATCCCGAAACACCTTCCATTTGTCCGCCACCTTGCCGGTGCGGATCTCGGCGGTTTCCATCTGTCCCTTCACAAGGGCGAGCGAAACCGACCGCCGCCCGAAGGGCGTCGTGATTGCATGCGTCTCCATGTCCTTCACCTCAAAAAGGCAAAAGAAAGCGGCCCGCGAAACAGACGGTGAAGACTTGACAGGGATTCGGGGAAATGCGATTCTCTAGTTGCTACACACGAGAAGGGCTTCCACGACTTCGGTCGCTTGGGGGCCTTTTTCTTTTTACCGCTTCCGTCTCCTCATTGGCTCTCGTGCGCCTTGAACTCCTGATAGAGGCGTTCAAGGTTCTCCGAGAGATAACGTCCAAATTTGCCGGCATCCCTGGCCTTCAGCGAAAGCGAAAAGGACTTTCCGGTATTCTTGTATTCGGCAGTCAGCGCCTTGTCGTCCGCCTGCCAGGTCGACGCAGAGACCGCGCCGCTTCGGCGTGGCGCAGCCTTCGGCTTCTTCAGCTGCGCCAGAACGCGCTCGAATCGCTGTTCCGAGGGCAGGGCGGCAAAGCCCTGTTCCGCAATGGCGCTTGCTGCGCGCACCACATTGTCCGGATGCTCAATCAGCTGCGCCAGCTCCAGCCAGCGATCGCGGCCGATGGCCTTGGCTGTGCCGATGGCGGCGACGACGCGGGCCGGAACACGGCCGGTGACGGAGAGCATGCGCGTCAGCATCGGCGCATCGACCGAGAGCGCCAGCTGGATCGTTCGGCGTTCGTAGCCGAGATCCAGCAGCTGCTGCCCGAACGTGGCCCGTTCGATGAAAGACAGGTTTTCGCGCGCCGAGTTTTCCTGGCCTTGCGCGATGACGTGATCGACATCGACCACCGGCTTGACGACGGCACGAACCGGCCGGGCGAGCAAGGCGGCGGCCCGCAGGCGCCGATGGCCGAACACCACCTGATAGCGACCCTCGGCGGAAGGGTGAGGGCGCACCAGGATCGGGGTGTCCTGCCCGCGCTCGCGGATCGCATCGACCAGTTCGGCGAAGGCAACCTCGTCATCTTCCATGCGGTCAGAGACGAAGGAGGCATCAACCAGCGACGGATCGAGTTCCACCACCGCCTCGCCCTGCAGGATCTGCTCGGCCTTGGCCGCCTTCTCCGCAAGCTCGCCGAGCGAGCTGATCATCGAGCGCGAAGCACCGCGCGTGGCATAACCAGGCGTCGCCTTTCGCTCGGGACGCGGGCTTTCTGCACTGTTGATGTTGGCGAAGACATCCTTACGCGCCATGACATCCCATCCACTTCGTCTGCAAATCGTTGATCGACAACGATAAATCCCTCATCTGTACGGCTGACAACGTCACGCCACGCGCCGACCCCACGCCTGCAGCATCAGATCAACCACTTCCGCATTGACGAGATCCATCGCTTCGCGCGCACGGTCATAGGTTGCCGGTGTAAAAAGCGACCGTTCCACCTCATACAGCGTCTGCTTGGTCAGGCCCGCATCGGAGACTGCCGTCGATTTCAGCATGTGGTTCTTCATCATCTGTGGCGCGAACATTGACTGCATGAAGCCGACCATCTGCTGCTGCGGAATATCCATCGGTTCATAGCGCGTGATGAGATAGCGGAACCAGTCGAGCGTCACGGTAACACCGGCGCCTTCGACGCTCTTCAGAATATCGCCCAGCATCAGCAGGAACTGCGACATCGACATGATGTCGAGCATCTGCGGATGCACGGTGATCAGCACCGAGGTGGCAGCCGTTAGGGCCGTCAGCGTGAGATAGCCAAGCTGCGGCGGACAATCGACGACCACGACATCGTAATCCTCTTCCACTTCGGCCAGAGCCGCGCCGATGCGCGTATAGAACAGCTTGCCCTCGCTGGAGTCCTTGCGCTGCATGGCCAGCGGCGTCTCGTACTCATATTCCTGAAGTTCGAGATTGGCCGGCACAATATCGAGATTGGGAAAGTTGGTCGGCTGGATGATATCCGACAGCGAACGCCGCTGCTCGTCATAGCGCAGCGCCTCATAGAAGGACGGCTTCTCGTCCAGTTCCGGCTGGATGCCATAGAGCGCCGTCATCGAGGCCTGCGGGTCGAGGTCAACGGCCAGCGTCCGGAAACCGCGCAATGCCAGATATTGCGCAAGGTGCGCAGAGGTCGTGGTCTTGCCTGATCCACCCTTGAAGTTGACAACCGCGATAACCTGCAGCTTGTCACCGGGCCGGCGATGGGGAACGCGATCAAGCAGCGTGCGCAGTTCGTTCATCTGGCTGGCCGTATAATACCGTCGACCGGTCGACGTGACGGAAGGCTCGACGCCCTTGCCCTGCAGGTGCAGCTTCTTCAGATAGCTCTGCGAGACGCCGACGAAATCGGCGACCTCGGCCAGAGAAAACTGCCGGAGCGTCTTCTGCGCGTTCGGCGGAAACTTCTCGATGCGCAGCATGTCGAGTTTCGTCGAAATCTCGCTGCCCTGATCAAGGATCGTGTCCGCAAAACTGACGACAGGATCGCGCATCGGCTTAGTCACGTTCATTGTCCAGCTCGCCCTTAGTCACGATAATATGGCGATAAGCCACCAATTATCGTCACTGTGAGCCGATTCCATTGGCGGCGCAAGACGAGGCGCCGGGGAATCAAGACCGGGAGACGGACTCACACAGGAATCCGAGCCGGAATCACCCCCCTTTGCGCTGCAAACGGCACTTCGGACCACACTGAGTTGGTATCAGGCGCCGAATCGCACGTGCAATCGAGAGAATCAGTCGGCACCGATTCGCCTGGAAGCTGAGCTCAGAATGGGCCAGTCTCCGGGGTCACTTCAAGACGTTTACACCATTCAAGCCGTCGGCCTGTACGAAGGCGCCCTGGCGGGTCAGCGACGCTCTTTCCTGACAGGCCCCTGCATGACAAGCCACAGATCTTTGGTCGCAAAACGGAATGAGTGCATGATAATTATGCATGCCTTCTTCTTGAGCTTGAATTTGGTACGCCCCCCGTTAAGATTACGCCGCCGAGGGCAAGAGAGCATCCGCGAGCCTTTTGGTTTATTCCCTTAGAAGGACACACGCACATGATTGAACAGACCCGCCTGCGCGCCTCGGCCCTGGCGTTCGGTGTCGCGCTGGCTGCCGCGACCTCCAGCATGGCTGAAGCCAAGACGCTGACCATCTCCTGGTGGGGCTATAACGGTGACAAGCTGAACGCCAATATCGTAGAGCCCTTCAAGAAGATCTGCGGCTGCGACATCGTTTTCGAGACCGGCAACAATGCCGATCGCCTCAACAAGCTGAAGCTGCGTGGTGGCAAAGGCGTCGATGTCATCTATCTTACCGACAGCTATTCGCAGATCGGCATTGCCGAAGGTCTGTTCCAGAAGGTCGACGCTGCCAAGCTGTCGAACCTTGCCGATCTCTATGATCTCGCCAAGGATCCGCAGGGCGGCTATGGTCCGGCCTACACGATCGGCCGCGTCGGCATCGTCTACGATTCGGCCAAGGTCAATCCGCCGATCACGGCCTGGAATGATCTGTGGCGCGCGGACCTGAAGTCGGCCATCACGCTGCCCGGCATTACCACGACGGCAGGCCCGATGGTTGTGCTGCAGTCTGCCAAGCATGCCGGCGTCGATCCCTTCACCAATGCGGACAAGGCTTTCGAAGCCGTCGGCGCGCTGAAGACCAATGTCGCCAAGAATTACAACACCGGCTCCGAACTGGTGAACCTCATTTCCACCGGCGAGGCCAAGGTTGCCATCGCCCAGGACTTCACGCTTGCCTCGATGAAGGCCGCCGTGCCGACCATGACCTGGGCCGCCTTGTCCGACGGTGACATTGCAACGCTGAATACGGTCAACATTCCCAAGGGGTCGGAGAATGTCGACCTCGCCCACCAGTTCATCAACTTCATCCTGTCGAAGGATGTCCAGCAGATCGAAGCGGAGCAGGGGGTCGACGCCCCGGTTTCCACCAAGGTTACGCTGACACCGGATCAGGCCAAGCTGTGGACCTACGGCCCGGAGATGATCGGCAAACTGAACCGTCTCGATTACCAGAAGCTGAACGAAGCCAAGACCGACTGGCTCGACCGCTGGAACGAAATCTTTAGCCGCTGAGCGTGCAAAAGCCCGATTTGCCCACGGGATGGCCCGGCAAAAGCCGGGCCGCCTGCTTGAATGACGCAGTCAATTGCGCCATTGTGTCGCAAAGCCGCCGCAGGGCGCGTACCAAAGTTCATTCTACATTCCAATCAAGGCTGCATCCGTCCGCAATGGATCCTGGATGAGCCATCCGAGCAAGCGATGGTGAAACGGTTAACCCCCTGGATCCTCGTCGTTCCGGCGAGCCTTCTGGTCCTTCTTCTGCTGATCCTGCCGGTGGGCGCCACGCTGCTTGCCACCTTTGCCGATGCGAAGGGCTGGGCAGCCCCCTATCTTGCCTTCTTCAATAGCGGCTTTCGTCGCACGGTACTGTGGCGAACGGTGGAAGTCTCGCTCATCACCACGGTGATCTCGGTCGTCCTCGGCTTCATTGCGGCCTATGTGGTGGCGCAGATGCCGGGCCGGTTGAAAAGCATCATGATCATCGCCGCCGTCTTTCCGCTGCTGACGGGCGTGGTGGTGCGCTCCTTCGCCTGGCTGATCCTGCTTGGCAAGAACGGCATCATCAACAGCGCACTGCTGGCACTCGGGGTGATCGCCGAGCCGATATCGATGCTTTACACCGAAGGCGCAGTGATTGCCGCCATGGTCTATCTTTTCGTCCCGTTGATGATCCTGACCCTGTCCGGCGTTCTCGAAGGCATTCCGAAGGATGTGCTGGAAGCGGCAAGCTCGCTCGGCGCGGCTCCGTTTGCCGTATTCCGCCAGGTGATCCTGCCGCTGGCCATGCCGGGCCTGATTGTCGGCGCGGTGCTGGTCTTTACCGGCAGCTTCACCTCTTACGCCACGCCGCAGCTGCTCGGCGGCGAACGGCAGATGATGATGGGCACGCTGCTTTACCAGCGCGCCATGGTGACCTTCGACTGGACAGGCGCCTCGACCGTTGCCGCGATCATGGTGGTGGTCACCATCGCGATCGTTCTTGTCATGACGCGGCTTGCACGCCGCCTGAACCCCTTGGCGGCCTGACATTATGCGCACCAGCCTGCATCCTGCCCTGACCATCACCGCCAGCCTGATCTTCGCGATCCTCGTGACACCGCTGTTCATCATCCTTGGCGCTGCCGTCAGCGATACCAGCTATCTCACCTTTCCGCCGCAGGGTTTTACCCTGCGCTGGTTCACCAACATCTTCGAGATCAGCGCCTTTCGCACCACGGCGATCACCAGCCTGCAGATCGCCTTGCTTGGAACAGCACTCGCGCTGCTGATCGGCATTCCCGCCGCCTATGCGCTGAACCGCTTCCGCATCCGGCTGCCGTCCTGGCTTGCGAATGTCTTCGTGCTGCCGATCCTGGTGCCGGAAATCGTGCTGGGCTTTTCACTGCTGAAATCCGTCACCATCAGCCTCGGACTTCCGGTCTTTCTCGTCCTTCTGCTCGGGCATGCACTGCTGGTGCTGCCCTATGCGGTGCGGGTGGTGGGGGCGAGCCTCGCCTCCTTCGATTTTTCGATCGAGGAAGCCGCGATCAGCCTCGGCTGCCCGCCGCTCAAAACCTTCTTCACCGTGGTGCTGCCCAATATCAGCGCCGGCGTGATCGCCGCCTTCATCCTTGCCTTCATCACCTCGATGAATGACGTCTCCGTTTCGCTGTTCCTGACCGGGCCGGGGATTTCCACCCTGCCGATCCAGATTCTTGCCCATATGGAACAGTTCTTCGATCCCACCATCGCCTCCGTTTCCGTGCTCCTGATGGTTCTGACGGTCGGCGTCATGGCCATCGTCGAAGCCACCCTCGGCCTGACCTTCCTGACAAAGTGACCTGACCGTGACCGTATCGCTGACCCTTGATTCCGTAACCGCCCATTATGGGTCCACGCAGGTCCTGAAGGACCTGTCGCTGGCCGTCGCAGCCGGCGAACTCGTCTCGCTGCTCGGCTCCTCCGGCTGCGGCAAGACGACGACGCTGCGTCTCGTCGCAGGCTTTCTCGAGCCCACCAGCGGCAGCATCCGGCTCGGCGAGCGGGACCTGACCCGCCTTCCGGCCCACCAGCGCAATATCGGCCTCGTCTTCCAGAATTATGCGCTCTTTCCGCATCTGTCCGTGCGCGACAACGTGGCCTTCGGCCTGAAGCAGCGTGGCCTCGGCGCCGCCGAGCGGCTGAAAAAGGCGGATGCGATGCTGGAGCGCGTCGGACTGGCAAGCTTTGCCGAGCGCATGCCGGCCGCCCTGTCCGGCGGGCAGAAGCAGCGGGTGGCGCTTGCCCGCGCACTCGTCATCGAACCGCCGCTCCTGATGTTCGACGAGCCGCTGTCCAACCTCGACGCCAAGCTGCGCGTCGATATGCGCGTGGAGATCCGCCGGCTGCAGCGCGCCAATGGCACGACCTCGCTCTATGTCACGCATGACCAGGAAGAGGCCTTCTCGATTTCCGACCGCGTGGCGATCATGAATGCCGGCCGCATCATGCAGCTCGACCGGCCGGAAGTGCTCTACCAGCGCCCTGCCAACAGCTTTGTCGCCCGTTTCGTCGGCTTCGAGAACCTGATCCCGATGCGGGTGAGCGCGCGCGACGGCGGGGCGGTGACGGCGCAAACCGATGCCGGCGCCACGCTGACGCTCTCGCAGGATGCCTTCGGGGCAATCCCGGATCGTTTCGTGCTGGCGGCCCGCCCGGATGGTCTTGCCGTCACACGGGCAGGGGAGGGGAGGCCGGCGGGGATCCCCGTCACGCTCGGCATCCGCACCTATCTCGGCCGCGCCTATCAGTATCAATGCAGCACGCCGGGCGGGGATTATCTCGGCAACGGGCCGCTGACCGAACCGCTGGAACCGGGCAGTTCGGCAATCCTTTCGCCGGTGCCGGAACAGTGCTGCATTCTGCCACCGGAAGACTGAGTCCGGGCGGCTGATCCACCGTCATTTTCGCAGTCGACAGCCCGTGCGCTTTCAAGCATCGATTTTGCTTAAAAGCGCACGGGCCGTTTTTCATGGTCAGAACACCACCGGCTGAACCGCACCGGTCTGCACGTTGACGAGACCTTGCGGTGCGTAGTCGGAGGGCGCCACAAGAACCCAGCGCCAGGGGGCGCAGGTCAGCGTGGCAAAGGCCAGCCGCTCGGGAAAGCCGGGGAACCAGCGCGGACTGAAGGTCGGCTCGTACATCCAGTCGATCTTGTCGCCCTCGGCATAAAGCGCCTGCATCTCGGCATGCAGAGCTTCCGGAGCCCGGCAGGTCATCAGGCCGGCCACCTCATAGCGCACGGTCGCGACCACCTTGCCTTCCCGCACCAGTGCCCAGCCGCCATCATTGTCGGCAATCGCGTTGACGGCGAGCGCCATGGCCGCATCGGAGGAGCCGACGCACCAGATGTTATGCTTGTCATGCGCCATGGAGCAGGCAAGCGCCGTATTTGGCGTGCGCGGGCCGCAGCCGATCCAGAACATCTTCGACACCGCAGCCTGGCCGGAAAAGCGATCGACCACCGAGAATTTCGTAATGTTGCGGCTGGCATCCCGCTGTACCAGCCCGTCCTCAACCGGCAGCTCGTAAACGAGAAAATCATCCGCCCAGTGGAAGGGGCGCAGCACGGCGGCCTGCATGGTGGCACGACCGGGTTCGGCGGCGATGGCGAAATCGGCAGCGACCAGCGGCCGGCCGATATTGACCGTCTTCGTCGCCCAGTCCGGCCAGTCGATGCGCGGCACATCCGGCAGATAACGCGTGCCCTCGGAAACCTGTCGCCCATCCGCCCAGACCTTGGCGATCTCGAAGCGCTCGACATTCGACAGCAACACGATATCGGCATAGCGGCCGGGTGCGATCGAACCGACCCAGGGCGTGAGGCGCATGTGGCGCGCGGGGTTGATCGTCGCGCACTGGATGGCGATTTCAGGGGCAAGCCCCGACTCGATGGCAAGCCGCACATTGTAATCCGTCGCGCCGAGCTTCAGCGTATCGGAGGCGCTGCGATCATCCGTCGTGAAGGCGATCTGCGACCAGTCGGAGAGACCACGCTGAAGCAGCCCCGTGATCACGTCCGGCAGGCTGTGCGGTCGCAGTTCCATGAACAGGCCATGCGAAAGCTTGTCCCAGAACTCCTCGAAGGTCCAGGCCTCGTGATCGGAGGCAAGGCCCGCTGCGGCAAAGGCATTGATGGTCGGCAGGTCGCGAATGCCGGCAGCATGCCCCTCGACCACACCGCGCTGCTCGAAGGTGGCGCGGATCATGCCCCAGAGCCGGTCATAGGAGGGGTTGTCGCGGTTCCATACCGCCGGCCAGTCCATCACCTCGTCGAGGCCCGCCACCATCAGGCTCTGCTTCAGGAAGGCCTTCTGCTCGTCATAGCCGAGATATCCGCCGCCATGCTCGTAGCCGGTTGGCGGCACGGCCGAGCCGGGCAGGGGAAAAATCTTCAGCGGCGAGCCCGCCTCGCGGGCCTTCAGCCAGAACTCCAGCGTCTTGCCGCCGTTGACATTGGAAAACTCGTGGCTCGCCTCGCAGGTCCAGGTATTGCCGCGCGGCAACACCAGCGCCGCCTCCCATTCAGGAGTCAGATGCGAGCTTTCTATATGCTTGTGCACCTCGCCAAGCCCCGGCACGGCCGCAAGGTCCGGCTCGTGCACCCGCAGGGCGACTTCGCCCGGATAGCTGCCGGCCGGCCCGACATAGGCGATGCGCCGATCCTTGATGACGATCTCCTGATCCTCGGACCAACAGCGGGTCGCGACATCCAGCAACCGCCCGACGCGAAGCGCCACATCCGCCGGCGCCTTGCCAAGCGCAACGAGCGTCAACTGTTGGCGGATAGCGATTTCAGTGGCGGAGTCAGGATTGATATCGACAGGAGTAACGTCAGGGCGCATGGCGACCTCTTCTGATCAGGCGGGAAGGCGGGAAGCCGGAAGGGACGACGGAGAAAATGTCGTCCGGGCACGTTCACCTTCCGGCATAAAGGCCGGACACGCCTGTCGCAACCGCTTCTTCCCGTTGGCCGTGAAGAATCCTACTCCTCCTCGACCTCTCCTTCCAGAAGATCGGAGAGGGCATCCTTGCGCATCAGATGGCGGCTCAAAAGCCCGGCATCCTCCAGCATTTCGAGATCCGGCAGATCGCGCAGGTTCGAGAGACCGAAGGCGGCCAGAAAGGCCGGCGTCGTCACATAGGTGTAGGGCGCGCCGGGAAGGGGGCTGCGCGGACCGGCGGCGATAAAATCCTGCCGACGGAGCGCGGCAATGGTGTCACGGCTCACCTCCCGCCCGAAGATGCGGGAGAGCTCGCTGCGCGTCACTGGCTGGAAGTAGCCGATCACCATCAGCACCGTTGCCTCGTGCTGGGAAAGCCCCGGCGATGCCGACACCGGCGCACCCGAGACACGCACCGCCGCCGCATAAGCCGGCCGGGTGCGATACTGGAAGCCGCCGGCGATGCTGACGATTTCGAACGGCCGCGTGGCAAGTCCTGCCTGGATGTCCTCGATCAGGCGGTCGAGATCGCAGTCACGCCCAACGACGCGTGCCAGCATCGCCCGGCCGACCGGTTCGGAGGAAGCAAAAATCACCGCCTCCACCCGGTTCATCCATTCACGCCAGCGCGCCTCTGGAGACAGACCGGGAAGGTCGGTATCCAGCACATCGGGTGGACGAGGCGTGCGTGCCATGGTCAGATCCCGAAGATGCGAAAGTTGGGCCGGCCGGAAAGCTCCCGCACGGCCTCCAGATCGAGCAGGCGGTCAAACAGTCGGCGCGAGGCGAAGCGGGAGAGGCGAGGGGTGGTGAGCGAGCCAGAGACGGCATCCTCGCCAAGCAGCAGGCCGATGGCATCGCCTGCCCCCTTTGCGCGCAGTTTGGGTGCCACCGCCAGCAGGCGCGTGGCGCGCCGATCCATCTCGCCGGCCAGCGTCAGAGCATGGCGCACGGCATCGGCGAGAACGAGCGAGAGCGCGGAAGCGAAATTCGCCTCTCCAGGCAGGAGGCGGCGCTGGCTGCCTTCGCTGCGTAGCCGGGGCGAAAAACGCTCCGCCATCAAAAGCGGCACCGCGGCGGGCCATTGCATCATCTCGGCCAGCAGCGCATCCGCCAGCCACCAGCCGAGCAGTTCGTAAGGGACTCCCAGTGCCGAAACCCTGACCATCCCTTGGGCCATGGCGGAAGGCGCGCTTGCCGTTTCAACACGCAGTCTTCCGCAAAGCGCGGGCAATCCTGAAAGATCATCGCTCCATGGGAGATCGAGCAGCGACACCACCTGCCGCAGGTTCGCTTCGTTCAGTGTCGGCGGGCGGGACGCAAGCCGCTTCCAGGCGGCATAGAGATTGCCGGAAGGCCCGGGCTCGTCGGCCGGACGGCGCAGCACCCAGCCGTCGCGCAGGGCCGCTTCATCCTCGCGGCGCCCGGCCAGGCGCACGGCAGAGACGGCAGAGCGCAGGGCAAGACGTTGCCGCCATGCACCGGCCCAAGGATAATCGGCCCGGACCACCCGGTCGAGCGCGAGAAGGGCTGCCCCCGCCAGAAAGGCGGCCTCCGCTTCCGAGGTGACGGCCACGCGCCGGCCCGCCCAGCCGGGAAGCTGGAAGGAAGGGTCAGGGACGGGGCGCACATCGGCTGCTGGACTCATGACAGGAAGCATAGACGGCTTCGGGGAAGGCGCCAGTCCGTGCAAGACCACCATCGGCCGTCATGCACCGGAAACAGTGTGACCGCCGACAAGACAGGGCAATGGCGTCTTTCAGGCCCGCGGCAGATCGCGCAAGGCCGCCAGGATGGCATCTACCACAGCGTCCAGAGGCTGATCGATATCGATGGTTACGGCATTTTCATCCGGCCCCGGCGGCTCAAGTGCCGCGAACTGGCTGTCAAGCAGGGTGGTTGGCATGAAGTGGCCGGTGCGGGTGCCCATGCGTGCCGCAATCACCGCTCGCGATCCGGAGAGATGCACGAAAACCACCGGGCCTCCAGCCTCTTGCCGGATATGGTCGCGGTAAATGCGCTTCAGCGCCGAGCAGCCGACGATCAGCGGCTTCGTGGCACCGGCCAACCGCTCGCCGACCCGGGTCAGCCAGGGCCAGCGGTCCGCATCGGTCAGGGCCTCGCCGCGGCTCATCTTCTCGATGTTTTCCCTGGGGTGCAGATCATCGCCATCGGAATAGAGCGCACCGGTGCGCCGGGCGAGCGCCTCCCCAACGCTGGACTTGCCCGAACCCGCCACCCCCATCAGCACCATGCGCAGGGGAAGCTCAACAGCCTGTCCTTCGTCCGTCGTCGTCATCGGCCTGATGTCCTTCCTGCTACGGTCGGTTTCCACCGTCTGGAGACGGCAGTTCCGATCCTCTCTGCGATCTGTCTTCGCTCGACGGCAGGCATCGCCCGCTGTCATGGCAGGGGTCAACATATGGCAGGATGCGCCAAGGACAACGGTGCGCGGCCAGACGAGACGGTCAGGCCTCGTCGATCACGGCCTCCACCTCGATCTCCACCTCATAATCGCCGATCAGGTTGCCGGCCTCGATCAGCGTGTTGGCCGGCAGCACCGTGCCGAACACGCGGCCATGGGCGCGGGACACCGGCTCCCATTTTTCGGCATCCTTCAGGTAGATGCGGGTACGGACAACATCCTCCATCTTGGCGCCCAGCGGATTGAGCGAGGCGGCGATCTTGTCGAGGATATAGGTCGCCTGCGCGCCGGCATCGCCGGGCGCCACGCAACGGTCGGTGCCATGGGTTGCCGTGGTGCCGGAGACAAGCACGCGGTTGCCGATCCGGACCGCACGGCTGTAGCCGGCGATCGGTTCCCAGATGCTGCCGGAGGAAACCCGCAGGCGACCCGGGCGGCCCGGCACCGGCTCGGCCTGATAGACGGACGGAATGGCATCGAGATGATGGCTGAGATCGCCGGACGCCGTGAGGAAGGGTGGCTTGCGGTACTCGTCGCCGCAATCGCCGGGGATCGGCTTCGTGCCTGCAAAAGCCGCATCCAGCAGGGCGTGATCCTCCGCATCCAGCGCGAACCGGAAGACGTTGAGGTTGTCGTCGCGATGCTCGCTTTCGCCAAGCCGCGCGCCGATGATGGTGGCCGCCACCACCTGATGCTCCAGCACCCAGCGGCTCGCGACGTTCGACAGCGAGACGCCATGCTTCCTCGCTATCTCGGAGGCGGCGCGCAGGATCGCCTGATAGGGCTCCCAGCCGCCGGCCGTATCGATGAAGCGCTTGTATTTCGAGCGGCTCCAGTCGGCAATGGAGGCAGGCTCCGGCTGGCCGAGCCACTTTTCGGAAAGAAAGCCGCCGCAGAGCGTGCCATAGGCGAGAAGCTTCACGCCGCTTGTGGCGCAGAGATCCGACAGGGCGCCGGCGGCGCGGCGATCGACCAGCGAGAAAGAAACCTGATTGCTGGCAATCTCGATACCATCGGCCAGCGCCAGCGAAAGATGCGCCGCATCGACATTGGTGAGGCCGAGCGCGCCGATCAGGCCCTCCTGCTTCATCGCCTGCATTTCGTGGAGCGCATCGAGCCAGGCCGGATGTTCGAATGTCCACCAGTGGAATTGCAAGAGGTCGATCCTGTCGACGCCGAGGCGCTGCAACCGCTCTTCCACGCCGCGCCGCACGATATCACGGGTCATCGGGCCGGGTTCGGGGCACCATTTGGTAAAGGCACGCGGCTTACCACTGCCTGCCGGAAACCGCTTCAGCAGATGGCCGGTGATGATTTCGGCCGAGCCATAGTGATCGGCCATGTCGAAGGTGTCGAAGCCGGCACGGGCATAGGCCTCCAGCGCATCGGCGCCCTGTTCGGGATCGATGGTCGTGCCATCCTTCTCGATATCGGCCACCTGCCAGAGGCCGCAGACGAGGCGGCTGATCTCCAGACCGGGGGCAAGAAGGGTGCGTTCGGGACGGGCGTGCATGAGGGTCATTCCTTGGATGGGGCCTTGGATGGGGCGCTGCGCAGCGATTTCAGGCGGGTCAGCGGACTGACCTCGCCGAACAGGCCGCGCGGGCGCCAGAGAAGCATGAGGCAGAGGCCGACGCCGATGGCGACGATCTGCAGCGAGGCGGCGCGCGCCTGCTGTTCTGCCGGGACGAAGGTGGAGACGGCAGCGGCAGACAGCGCCCAGAGCCCCCAGACGAGAATGGCACCGGCAATCGCACCGCGATTGTTGCCGGAGCCGCCGACGATCAGCATGGCCCAGACCTGGAAGGTGAGGATCGGCATGTAATTGTCCGGCGCGATAAAGCCGATGAAATGCGCCTGTGCGGCACCGGCAAGGCCCATGATAGCGCCGCCCAGCGTAAAGGCCTGCAGACGAAAGCGGATCGGCCGCTTGCCGAGCGCCTGCGCCGCCATCTCATCCTCGCGGATGGCCCGCAGCACGCGGCCCCACGGGCTTTTCGCCAGATGTTCAAGAGCAAGATAAAGGGCGAGCACCACCACGGCCATCACCGCGAAATTGGCGAGGCTGAACGCCAGCGCATTGTCCTGCAGCTCGGCAAAAGGGCGCGGAATGAAGCCGATGCCGAAGGGGCCACCGGTCAACGGCTGCAGGTTCAGCATGCAGAGCTGCACGGTAACCGCGATGCCGAAGGTGGCGATCGCCAGATAATCGGACCGCAGCCGGATCGTGAGCGCCCCGACCGCCCAGGAGAGCAGACCGGAGGTCACAGCCGCCCCCAGCCAGCCGACGAAGATCGGCAGCTCGAAACCGCCGAAACGGTCCGGGCTCGGTGGGGTGGTCAGAAGCGCCGAGGTATAGGCGCCGACAGCGACGAAGGCGGCAATGCCGACATTGAACAGACCGGTCATCCCCCATTGCACATTGAGGCCCAGGCAGATGATCGCATAGGTCAGCGCCATCGACAGGAAGAAGGCGGCATAGGCGAGAATATCGAGGGTCATGACGCTTTCCCGAACAGGCCGCGCGGACGCACGAGGAGGACGGCGATGAGGATGACGAAGGAGACGGCGGCGCGCCATTCCGCCCCCACCGCCTGCACGGCAAGCGCCTCACAGAGCCCGATGATGAGGCCGGCCAGCATCGCGCCCGGCACCGAACCGATGCCGCCGAGGATGGCCGCGGCAAACAGCGGCAGCAGCAGGTCATGGCCGAGATAGGGGCGGATCTGGATCAGGAGCCCGCTCATGATGCCGGCGACGCAGGCGAGGGCAGCACCGAGGAACCAGACGGTACGGATCACCCGGCGCACATCGATGCCGGCAATGCTGGCGAGTGCCGGATTCTCACTGACCGCCCGCATGGCGCGGCCGATATCCGTGCGCGTCATCAAAAGATGCACGGTGACGACGGCGACCAGCGCCACCCCCAGCATCAGCAACTGGTCCGGCGTGGCGCGAAGACCGCCGCCAAGCTTCATGGCAATCTGCAGCGCCTTGGTGAAATAGGCGGGCTTCGAGGTAAACAGGAATTCCAGAAGGCTGCGCAGCGCCAGCGACGCGCCGAAACTTGCCATCACCATGATGATAATCGCGCTGCCGCGACGGCGGAAGCTGGAGAAGAGGAGGGCATCCACCGCCAGCGCCAGAAGGCCCGTCAACCCAATCGCAATCACGGCCGAGATGGGCAGCGCCCAGCCGAAGGAGAAGGGCGCGATGGGCTTTGTCAGGCCTGCCGACAGGAAGCCGAGCGCACCGGCAACCGCAAGCGCCAGATAGGCGCCCCAGGACAAAAGCTCGCCATGGGCGAAATTCGAGAAGCGCAGAATGGAATAGGTCAGCGTCACGCCGACGGCGCCAAGGCCGATGATCGCACCGGCAATCAGGCCGTCCATGATGAATTGCGGGTTCATGCGGGCGCCCCCTGATGGCCATGCGCGGTGCCGAGATAGATCTTTCCGACCAGCGGATCGCTGGCGAGTTCCTCCGGCAGGCCTTCATGGGCAATGCGGCCTTCGGCAAGGATGACGGCGCGGCTGGCAATCGCAAGTGCTGCCTTCACGTTCTGCTCCACCAGCAGCACGGTCACGCCGCCGGCATTGATCGCCTTCAGCATGTCGAAGACTTCGCTGACGATTTTGGGCGAAAGGCCGGCCGAGGGCTCGTCGAGGATGATGACCGGCGGATCGAGCGCCAGCGCGCGCGCCACCGCCAGCATCTGCCGCTGGCCGCCGGACAGCGCGCCTGCCAGACGCGAGGGCCGGGCAGCCAGATCCGGGAAGCGGGCAAACAGCGCCTCGATGGCGGCGCCACGTTTTGCTTTCGGAAGATGCGCAACCGCGATCTGCAGGTTTTCCAGAATGGTCATGGTCGCAAAGACGTTTTCCGTCTGCGGGACGAAGGCCAGCCCCTCCGCCACCTTGCGGTGCGGGCTGACATGGGTGATGTCGCGTCCGTTCAGCATCATCGTGCCGGCATGGATGGGCACCAGACCGGCAATCGCCTTGACGAAGGTGGATTTGCCAGCACCATTCGGACCGAGCAGCACCACCAGTTCGCCACTCGACACGGAAAAATCGATGCCGCGCACGATCGGCAGGTCCGGCTCGTAGCCGGCCACAAGTCCGTGGGTCGAAAGAATGGGGGCCGTCATGCGCCGCCTCCGAGATAGGCTTCGATGACCGCCGGGTTGGAGGCAACGTCCGCAGGCGTGCCTTCCGCCAGCAGCCTGCCGAGCGCCATGGCAACGACGCGGGTGCAGAGCCGCGACACCATGTCCATGTTGTGCTCGATCAGCAGGATCGACTTGCCCTGTTTGTTGAGCGCGATGACGCGCTCGATGATGACCTCCAGCAGCGCCGGATTGACGCCGGCTGCCGGCTCATCGAGCAGGATCACGTCCGGATCGGCCATCAGCACGCGGGCAAGCTCCAGAAGCTTGCGCTGGCCGCCAGACAGGACCCGCGCCGGCTGATGTTCGAGATGGGAGAGGGTGACGAAGTCGAGAAGTCCGCGCGCCTTTTCGATCAGCGCCTTCTCCTCAGCACGCACCGTCGCCGGCTTCAGAAAGTTGGCGATCAGGCCTTCGCCCTGCTGGCGCTGCCCGCCAACCAGCAGGTTCTCCAGCACGCTCATTTCGGCAAAGGGCTTTGGAATCTGGAAAGTGCGGGCCAAGCCATGGCCGATGCGCTTTTCCGGGGCCTCGCGGGAGACTTCGCGGCCGGCAATCCACAATTCGCCGGAGGTCGGCTGCATGCTGCCGGCAATCAGGCTGAACATCGTCGTCTTGCCGGCGCCGTTCGGCCCGATCAGCCCCACCATTTCCTGACGCCCGACCGTCAGCGACATGCCGTCCACCGCCGTCATGCCGAAAAACCGCTTGGTCAGGCGTCTTGCCTCGATCATCGGGGGAGGGTGTGCAGAGCTTTGTGGAATTGCGCTTGCGGTCATCATGAAAATTGGGTCTTGATTTGATGTATGATGTTTGATCAAACTTTAAGCCTAAAAGAAAATCAACCGGAAAATTGAACGGCTGATGCATGAGGCAGGGATGACGGAAACACACTTGAACAGCGTCGAGGCGCTGACGCCGGTCGGACGGGAAACCGTTCAGGATCGCGTCTATGGCCAGTTGCGCCAGACCTTGATCAATGGCGGCTTTGCCGCCGGCGATCCGCTGCGGATCGTTGATCTGGCCGAACGGCTGCAGACCAGCACCATGCCGGTGCGTGAAGCGCTCGGCCGCCTCGTCTCGGAACAGGCGCTGGAGGCCATGCCGAACCGCACCGTGCGCGTGCCGCTGATCACCCGCCAGCGGCTGGACGATCTGGAGCGTGCGCGCGTGCTGATCGAAGGCCGCCTCGTCCAGGTTGCCCTGCCCAATCTCAGCGCCGAGGACATCGCAATCCTCAAACAGGTCAATCACGATTGCGATCATGCCTTCGAAGAGCATGGTCAGGACATCGGCCCCGTCACCTCGCAGTTCAACCAGCGCTTCCACTTCCACATCTATCGCGCCGCCGGTTCGCATGTGCTGATTCCGATTGTCGAAAGCCTGTGGCTGCAATCGGGTCCCGTGGTTCGGGCCGCCGCGCAGATCCATGACGAACAGGGTGGCCTTGCCGCGACCGATCATCACTGGGCGATGATCGAGGCGATCGAGAACGGCGATGCGGAGACGGCCATGCAGGCGCTCGCCAACGATATTGGCCGTTCCTTCGATCTCGTTCGGGCGCGACTGGCGAGCGGCGAGGAGGCGGCATGAGCAAGGATGACAGCTTCGAACTCTTCGACCTGCATGTCGAGGTCGTGGTCCCGGAAGACGGACCCGTTTATTGCGGTGCCAAGCCCGGCGATCATTTCGAGCTGAAGGGCGAGATGCTGTATCTGCCGCCGGGGCAGGGCATCTCCATCTACTCGCTCGCTTCCGTGCTGCCGCTCCTGGCCGCCAAGCAGCGCCCCACCCATCCGCATGACTGGATGACGACGGATGCGGATATCGCCTGTCCCGATCCGAACTGCGCGACGCGCCTGCGCATCCGCCGCACCGGGCTTCGCCGCTTCAGCCATGCCGAAACCACTGCCGTTCCCTTGAGAGAAGACTGATCCCATGCAACGCATCACGCTCGCCCCCGGCTATGAAATCTCCCGCGTCATCCGCGGCGGCTGGCAGCTTGCCGGCGGGCACGGCGCCGTCGATCCGGCCGTCGCGGTGGAGGATATGGTAGCGTTCGCCGATGCCGGCATCACCACCTTCGACTGTGCCGATATCTATACCGGTGTCGAGGAGTTGATCGGCCGCTTCCGCCTTGCCTATCGCGACCTTCGCGGTGAAGAGGCGCTGCGCCGCATTCGCGTGCACACCAAGTTCGTGCCGGACCTTACGGTGCTGCCCACCATCAGCAAGGCTTACGTCGAGGGCGTCATCGATACCTCGCTGAAGCGGCTCAACCTCGAACGGCTGGACCTCGTGCAGTTCCACTGGTGGGCCTATGACATCGACGGCTGGCTGGAGACGGCAGGCTGGCTGAAGGAGCTCCAGCAGGCCGGCAAGATCGACAAGGTCAGCGGCACCAATTTCGACAGCGACCATATCGAAGCGCTCATCGCCGCCGGCATTCCGCTTGCCTCGCTGCAGCTGCAATATTCGCTGCTCGACCGGCGGCCGGAAAAGCGCATGGTATCACTCGCCGCACAGCATGATTTCGCGCTGTTCTGCTACGGCACGGTGGCGGGTGGCTTCCTCAGCGACAAGTGGCTGGGCCTTGCCGAACCCTCCCATCCGCTCGAGAACCGGTCGCTCACCAAGTATAAGCTGATCATCGACGATATCGGCGGCTGGGACCTGTTCCAGGCGCTGCTTGGCACACTGCGGGGCATCGCCGACCGCCACCAGACCGATATCGCAACCATCGCCAGCGCCGCCATGCTGCGGCGTCCGGGCGTGGCCGCCGTCATCGTCGGCGCGCGCAACCGCGATCATCTGGCAGAAAATCTCGCCATTTCCGACATCACCCTGTCGGACAAGGATCTCTCCGATATCGAGGCCGTGATGGCCGAGGCGAAGGAGTTGGAGGGTGACGTCTACACGCTCGAACGCGACCGCAACGGACGTCACGGCAGCATCATGAAATACAATCTGAACAAAGGGGAATGACATGAAAAAACTCGTTCTTGCATCCACCATGCTGGCAGGGCTTGCCGTCTCGGCCCTCCCGGCCTTCTCCGCCGATTGCGACATCACCGTCGGCGTCGTCATGGAACTGACCGGCCCTGCCGGCGAATACGGCAAGGCGGGCGCCAAGTCCGTCGAAATGGCCTTCAAGGATTTCAACGATGCCGGCGGCGTCGGCGGCTGCAAGCTGGTGATGGACACCCGCGACAGCCAGAGCCAGGGCACGGTGGCCGTCGACCAGGCCACCCAGCTCGTCAACATCAAGAAGGTGCCGGTCATCATCGGCGGCATCATCTCGTCGGTGTCGATCCCGATCCTGACCTCGGTGACGGCGCCGGCCGGCGTCGTGCAGGTGTCGCCCGCCTCGTCCTCGCCGACGCTGACGGCGCTTGGCCGCGACGGCAAGACGAATGGCGTGTTCTTCCGCACCATCACGTCGGATGCGCTGCAAGGCACGGCGGCCGCGAAATACGCCCTCGACCAGGGCCTGAAAAAGATCGCCATCATCCACGTCAACAACGACTTCGGCGTCAACATGGTGAAGGAGTTCACCGCCGCCTATGCCAAGCTTGGGGGCACGATCACCTCCACCACGCCCTACAACGAAAAGCAGGCAAGCTATTCGTCTGAAGCAAGTGCCGCGATGAAGGGCGATCCGGACGCTCTCTACCTCGTCAGCACGCCGGTCGATGGCGCAACGATCGCCCGCGCCTGGCTCTCCGGCGGTGGCGCTGCCAAGTTCCTGCTGAATGACGGCATGAACTCCAAGGACTTCATCGAAAGCGTCGGCGTACAGTATCTGAACGATGCCTATGGTACCTCGTCCGGCACCAGCCCGACGGCCTCGACGGAGTATTTCAACGCCAATTACGAAAAGTTCTCCGGCGGCATTTCGCCGGGCGCGCCGGCCGCCGACCGCTCCTATGATGCCGGTGCCATCGTGGCGCTCGCCATCGCCAAGGCCGGCAAGGCGGACAAGGCCGCCATCAAGACCGCGATTTCCGAGGTGGTGGCCGAAGGCGGCACGCCGATCCATGCCGGCAAGGCGGAATTCGAAAAGGCGCTGAAGCTCATCAAGGACGGCAAGCCGGTCAAGTATGAAGGCGTCATCGGCCCGGTCTCCTTCGACAAGTATGGCGACATCACCGGCCCCTTCCGTCTGTGGAAGATCAAGGACGGCCAGGTGACGACCATCGGCGAGATGAGCGCCGACGAGGTTTCCAAGATCAAGGCACAGCTCACCAAGTAAGGACGCCGATCATCCGATCTCCAGCGGGGGCCGAAAGGCCCCCACATCGTTTCCGCACTTTGCACCGATCCGATGCACCGTCAGTTTTGACATGCATCAATGTCGACGTCCTCCCATCGGCGGAAGGTAGGCCATCACAACCGGGCAATCTGATGCGTGAGGTCCTTCCACGCATCGCTCACGTGGCGGAGACGCGGCAGGATGGCAGAATCAGCATCCATCGACGGCAAGGTTCTCGCGGTGCGCGGCGCCATCATCGACGTTGCCTTCCCGGCGGATCATCTCCCCCGCATCAATGACGCGCTGCGCATCGAAACCGACGGAGAACCCGTGCTGGCGGAAGTGCAGGCGCATCTCGGCGATACTGCCGTGCGCGCCATCGCATTGCAGGCCACCATGGGCCTGAAGCGCGGCAGCCGGGTCGAAAACACGCAAGGTCCGGTCACCGTGCCGGTTGGCGATGTCGTGCTCGGCCGCCTGATTGACGTGACCGGCACCGTGCGCGACAACGGCGCGGCCTTCGGTCCCGAGACGATCCGTCGCCCCATCCATCGCGCCGCGCCGCCGCTGTCGGCACAGACCGGCAAGACCAGCCTGTTCGTCACCGGCATCAAGGTGCTGGATCTGCTCGCCCCGCTGCCGCTCGGCGGGAAGGCCGCCATGTTCGGCGGCGCCGGTGTCGGCAAGACGGTTCTCGTCATGGAACTGATCCAGGCCATGGTGAAAAGCTACAAGGGCATTTCCGTCTTTGCCGGCGTCGGCGAGCGCTCGCGCGAAGGCCACGAAATGCTGCTGGACATGACGGCCTCACGCATGCTGGAGCGCACGGCCCTCGTCTACGGGCAAATGAACGAACCGCCCGGTGCGCGCTGGCGCGTGCCGATGACAGCGCTGTCAATCGCAGAATATTTCCGCGACGAGAAGCAGCAGAACGTGCTGCTGCTGATGGACAACATCTTCCGCTTTGTCCAGGCGGGGGCGGAAGTCTCGGGTCTTCTCGGACGCCTGCCGTCGCGCGTCGGCTACCAGCCGACACTTGCCAGTGAAGTCGCCGCCCTGCAGGAGCGGATCGCATCGGTCGGCGATGCCTCCGTCACCGCCATCGAGGCCGTCTATGTGCCGGCCGACGATTTCACCGATCCGGCCGTCACCACCATTGCCGCGCATGTGGACAGCACCGTCGTCCTGTCGCGCGCCATGGCGGCCGAGGGCATGTATCCCGCCGTCGATCCGATCGCCTCATCCTCCACCCTGCTGGAGGCGGATGTGGTGGGAAAGGAGCATGCGGATACGGCGGTGGCGGTGCGCCGCGCCATCGAACATTACCGCGAACTGCAGGATGTGATCGCTCTGCTCGGCATGGACGAGCTGGGCGCTGCCGACCGCAAGGTCGTGCAGCGGGCGCGCCGGCTGCAGCGCTTCCTGAGCCAGCCCTTCGTGGTGACAGAGGCCTTTACCGGCATTCCCGGACGTTCCGTCAGCCTGGCCGATACGATCGCCGGCTGCAAGGCGATCCTCTCCGGTGTGTGCGACGACTGGCAGGAAAACTCGCTTTACATGGTCGGCACCATCGACGAAGCCCGGCAGAAGGAGGAGGCCGGGCGACAGGCCGCCGGTGCCGCATCCGCCAGTGGCGAAAGGGCCGCCTGATGCGCACGCTCGCCCTCACCATCAGCACGCCGTTCGACGTGCTCGTCAAGGCCAGCCCCATCCGCTCGCTCAGGGCAGAAGATGCGAGCGGCAGCTTCGGCATCCTGCCAGGTCATGTGGATTTCCTCACCGCGCTGCCGGTCTCGGTGGTGCGCTGGATGACCGAGGCGGGCGAAGCGGGCTTTTGCGCCGTGCGGGGCGGCATCATGACGGTTTCGCAGGGAAGCGAGGTGGCGATCGCCTGCCGGCAGGGCAAGCTCGGCACCGCGCTCGACACACTGGCCGCCGATGTCGCCGCCTTCGTGGAAGAGGAACGGGATGCCGCCCGCCGCGCCTCCACCGCCCAGATGCGGGTGCATGCGCGCGCGGTGCGTCAGCTGATGCACTATCTCAATCCGCAGGGTGAGACGGGCGGGGCCTTCGACAGCCGGGAGGGGGCCCCATGAGCAAGAAACCGGAAAAGGCGGCGCGTCCCGAACCGCGCGACGACCGTCTGATCGAGGCCGCCCATCAGGCTGCGGAGCGCAAGAGGGCCGGTGACGACAATCCGGAGCCGCCCTTCAGCCGCCGGCTGGCGCAAATCGGCGTGCTCGGCTGGGCAATCGTCGTGCCGATCCTGCTCGGGCTTCTCGCCGGCCACTGGCTCGACCGCCTTCTGTCAACCGGCATTCTCTTTTCCGCCGGTCTGATCGTCGCCGGTGCGGCGGTCGGGCTCTGGTCCGCCTGGAAATGGATGCATGGCCATGATTGAGATCCTGATATCCTTTGCGACGGCTGCCGCCCCGCTTGCCGCCCTCATCGGCTTCGCCGCCGGCCTGGCGCTCGGCCTCCTGCATTTCCTGACGCTGAAGCGGAATACCGAATTTTTCGCGCAAGGCCGGTTTGGCCGGGCTTTCCTGCTGCAGCTTGTCCGCTTCGGCCTGCTGATCGTGGTCATGGTCGTGATGGCGAAGATCGGGGCCGTCGCCCTTCTCGCCGGCCTGTCCGGCCTTCTGCTCAGCCGTGCGCTGATCCTCAAGCGGGAAAGGCGGGCCTCATGATCTCCTCGCCGCTCTCGACCGATGTCCTGTTTCATATCGGGCCGATCCCCGTCTCGGACCCCGTGGTGGTCACCTGGGGCATCATGGCCGTCATGACGCTCGGCCTGTGGCTTGCCACCCGCCGCCTGACCATCAAGGCAGGCCCGGTGCAGGCCGTGCTGGAGATGATCGTCGAGGTCATCGACGGGCAGATCCGCGAGAGCATGCAGGTCGATCCCGCGCCGTACCGTACGCTGATCGGCACGCTGTTTCTCTTCATTTTCATCGCCAACTGGTCGTCGCTGATCCCCGGCGTCGAACCGCCAACCGCCCATATCGAGACGGATGCAGCGCTGGCGGCCCTTGTTGCCGGCGCCACCCTTTATTTCGGCATCCGGGTGCGCGGCCTTGGCGGATATCTCAAGACCTTTGCCGAGCCGAGCTGGGTGATGATCCCGCTCAACATCATCGAACAGATCACCCGCACCTTTTCGCTGATCGTGCGCCTGTTCGGCAATGTGATGAGCGGCGTCTTCGTCATCGGCATCGTGCTGTCGCTCGCCGGCCTGCTGGTGCCTATCCCACTGATGGCACTCGATCTGCTGACCGGTGCCGTTCAGGCCTACATCTTCGCCATTCTGGCGACCGTCTTCCTCGGCTCCGCCGTCAGCGGCGAAGAGGGCGGCAAGCCGGAACCCCAACCGCCGCAGAAGGAAGACTGACCATGGATATCCTGCCCGCCATCAGCATCATTGCCGCAGCGCTTGCCGTCGGCTTCGGCGCCATCGGCCCGGCACTTGCCGAAGGCCGGGCGGTTGCCGCGGCCATGGATGCCATCGCCCGTCAGCCGGAATCGGCCGGCACGCTCTCGCGCACGCTGTTCGTCGGCCTCGCGATGATCGAAACCATGGCGATCTACTGCCTCGTCATCGCGCTGCTGGTGCTGTTTGCCAATCCCTTCGTGAAGTGACGGGTTGTTCCCATGCACATCGACTGGTGGACGCTCGGTCTTCAGGCGCTCAATGTCGGCGTCCTTCTGTGGATCTTTTCCCGCTTCCTCTTTCGCCCCGTGGCCGACATCGTGCGGAAGCGGCAGGAGGCGGCCGATACCGTGCTGGCACAGGCCGAGGCAAGCCGTGCGGCAGCACTTGCCCACGAGGCAGAAGCGCAGGTGAATGCCGACAGGCTTTCCGCCGAGCGGGAGCGTGTGATGGCCGATGCGGAGGCGAAGGCCAGGGCAACCGCCGAGGCAATCCTCTCCGATGCGAACCGGGATGCGGCAAGGATCCGCGCGGATGCGGAGGCGGCGACCGTCGCGCTGAAGGAGGCGGAAATGACACGGCTTGCGACCGAAGCCAGCCGGCTTTCGCTGGAGATCACCCGCAAGCTTCTCGCCCGCCTGCCCTCCGAACTGCTGGTATCCGGTTTCATCGACGGCTTGTCCGACGCGGTCGCCCATCTGCCGGAAGAGACACGTGCCGGCATGGGCAACCCGGATCAGCCGCTGATCCTCACCGCAGCGCGCCCGCTGACGGATGCCGAACGGCAAGCCTGCCAGGACGTGCTGGAAAGAATCCTCGGCCGCTCCGTCACCCTCACCACCGAGACCGACCCGTCGCTCCTCGCGGGGCTGGAACTCGAGGCGCCGCATGCCCTGGTGCGCAACAGTTTCCGCGCCGATCTCGAACGCATCGAAGCAAGGTTGATCCATCATGACTGATACGCCGGACGCCACAGGCACGAACGGCTGGCTCACGCACCAGCAGCAGCAACTCGCCGATGTCACGCTGTCGGCCGATGCAGCCTCGCTCGGACGCGTCGAACAGGTGGCGGATGGCATCGCCCGCGTCTCCGGCCTGCCGGACGTGAGGCTGAACGAGTTGCTGCTGTTCGACAACGATCGGCTGGGTTTCGCGCTGACCCTGGAAGCCCGAGACATCGGCACCGTGCTGCTGGACGAGGGCGAGGCGGTACGAGCCGGCTCGCGGGTACGCGGCACCGGTACGGTGGTCACCGTGCCGGTGGGGCCGGCACTGCTTGGCCGCGTCGTCGATCCGCTGGGACGGCCGCTGGACGGGGGGCCGCCCATTCAGGCCACCGACATGCTGCCGGCGGAGCGGCCGGCCCCCTCCATCATCGAGCGGGATCTGGTGAGCGAACCGGCCGAGACCGGTATTCTGGTAGTGGACGCGCTCTTCGCGCTCGGGCGCGGCCAGCGTGAGCTCATCATCGGCGACCGCGCCACCGGCAAGACCTCCATCGGCGTCGATGCCATCGTCAACCAGAAGCAGTCCGACATGATCTGCGTCTACGTGGCGATCGGCCAGCGCGCGTCCGATGTCGAACGGGTGATCGCGGCCGTACGCGCCCATGGCGCGCCGGAGCGCTGCATCTTCGTGGTGGCCGCGGCCTCCTCGGCGGCGGGCCTGCAATGGATCGCCCCCTTCGCCGCCTTCTCGATGGCCGAATATTTCCGCGATCGCGGCCAGCATGTGCTGATCGTCATCGACGATCTCACCAAACATGCCGCCACCCACCGCGAACTGGCGCTGTTGACGCGCGAGCCCCCTGGGCGCGAGGCCTATCCGGGCGACATTTTCTATATCCATGCGCGGCTGCTGGAACGCGCGGCCAAGCTGTCGCCGGCGCTTGGCGGGGGATCGATCACGGCACTGCCGATTGCCCAGACGGATGCCGGCAATCTGTCGGCCTATATCCCCACCAATCTGATTTCGATCACCGATGGCCAGATCGTGCTCTCCACCCGGCTTCTGGCGCTCGACCAGCGACCGCCGGTGGATGTCGGCCTCAGCGTCAGCCGCGTCGGCGGCAAGGCGCAGAAGAAGGCGTTGCGGGATGTCTCTGGCCGCATCCGGCTCGATTATTCGCAGTTTCTCGAACTGGAGAGCTTTACCCGCTTCGGCGGCATGTCCGATACGCGGGTCAAGCCGCAGATCGAGCATGGCAAGCGCATCCGCGCCCTGCTCACCCAGCCACGCTTTCGCGGCCTGCGCATGGCCGATCAGGTGGCGCTGCTGGCCGCCCTCAATGATGGCGTGCTGGATACCATTCCCGTCGAGGTGATCCCGGATCTTTGCCAGCGTCTGCCGGCCCATCTCGACGCACAGGCGCGGACCGCCGTCGACCAGCTAGCAGGCAGCGGCATGCTGTCGGAGGAGATCCGCAAACAGCTGATCGAGGCCGTGCGGATGCTGGGCAGCGATCTGGCACGCGCCACTGCGGCCACGCCGGAGGCCGCATGAGCGAGCGGCTGACCGATATCGAGGCGCGCATCCGTTCCGTCGAGCAGCTGTCTTCGGTGATCGAGGCGATGCGCGGCATGGCGGCCGCCCGCGCGCAAGAGGCCAGCCATCATCTCGCTGGCGTGCGGGCCTATGCCGCGACCATTGCGGCCGCAATCGGCCGCGTGGCGCCGTCGGGACAAACGCCCGCTCCTGCCCGATGGCGCAAAGGCTCGCATCTCGTCGTCGCCCTCTGTGCGGAGCAAGGCTTTGCGGGAGGCTTCAGCCGGCGCATCCTCGACCGGTTCGTCCGCCTGCGTGACGACAGGCAGGACCAGGCGGTGGAATTGCTGCTGATCGGGGATCGCGGGATTCTCGCGGCACTGGAGCGCGATCTGCAGCCCTCCTGGTCCGCGCCGATGATTTCCGCCACCGCCGAGGCAGCGAGCCTCAGCAACCGCATCATGGAGGAAATCTACGAGCGGATCGGCAAGGAGCCGGTGGAGCGCGTCTCGCTGCTCTACGCCAATCCGGGCGGGGCGATGGCAGACATCATCGAACGGCAGATCATTCCTTTCGACGCCAGCCAGCTGGACCGGCCGGCCGGCCGCACGCCGCCCCTCCTTCATCTCTCTCCCGAAACCCTGTTCGAAAGCCTTGCGGAAGAATATGTCTTCGCCGAAATCTGCGAGGCGGTCGTTCTCTCCTATGCCGCGGAAAATGAAACGCGCATGCGCGCCATGATGTCGGCGGAGCGCAACGTCTCGGAAACGCTGGAGACGCTCACCGCCTCTGCACGCCGCCAGCGGCAGGAGGAGATCAGCAACGAAATCAGCGAACTCAGCACCAGCATTCTGTCCTCGGCATCCGCCTGAACAGGGCTGGCCTTACCCCTTCACGCCGGACGAGATCATGATGGCATCGGTGACGCGCCGCTGGAAGATGACATAGGCGAGGATGACAGGCATGGCCGCCAGCATGGCGACCGCCATCAGCCGCGCATAATGAATGCCGAAGGCATCGTTGACCTGGGTGATGCCGACCGGCACCGTCATCATGTCCTCCGAGGTAACCACCAGGAACGGCCAGAAGAAGGCATTCCAGACGCCGATGAAGGTGACGATCGACATGGCGGTGGTGATGCCCCAGTTGAGCGGCAGGAAGACCTTGAACAGGATCGTATATTCGCCGCCGCCATCCAGCACCACGGCTTCCCGCATTTCCTTCGGCACACCGTCGAAGAACTGCTTGTAGACGATGATGACGATCGGCGCGATCAGCTGCGGCAGGATGATGCCGGCCCAGGTGTTGATGAGGTTCAGGTCCTTCATCAGGATGAACTGGGTAACGACCAGCGTCTGCCCCGGCACCATGAAACTGCCCAGCACCAGGCCGTAAAGCAGCCGCCGACCGGGAAAGCGGATCTGCGAGAGCGCGTAGGCGCAGAGCATCGAGATCAGGATGACAAGCACGGTGACGATGGTCGCCGTTCCGATGGAATTCACATACCAGAGCATCAGCTTGGTGTTGAAGATCGCATCCAGATAGGCCTTCAGCTGAAACTCGTCCGGCAGGATGGAGACGCTACCGGCCGCGTTCTCCTCCGAGCGGATCGAGGTCAGGAAGCCCCAGTAGAGCGGAAAGATCCACACCAGCGCCGCCATCAGGGTCAGCACGGTCAACACGATGTTTTCGAGGCGTCTCATCGGGCTCATGAGGCTCTCCGGATGCGCACAAGCTGGAATTGCAGGACGGAAATGACCACGATCAGCAGGAACAGGACCGTCGCCACCGCCGAGGCATAGCCGCCATTGTTGGACTGGAAGGCCTCGCGATAGACCTTCAGGAGCAGCACGTAGGACGAGTTGAACGGACCGCCGCCGCTCAGAAGATAGATCTGGTCGAAGATCTTCAGCTGCAGGATGAGCTGCAGGGTCAGCACGAGGGCCGTGACCGGCCAAAGCAGCGGCCAGGTGACGCGCGAGAATTTCTGCCACGTGGTCGCGCCATCCAGCGAGGCCGCCTCATAGAGTTCGCTTGGAATATTGCGCAGACCGGCGATGAACAGCAGCACATTGAAGCCGTTGGTCCACCAGATCGTCACCACCGCCACCATCGGCATCACCCAGTAGGGGTTCTTGAAGACGGCGACCGGCTTGCCGGTAAACAGCGCGATCACCGGCTGCAGCACGCCGAACTGCAGGTCGAGCATCCAGGCCCACAGTTCCGTCACCACCGAGACAGGCAGCACATAGGGCATGAAGAACAGGCTCATGACGAATGTCTGGCGAAAGCCCGACAGGCGGTTGATGGCAAGCGCGATCAGAAGCGCGATCACCGTGGTCGGGATGACGGTAAGCGCCACGAAATAGGCATTGTTCTTCAGCGACAGCGTGAACAGCCGGTCGCCGAACAGCTTCAGATAATTGTCGAAGCCGACCCAGTGCCCCGCGCCCACAAGCGGAGCATCGGTGAAGCTGATGCGGATCATGTCCAGCATCGGGTAGAGGAAGAAGACGGAAAAGGTCACCACAAAGGGCGTGACCATGGTCAGGGCAATCAGCGACTTCTTGCGCCGGTTTTCGATCATTGCCACGGTTGCGACCTCCAGCATGTCAGGGCGTGCGAAAATCGCCCTCCGGCGAAGGGAACCGGAGGGCGAAGGCAGATCACTTGAGCTTGCCTTGAAGCTCGGTCTTGATCTGCTGGACGGCATCCGCACCGCTCATATAGCCCTGGATGGCCGGGGCGATGATGTTGAGCGAGGCATCATAGGCGGGCGAGGCGACGCCGGTGATGCGGGTCTGCGGATCGAAGGCTGCCGCCTCGGCCAGCGTCGCATAGGTGGCGTTCGGCTGCAGCGCCTTGTAGTCCGCGCTTTCGGTCACCGCCTTGTAGGCCGGGATATGGCCGGCATCGGCCCAGCCGATCGCATGCTTTTCCATCCAGCCGATCACCTTCATGACCGCGGCGCGCTTTTCGCCGGACACGGTCTTGGCGCCCTCGTTGGGAATGGCGAAGGCATGCGAATCCGCCCAGGTGGCGCGCTTGCCCATGAAGGGTGGAATTTCCACGGCGCTCCACTTGAAGCCCAGCTTGCCGTTCTTTTCCAGGTCCTTGTAGGTCGGCACTTCCCAGACGCCGTTCAGCTGGAAGGCGGATTTGCCGGCCGAGAAGAGCGCCACGGAAGCCTGGTATTCCGCCTGTTCCGGCGCCCAGCCCTTTTCACGCCAGCGCGACATGGTGTCGATCACCTTGGCAGCCTTCTCGGCATTGTCGCCATCCAGAACCTTGCCATTGGTGACGAATTCACCGCCCTGCTGCGACAGAAGCGTGTAGAAGACGCGCCAGACGCCCGCATCGCCACCGGACTGATAGGTCACCGGCGTCGGCACGCCCTTGCCCTTCAGCCAGGCCAGCGCCGCCTCGAAATCGGCGAGCGTCTTGATGCCGGTCAGCTTGCCGTTGGCATCGAGATAGGGCGAGCCCTTCAGCATGTCGGCATTATAATAAAGAATGAGCGCGTGGATATCGAAGGGCACCGCATAGAGCTTGCCGTCATGGGTGGCGGCCTTGATCGGCGCATCGAAGAAATCGCCGGTTTTGAGGCCGGCATCCTCGAGATCCTTCGGGGTGATCTCGCTCAGGACCTTCTCCTCGAGGCCGAGCGGCGCGCGAGACAGGTGGTAGGTCATTACATCAGGGCCTTCGCCAACGGCAGAGGCCGTACGGACCTTGGTGTAGAAGGGCACGCCCCATTCGAGCGTCGTGCCCTTGATCTGGATGTCCGGATGTTCCTTGTTGAAGGCATCGATGAGCGCCTTCATGCGCACGCCGTCGCCGCCGGACAGGAAGTCCCACCAGATGATATCCTGCTTGGCAAGCGCCGGCAGGGCGGCAAGGCTGAGCGCCGTGCCAAGAAGTATCGTCTTGATCAGTCTCATCGTTTCTCCTCCCGTTTTTCTCACATGATCATGCTCTGCCCGGTCAGATGCGGACAGGTGATCCCATTCACCGGACGCCTCCTCGCGCCCTAGCGAAGCCTGCGGCCTTCACCATCGAAGACCAGCACGTGCCGCGGTTCTGCAGAAAGCTGGACGGTCTGACCGTCCAGCCGGTCGCGGGACCCCTGCCGCTGCACCACGATTTCCCGCCCGCTTGCCGTGCGGGCATAGAGATAGGAGACGTCGCCAAGCTCCTCGGCGACCTCCACCTGCACCGGCAGCCCCGCGCCGCCGATCCTGAAATGCTCGGGCCTCACCCCGATCTCGACCGCCTGGCCGACCGCTGCCTGGCCGGAAAGGTCGGCCGTAAAAGCGTGCTCGCTGCCTTCCAGCTGCAAGTTCACCCGGTGTCCCTCGCGCGCGGCGATCACCGCCGGCAGGAAGTTCATCGAGGGCGAGCCGATGAAGCCCGCCACGAAGCGGTTGTCGGGGTCGTCGTAGAGGGCAAGCGGCGCGCCGGCCTGCTGCACCACGCCGCCCTTCAGCACGAAGATCCGGTCGGCCAGCGTCATCGCCTCCACCTGGTCATGCGTCACGTAAATCATCGTGGCGCCCAGCTGGCGGTGCAGTCGTGTCAGTTCCAGCCGCATCTGCACGCGCAGTTCCGCATCGAGGTTCGACAGCGGTTCATCGAACAGAAAGACCTTCGGCTGGCGCACGATCGCCCGGCCGATCGCCACGCGCTGGCGCTGGCCGCCCGAAAGCTGCGAGGGCTTCTTCGGAAGATGCTCCCCGAGTTGCAGGATGCGCGCGGCCTCCTGGACCCGCCTGTTCACCTCCTCCTTCGGCCGGCGGGCGAGCCGCAGGCTGAAGGCCATGTTCTCGAACACGGAGAGATGCGGATAGAGCGCATAGTTCTGGAACACCATGGCAACCTGCCGCTCGGCGGGCTCGACGGCGGTCACATCGCGATCGTCGATGACGATCGCGCCGCCGCTCGTCTCCTCCAGTCCAGCGATCATGCGCAGCAGCGTGGATTTCCCGCAGCCGGAAGGGCCGACGAACACGGCAAAGCTGCCCGTCGGGATCTCCATGGAGACATCGCGCAGGGCGTGGAAACTGCCAAACGTCTTGGCGACATTGGTGAGGCGGACACCCATGGCCGCCTCACTGAACCTTCACGCGCAGGACATGATACGAAAGCGGCGCAAGCCTGCCCTTCAGCGCGCCATCCTCGACGGCAACGCCGCTGCCGGTGACGGGAACGACGCGATCCGGCGCGTCAGGGCCGTTGCCGATGCGCAGATCATGGCCTTCCATGACGAGATGTAGGGCAAGTTCCGGCCTGGAATAGCCAATCAGGCTGACATCGAGTTCCGCCGTTTCCGTCAGGTGACGGTTCAGCACGAACAGCGTGACCACGCCCTCGTCCGCATTGTAGACACCGGCAACGTCCAGATATTTCACGTCATCGGCCGTGCTGCAGTCATAGGTCGGGCAATCGACGGCGACGTTCAGCGCCTCGCCGCGACCATAGAGCGAGGCGAACTGGTAGGGGTAGTAGATCGTCTGGCGCCAGGCCGGACCGTTCTTCTCGGCGCGGATCGGCGCGATCACGTTGACGAGCTGGGCGATGCAGGCGATGCGGACGCGATCGGAGCGACGGATGAACTCGTTCAGCAGGCCGGCGACAAAGAGCGCATCCTCGAAATTGTAGGTTTCTTCGAGCAGGGCAGGGGCTTCCGGCCAATCCCAGCTCTTGATGCGCTGCCCGTCTTCCTCGCGGATATGATACCAGACGTTCCATTCGTCGAAGCAGATGCCGACATCATTCTTGGCGCGCTTCTTCGCCTTCACGTAATCGATGACGCCGCCGATGGTCTGGATGTAGCGGCCGGTTTCCTCGATCTTGCCGAAATAGTTCAGCGTGTCGCGGCTGTTGTTGCCGAAATATTTGTGCAGCGAGATGTGGTCGACATTCTCGTAGCACTCCTCCAGAACCTCGCGCTCCCATTCGGGATAGGTCGGCATGCGGTCGTTGGAACTGCCGCAGACGATCGCCTCGATGGTCGGGTCGAAGCCCTTGAACGCCTTGGCGGTTTCGTTGGCGAGACGGCCATATTCCACGGCCGTCTTGTGGCCGATCTGCCAGGGGCCGTCCATCTCGTTGCCGAGGCACCACATCTTGACGCCGTGCGGTTCGTTGGCGCCATGGCTGCGGCGCAGGTCGCTCAGCGTCGTGCCGCCCGGGAAATTCACGTATTCGAGGAAGTTGCGCGCATCATCGAGGCCGCGCGAGCCGAGGTTGACGGCGAGCATCATCTCGATGCCAGCCATGCCGGCCCAGGCAGCAAACTCGTTGATGCCGATCTGGTTGGTTTCCTTGGAGCGCCAGGCGAGATCGAGGCGGATCGGCCGCTGGTCGCGCGGGCCGATCCCGTCTTCCCAGCGATAAGCAGAGACGAAATTGCCGCCGGGATAACGGATCGCCGGGATCTTGAGGTCCTGCACGAATTTCAGCACATCCTTGCGGAAGCCGTTTGCATCGGCTTCCGGATGGCCCGGCTCATAGATGCCGCCATAGATGGCGCGGCCCATGTGCTCGATGAAGGCAGAATAAAGACGATCGTCAATGCGCCCAATCCGGAAATCCCGGTGGACGGAAACACGCGTTTTCATAAGGTCTCCTCCCATGCAAGTTTGTATCAAAAATTTTGGTACAAACTCTATTTTATGATATTGTTATCGGAGGTCGACCTGATGTCAACGTCTAAAATCATACTTTTGATCGATTGTCGGATTTCACACGGCGGTGCGCAGCCGCAGCAGAATCTCCTGGTCGTAATTGCCGAAACCGCGTCCGAAGATGTTGAGACCACCCGGATGGCGGGCATCCTGCTTGACCTCAATGCGCAGGCGGATGGAGCGATGCGCTGACAGATCGAGATCCTTCAGAGAAACATCTGAGATGCGCTTGCCATCGACGAAGGCGCCGTCACTGGTGATCCGCCAGGTCTTCAGCATGCCGTATTGCGAGCCGGAAAGCTTCCACCAATCGGGGGTATAGGTGCCGCGCTTGTCACCGAAATCGCCGGGCGAGGTCCAGACACCGAGCTCCACGCCGTTGACCGAAAGCGTGATATCCGAGGGCCAGTTGCTGTGCGTGCCCGGCACTTCGGAACTGACTTCCATGGAAAACTCCATCTCCTCGATGGTGCGTCCCTGAATCTTGGCGTTGTTGGGAAACTGATATTCCACATAGCCCGAGGTAAACCACAGCAGCGCCGCCTTCATCCGGTCCGGGTCCATGAAGGTATCGGGGACATCGAGGAGACCGATGATGCCATCGGGCGAACAGATACCGCAGGGGGCCGTGACGGAGCTTTGGGTATAGAGGCCAAGCGGCATGGACACGCTGATCAGGTTCGCGTCCGCCGCCTTTTCCGGCTTGTGGAAGGAGATGATCAGCTCATCACAGGTAGCAAAGCAGATCTTCTGGCTGCCCTTGCGCGCTTTTTTCGTTTCGGTGCGGACAAGCCCGGCCGCCTCCAGCACCGCCACGCTGGCGGAAATCGAGGACTGCGGCTGCTGCAGCCGATCGGCGATCTCGTTGACATTCAGGCCGTTGGATTCATGCAGCACCTTGAGGATCTGGACGCGCACCAGCGAGGCGGCGGCCTTCAGGACGTCGAATTCCTTCTCGGCATCGATCAGCAGAAAATTGGGAGTCATGCGTTGTTATCCGGCCCAGACAGATGTGTATCGAACTATCTGATTTAAAGGAACGGAGGGCAGCTGTCGATCAGCTATGCACGCGGCGAGACGATTTTTCGAATGGCCGCAACGGAGGGCGTGGATATGGCGGGGGAGGCGCTGCCGGCGGCCAGGGGAAAGCCGCCGGCACTCGATTTCAGTCGGTCGCATCCTTGTAGATGCCGGTTTCGACGGCGACGCGGCGATAGGCGGCGCCGGCCGTGAAGCCTCCATCGATGACGAAATCCTCGCCGGTGATGAAGCTGGAGGCGTCCGAAGCGAGGAACAGCACCAGTTCGGCAATTTCTTCCGGCTTGCCGCTGCGCTTCATCGGCGTCATCTCGATCATCGGCCTCAGATGCGGGCTGCCGGCATTGAGCCCGGTCACCACCAGGCCGGGGCAGATCGCATTGACGCGGATGCCCTTGGTCGCAAACTCCATGGCAGCGCTGCGGGTCAGACCGCGCAGGCCCCATTTGCTCGCCGTGTAGGCCGGATCGTAATGGCCGGAAAAGCCGCTGTTCGACGAGATGTTGACAATCGAGCCGCCACCGCCCTTGGCCATCAGCGGCGCCACCGCCTGGATGCCGAGGAAGGCACCGGTGAGGTTCACCTTCAGCACCCGCTCCCAGGCGTCGAGCGCCGTCGTCTCCACCAGCGTGCGGTTGATGATGCCGGCATTGTTGACGAGGATGTCGATGTGCCCCTTCCAGTCGCGGGCGAGCGCGATGATCCCGTCCCAGCTCGCCGGGTCGGAAACGTCGAGAAAGGCGAAGCGGGCCTCGCGGCCCTCTGCCTGCAGGGCGTCCGCGAGCGCGCGCCCTTCATCGGCCAGCACGTCGGCGATGATGACGGCCGCCCCCCTGGCGGTCAGCAGCCGGGCCTCCGCCTCGCCCTGTCCGCGTGCACCGCCGGTGACGATGGCGAGTTTGCCTGCAAGATCGGCCATGGTCACTCCCTCGCCTCGATGGTCGCCTGATGCTGGCTGCCCAGACCGTCGATGCCGAGCGTGATCACCTGACCGGGCTTCAGGAAGACCGGCTCGGGACGGATGCCCATGCCGACACCGGGTGGCGTGCCGGTGGCGATGATGTCGCCAGGCTCCAGCGTCATGAACTGGCTGATATAGCTGACGAGATGAGCGACACCGAAGATCATCGTGGCAGTGGACCCGGTCTGGCGGCGAACGCCGTCGACATCAAGCCAGAGCGCAAGGTTCTGCGGGTCCGCCACCTCGTCGCGCGTCACCAGCCAGGGGCCGATCGGGCCGAAGGTGTCATGGCTCTTGCCCTTGGTCCACTGGCCGCCGCGCTCCGACTGGAAGGCGCGTTCGGACACGTCGTTGACGACGCAATAGCCCGCCACATGTTCAAGCGCCTTGTCCTCGGAGACATATTTGGCGCGTGTACCGATCACGACGCCGAGTTCGACTTCCCAATCCGCCTTGGTGGAACCGCGGGGGATCTCGATATCGTCATTCGGGCCGACCACGGCGGAGGTAGCCTTCATGAAGAGGATCGGTTCCTCCGGCGGCGCCTTGCCGGTTTCCTTCGCATGGTCGGCATAGTTCAGGCCGACACAGATGAATTTGCCGGGCCGCGCGACGCAGGCGCCGATGCGCGCGGGAGTGACTTCGGGAAGGCTCGCCGGATCAATGGCCCGCAGGCGTGCGAGGCCTTCGTCGGAGAGCGTGTCACCGGCGATGTCGGCAACGATGCCGGAGAGATCGCGGATCTTGCCGTCCGCATCGAGAAGGGCGGGCCTTTCGGCGCCCGCCGGGCCATGACGGAGGAGTTTCATCAGGCGCGCCTGTAGCCAACGAGGATGCTGTCATCGACGTCGGGCAGGTTGACGACGATGTTGTCCGGGGTGCGGGTGGTCAGCCACACCAGTTCTTCGGTGGTCGACATGTTGACCTCGATATGCGGCCAGTGCGGCGGCACGAAGATGAAGTCGCCCTCTTCCATGTCGAGATATTCCTGCCAGTTCTCGCCGAAATAGATGCGGCCCTTGCCCTTCAGCACATAGCCGCCGGTTTCGGCCTCGCCATGGTGATGCGGATAGGAGCGGTAGCCGGGTTCGTTGGAAACCTTGCCGAACCAGATTTTCGTGGCCGGCGTATGCTGGGGGCTGACGCCGGAGACGCGCACGCAGCCGCCGGACTGGCCGGTTCCGGTGTCTTCCTGCCCCTTGCGGGTGACGACGGGCATAACCTTGGTGTTCATGTTGTCCTCCTCGGGTTAAATGGATATCGCGCTCAGTCCGGCACGACGGCGAGCGCCTGGATCTCGACCTTGGCGCGGTCTTCCATCAGCGCCACCACCTGTACGGCGGCCATGGGCGGGAAATGCCGGCCGATGATGGCGCGGTAGACCTCGCCGACCTCGCGCATGCGCGAGCGATAGGCGTCGCGGTCGGTAAAATACCAGGTCATCTGGATCAGATGTTCCGGCTTGGCATCCGCAGCCGCCAGAACGGTGACGATGTTGGTCAGCGTCTGGCGCACCTGATCGACAAAGTCGTCGGAATGGAACTCGCATTGTTCATCCCAGCCGATCTGCCCCCCGACCTGCACGATGCGGCCACGGGCACTGATGCCGTTGGAATAGCCGATGGGTTTGGCCCAGCCTTCAGGCTGGATGATTTCATGCATCATGACGGGGCTCCAGATAACGGGTAAGGCCTGCCCGGATGTCGTCAGGCCAGGGATGGGACTTGTGATCGATCGTCGAGGTCATCACGATGCGCTGGCGCACCGTCCAGATGATGTCGCCGTCCACGGTGACCACCGTTTCGAGATCGAGCGAGGCGCGGCCGATGGCGCGCACCGTGACGGCAAAATCCAGCACGTCGCCATAGACGGCCGGCTTCTTGAATTCGAGGTTCAGCGTCACGGTCGGCAGACCGAGCTTGCGCTCGAACATGATCTCCTTCCAGGTGATGCCGAAGGAGGCGAACATCGCCTCGTTGACGTCGACCAGCATGGAGAGATAGGCCGGGTGATAGGCGATCCCGGTCAGGTCGCAATCGCCGAACCGCATCGGCTTGGAAATGGTGAAGGGCATGGGGTTTCTCCCGCTTTTCCTGTTATCCGGCCATGATCTCGCCGCCGGCGACCGCGATCGCCTGCCCGGTCACGGCAGAGGCGCCCGGTGCGGCAAGCCACGCGACGCTATCGGCCACCTCCTCGGGGGCGACGAGACGTCCCTGCGGATTTGACCGGGTGAATTCGGCCAGCGCCTCCTCGGCGCTGCGCCCCGTCTTCTGCATGATCGTCTCGATCGAACGGGCAATGATCGGGGTGTCGGTGAAGCCCGGACAGACCGCGTTGACGGTGATGCCGCTGCGGGCAAGCTCCAGCGCCAGCGCCCGCGTCAGCCCGATCACCCCATGCTTGGCGGCGCAATAGGCAGAAACATAGGCATAGCCCGTCAGCCCGGCGGTCGAGGCGATGGTGATGATGCGGGCACCTGTCCCATGCGCCTTCAAATCCGGCAGCACTGCCTGCGTCACCTGAAAGACGCCAGTCAGATCGACGGCCAGCACCTTCGACCAGAGGTCGAGGCTTGTCCTCTCGAAAGACGCACTCGGCGCTTCGCCGGCATTGTTGACGAGGATCGAGACGGGGCCGAAGTTCGCACGCGCCTTTTCCAGCCCCGCCGCGATGGCCTGCGCATCGGTGACATCGAAGCCGGCGAGGGGAAAGGCCCGCCCACCGCCGAGTTCGCCGGCCAGAGCCTCCAGCGGTTCCGCACGGCGGCCGGCCAGCGTCAACCGGGCGCCGTCGCGCGCGAGCCGGCGTGCAATGGCCGCACCGATGCCGGAACCGGCGCCGGTAACGAGAACATGCGTGTCCTGAAGCGAGTGCGCCACGTCCGCCTCACTTCGAAGGCGTTGCGGCACGGGCGAGGTTCGCCTCGTACTGATATTTGCCGGACATGTACTGTTTCGGCCACGCCACGTTCTTCAGACCGATCCTGGCTGCCTCGTGCAGCGCCCAGGCGGGGTCTGCCAGATGCGGACGGGCAACAGCGCAGAGATCGGCACGACCGGCGGCGATGATCGAATTGGCGTGATCTGCTTCCGAAATGGCTCCGACCGCGATGGTTGCGATGCCGATCTCGTTGCGGATCTTGTCGGAGAAGGGTGTCTGGAAGAGACGGCCATAGACCGGCTGCTCTTCCTTCCATACCTGACCCGACGAGCAGTCGATGAGGTCGGCGCCGGCATCCTTGAACATCTGCGCAAAGATCGCCGCATCCTCCGGCGTATTGCCGCCCTCGAACCAGTCGTGGCAGGAGAGGCGCACCGAGATCGGCTTGTCGGCCGGCCAGGCTTCGCGCACCGCCTTGAACACTTCCAGCGGATAGCGCGCCCGGTTCTCGTGGCTGCCGCCATATTCGTCCTCGCGCCGGTTGGTCAGCGGCGACAGGAAGCTGGACATCAGATAGCCATGGGCGGCGTGGAATTCGAGCCAGTCGACGCCGGCTTCCGCCGCGCGCTTCGTGGCGGCGACGAAATCGGCCTTGACGCGGTCCATGTCGGCCCGGTCCATCGCCTTCGGCACCTTGCTGTGCTTGAGGTACGGCAGCGCCGAGGCCGACAGAAGCGGCCAGTCGCCGCTTTCGAGCGGCTGGTCGATACCTTCCCAGGCAAGCTTGGTCGCGCCCTTGCGGCCGGCATGGCCAAGCTGAACGGCGACCTTGGCACTGGAATTGCCGTGGACGAAGGCGACAAGCCGCTTCCAGCCTTCCATCTGCTCATCGTTCCAGAGGCCGAGGCAGCCAGGTGTGATGCGGGCATCAGGCGACACGCAGGTCATCTCGGCGAAGACGAGACCCGCGCCGCCGAGCGCACGGCTGCCGAGATGCACCATATGGAAGTCGTCGATCAGACCGTCCTTGGCCGAATACATGGCCATGGGCGAGACAACGATTCGGTTCGGCAGTGTGAGACCACGCACTTTGTAGGGCGTGAACATCGGTGGCAGGCAGCGCTCGCCTTCTGTCACATTGAGGCCCTGCTTGGCAGCAAACCAGCGCTCGTAGCCTTCCAGCCACGTCTTGTCGCGCAGGCGCAGGTTTTCGTGGCTGATGCGCTGCGAGCGGGTCAGCATGGAATACATGAACTGTTCCGGCTCCAGCGTGTCCGCATACCGTTGGCCGACGACCTCGAACCACTCCATGGCGTTGCGCGCCGCATTCTGGATGCGGGCGACGTCGACGCGACGGATCTCCTCATAGATCTTGAGGACATCGGCAATACTGTCCTTGCCGTGGCCGGCCTTGTTGAACTGGTTCGCGAGTTCGATCGCATCGTCAATCGCGAGCTTGGTGCCGGAGCCGATGGCAAAATGGGCGGTGTGGGCGGCATCCCCCATCAGGACCACGTGACTGTTGCCGTTGAAATGGCTCCAGGTGCCACAGATCAGCCGCTGGAAGTTCAGCCAGGCAGAGCCGCGCAGATGGCGCGCATTGGTCATCAGCTCCGCACCCTCCAGCGTCTCGGCAAAAAGGTCCTGGCAGAACCGGATCGACTCGTCCTGCGACATCTCGCCGAGCTTGTGAGCCTGATAGGCTTCTTCCGTCGTTTCGATGATGAAGGTCGAGGTCTTGTCATCGAACTTGTAGATATGCGCCTGGAACCAGCCGTGATCCGTCTTGCGGAAATCGAAGGTGAAGGCGTCGAACAGCTTGTGGGTACCAAGCCAGATATAGCGGTTCGGACGAACCACCATGTCGGGCTGGAACACCTCGGCGTAACGGGCGCGGATACGGGAGTTCACGCCGTCGCAGGCGATCACCAGATCAGCCTCAGGGAAATCCAGATCACTCTCGGCTTCCCGTTCGAAGACCAGCTCTACGCCCAGCGCCTCGCAGCGCGCCTGCAGGATGTTCAGCAGCTTGCGGCGGCCAATGCCGACGAAACCATGACCGGTGGTGCGTTGACGGGTTCCCTTGAACAGAACCTCGATATCGTCCCAGTGATTGAAGGCGTCCTCGATCTCGGCGGCACTTTCGCCATCCCAGGCGCGCATCGATTGCATCGTCTGGTCGGAGAACACCACCCCCCATCCGAAGGTGTCATAGGGACGGTTCCGCTCCACCACCGTGACCGTGTGGTCCGGATGCAGCTTCTTCATCAGAAGCGCAAAATAAAGCCCCGCAGGCCCCCCGCCAATGCAGACGATACGCATGAAACCCTCCGTGGTCGCGCCCCTCGATCGCGGAAGGGCTTCGATTTATTTTAAGGTTAAAGTATCTAGAGAGCCGAGGCCTGTCAACTGCCCAGCCGCACCATCGAACACTGTCTGAGATCGGCCACGTCGGAGGCTTTCAGATGTAGCCAATAATTCTTATAAGGCAACTTTTATTCCCTGTGATTGATTTCATTCCGCCACGCTGCTAAGCATACAGGCAGCGATATCAGGGAGAACGCGGATGTGCGGCATTGTGGGATTGTTCCTGAAGGACAAGAGCCTTACACCACAGCTGGGTGATCTTCTCTCGGACATGCTGATCACCATGACGGATCGGGGGCCGGACTCCGCCGGAATCGCCATTTACGGCACGCCTCGGCCGGGAATCGCCAAGATCACCGTGCAATCGGCCAGACCGGGCGCGGATTTTGCCAATCTGACAGCAGAGCTTTCCGCAGCCGGCCTGCCCGCCACGGTGACGGAGAAGAACACGCATGCGGTGATCGAGATCGCCGCAGACCGCCGGGGCGACATCCGCGCCTTGCTGGAGAAGCTTCGGCCGTCAATCCGCATCATGGGTGCTGGCGAAAGTGTCGAGATCTTCAAGGAAGTGGGGCTGCCGGGCGATGTCGTTTCCCGCTTCGGCGTCCGGGCCATGGGCGGTACGCACGGCATCGGCCACACGCGCATGGCAACCGAAAGTGCGGTCACCACGCTTGGCGCCCATCCCTTTTCCACCGGACCGGATCAGTGTCTGGTCCACAACGGCTCGCTCTCCAATCACAACAACCTGCGCCGTACGCTTGTGCGGAGCGGCATGACCTTCGAGACGGACAATGATTCCGAGGTCGCCGCCGCCTATCTCACCGCCGAAATGGCCTCCGGCAAGGATCTTGGCGAAGCTCTGACCGGCGCATTGGACGATCTCGACGGCTTCTTCACCTTCGTCGTCGGCACCCGGACCGGCTTCGGCGTGCTGCGCGATCCGATTGCCTGCAAGCCGGCCGTGATGGCCGAAACCGACCGTTACGTCGCCTTCGGCTCCGAATATCGGGCCCTCGTCAACCTTCCGGACATCGAGGCCGCACGCGTCTGGGAGCCGGAACCCGCCACCGTCTACTTCTGGGACCACGAGAAGGCCGCCTGACATGCCTGTTTTCGATCTCTCCGCAACGCCACTCCGGGCATTGAACAGCGCGCTGCACGGGCTGGAGCAGGGCACGAACGACACCCGCTTCGAGGTGGTGAACCCGCGCGGGCATCACGCTGTTGCGGTCGGCATCGACAGTCCGGTTTCGGTCGAGGTGCATGGATCGGTCGGCTATTACTGTGCCGGCATGAACGACGGCGGAACCGTCACGGTCCATGGCTCGGCCGGGCCGGGGGTGGCGGAAAACATGATGTCCGGGACCGTGATCGTGGAGGGGGATGCCTCGCAATATGCGGGCGCCACCGGGCGCGGCGGGCTGCTGGTGATCAAGGGCAATGCGGCCTCGCGCTGCGGCATCTCGATGAAAGGCATCGATATCGTCGTGCACGGATCGATCGGTCACATGTCGGCCTTCATGGGGCAGTCAGGCCATCTCGTCGTCTGTGGTGATGCCGGCGAGGCATTGGGCGATTCCCTCTATGAGGCAAAGCTTTTCGTGCGCGGTTCGGTGAAAAGCCTCGGCGCCGATTGCATCGAGAAGCCGATGAAGCCGAAGCATCTGGAAAAGCTGGCCAGGCTTCTGGAAAAGGCGGGCGTCACCGGCGTGAAGCCGGAAGAGTTCAGGCGCTATGGGTCCGCCCGCAAACTCTACAATTTCCATATCGACAATGCCGACGCATACTGAGGCAAGGGGCGTTCATGAGCTATCACAATCCGCTGACCCCGCCGCGCAAGTCTGCCACCTTCGATGACCATACGCTGGCGGAAATCCGCCGGGCGGCAGCAACCGGCATCTACGACATCAGGGGCGGCGGCACCAAGCGCAAGGTGCCGCATTTCGACGACCTGCTGTTCCTCGGCGCCTCCATTTCCCGCTATCCGCTCGAAGGCTACCGCGAGAAGTGCGAGACCTCGGTGGTGCTCGGCACCCGTTTCGCCAGGAAGCCGATCGAGCTGAAGATCCCGATCACCATTGCCGGCATGAGTTTCGGCGCGCTGTCCGGCAATGCCAAGGAAGCACTGGGGCGTGGCGCGACCCTGGCCGGCACCTCCACCACGACCGGCGACGGTGGCATGACGGACGAGGAGCGCGGTCATTCCCAGGTGCTGGTCTATCAGTACCTTCCCTCCCGCTACGGCATGAACCCGCGCGACCTGCGCCGCGCCGATGCCATCGAGATTGTCGTCGGGCAAGGGGCCAAACCCGGCGGCGGCGGCATGCTGCTGGGGCAGAAGATTTCCGACCGGGTGGCGGAGATGCGCACCCTGCCGAAAGGCATCGACCAGCGCTCCGCTTGCCGCCATCCGGACTGGACCGGGCCGGATGATCTGGAAATCAAGATCCTCGAACTGCGCGAGATCACCGACTGGGAAAAGCCGATCTACGTGAAGGTTGGCGGAGCGCGTCCCTATTACGACACGGCGCTTGCCGTGAAGGCCGGGGCTGATGTGGTGGTGCTGGACGGCATGCAGGGCGGCACAGCCGCAACCCAGGATGTCTTCATCGAGCATGTCGGAATGCCCACGCTCGCCTGCATCCGCCCCGCCGTGCAGGCCCTGCAGGATCTCGGCCTGCACCGCAAAGTGCAGTTGATCATCTCCGGCGGCATCCGCTCCGGCGCCGATGTGGCGAAGGCGCTTGCACTGGGCGCCGATGCGGTCTCGATCGGCACGGCGGCGCTGGTTGCCATCGGCGACAACGACCCGAAATGGGAGGAAGAGTACCGCGCGCTCGGCACCACCGCCGGTGCCTATGACGACTGGCACGAAGGCAGGGACCCGGCCGGCATCACGACGCAGGACCCCGAGCTTGCCGCCCGGCTCGATCCAGTCGTCGCCGGTCGACGTCTCGCCAACTATCTCAAGGTCATGACACTCGAGGCGCAGACCATTGCCCGCGCCTGCGGCAAGAACAGGCTGCACAATCTGGAGCCGGAAGACCTCTGTGCGCTGACGATGGAGGCCGCCGCCATGGCGAAGGTACCGCTTGCCGGCACCGACTGGTATCCGGGCAAGGGAGGCTTCTGAAAACTGCCGGCCGCCTTTTCTTCGGGAAGGCGGCCTTTTTCATCGCTGATTGTGTCTCAATCCATAAAAACAGGGGAACGACGTGACACAGCATCTTGCAGATTTCGCCGCCGAGCGCGGCATTCGCTATTTCATGATCAGCTATACGGACCTGTTCGGCGCCCAGCGCGCCAAGCTGGTGCCGCGCGCGGCCATCGCCGACATGCAACGGGACGGTGCAGGCTTTGCGGGCTTCGCCACCTGGCTCGACATGACGCCGGCCCACCCGGATCTCTTTGCACTGCCCGATCCTGCCTCCGTCATCCAGCTGCCATGGAAGCGTGACGTTGCCTGGGTTGCCGCCGATTGCGTGATGGACGAAAGATCTGTGGAACAGGCACCGCGCGTGGCACTGAAGAACCAGGTCAAGAAGGCGGCCGCGCTGGGCCTCAGCGTCAAGACCGGCGTGGAGGCCGAGTTCTTCCTGATTGCTGCAGACGGCGACCGGATCTCCGATGGCTTCGACCGGGCGGAAAAACCCTGCTACGACCAGCAGGCGCTGATGCGCCGCTATGACGTGATCGCCGAGATCTGCGACTACATGCTCGAACTCGGCTGGAAGCCGTACCAGAACGACCACGAGGACGCCAACGGCCAGTTCGAAATGAACTGGGAATTCGACGATGCGCTGAAGACGGCCGACAGGCATTCCTTCTTCAAATTCATGGTGAAATCGGTCGCGGAAAAGCATGGCCTGCGCGCCACCTTCATGCCCAAGCCCTTTCAGGGACTGACGGGCAATGGCTGCCATTGCCATGTATCGGTCTGGGATGCCCAGGGCCGGGACAATGCCTTTGCCGACCCCGCCATGCCGTTCGGCCTGTCGGCCAAGGGCAAGACCTTCCTTGGCGGCATCATGCGCCATGCCACCGCCATGGCCGCCATCACCAATCCCACCGTCAACTCCTACAAGCGCATCAATGCGCCGCGCACGCTTTCGGGCGCCACCTGGTCTCCCAACACCGTGACGTGGACTGGCAACAACCGCACCCATATGGTGCGCGTGCCGGGCCCGGGTCGCTTCGAGTTGCGGCTGCCGGATGGCGCGGTCAATCCGTATCTCCTGCAGGCGGTGATCATCGCGGCCGGTCTCGGCGGCCTCGAGATTGCGGCCGATCCCGGCCCGCACCACGACATCGACATGTATCGCGACGGACATCTGGTCACGGATGCACCGCGCCTGCCACTCAACCTTCTCGATGCGCTGCGGGCGCTCGAGGCGGATACCGCTTTGCAGGCAGCTCTCGGACGGGATCTGTGTGCGGCCTATCTCAGGCTCAAGCACGAGGAATGGAGCCGCTATTGCGCCCATTTCAGCCGCTGGGAGCATGAGAACACGCTGGATGTGTAGACAGCCCTCACCAACACAGGTCGCGCACACTGCCAATCACGTCTGATCGGACCGTGACTTGCACTTTGCATGTGCACCATGCTTAAGAATGTGCCTTCGGAAGATGCTCGTGCCAGAAGGGCAGGTTCGTGAGGCGTACACTCGGGGGGAAGGAAACGCATGGCCAAGCGCATGAAGGGCGGCGGTCTTGCCGCGACAGCCGCATTGGCGCAGGATCCGCACGCCGTGCGCGAGCCGCGTGCCAATACGCTGGAGATGGCCATCGGTCACGAGGTCCGCAGCTATCGCAAGACGCTGGGCATCACGGTGTCGGATCTTGCGGCAGCCACCGGCATGTCGGCCGGCATGCTGTCCAAGATCGAGAACGGCAATATCTCACCGTCGCTCACCACCCTGCAGGCGCTTTCCCGCTCTCTCGGCGTGCCGATCACAGCCTTTTTCCGCGGCTTCGAGGAGCCGAAGAGCGCAAGTTTCGTCAAGGCGGGCGAGGGGGTTCACCTGGAGCGACGCGGCACCCGCGCCGGCCATCACTACAGTCTGCTGGGCTATGTGGAGAACAACACGGCCGGGGTCACGGTGGAACCCTATCTCATCACGCTGAATGCCGAATCCGACATCTTCCCCACCTTCCAGCACGCCGGGATGGAATTCCTCTACATGCTGGAGGGGGAAGTCGTGTACCGACACGGCGAGAGCCTCTACCGCATGGAGCCCGGCGACAGCCTGTTCTTCGATGCCGATGCCCCGCATGGACCGGAAGTGCTGGTGAAGCTTCCCGCGCGCTACCTCTCGATCATCTCCTATCCCCAGCAGGGCTGATCCTCTCCACTCACCCATACAGGGCAGCATCTGCTGCATCGCGATGCAGATTGAGACAGGAATGTCTCAAGGGTTGCAGCTTGCGCATGGGTGTCATGAGGGATCGTGTCTGTTTTGGGCACAGGAAAGGTTTATATCAGGGACATCAAACGACGCCGGAACCAAACGAGTTGCTGACGTCAATCGAACCTCAGGAAAGGGGATCATCATGAACGTAGCACGCACCCTGAACAATTGGCGCAAGTATCGCCAGACCGTAACCGAACTTGGCCGCATGTCGAACCGCGAACTCAACGATCTCGGCATCGCCCGCAGCGATATCCACCGTGTCGCCCGCGCTTCGGTCGCCTTCTGATCTGCGCCATCTCATTTCGCATTTTCGCCCGACGCCCGCACATCCCGTGCGGGCGTTTTGCGTTTCCCAAGGGCCATCCGGCGCTCGCACTGTACCGCTTCGGGACACAGTGAAGCAGGCTTGCGCCTGGCGCATAGCTGCACTGCAGCATTACGCCTAGGAAAGCAGCGGGATCGGGGATATTACTCCTTTCAACGAAGCGCGACACTCCTCCTCCCGAAGCGCTTCGGGTCCGGGCAACCCACTCCTCCTCCTCCCATGGGACGCCCGGGGAACAGCGACACTCCTCCTCCCAGTCGCTGTTCGGTTCTTTTCGGAAAGCCTGCCGCACCTCCTCCCGCGGCAGGCTTTTTCGTTTTGAGATCTTTCAATGGGAAGAAAAGAGCCGTTCAGGCGCTCTGGATGCGATGGCTTTCCATGAGCTTCGGACTTGGCCGGCCGAACAGGTAGCCCTGCAGGTATTCGATCCCCAGCTCTTCCAGCTGCCGCGCCTGAAGTGGCGTTTCCACCCCTTCAGCGATGATGTGTATACCGAGCTTTCGGGCAATCAGTGCTGTTCCCTCGATGATCGCCTTGCCATGCGTATCAAGCGCATGGACAAAGGAGCGATCGATCTTGAGGGCATGGATAGGCAATTCGTGCAGACGCGAGAGCGACGAATAACCCGTACCGAAGTCGTCGATATGGATTTCGACGCCGTAGGAATCCAGTTGATGCAGCACGAAGCTGATGATCGGCTGCTGGCGCGTGTCGAAGATCGACTCGGTGACTTCCAGAACGAGATCGCCGGGTCGGACATCGTGTCGAGCGAGGCTGCTGCGTACGGCTTCGAGAAAGCCCGGCGCAATCAGCTGCCGCAGCGAGACATTGACGGCCATTTTGAGTGGATTGTCGTGATAGCCGCTGCGGACCAACTGCCCGAGGGCTGCGTCGAGCACAAAATTGCCAAGTGGCACGATCTCCCCGGTATCCTCGGCAATCGGAATGAACTCGTCGGGGCTGATCGGGCCATAGTCACGGCTGTTCCAGCGCAGCAACGCCTCGTAGGAGACGACCGCATGCGACTCAGCCGCCACCACAGGCTGGAACAGCACGGAGAGTTCATTCTGCGCAATGGCCGTCTTCAGCGCCTGGCAGATCGCGAAGTTCCGCTCCTGCTCGGCCAGCAACTTTTCCTTGTAGACCTGCGTCAGGCCGCGCCCCTTGCGTTTGGCGTCGCCGGCGGCAAGATCGGCATAGTGGATGGCGTCGCTGATGCTGGTGCGTCCCTTGGCCGTGACAGCCACACCTGCACTGAAGCCGATCTGCAACTGGCGGCCCGCCACATGAATGGGCTCTTCCACGGCATAACGCATGCGGCTTGCAAGCTCGCTTGCCCAGTCGAGCGGATGGCCGGGCGGTGCGGTGGCAATCGCCACGAACTCGTCGCCGCCCCAGCGCCCGAGCGCCCCGTTATCCCCCAGCGACACCTGCAGCCGTCTGGCAATCTCGACCAGCACCTTATCGCCGATGGTATGGCCCAAACCGTCATTGATCTGCTTGAAGCGGTCCAGATCGATGAAGATCGCCACCAGATCCGGGTCGACATCGCTGGTCGCCATCGTCTCGGCATCATCGCACCAGCGCATCAGGCCATTGCGGTTCAGCACGCCGGTCAGTGGATCCTGCTCGGCAAGCTGTTTCAGCTCGACCGTGCGTTCGCGCACGCGCGTCTCCAGCGTGGCGTTGAGATCCTCCAGAAGATTGCGCTCGGTTTCCAGCCGCGCCACCAGTTCGTTGTTGCGATACTGCAGCTCGAAACTCTGGCGCAGAACCTGATGGTTGTTGCGGTGGGCAATCAGCATCACCACTGCAAAGATCGCGCCCAGGATGGCCAGCAGGTAATTCGGGGCGGTGCTGAACGTGAGTGCGGCCGACCCCTGAAGCAGCATGGCCGCGATATAGATGCGACCGATGACCAGTTGCGGCGCCAGAATGCCCGTCGCACCCGCAGCCAGCGCTGAAATGATAACCAGCACGGCATAGCGGATCTCGTCGACATTGCTGCTGATCGCAACGCCGGTCATCGCGCCCCACAGGGCAACCGCCGTCAAAAGGCCCGCGGCATAGCCGGCCAGATAGAACTGCTGCGGGTCGCCGAAAAGAAGCGGCTCCTCACGCAGACGCCGCATGACCCAGAGAGAATGGACATAGCGCAAGGCGGACAGGACAAGGATCGCGGAAAGCCAGCTGGCACTGAAACCCTTGTCTGCAGACGGCATGACAATCAGGAAGAGACCGATGGCTGCAGCCAGATTGACGCTGATGTTGGCCAGATTGTTGCGGAATGCCAGCCGAAGAAGATGCGCGTCCACCCATTCATCAATGGACGTGGCGGTAAAGCCGTTCGTCTGGTTCCCCCGTGTCACCAAGCCCTGCGCAATCCTTCCGGCCGTGTCTCCCGTCCTGCGCGAAGCAGGGTTTCAACTTATACCACAGGCACGCATCCACGTTTACAGCCAGCAAGCCCGATGACGCATTTTGTGACCAATAAGAACGTAGCCCGCAATAGGCCAGAGGTGGCATCGGCCGCTATTCCATAACATTCTAAATTTTATGTGGATGCAGGCGGGTAAAGGTTCGCTGACGCCTGTCAGCGGATACGGGCGCCGTCTGCGTCAAACAGCAGGATATCTGCCGCGTTGAAGGCGACGCGAACCCGTTCCTGCCCGGCCAGCATGTCTTTCGCATCTGCCTTGGCCGTGATGATGTCGCCCGTCGGGGCGATACGCCCATGCACCAGCGTCTCGCCCCCCAGATATTCCAGCATCTCGACCGCAAGCGACACCGTCGTGTCGCCGTCGCGGTGGAAGGCCTCGGGACGCAGTCCGGCGGTGACGCGCTGACCAGCAGAAAGAGAGGCGCTCAGCGCCGGCAGAGGAAACAATGCCTCCATTCCCTGCAGCCGCAATGCAAACTGAGCGCCCTGCGTAACGATTTCCGCCGGCAGGAAATTCATCCGGGGCGAACCGATAAAACCTGCGACGAACTGGTTGTCCGGATCGGCATAGAGATCGCGCGGCGTGCCGGCCTGCTCGATCACGCCGGCACGCAACACGACGATCTTGTCGGCCAGCGTCATCGCCTCCACCTGGTCATGCGTCACATAGATCATCGTGGTGCCGAGCTTCTTGTGCAGCTTGGCGATCTCGAAGCGCATATGGACGCGCAGTTCGGCGTCGAGGTTGGAAAGCGGCTCGTCGAACAGGAAGACCTTCGGATGGCGCACGATGGCGCGGCCGATCGCGACGCGCTGCCGCTGGCCGCCGGAGAGCTGGCCGGGCTTGCGCTCCAGAAGCGGTTCCAGTTCCAGAATGCGCGCCGCCTCCATCACCTGCCGGTCGATTTCGGACCTTGGAACGCCCGCGAAGCGCAGGGCAAAGCCCATGTTCTGCCGCACCGTCAGGTGGGGATAGAGCGCATAGGACTGGAAGACCATGGCAATGCCGCGCCGGGAGGGATCGACCTCGTTCATCCGCGCGCCGCCGATGGTCAGATCGCCGGCAGAGATATCCTCCAGACCGGCAATCATCCGCAGCAGCGTCGACTTTCCGCAGCCGGAGGGGCCGACGAAGACGGTGAATTCCCCCGGCTCGATCTCGAGGTCGATCCCCTTGATCACCTCGAGCGAGCCGTAGGTCTTGCGAATGCCCTTCAGCGACAGCTCGGCCATGGTGCGTCTCTCCCTCACGCGGCCGTCAGGTGAAGAACCTGGGAGGCAAAGCGCGGCGAGGTTACCGTCACCACAATCTCGCCCGCGCCGCCGGTCGATTCCAGCCAGAAGCCGGAAGCCCCGCCGGTCAGAACCAGCGTGGCGGGCCCGAGGATCTTTGCGGGCCCCGTCACGCTCACCGTCACGGGCTCATCCAGGAAGGGCAGGAGATTGCCCATCTGGTCGAGCGCCCGAACGAGGACGCGCACCTGATCCTTGGTGGCGGCGGGAAGGCTATGCTCGTCCGCCTTCACGTCAAGGGTGGCGGGAACCGCGCCGCCGGCGAATTTCACCGAAGCGACGGGTTCGCCGTTCAGGTAGCCGGTGATCTCGCCGCCTTCCCACGCCATGCCCCAGCTGCCCAGCTCCTGCGCGGAGAAATGGCGGCGGTCGATGATGACGGGTGGATGCGGCAGATGCGGATAGGTCTCGCGATCCGGACCGACCCGCTTGCGGATGTTCGGGCCATAGACGAATTCCACCTCATCGCAATTGGTCAGCACAATCAGAGGCATGATGCCGCCGATGTTGCGCTCGCCGCGTGCCCAGAAGGTTACCGGCTTCAGGATCACACCGTCTTCCGGTTCGCACTGGCTGGCGTAGGCGAAGGCGGCGAATTTCGGCTCGCGGAACATGTCCATCACGCCGTGATGGCAGATGCGGTCGCCGGAGCCGAAATCCTTGTGGGTGTTGTAGTCGAAGGCGCACCAGCCGATGGCACCCGAAATCGAGCGATCGCCATACATGGCGTTCAGCACCTGCAGATGGCGCGTCACATGCTCGGCCTGGCGCTGTTCCTGGTCATGCCGCTTGGTGGGATACATGTGGCCGTTGAACTCGGTCACGATGTAGGGAACCTTGGTCGGCAGTCCGGTGCAGACCTGCTGGTCGCGCAGCGGCGTGCGGGAATGATTGGCGCCCGGCATCTCCTCGCTGCCGAGATAGAAGTCGTTCATCGTGTAGACGTCTTCGAGGAATTCGCTTTCGGTGATGAAGCGCACGCCGCCGGTCTGGCGCGTCGGATCCGTCTCGCGCGCCACGCGGTTGGTCTCCACGTAAAAATCGTGGCTGTCCTGCGATTCATTGATGCGCACACCCCAGAGAATGATCGAGGGGTGGTTCCAGTCGCGGGTGATCATTCGCTCGACATTGCGCACGGCTTCGGCCTTCCAGGCCTCGCCGCCGATATGCTGCCAGCCCGGAATTTCCTCGAACACCAGGAGACCGATGCGGTCGCAATGATCGAGGAACCACGGCGACTGCGGATAATGCGAGGTGCGCACCAGATTGCACTTCAGGTCGTTCTTCAGGATCTCCGCATCGCGCTCCTGCGCGCGGCGGCCCATGGCATAACCGGAATAGGGCCAGGCCTGATGGCGGTTGAGGCCGCGGATCTTCAGCGGCTTGCCGTTCAGCTTGAAGCCATCGACGGTAAATTCCGCCGTGCGGAAACCGAAGGTGGCGGTCAGGGTGTCGATGCCCTGCTCCGTTTCCAGCCGGACCTCGGCCGTGTAGAGCTGCGGGTTTTCAGGCTCCCACAGCGAAAGCCCTTCCAGCCCGGCGAAGGCGACGGTCTGGCGCGCGCCCTCGACCGGAGCCGAGGCCTCGGCGATGAGGCGCGCACCATCCTTCAGTGCGACATGCAGCGTGCCGGAGAGCGCCGTGCCGGCCGAATGAGCGAGATCGACGCGGACGGTCACGCCCTTTTTCTCGCTCAGCACCTCCTGCGTCTCGACCTTGATGGCGCCGATCGACACCGGCGTCGTGACCTTCAGCCAGGCATCGCGATAGATGCCGGCATAGGTGAGGTAATCGATCCGCCCGCCGAAGGGCGGGATTTCCGGGTTTTCACTGCCGTCGATCTTCACGGTAATCAGGTTGTCGCCCGGTTGCAGCCGGCCGGTCAGGCGCGCCTCGAAAGGTGTGTAGCCATCCTTGTGCGCCACGACGGACTCGCCGTTGACGAACACTTCGGCATTGGCCATTGCGCCATCGAAGACCACGGAAACCTCGCGGCCCTCGAACTCCGGCTGCCAGGCAAGGATCTTCTGATAGGTGAAGGGCCGCTGGTAGATGGTTTCGTCGAAATAGTTGAAGGGCAAATCGACCGCATTGTGCGGCAGGCGGATCGCCTCGCCCGCCAGAAGGGCAGTGCGGGCGGCCGGCTCGAAACCGTGGCTGAAAATCCAGTTGTCGTTGAAAAGCGTGGTCATGCGCATGAGGATATTCCTATTTCACCGAGCCAAGCATGCCCTGAACGAACTGGCGCTGCATGGCGAAGAACACAAAAAGGGTGGGAAGGGTGGCGAGAATGGTGCCGATCATCACCGTGCCGTAATCGGGATAATAGGCGGAGGCGAGCGAGGCGACGACCAGCGTGATCGTCTTGGTTTCGTTCGACTGCAGCACGATCAGCGGCCACAGATAGTTGTTCCAGTTCATCATGAAGACGATGACGAAGGCTGCCGCATAGGTGGAGCGCATCACCGGCACGTAGATGAACAGAAAAATCTGCCATTCCCTGAGGCCATCGATCTTGGCGGCGTCCCGCAGTTCGCGTGGGAAAGCCTTCGACGCCTGACGGAAATAGAAGATGATGAAGGCGGAAGCGATCGATGGCAGGATGATCGCGATATGGGTATCGATCAGGCCGCTTGACGCCATCATCATGAACAGCGGGATCATCAGCGCGGCAAACGGCACCATCAGCGTCAGAAGCACAACCGCATAGATGCGCTCGCGCAGCTTCGAGCGGAACATCTCGAAGCCGTAGCCGGCCAGCGACGAGACCAGCAGCGTCAGCGCCGTGCCGAATACGGCAATCTTCACCGAGTTCCAGAGAATCAGCGGCACGTCGACGGCCGCGACGAAGGAGGCGATATTGGCAGACAGCGCGGAGCCGAGGCTCACCTTGCCCTTGTTGATGTCGGCCGTGGTGTTGGTCGCGCCGATCGCCATCCATAAGAACGGAAAGACCGACAGGAAGGCCGCCAGCGAAAGCAGCAGATAGCGCAGGGCACTGCCGGCGCGGCGGAGAAGACGCGGGCTCATCGACGCTCCCTCACGGCATAGAACTGCAGGAAGGAGAGAAGCGCCACCAGCACCACGATCACATAGGACAGGGTGGCCGCGTAGCCGAAATTCGGCATGAAGCGGAAGGTGAGATTGTAGATGTAGAGCGACAGCGTCAGCGTTGCATTCGAGGGTCCGCCGGTCCCTTCGGTCAGGCTGTAGACCTCGTCGAACAGCTGCAGCGTGCCGATGGTGGAGGTGATGGTGGTGAACAGGATCACCGGCTTCAGCATCGGCACCGTGAGGAAGAAGAAACGCCCCCAGGCGGGCACGCCATCAATCCGGGCCGCCTCGTCCACGGAACGGTCCAGGTTCTGCAACGCCGCCAGATAGAAGATCATGTTGTAGCCGGTCCAGCGCCAGGTGATCGCGATGATCACCAGAACCTTGGCCCAGAAGGGGTCGGTCAGCCAGCTGATCGGCTGGTCCATCACGCCGATCGCCATCATGGTGCGGTTGACGATGCCATCGACGGAAAACATGCTCTTGAACAGGATGGAATAGGCCACCAGCGAGGTGATGCAGGGCAGGAAGATCGCCGTGCGGAACAGGCCGGAAAACCTGAGGCGCGGATCATTCAGCGCATTGGCCATGACGAGCGCCAGCACGATCATGATCGGCACCTGGATGACGAAGAAGACGATGGTGTTCGACAGCGCCGTCCAGAAGACGGGATCGCTGTAGAGCCGCACCAGATTGCCGGCACCGACGAAGCGCATCATCATGCCACGGCCGGAATAGACCGAGAGCATCAGCGAACTGACGATCGGATAGAGCATCAGCGTGCCGATGAGGAGGAGGGCGGGGGCCACGAACAGCCACCCGTTCACGTCATAATACCGCCTCAAGCCGCCGGTTCGTGTCCCGGATCCTGTCATTGCCATCGAAACGTCCTGTCACCGCCCCTGCCGGATCTTTGCCCTTCGGCCGGGACAGGCAGCACGCGCGCCGCATGTCCCGGGAGGAGCCGGCGGCACGGAGGCCGCCGGATCTTGCTTACTGGATCTGCAGTTCTGCCTGGTCGTTGATCGCCTTCAGCACGGCATCCACCGGCTTGCCGTCGACCAGCGCGGGGAGGTTGGCGGTCACGGCGGTGTCCAGTTCGTTGGTGAAGATGCCGTAGTTGACGGCCGGCACCTTGCCGAGCCAGTCGGAGAAGTTCTGCCAGACCTTGTCGCCGCCGAAGAAGGCATCCGCCTGCTGATAGGCCGCACCGGTGCGGGCCGCCATCAGCGAGCCAACGGCGCCGCGCTCGGTCAGGATCTTCTGGTAGAAATCGAGATCCTTGGCATAGACCTCGTTGAGGAAGTCGATCGCCTTGTCCTTCTGCTTGGAGCTTGCCAGCACATACCAGCTGGAGCCGCCGAGGTTGGAGGCATGGACGGCGCCCGGGATGTCGAGTTTCGGGATCGGCGCGATGCCCCACTTGCCGGCCTGATCGGCCTGCGCCTTGATGGTGCCGGTAATCCAGACGCCGGTGACCACGGAGGCAACGTCACCGGAGGTGAAGGCCTTCACATAATCGTTCCAGCCGGTCGCCGGCTTGATGAGGCCGGCCTTGATCATCTTGGCCTGCGTTTCGAGCGCACCCTTCAGCGCGGCATTGTCGTTGACCGCGAGCTTGCCCTTCTTGTCGAAGTACCAGGCATTGCCCGACTGCATGATGATGCGCGTCATGCCGCCATTGTTCAGTTCCTGCGTCGTCATCTTCTTGCCGGTCTTGGCCTCGACGGCCTTGCCGATCTCGATGTAGCGATCCCAGGTGATGTCCTGCAGGTCCTGCGGCTTGAAGCCGGCCTGTTCCAGATAGTCGCGGCGGTAGAAAAGGCCGGTCACGCCGGAATCGAAGGGCATGCCGTAGACCTTGCCGTCCACGGTCATCAGCTCGACCTTGTAGGGCGCAAAGCCCTTGTAATCGACCTTGCCGCTCATCGGCGCGAAGGCGCCGGGGAAGGATTGCAGATATTTCTGTGCGCCGTAATCCTCGATCAGCACGATATCCGGCAGTGCGCTCGTGGTGCCGGAGGCCAGCGCCGTCTGCAGCTTCTGCTCCACATCCGCCTTGGCGAAATCCACCACGTTGAAGGTGACATCCGGATGCGTCTTCGTATAGCGCTGGCCGGCCTCGCGCATGATGGCGACGTTGAAGTTCGGATCCCAGCACCAGATGGTGATTTCCGCGGCAAAGGCCGGTGCCGCCGCCATCAGGCCGGCGCATGCCAGCGCCGCGCGCAGGCCAAGGCCGCGCCAAGTCAGATTGTCCATGTTTCCCTCCCAGAAAACTCCCAGCGACGGAATTTTCGCCCGTCACACGAGACCTAATCGCAAAAGGTGAGCAGACGCAAGAAAACTTTTACTAAATATTTTTTGCAGATGCGAAGGCATACGGCGATGCCGGCGGCGCCTGTGAAGCACCGCATCAGAGGCTGCCAAAGGCAGGAACCAAGGCAACAGAAAGCGCCGGTCAGACCGGCTGCGAGGGCGCGCGAGAACTGTCGCGCCAGATCATTTCGGCAGGGATGACAACATGCTTGGGATAGCTGCGCCCCTGGATGCGCTCGATCAACAGATCGACCGCCGTCTCGCCGATGGCTTCGCTGAGGATGCGCATGGTCGACAGCGGCGGGCTCAGAAACTGAGCCACCGGAATATCGTTGTAGGACGCAACGGCAATATCGCCGGGGATCGAAAGCCCCGCCTCCTGGATGGCGCGATAGGCGCCAATTGCCATGTTATCGTTGGCGGTGATCAGCGCATCCGGCCGCTCCGGCTGGGCAAGCACCACTTTCGCCTGTTCGTAGCCCGCTTCCAGTTTCAGGTTCTGGCCGTGGTCGCCATGATCGGCAAGCGCCATCAGGCGGGCGTCGAACAGGCCATGCTCACGCTGCCAGGCAATATAGGCGCTGCATCGCCGCTCGCCGAAGCGCCGCCCGTCGGCACTGACCGGATCATGCGCGCCGATGAAGGCGATGCGCCGATAGCCGGCGGCAAGCAGTCCGTCGAGGATCTTGCGGGTGGCAAGGCCGAGGTCGCAGCAGACATGGTCGATCTCGGCGCGGCGCGGCACGAAATCGGCAAATACCAGATGCCCGCAATGCTGGGTCAGCCAGTCGATCTCCGAGCTCGAATGACGTCCGACGGCAATCACTCCCGACACGCTCTGCAGCAGCGCATCGGCGGCCAGCGTCTGCGAGTGGAAGACCTTCACGGGCTCGATGCGCAGCTCGCGGCAACGGTTCTCGATGCCAAGGCGCACGCCGATGTAATAGGGATCGGCCAGTTCCTCGGCCGGTTCGAGAAAATGGACGATCGCCACGCGGGGAATCGCAAGAACGCGGTTCGGCAGCTGCAGCGGCCCGGCCTGCGTGCGATTGCGGTTGCGCGGCGTATCGTAGTTCAGCGCTTCCGCGGTCTCGATCACCGCCTGGCGCTTGGCTGCGGAGATGGAGAGCGAGGGATCGTAGTTCAACACGCGCGATACCGTGGCGGGCGAGACGCCCGCAGCCTTCGCAATCTCCTTGATCGTCACCATGATCTTGTCCGGCAGGCTACACGCGGCAGGCAGCAGCGCGTTTAGTAAATTTTTCCCAAGCTGTTCCCATAGCGCATGAGGATGGCACCACGGAAGAGGGCTTTGAAAGAAGGGGGGAGATTTCGATCTCGGACGGAAAGAGCCGCGGACCCGGCGTCGCGCAAGGCGGTTGACGCGAAGCGCTGCCGAAAACCTGCCTCTGGCAGCAGCATCCAGATCATGCTTCCATTTCCAATTGCAGATCAAGGACAGGATGTTTTTGCTGCAGCGCGGAAAAGTACGAAATTTTATTTCCTCGAAGCGTCAAATTTTTTCCGATCTGGAAAGTACCCAAAAAAATAATACTATTCGCTGGCGGGAACCTGCCATGCCGTCTTTACAAGGCTCGTCTAATCGTATGAGAAAAGCCTGTCAGCGAACGGGAGGTCCGCCTGGAGCGGTTTTCGAACGCAGACATGGCTGAAAAGAAGTCATTTGGTGAGCCAGCACCCAGGGAAACAACAAGAACACCGAACGCTGCGCGCTATCAATATCCACATAAACGGTCCGGGCGGGTTGTACCCCACGGCCGATGGGAGACAACTTCATGAAATACAAACTCGGTTTCGCTGCCGCCCTGCTGGCAGCATCCTTCCTGTCCACCGCCGCGAGCGCCAAGACCTTCGTCTTCTGCTCCGAAGGCTCTCCGGAAGGCTTCGATCCCGGCCTCTACACCGCCGGCACGACCTTCGACGCCTCGGCGCACCCGGTCTATAACCGCCTGCTCGAATTCGAACCGGGCACGACGAAGCCGGTTGCGGCGCTCGCCGAAAGCTGGACCGTGTCGCCGGACGGCAAGGAATATGTCTTCAAGCTGCGCAAGGGCGTGAAGTTCCAGACGACCGACTTCTTCAAGCCGACCCGCACGCTGACCGCCGATGACGTCGTCTTCTCGATCGACCGCCAGATCAACAAGAACAACCCGTGGAACCAGTACGTGCCCGGCACGTCCTGGGAATATGCCGCCGGCATGGGCTTCCCGGAGCTGATCAAGTCGGTGGAAAAGGTCGATGACCTGACGGTGAAGTTCGTGCTGAACCGTCCGGAAGCTCCCTTCCTCGCCAACATCGCGATGCCGTTCGCCTCGATCATGTCGAAGGAATATGCCGACAGCCTGGACAAGGCCGGCAAGAAGGAACAGCTGAACCAGATGCCGGTCGGCACCGGTCCGTTCACCTTTGTCGGCTACCAGCAGGACGCGGTGATCCGCTACCAGAAGAATGCCGACTACTGGGGCAAGGCACCGAAGATCGACGATCTCGTCTTCGCCATCACCACGGATGCCGCCGTTCGCTACCAGAAGCTGAAGGCCGGCGAATGCCACCTGATGCCGTATCCGAACGCTGCCGACGTCCAGTCGATGAAGGCCGATCCGAACCTGAAGGTCATGGAGCAGGAAGGCCTCAACATCGCCTACCTCGCCTACAACACGACCCAGGCTCCGTTCGACAAGCCGGAAGTGCGCAAGGCGCTGAACAAGGCCATCAACAAGAAGGCCATCGTCGACGCCGTGTTCCAGGGCATGGCGAAGCCCGCCAAGAACCCGATCCCGCCGACCATGTGGTCCTATAACGACAAGGTCCAGGACGACAGCTACGACCTCGACGCGGCCAAGAAGATGCTGGCGGATGCCGGCGTGAAGGACCTGTCGATGAAGGTCTGGGCGATGCCGGTGTCGCGTCCCTACATGCTGAACGCGCGCCGCGCCGCTGAAATCATCCAGGATGATTTCGCCAAGATCGGCGTGAAGGTCGAGATCGTCTCCTACGAATGGGCGGAATACCTGCAGCGTTCGAAGGCCAAGGACCGTGACGGTGCCGCCATGCTCGGCTGGACCGGCGACAACGGCGACCCGGACAACTTCCTCGACACCCTGCTCGGCTGCGATGCCGTCGGCGGCAACAACCGCGCGCAGTGGTGCAACAAGGAGTTCGACGCGCTCGTGAAGAAGGCCAAGGTCACCTCCGACCAGGCCGAACGCACCAAGCTCTACGAAGAAGCACAGGTCGTCTTCAAGCGCGAAGCCCCCTGGGCCACGCTCGATCACTCGCTCTCGGTCGTTCCGATGCGCAAGGGCGTGACCGGCTTCACCCAGAGCCCGCTCGGCGACTTCACCTTCGAAAACGTCGACATCACCGAGTAATCCGGTTTTACCGGACAAAGACGGGCCGCGGAATGGCGACATTCCGCGGCTTTTCCGCAAGGGCCGGCGCTCAGGGAAAGGCGTGCGGTCCGGGGCTGGACAAAGGCTGGCGATATGCCGGCCGACCAGACCCAGCTCTCAGAAAAAAGAACAGGTCCATCCATGTTTGGCTTCCTTTTGCGGCGCCTCGCCGTGCTGATCCCGACCTTCATCGGGGTGTCGATCATCGCCTTCGCCTTCATCCGGCTGCTGCCGGGCGATCCGGTCGCGCTGTTGTCCGGCGAACGCGTCATGTCGCCGGAGCGCCACGCGCAGATCAGCGCCCAGCTCGGCCTCGACCGGCCGATGGTCATCCAGTATCTCGATTATCTCGGCGGCGTGCTGCAGGGGAATTTCGGCTCGTCCATCGTCTCCAAGACGCCGATCCTCAAGCAGTTCATGGCGCTGTTTCCCGCGACCGTTGAACTTTCATTCTGCGCCATTCTGATCGCTATCGCGATCGGCATTCCCGCCGGCGTGATTGCCGCCATCAAGCGCGGCTCGGCCATCGACCAGTCGATGATGGGCATTGCGCTTGTCGGCTATTCCATGCCGATCTTCTGGTGGGGCCTGCTGCTGATCATTCTGTTTTCCGGCATCCTGCAATGGACCCCGGTCTCCGGCCGCATTTCGCTGATGTATTTCTTCAAGCCGGTCACCGGCTTCATGCTGATCGATTCGCTGCTGTCCGGCCAGAAGGGGGCCTTCGCCTCTGCCGTCAGCCACCTGATCCTCCCCTCGATCGTGCTGGCCACCATTCCCCTTGCGGTGATCGCCCGCCAGACGCGTTCGGCCATGCTGGAAGTGCTGTCGGAGGATTATATCCGCACGGCGCGCGCCAAGGGCCTTTCGCCGTTTCGCGTCGTCAGCCTGCATGCGCTGCGCAACGCCATGATCCCGGTCATCACCACGATCGGCCTGCAGATCGGCGTGATGCTCGCCGGCGCCATCCTGACCGAAACCATCTTCTCCTGGCCGGGCATCGGCAAGTGGATGGTGGATAGCGTGTTCCGCCGCGATTATCCCGTCATCCAGGGCGGCCTGCTTCTGATCGCCGGCATCATCATGGTGGTGAACCTGATCGTGGACGTGCTCTACGGCCTCATCAACCCGCGCATCCGCCACTAAGAAGGAAGAAATCCCATGGCAGACACGACCAAGGCCCAGCCCGTGAGCAGCGCGGCCCTTCGCCGCCAGATGCTCGCGGAATTCTGGTTCTATTTCTCCGAAAACCGCGGCGCGGTGATCGGTCTCTTCGTCTTCATCGCGCTGGTGATCGTCGCGGTCTTCGCGCCCTTCATCGCCCCGCATTCGCCGTTCGAGCAATATCGCGACGCGGTCCTCGTGCCGCCGGTCTGGGTGGAGAAGGGCAATGCCAGCTATCTGCTCGGCACCGATGCGGTGGGCCGCGACATCCTCTCGCGCCTCATCTACGGCGCGCAGTATTCGCTGTTCATCGGTCTTTTCGTGACAACGCTGTCGCTGACCGGCGGCATCCTGGTCGGCCTGATCGCCGGCTATTATCGCGGCTGGGTCGATACCGTCATCATGCGCCTGATGGATATCATCCTCGCCTTTCCCTCGCTGCTGCTTGCCCTCGTTCTGGTCGCCATCCTCGGCCCCAGCCTGACGAACGGCATGATCGCCATCGCGCTGACGCTGCAGCCGCATTTCGTGCGTCTGACGCGCGCCGCCGTGATGGCCGAGAAGACCCGCGACTACGTGACTGCCGCCCGCATTTCCGGCGCGGGTCCGTTCCGCCTGATGTTCCGCACCATCCTGCCGAACTGCACGGCACCGCTGATCGTGCAGGCCACGCTTTCCTTCTCGAACGCCATCCTCGACGCGGCAGCGCTCGGCTTCCTCGGCATGGGCGCGCAACCGCCGGCGCCGGAATGGGGCACGATGCTCGCCGAAGCGCGCGAATTCATCCTGCGGGCCTGGTGGGTCGTCACCTTCCCCGGCCTTGCCATCCTGATCACCGTTCTCGCCATCAACCTGATGGGCGACGGCCTGCGCGATGCGCTCGATCCGAAAATGAAGAGGTCCTGATCATGGCGCTTCTCGACATTCAAAACCTCACCGTCGAATTCGAAACCGCGACCGGCTGGTTCAAGGCCGTGGACGGCGTGTCGCTCTCGGTCGACGAGGGCGAAGTGCTGGCCATCGTCGGCGAAAGCGGCTCCGGCAAATCGGTCTCCATGCTCGCCGTCATGGGTCTTCTGCCCTGGACCGCGAAGATCACCGCGGACCGCATGCTCTTCCAGGGGCGCGACATCCGGGCGCTCTCCGATGGCGAACGGCGCAAGCTGATCGGCAAGGACATGGCGATGATCTTCCAGGAGCCGATCGCCAGCCTCAATCCCTGCTTCACCGTCGGCTTCCAGATCGAGGAAGTGCTGCGCATCCACATGGGGATGGGGAGACAAGAACGCCGCGCGCGCGCCATCGAACTCTTCACCCAGGTCGGCCTGCCGAACCCGGCAGAGCGGCTCAACCACTTCCCGCACCAGATGTCGGGCGGCCAGTGCCAGCGCGTGATGATCGCAATCGCGATTGCCTGCAATCCGAAACTGCTGATCGCCGACGAGCCGACCACCGCGCTCGACGTGACGATCCAGAAGCAGATCCTCGACCTTCTGATGTCGCTGCAGGCCGAGCACGGCATGGGTCTGATCATGATCACCCACGACATGGGCGTGGTGGCCGAAACCGCCGACCGCGTGATCGTGCAGTACAAGGGCCGCAAGATGGAGGAGGCCGATGTGCTCTCGCTCTTCGAGGCGCCGAAAAACGCCTATACCCGCGCGCTGCTCTCCGCCCTGCCGGAAAATGCCACCGGCAAGCGGCTGAGCACGGTCTCGGATTTCATGACGGCAGACGAACTGGCCGGAGGCGCACGATGACGGCGACGGAAAACAACGCGGTTCCCATGCTGGAAATCCGCAACATCAAGCAGGACTACCACGTGCCGCAGGGCCTCTTCAAACCGGAGAAGGTCGTGCATGCGGTGAAGGGCGTTTCCTTCAAGCTCGACGCCGGCAAGACGCTCGCCATCGTCGGCGAAAGCGGTTGTGGCAAGTCGACGCTGGCGCGCATCCTTACCTTCATCGACCAGCCGACGGCCGGCGAACTGCTGATCGAGGGCAAGCCGGTCGATACCCGCCCCGGGCATCTCTCGGCCGAGATGCGCCGCAAGGTGCAGATCGTCTTCCAGAACCCCTATGGCTCGCTCAATCCGCGCCAGAAGATCGGCGACGTACTGGGGGAACCGCTGGCGATCAACACGACGATGTCGGCGGCCGAACGGCGCGAGCGGGCGACCGACATGCTGGTCAAGGTCGGCCTTGGTCCAGAGCATTACAACCGCTATCCGCACATGTTCTCCGGCGGCCAGCGCCAGCGCATCGCGATTGCCCGCGCGCTGATGCTGAACCCGAAACTTCTCGTGCTGGACGAGCCGGTGTCGGCGCTGGACCTTTCGGTGCAGGCGCAGGTGCTGAACCTGCTCGCCGACCTGCAGGAAGAATTCGGCCTGACCTATGTCTTCATCAGTCACGACCTCTCGGTGGTCAAATACATCGCCGACGAGGTGATGGTGATGTATTATGGCGAGGCGGTGGAATATGGCACCCGCGACGCGGTGTTCGAGGCACCCAGCCACGCCTATACGCGCACCCTGTTTGCCGCAACGCCGAGGGCGGACGTGGAGTCGATCCGCGCCCGCATCGCGCGCAAGAAGGCCATTGCCTGATCGATGCCTTTCGCAAGCCGGCGGCCTTTGCCGCCGGCTTCTCCCTCACTCAGGTGAGATCGTGCAGGTCCTTGCCGGACGGTGCGGTGACCGTGAAATCGGAAAACAGAACCTCGAGACCCTCTCGCTCCGGCGTGCAGCACATCGGACCGACCCGATAGGTTTCGGCCACCGGAAAAGGCGAGAGCCGCATCAGCGGCCAGTGGTGTCCATCGGCGGAATATTGCAGCCGCAGCCAGCCCGCATCGACCGTCACCCGCAGATAAAGGTCGGACGGATCGCCGGCATAGGGGCCTGTCGCCCAGTCGGACTGGCCTCGCGTCAGGACGCTGCCGAGGCAGGCCACGCCATCGGAAAACTCGATGCCCGCCTTCAGCCAGTGGTTCTCGTCAATGCGCACCATCAGGCCGGCCTGATCGTAGAGCTGGTCATAACGCGCCCGGATCCGCATCTGGGCCGTGAAGCCGCCGGTGCGGGCGAGACCGAAGAAATGCCCGCTGTCGCGCGCAAAACCGTAATAGGTCTTCTGCCAGAAATCGCTCTTCGCATCGGTCGTGACCTGCAGGCCCTTTTCCGTCAGCGACCACCGTTGTGGTGCGTTCAGCCATTCGCAGGCATCAAACATCTCTTTCCTCCCTTGCTGTTTGCCCTGTAGATAAACACTGACTCGTCACGAAAGCGAAGCCATGCCTCGATCCATGCCCCATACCGACCGTCTTTTCGAGACCGAAGGCGGCCGGCATCCGCTCGCAGTGCTGCGCGAGGTCTATGGCTATACGGCCTTTCGCGGGCGGCAGGCGGAGGTGGTGGCCACAGTGACGGCCGGTCGCGATGCCGTGGTGCTGTTTCCGACGGGAGCCGGCAAATCGCTCTGCTTCCAGATCCCGGCGCTCTGCCGGGAGGGCGTCGGCATCGTCGTCTCGCCGCTGATTGCGCTGATGCGCGATCAGGTGGAGGCGCTGAAACAGCTCGGGGTTCGGGCGGCAGCGCTGAACTCCTCGCTGACCCGCGAGGATTACGTCGCGGTGCGGCGCGCGCTCGATCGCCGGGAACTCGACCTGCTCTACGTGACGCCCGAGCGCACGGTGACGCCGGGCTTCCGAGAGATGCTCGACCAGACGAAGATTGCCCTGTTTGCCATCGACGAGGCGCATTGCGTTTCGCAATGGGGCCATGATTTCCGGCCGGAATATCGCGAACTCGGCCAGCTGGCGACGCTTTATCCCGGCGTGCCGCGCGTGGCGCTGACGGCCACCGCCGATCCGCACACCCGCGAGGATATCATCGAGCGTCTGGGGCTGCAGGGCGCGGAGGTGTTCACCACCTCCTTCGACCGGCCGAACATCACCTATGAGATCGTCGAGCGCGACCAGCCGCGCCAGCAATTGCTGCGCTTCCTGTCGCGCCACAAGGGATCGAGCGGCATCGTCTACTGCCTGTCGCGCGCCAAGGTGGAAGACACCGCCGACTGGCTAAACGAGCAGGGCATCCGGGCGCTGCCCTATCATGCCGGCATGGAGCGTGAGAAGCGCGACGCGCATCAGGATGCCTTCCTGAAGGAAGAAGATCTCTGCCTCGTGGCAACCGTCGCCTTCGGCATGGGCATCGACAAGCCCAACGTACGCTATGTCGCCCATCTCGACCTGCCAGGCTCGGTGGAGGCCTATTACCAGGAAACCGGCCGCGCCGGCCGTGACGGACTGCCCTCGGAAGTCTGGATGGCCTATGGCATGGCCGATGTCATCCAGCGCGGACGGATGATCGACGAAGGCGGATCGAGCGACGACATCAAGCGGGTGGAGCGCGCCAAGCTGAATGCGCTGCTTGCCATCTGCGAGACACCCGGCTGCCGGCGACAGGCGATCCTCGCGCATTTCGGCGAAGCGCATGCCGGCCGCTGCGGGAATTGCGATACCTGCCTGAAACCGGTCGAGACCTGGGACGGCACGGAGGCCGCGATCAAGGCGCTCGCCGCCATCTATCGCACCGGCGAACGCTTCGGAACCGGCCACCTGATCGACGTGCTGCTCGGCACCGTCAACGACAAGACCACCCGCTTCGGCCATGTGGACATGCCGGTGTTCGGCGCCGGCAAGGATCTGGCGTCGAAGACCTGGCAATCGGTGTTCCGACAATTGCTGGCAGCCGGGTTGATCAGCGTCGACCACGCGGCCTTCGGCGCATTGAAGCTTGAGGAAACCGCCCGCGCCGTCTTCAAGCGGGAACGGGAGGTGCGCTTCCGCGTCGACCGCCCGACCAAGGGCAAGGCTGCCCGCACTGCATCTGCCAGTTCCGCCCATGCCCGCTCGGCGCTCGAGGGCGACGACATGGCGCTGTTCGAGACGCTGCGCAGCGCCCGCATGGAACTGGCGCGCGAACTTGCCGTGCCGCCCTATCTGATCTTTCCGGATACCACCCTCGTCGCGTTTGCCCGGGAACGGCCGATGACGCCGGAGGCGATGCTCGGCATTTCCGGGGTCGGCCCCTCCAAGCTGGAACGCTATGGCGAGACGTTTCTCGACCTGATCCGGGAGCATGACGGCGCGTGATCTCTGCGCGCCGTCGGTGATCGGTGGTCAGATGGCCTTCAGCGCCTCTGCCACGCGCGCGCGCCAGGCGGCGTTCTGCACCAGCGCCTCCGGAAACAGGCCCGGCAAGGCAAAGAAGGCATCCGGGGATCCGGTCTCGGCTGACAGGCGAGCGGCGGCGCGAAGCTCGTCCGCCCGCGGATCCTCCAGGAGGTCGGTGGTGCGGATATAGGCGATCCAGAAGGCCGTTGCCTCGGCGAACTCCAGCGCGTGATCCCCCTGCGCAAGCGCATCGACGGTGGCGGCAAAGATCCGCTGCGGCATCTTCTGGCTGCCATCCATGGCGATCTGCTTGGTCTTGTGGGCGATTGTCGGGTTGCTGAAGCGGGCGATCAGTTCCGCCTGATAGGCCTCGAGATCGATGCCCGGCACCGGATCGAGCGTGCGGGCGGCAGCCGCCATGTGGCGACGGACCCGCGCGGCATATTCCGGCACCGCCATCACGTCGCGCACAAAGGGCAGCCCCTTCACCTGGCCGAGATAGGCAAGCATCGAATGGGCGCCATTCAGAAGCCGGAGCTTCATCTTCTCATAGGGCTCGACCGTCTCCACGAACAGCGCACCGGCCTTTTCCCAGGCGGGCCGGCCGCAGGCGAAGCGGTCCTCGATCACCCATTGCAGGAAGGGTTCGGTATCGAGCGCCAGCCGGTCCTCGGCGCCCAGCAGTTCGGCCGCCCGCGACAGCGTCTCCGCGGTGGCGGCCGGCACGATGCGGTCGATCATGGTGCTGGGGAAGGCGCCCTCGGCGGCAATCCAGTCGGCCAGAGCAGGGTCGCGCCGGGTCGCCATCTCCAGCACGAGCCGCCGTACGACACGACCATTGGTCGGCAGGTTGTCGCAGCAGAGAACGGTATAGGGGGCAAGCCCCGCCGCCCGGCGCCGCGCCAATCCCTCGACCAGAAAGCCGATCGCGCCGATCGGTGCCTGCGGATGGGCAAGATCGGCGGCGATGGCAGGATGGGTGAGGTCAAGGCCGCCGGTCACGGGATCGAGGCCATAGGCCTTTTCCGTCACCGTCAGCGTCACGATCCGGATGTCGGGGCTTTCGAGGCGGGCAAGCAGCGCGTCACGCTCATCGGCTGCGGAGATGCCGCCGATGACGCAGCCGACGAGGCGCATCTGCGGGCCGCTCGCATCGCGCGCCGTCACGGTGAACAGATGGTCCTGCCGGCGCAGATCCTCCACCGCCTGCCGCGAGCGCAGGCTGACCCCGATGATGCCCCAGTCACCAAATTCCTCGGCAAGCGCGAGATCGGTGTAGACGGCCTGATGGGCGCGGTGAAAGGCACCGAAGCCGAGATGCACGATGCCCGGCTTCAAGCGCTGCCGGTCGAAGCCGGGGGAAAGGACGCCGGCGGGCAGGGGCGTGGCGGAGGTGAGGGGCTGCATGCTCATGACAATCCTGATGCGGTTTGGCCGGTGGCGGCGAGGCCGAAGGTCTGGTGGGAGAGGGCGCGTTCGATGCCGCGCAGTTCGGCAAGCCCCTTGAGGCGGCCGATGGCGGGGTAGCCGGGCTGCGCGCCGCGCGTGAGATCGTCGAGAATTTCCTGACCATGGTCGGGGCGCATGGGAATCTGGTGATCGGCGCGGCCTTCCGCCCTGCGCCGGGCCTCCTCGGCCAGCAACTCGGCAATCACCGCCACCATGTCCGTATCGCCTTCCAGGTGCTCGTCCTCGAAGAAGGAGCAGGGGGTACGCTCTTCCTCGCGGCGCACATTGCGCAGATGCACGAAGTGGATGCGCGATGCGAACCGGCGCGCCATGGCCGGCAGATCGTTGTTGGCGCGCGCACCGAGCGAGCCGGTGCAGAAGGTCATGCCATTGGCCGGGTGATCCACCGCCGCCAGCATGTCGGCATAATCCTCGGCGGTGGAGAGAATGCGCGGCAGGCCAAGCAGCGCCCATGGCGGATCGTCCGGATGCGCGCAGATGTTGATGCCGGCCTGTTCGGCGACGGGCACGACCTCGGCCAGGAAATCAAAGAGATTCTGCTTCAGGCGCTGCCGATCGATGCCGGCATAGGTTTCGAGCAGGCCGAGCAGTTGCGGCAGGCTGTAGCCATCGGCAGAACCCGGCAGGCCGGCGCCGATATTGCGCGACAGGGCGGCCCGACGGTCATCGTCCATGGCGCGGAAACGATCCGCCGCCGCCGCCCGCGTCTGCGAATCGTAATCGCCTTCGGCGCCGGGGCGCTGTAACAGGTGCAGGTCGAAGGCGGCGAAGTCGATGCGGTCGAAGCGCATTGCCTTGGCGCCATGCCGGGCGCTCCAGCGCAGTTCCGTCCGCGTCCAGTCGAGGATCGGCATGAAATTGTAGCAAACCGTACGGATGCCGGCCTCGCCCAGCCGGCGCAGGGTTTCCTGCCAGTTGGCGATATGGGTCTTCCAGTCGCCGGTCTGCGTCTTGATGCTTTCAGACACCGGCACGCTTTCCACCACGTCCCAGACGAGGCCGGCGGCGGCGATCTCCGCCTGCCGGCGGGCGATCTCCTCGACCGGCCAGACCGCGCCGGTCGGAATGTGGTGCAGGGCGCTGACGATGCCGACCGCCCCCGCCTGGGCGGCATCCGTCACGCTCACCCGATCGATCGGGCCAAACCAGCGCCAGGTATGTCTCATGTCAAAAACCTCAGGAGAGAAAATGCAGTTGAACCTTGCAGGCGACCATGCGGTCGCCCGCCTGCCGGAAGGCGGCATCAGCCTCTTCCAGCGGAAAACTGTGGGTGAGAATGGGGCGCACATCGATACGGCGCGTGGCGATATGGGAAACGGCCTCGGCAAACTCGCTGTCGAAACGCTGCGAGCCGATCATCGTGATCTCCTTGCCGACCAGCGCATTGAGCGGCAGCCGGATGTCGCCCGTCACGCCCACCTGCACGATGGTGCCGCGCGGGCGAACCGTGGCAATCGCGGACCGCAGCGCCGGCTCGGCCGCAGAACACTCGAAGGCAACATCGAACTGCCCCTTGTCGGCCTCGTAGGCGGAGAGGAGGTCCGGCCGCTCGGCCACGTTGATGGTGGCGGTCGCCCCCATGGCGGCCGCCCGGGCAAGCGCCGCATCGGCAAGATCGGTCGCCATGACCTCGGCCGCCCCCGCATGCCGCGCCGCCGCCGCCACCAGCGCGCCGATGGGACCGGAGCCGGTGACGAGGACCCGCTTTCCGGAGAGATCGCCGGCGCGCGACACTGCATGTAGGCAGACCGCCAGCGGTTCGGCACAGGCCGCCTCCTGCGGGCTGACCAGCGTCCCGGCCGGCAGGCACTGACGCGCCGGCACCACCATCCAGTCGCGGAACAGCCCCTGCGCATGCGGCAGCCGCATGGCGCTGCCCATGAACTGCATGTCGAGGCAATGGATGGGAAGATCTTTCGCACAGAACCGGCAGTGACCGCAGGGCTGGCTCGGATTGACGGCCACCAGATCCCCCGGCGCCAGATGCGAGACGCCATCCCCCAGCGCCACCACATGGCCGGCCGCCTCGTGGCCTGGAATGATCGGCTCGCGCACGCGGATCGGCCCGAAGCCGCCATCCTGATAATAATGGAGATCGGAGCCGCAGATGCCGCCGGCCGCCATCTTCAGGAGAACCTCCCCCGGACCGGGGGAGGCAAGCGGCATGGTTTCCACGCGAATGTCGCGGACACCGTGAAGCCGCGCGATACGGGTTTCTGTCGCCATTGCCCCCATCAGCGGATCAGCCCCATTTCCTTCGGCAGCCAGAGCGTGATCGACGGCACGAAGGTGATGAGCAGCAAGGCGACGAAAAGCGGCACAAGCCAGGGCAGGATTGCCATGGTCGTCCGCTCCACCGAAAGCCGCGCCACGCGCGACAGCACGAACAGCACCATGCCGAGCGGCGGATGCAGCAGCCCGATCATCAGGTTCAGCGTCATGATCAGCCCGAAATGCACGGGATCGATGCCGAATTTCAGCACCAGCGGCAGCAGGATCGGCACGAGAATGCTGATCGCGGCAATCGTATCGAGGAAGCAGCCGACGAACAGCATCAGGAGGTTCACCAAAAGCAGGAAGACCCATTTGTTGGTGGTGATGCTGAGGATGGCATCGGACAGCAGCTGCGCCGCCTGACTGACGGTGAGCAGCCAGGCAAAGATGGAGGCGGCCGTCACGATGAACAGGACCGAGGCCGTCGTCTCGATGGTGTCGAAGGTCGAGCGGGCAAGGCTCGCAAACGTCATGGTCCGGTAGCGGACAAGCCCGAGGAACAGCGACCAGAGCACGGCTGCGACCGCCGCTTCCGTCGGCGTGAACCAGCCCATGGTCATGCCGCCGATCAGGATCACCGGCGTCATCAGCGCCATCACGGCCGAGAAATCGAAGTGCCAGTCGAGCGCGAGAAGCGCAAGAAGCGCAAGACCGACCGCGATATTCATCGAAAGCCCTGCCGCCATCAGAAGATAGACGGCGAGCGGAAAGGAGAGGACGACCACGACCTCCAGCCCGGCGGACAACAGCCGACGGCGCTCGAAAGGCGCATCCGAGCCCCAGCCGCGACGATAGGCAAACAACACCACCGTCAGCATCATCAGCGCCGTCATCACGATGCCGGGCAGAATGCCGGCCATGAACAGCGCGCCGATCGAGACATTGGCCATCATGCCGTAGATCACGAAGGGCAGGCTCGGCGGAAAGATCGGCCCGAGCGTCGCCGAGGCGGCCGTGACACCGACGGCCGCATCCACCGGATAGCCATGATCCTTCATGGCCTTGATCTCGATGGTGCCGATGCCGGCCGCATCGGCGAGCGCCGTGCCGGACATGCCGGAAAAGATCACCGAGCCGATGATGTTGACCTGCGCGAGGCCGCCCTTCATCCAGCCGACAAGGGCAACGGCGAAGGCATAGATGCGGCCTGTCACCCCGGCCGTGTTCATCAGATTGCCGGCCAGGATGAAGAAGGGAACCGCCAGCAGCGGAAAGCTTTCGACACCGGCGATCATGCGCTGGGCAGCGATGATGTCGGGTGCCACGCCATAGAAGACCAGGTAAAGCAGCGAGGCGACCGCCATGGCAATCGCCACGGGAACGCCGACCAGCATGAAGGCCAGGAAGGATCCGACAAGCAGCAGCATGGCTCAATCCTCCTGCGGCAGGAAGGCGTCCGGCCGTTCCAGCACCGAGTAGCCGCGGCGCTGGTTCTCGACGAACACCTGCACGGACCTCACCAGCATCAGCACGAAGCCGGCCATCACGCTGTAGAAGACGACGCTGCGCGGCAGATCGACGGTGACCATGCGCTCATCGGCAACGATCGAGACATAGCGCCACATCAGCCAGCAGGCATAGGCGAAGAAGGCGATGCGCACGAGATCGACCATGATCGACAACCCGCGTGCAAACGTCTTCGGCAGGTAATGATAGAGCACGTCCACCTGGATATGGCGGGAGATGCGCACGCACATCACCGAGCCGATGAAGACGACGCCGATCAGGCAGTTGATGGCGATCTCCTCTGTCCAGGCATAGGAATTGTTCAGCACATAGCGGGTGAAGAACTGCAGGAAGACGCAGGCCGTCATCATCCAGAAGATGGCCAGCGCCACCCAATCCTCGACGGCATAGCCCGAAATATCAGCCGCCGGCGCAGCGTCCTCGAAGGAATGCGCCAGCTCCTCCGCCGTGACCGGCGTGTGAACCTCATTGGTCATGATCAAATTCCGGCAAATGGGAAATCGAAGGGAAATGCGTGCCGGCACGTGGCAGCGGCCGGCACGCACGGCTCACTTGATGGCGCGGATCGCTTCCCAATCCTCCTGCTTGTAGCCGAAATCCTTCAGCGCAACCTTTTCGCGGACATTGGCCTCGAAATCGGCCTTGTCGACCTCGGTCACCGAGATGCCCTTCTCCTTGAAGGTGGCAACCAGCCCCTTCTCACGCTCCTCGATGATCTTCGTGCTGCGCTCGGCCGCCTCCTGCGTCACCTGCGTGAAGATCGCCTTGTCCTCGTCGGAAAGTTTTGCCCAGAGCGACTTGGAGACCAGCGTGTTCAGATGATCGACGATGTGGCCGGTCAGCACGATGTGCTTCTGAACCTCGTAGAACTTCTTGGCCTCGATGGTGGTCAGCGGGTTTTCCTGGGCCTCGACCGTGCCGTTCTGCAGCGCCAGATAGACCTCGGCAAAGGCGATCGGCGTGGTGTTGGCACCGCAGGCGCGCGGCATGGCGAGATAGGCCGGCACGTCGGGCACGCGCATCTTCAGCCCGGCCAGATCGGCGCACTTGCTGATCGGCCGGTTCGAGGTGGTGTGGCGCGTGCCATAATAGGTGACCGCCGTGATGTGATTGCCGGAGGCCTTTTCGTAACCTGCGGCCAGCCGCTTGAACACATCGCTCTTGGTATAGGCGATCAGATGCTCGGGGCTGCGGAAGGTATAGGGGTAATAGGTGACGCCGATCGGCGCATATTCACGCGCGGCGAAGCTGGAGCCCGAGATGATCAGGTCCACCGTGCCGAGCTTCAGGCCCTGGTTGAGATCGGCCTCCTTGCCGAGCTGCGACGCGGGAAACACGTCGATCTTGTAGCGACCATTGGTGCGCTTTTCGATTTCCTTGGCCGCCCAGACCGATTCCGTGTGGAACGGCTCGGATGTCTCATAGACATGCGCCCATTTCAGCGCCGTCTGGGCCTGCGCACCAAACGCGGATGCCAGGATGACGGCGGTTGCCCCCAATGCTGCTGTCAGACTGAACTTCATCACTCTCTCCTCCCATGGTGATGTCGTGTGGACGGTCTAGCCGCCCCCGGCGCGCCTCCATGCGGCCGGTATAGAACTGTCGACGGTTTCCTCCTCGAAACTCTTCGACAGACGGATCTGTGACTGGTCGAGATGCGCGCGCATGGCGGCACGCGCGGCGGCCGGATCATGTGCGGCAATCGCATCGCGGATCGCCCGGTGCTCTTCCATCGCGGCGCGCCAGGTGTCGCCGTTCTCGAAATAGCTGGCCAGCTTTTCGAAATAGGGGGTCATGCGCATGTCGTGGATGTCGCCTATGAAACGGTTCAGCGTGGCGTTGGCGATGATGCTCGACACGATCACGTGGAAGCCCCGGTCGAGCGCAAGGGCCTCGCGACGATCCTCCAGCGCCGCCGCCATCGCCGCCAGATTGGCATCGAGCGCCGCCACATGGTCCGGCTGGGCAAGCCGTGCGGCCTCTTCCGCCACGGCGCATTCCACCACGGCACGGGCGCGCAGCAGTTCGAAGGGGCCTTCGAAATCATCCGGCGGCACGTCGAGCCCGATCCGCTTGCGCGGATTGACATAGATGCCCGACCCCATGCGGATATCGATGAAACCTTCCACCTCAAGAACGATCAGCGCCTCACGCACCGTCGGCCGCGATACGCCCAGCATCTGCGCAAGCTCCCGTTCGGCCGGCAAGCGCGAGCCTTCGGCAAGCTCGCCGCTCTCGATCAGGCTTCGCATCTGGTCCGCCACCTGCCGATACAGGCGGCGCGACTCCACGGCAGAGAAGATCATGGTCCCTTTGATCCCGCACGCAATCGACCGGCCAAGACATCAGGTGGCCAAGTGGTCATACCAATATGCGTGTTGTAGGCCAGCCGGTGGTTTTCTGTCAAGCGATCATGAAACTTGAAATGGCGCGTCAGCCACGGCGCTCATGGAAGAGCCTATCACCCACGGCAAGTCGCAGGCGTCATGAAGGTGGGCGCGGCAGCATCCGGACACCCGCCACAGTCGTCAGGCGCGTGAGGAGACGCGCCACCTCGCGTTCACCGAGGCGTTCGGATCCGACCTTACGGCCCTCGCCCGTGACGCGGCGAAACAGCGGACCCCGCGCAATGCGGGCAAAGGACAGCCAGCTTTCAACCGCATGAACGGGGCAGCTGGCATCAGATGCCGTGCGGGCGATCTCCACGCGGCGAAGGCCTCGTCTGTCCAGAAGCGTGACGAGCAACCCGCGGTCACGCGCCTCGATCCAGCCCCGGCCGTCACGCGTCTGGTCCCGTCCCGCATCAAGTCCCACCACCTCGCCACCCGTGAAGCCGCCGGCAAAGACCAGCGATAGCATGGCGCGATCACGCAGACCGCGCAGCGTGCCGCGGTCCAGCGCCTCCAGCATCGCCAGGAAATCATCGGGGTGCATGACCGCCATTCCGTTCCCCCCTGATCGTGCCGCAGCACCGCGCTCGCCGCTTCAGCCGTCTTCCGTCCGCTCGTCTGCCCAGACCAGCGCCAGCAGGCGGCGCAGTTCCGCCCGCTCGCCGGCCGACAGGCGTGCGAGAATACGATCCTCATGCGCCTGCACCAGGCTCAGCCAGTGCCGCGCGGCCTCGATGCCCTCCGGCGTCGGATAGAGGCGCTGGAGGCGCTGATCCGCCGGGTCGTCGCGACGGGTAAACAGGCCGCGCGATTCGAGCGCCTGCAGGAGACCGACAATGTTGGCGCGCTTGATCGCCAGGATACGGCAGATGTCGGCCGATGTCCGGCCCGGCTGCTCGACGATCGAGACCAGAACGCTCATGGTGATCGGACGCGCGTCCACGGCTTCCAGCGCCGCCACTGCGCCATTCATGTCATAGACGGAGGCACGGCGCAGGTGATAGCCGACCAGCTGGCTCAGCGTCTGGCGGATATCCTCCAGAGCGGCCTTCGTATCCGGCACCGGCGCGCGCTTCAGCCGCGAAGTTGTCTCGTCCATCGTTTCTCCTCTTGACGCCGCTTCCCTACTCGACAATATTGTTATGCAACATAGCAGTCAATCGACGCGGCAACCGATATGGCAGCTGCGTCGGGCGACCCGAGCCTGGGGAGGAGCGGCACGCATAGCGAGACCTATGTCTCACGGGATGGAATGGATTTTCAAGGATCGCCGGCGGATCGATCGCAGCTTTTGCGTGCCACATCGTTACCGCCCTTCGGTCCGTCTTAAACAGGGCCGCGCTTCTTTGCCGGCGGCCCGGGCATCCGCTGCAAGAAAAGCGATGCCTAGCAACCGAACAGATGACCAAGGAACACGACAATGGCCAATGACGTCGATACCGTAGCCTACGAAGTGCGCGATAACATCGCCTGGGTACGCTTCAACCGTCCGGACAAGCGCAATGCGATGAGCCCGACGCTGAACCGCACCATGATGCAGGTGCTGGACGAACTGGAATTCCGCGAGGATGTGGGCGTACTGGTGCTGACGGGCGAGGGCAGCGCCTGGACCGCCGGAATGGACCTCAAGGAATATTTTCGCGAAAGCGAAGGCGAGGGTCTGAAGGGCGTCCGCCGCTCGCAGCGGGAAAGCTATGGCTGGTGGCGCCGCCTGCGCTGGTACCAGAAGCCGACGATCGCCATGGTCAATGGCTGGTGCTTCGGTGGCGGCTATGGCCCGCTGTTTGCCTGCGACCTCGCCTTTGCCGCCAATGAATCCAAGTTCGGCCTCTCCGAAATCAACTGGGGCATCCTGCCGGGCGGTGGTGCCACCAAGGTGGCTGTCGAACTCCTTCCCTTCCGCAAGGCCATGTATCACGCCATGCTCGGCGAGCCGATCGACGGCAAGACAGCCGCCGACTGGGGGCTCGTGAACGAAAGCCTGCCACTGGCGGACCTCGAGGCAAGGGTGACGGAGGTCGCCAAAAAGCTTCTTGAGAAAAACCCGGTCGCCCTCAAGGCCACCAAGGATGCCGTGCGCCGCGTCGGCGTCATGACCTATGACGATGCCGAGGATTATCTCGTGCGGGCCCAGGAAGCCGCCAATTCCTATGACCCGGAGGGCCGCAAGGAAGGCATCCGCCAGTTCATCGATGAGAAGAGCTACAAGCCGGGCCTCGGCGCCTACGACAAGTCGCGCAGCTGACACGCAGCCATGGTCGCCACGGCGGCCAGCCTGACGAAGCCCATCAGAATGGATCGCCGCCGGTTCTCATGCCGGCGGCGATCTTCGTTTCAGGGCCACCGACCGCTCGACGCCGCCTGGACCGCGCCGAGTCTCGAACCATGCCACTGCCCATTTTATCCAAAAAAGTTATACTGGCTGTGAAACCTTCGGCGGCCTTGCGCGTTTGGGGCCTTCGGAAGCCGGCATGGCTGCCGCCTCTTGTCGCATCAAACGGACCAGCAGCGGTTGAGACCTGTTGATAGTCACCATTATTCGTTTTTAATATCAGTCGTTTATCTTAATAAGCATGTCTGGAAGCAGCATGAAGTTCGGGGGAATTCGCGTGCACGAGCCCGAAATGGGACGGCCCGCCGGTTACGGCAGCAGAGTGATGTCCCGCATCAGCATGTCGGATGCATTGCGGATGGTCGGCATCAGCAAGCTTGTACTTCATGCATGGGAGCGGCGCTATGAGCGCCAGCTCGCCGAACGCACCGATACCGGACGCCGCTACTTCACCCCGAGGCAGGTCGAACATCTGAAGCTCCTGAAGCAGTGCACGGATGCCGGGCACCGGATCGGTTCGATCATTGATCTTCCGCCGGCGGAACTGGCGGCGCTGGTGCGCGCCCATGAAAAGCGCGCGTCACTTGCTCCGCTGATGGACGCCATCCTGCAGATGGACGCCGCCGGCATGAAGGCGCAGCTTGCCGCGCATCTGGCGGCGGAAGGCCCCGCCCAGTTTGCCAAGGAGACAATCGCGCCCCTGATGCGGGAAGTCGGTCGCCAGTGGAGCGACGGCTCGCTGTCGATTGCCTCCGAACACATGGTCTCCGCCGAGGTTCGCACCATGCTGGCCGCCTGCCTCGACGCGTTGCCGCCGGACCAGATGCCGGTGCGGGCCGTGGTTTCCACCATGGAGGGAGAGCAGCATGAGATCGGCTCCATGCTCATCACCCTGCTCGCCCGGCAGGCCGGCATTGGCGCGCTCTACCTTGGTCCGGACCTGCCGGTCGAAGAAATCATTCGCGCCGCCTGCGCCTCGAAGGCCGGCATCATCTGCCTGAGCAGCCTTTACGGTCGGCTAAGGGTGCTGGAACCCAAGCTTGTGGCGCTGCGCAGCAAGCTGGACGACACGGTGGAACTCTGGATCGGCGGCCCGGGCTTTACCGACATTCGCCAAATGGACGGCGTTCGCCATTTCACCGATGTGGCAAGCTTCGAAGACGCAGCGCGCGCCGCAGCGCAACGCGCACAGCTGACGGACTGAAATCCAGTTCAAGGCAAACAGCGCATTACCCCCAGGGCGCAGCGCCATTCCTTCGGGGAGGACGCGACGCCTGCTGGATGTTCCATTGGAAAGAGCCATGCAGGCCGAGCACCGCGTCCTTCTGTGCCAGCGCGATCTCATCCTTGCAGGATCGAAACGCAGCTACGGGGCATCTCCACCGGCGCAGGCGTAAAACCGCCGGATAAATATACAAGATATACCTAAATTAGGGACTTGTTTTCATTTTGTCTATATTTCTGGCTCTGACGGGCGAGGTGTGCCCGTGCGCGTCAGGTCGGCCGGAGGTAGGGCATGGGTTTGGAATCGATCATCGGAAGCAGGAATACGGCAAAGCTCTCGGCGCTTGATGCGTTGAAGGCCAATGTGATGGTGGCCGATGCCCAGCTCAACATCATCTACATGAACCCGGCCGTGGTCGATCTCCTTCAGGAGGCGGAGAATGATCTCAAGAAAGATCTGCCCCGCTTTTCCGTTGCCACCCTGATCGGCAGCAATATCGACGTCTTCCATAAGAACCCTTCGCACCAGCGCTCCATGCTGGCGAGCCTGCGGGAGCGTCACGCCGCCACCATCCGTATCGCCAACCGCATGTTTGACCTGCTCGTCACCCCCCTGAAGAAGGGTGGCAAGACCATCGGTTTCGTCGTGGAATGGGCCGATGCGAAGGAGCGCCTGCTGAACCTCGATTACGCCGCGCAGATTGCCGCAATCAGCCGCTCGCAGGCGATCATCGAATTTACCGTCGACGGTCAGATCATCGGTGCAAACCGCAACTTCCTGGACACCATGGGGTACGGCTCGGTGGACGAAATCCGCGGCAAGCATCACAGCATGTTCGTGACCCGGGAATTCGCCGCCAGCGCCGAATACGCGGCGTTCTGGAAGGAACTCGTGGAAGGGCGCTACCAGGCCGCCGAGTTCAAGCGCGTGACGCGCGACGGGCGCGAGATCATCATCGCCGCCTCCTATAACCCGATCCTCGATCTTGAGGGCAAGGTGGTGAAGATTGTGAAATTCGCCACCGACGTGACCAAGCGCGTCAACACCGTGTCTGCCCTTGGGGAAAGCCTGAAGCGTCTCTGCTCCGGCGATTTCGGCTTCCAGCTGAACGAGCCCTTTGCGCCGGAGTTCGAGTTTCTCCGGCATGACCTCAACCGGTCGGTGCGGCAATTGTGCGAAACCTTCCAGCGCATCTCCGAAAGCGTCATGCTGATCGGCAATGGCACGCGGGAGATCAGCCAGGGCGTTGCGGACCTCTCCAAGCGGACGGAATCCCAGGCTGCCAATCTGGAAGAAACGGCGGCGGCGCTGGAAGAAATCACCCAGAATGTATCTTCCTCCGCCCAGCGCGCACAGGACGCCAGGGACGTGGCCTCCAAGGCGAAGATCAGTGCCGAGCAATCCGGCGCCGTGGTGTCGCGAGCCGTCGATGCGATGAGCCGCATTGAGGATTCCTCCGGAAAGATCTCCTCAATCATCGGCGTCATCGATGAAATCGCCTTCCAGACCAACCTTCTGGCGCTGAATGCAGGGGTGGAAGCCGCGCGTGCCGGCGAGGCAGGCCGCGGCTTCGCCGTTGTCGCGCAGGAAGTCCGCGAACTTGCCCAGCGCTCTGCCAAGGCGGCGCGGGAAATCAAGGACCTCATCCAGAACTCCACGACGGAGGTGGCGAGCGGCGTGAAACTGGTGAGCGATACCGGCGGGGCTCTCAAGGCGATCAGCCAGCTGATCGTCGAGATCAACGATCATGTGGAGGCCATTTCTACCGCCGCGCGTGAACAGTCGACGGGCCTCACCGAAGTCAATGGCGCGGTCAACAGCATGGACCAGTCCACGCAGCAAAATGCGGCCATGGTCGAACAGAGCAGCGCCTCCGCCTCGACCCTGACCTCGGAAACCCATAAGCTCAGCCAGATGATTGGCCAGTTCCGCCTGACGCAGGACGGCGCCTCCAGCCCTTCACGCTCGTCCGGCCCCTATTCCAGCCGGGCGGCATAATACCCACCCATCGTCACCATGTAAGGCGTCGACAGCACCCGGCGGCGGGGCAGAAGGACGGAGATGCAGAACGACATCGAAATGCGCCTTGAGATCGCCAGCGAGATCATGGAGCGGCTGGTCAGCCAGAACCTGTTGCTCGTCGGACGGATCATGGCACTGGAAAACATCGCTGCCTATGCAGTTGCGCAGCAGTTTTCCGGAGAACGCATCGATCGCGATGGATTGTCCCGCTTCGTGGCCGAAGTCAGCGGCACGGCGGTGCGCATCTCGGATGCCATGCATGGCGCCTTCACCGACGACACGCGTCCGCTCGAACTGCCGAAGACCATGGAACGAGTGCTCTCGATGGCGGAGGCAATCTGCGACGCCCGAAGCGGGCAGGGCCTGCCATCGCCTGTGCCGCTCCAGCGGCTGAGCTGATCAGCCAGACGCAACCAGGCGCGACCGGGCGACAGACAGCACATGCCGTGTCAGCGCCTCCAGCGGCGCGGCCGCCAGCCGGCTCACCTGCCAGAACAACGGCACATCCACGGGCGTGCCGGCGACAAGCTCCACCAGACGGCCCGAGGCAAGATGGGCGGCGGTCAGCAGATCCGGATTCATGCCCCACCCCATGCCACTCAGGCACGCCTCGACAAATCCTTGCGTCGACGGCAGCCAGTGCGTGGGTGGGGAGGTGTCTATGCCCATTGTTTCGGCGAGCCAGCGGCGCTGCAGCCCGTCCTTGCGATTGAAGGTCAGAAGCGGGGCACGCGCGAGACGCTCCCGCGTCACCCCATCTGCAAAGTGGCGGCTGATAAAGGCGGGAGAGGCCGTCGCCCGGTAGCGCAGGATGCCGAGCGGGCTCTGCCGGCACCCCTGCACCGGCCGGCTCATCCCCGTCACGGCCGCCAGCACCTCGCCGCGCTCCAGCCAGGCGGCCGTATGGTCCTGATCATCGACAGCGATATCCACGAGATAACCCGTCTCGCGGCTGAAGTTCGCGACCGCCTCCAGAAACCACGTGCCGAGGCTGTCGGCGTTGGTGGCGATCCGCACCGTCACCGGTCGGGTGTCGACGCTGCCACCATCCAGAGCAGGCAGCTTCTCGAGAAGATCCGTTTCCAGCATCGCCACCTGATCCATGTGCCGACAGAGCCAGGCCCCCTTCTCCGTCGCGGTGCAGGGCGTACCCCGCACCACCAGCACGGTCCCCAGCCGATCCTCCAACTGCCTGACGCGCTGGGAAACGGCTGAGGGCGTGACATGCAGCTGCCGTGCGGCACGCTCGAAACTGCCGGTGCGGATCACTGCGGCGACAGCGCGCAGCGAGAGATAGTCGAGCATGATGTCATTAGCTCCGCTTCATCAGGATTAGGAGGATTAAGTAGCGCGAAAGCCGTGCGGACGCTATGGCGGCATCACCACGGAGACACTGCCTCATGATATCTGCCGCCGTTACCGGCTTCAGCACCGGCCTCAGCCTGATCCTCGCCATCGGCGCCCAGAATGCATTTGTCCTGCGTCAGGGCCTGATGCGGCAGCACGTGCTTGCAGTCTGCCTCACCTGCGCGCTCTCCGATGCGCTGTTGATCGCGATCGGCGTGACGGGCTTCCGGCAGATCGCTGCCCTGCTGCCCTGGCTCGATCCGGCCATGCGGCTGGGGGGCGCAGCCTTTCTGCTGGCCTATGGCGCCCGCAGCCTGTGGTCGGCCTGGCACTCCACCTCGGTTCTCCGCCCGGAGGGAGCAGCAAAGACCGCCTTCGGCCCGACGGTTGCCACCTGTCTGGCGCTGACCTGGCTCAATCCGCATGTCTATCTCGACACCGTGGTGCTGCTTGGCACGGTCTCGACACGCTTTGCCGGCGCAGAAGCCGCTTTCGCTGCGGGCGCAACGGCGGCCTCCTTCACCTTCTTCTTCTCCCTCGGCTTCGGCGCCGGCTGGCTGCGCCCCGTGTTCCAGAGACCGGCAAGCTGGCGGGTGCTGGAAGCCGGCATCGGGCTGGTCATGTGGCTGATCGCGCTGAAGCTTGTCATGGGGTCGTGAGACCGGGGCACCGGCGGCATGACGCCGTTGATGGCGTTGCTAACGGATGCCGCCCAGCACACGGGCCAGCCAGCGCGACAGCACGCCCCAGGGCGGCCCAAGCCGTTCGAACATATTGACCGGACCGATCGTCATCACCGCGCGCGCATGGCTGAAGCGCCGAAAGCCGGCCTCCCCGTGATAGGCCCCCATGCCGCTTGGGCCGATGCCGCCGAAAGGCAGATTGTCCTGCGCGACATGCAGCAGCGTGCCGTTGACAGTCACGCCGCCGGAAATCGCCGAAGACAGGACCGTCTCCTCCACCTGCCGGTCATGGGTGAAGAGATAGAGGGCCAGCGGACGTGGATGGGCGCGGATATGGTCGAGAGCCTCGTCCAGATCCGAATAACCGATGACAGGCAGAACGGGACCGAAGATTTCCTCGCGCATCAGCAGGCTCCCGGCGGGTGGTTCGATCACCACCGAGGGCGCCATCTTTGCCGAAGCCGCGTCGACCGTTTCTCCATGCGTCAGGATCGTGCAGCCGGCGTTCAGCGCCTCCTCCAGCGCCGCTGCCAGCCTTTGCCGCTGCCGGGCGGAAAGAAGTGCAGAGTAGTCCGGATTGTCGGCAAGCGTCGGATAACGACGGCGCATGGCTTGGATCATCGCCTCGGCAAAGGCCCGCACCTGATGCTTCGGCACCAGCGCATAATCGGGAGCGATGCAGGTCTGGCCGGCATTCAGCATTTTGCCAAGAGCAATCGAGCCTGCGGCCTTGTCCAGCGGATAATCCGGTGCCACGAGCGCGGGCGACTTGCCTCCAAGCTCAAGGGTGACCGGCGTCAGGTTCTCGGCGGCGGCCCGCATCACGGCACGCCCGACACCCGTCGACCCCGTGAAGAGCAGGTGATCGAAGGGAAGCGCCGAAAAGGCTTCGGCAACCTCCACACCGCCGGTCATGACGGCGACCTCGTCCGGTGAAAAGGTTTCGTCGATCAGCCGGAACAGCAGCGCCGAGAAGGCAGGCGTCAGTTCCGACGGCTTCAGCATGACGCGATTACCTGCCGCCAGCGCATCCGTGAGCGGTGTGACGGATAACAGCAGCGGGTAATTCCAAGGCGAAATGATGCCAACCACGCCAAGCGGCTGATGGCGCACCTCCGCGCGGGCCGGCTGAAACACGATATCGACGGCGCGCCGCCTCGGCCGCATCCAGCCCGCCACATGGCGCCGGGCGTGGCGCAGGGCCCGAATGGCCGGGAGCAGTTCCAGCAGCCGCGTCTCGTCATGGGAGCGGTGCCCGAAATCCTGCGCGATGGCCCCGGCAATGGCATCGGCATTGGCGACCAGTCGCTTTTCCAGGCGCCGCAACGCGGCACGGCGCGCGGCAAGATCCGGCGCGGGCTCTCGCCGGGAGGCCGCATGCTGCCTGTCGAAGATTGCGCGCATTGTCGTCTGCCCGTTCATGGCTGTCCTTCCAGAATGAGATCGGCCGCCTTCTCGCCAATCATCGCGGTGGGTGCCTGCGTGTTGCCGCTGATCAGTGTCGGCATGATCGAGGCATCGGCCACCCGCAGCCCGGCGATGCCCCTGACCCTCAGGCTGGGATCGACGACGGAGGCGGGGTCGGCGCCCATCCTGCAGGTGCCGACGGGATGATAGATGGTATCGGCCCGCGCCCGGATCATCGCCCTCAGCGCCGCCTCGTCGTTCACATCCACCGGATAGAGCACGCGGCCACGATGGCGGGCCAGCGGCTCGGCGGCAAAGATGCGGTGGACGATGCGGGCGCCTGCCGCCAGAAGATCGAGATCGGCCGGTGCCGACAGGAAGCGTGGATCGATCTCGGGGGCGTGGTGCGGATCGGCGGAGGCAAGCCGTACCGTTCCCCGGCTCTGCGGCCTCAGCACGCAGACATGCAGCGCCGCACCGGTTGCGGCATGGAAGCGGCGGCCGTGATCATCTACCAGTCCCGTACAGAAATGCAGCTGCAGATCGGGGCGGTTTATGTCCGGGCGACTGCGGATGAAACCGCCCGCCTCGGCAACATTGCTGGACAGGATGCCGGTGCCCCGCCGCAGGTAGGGAAGGGCGCCGGAAAGAATTTCGCCGAGCACTGTCGGCGTGTAGCCCAGCAGGCCTCGGCCGCGCAGCGCCACATTCAGCGTATAATCCAGATGATCCTGCAGGTTTTCGCCGACAGTCGGGACATCGCGGATCACCGGAATGCCATGGCGGACGAGATGCGCCGCCGGGCCGATGCCGGACAGCATCAGCAGTTGCGGAGAAGCAATCGCACCGCCGCAGAGGATCACCTCCCGCCGGGCCTCAAGCCGGCGTTCACCGCCCGGCCCATGCACCACGACACCGGTGGCGCGTCCCTCGGTGATCACGATACGCAGCGCCCGTGTCTTCGTCAGCACCTCCAGATGTGCGGGATAGGGTGGATTGCCCAGATAGGCACGAGCGGCATTCAGCCTCCGGCCCTTCTTCTGGAACACCTGATAGAGACCGATGCCCTCCTGGCGCGGACCGTTGAAATCAGGATTTTCGTCAAGGCCGCAGGCAAGGGCGGCCTGGATAAAGTCCTGCGAGACCGGACTTGGCGAGGCAAGATCGGAGACGACAAGCGGCCCCTCCGCCCCATGCCAGGCATCGGCACCGCGCAGATTGGCCTCCGCCCGCTTGAACAGCGGCAAGACGTCCGCAAAGCACCATCCGGCACAACCGAGACTAGCCCAGTGGTCGTAATCCTCCGGCTGACCGCGCACGTAGATCATCGCATTGATCAGGCTCGATCCGCCCAGGCCGCGGCCGCGCGGCACATACCCGCGCCGCCCCTGCAGCCCCGGTTGCGGAACTGTCTGCAGCGCATAATTCTCGCCGTTGCGGAAGGGAACCCTGAGCGCGATGCCGGCCGGCACCTGCGACAGCAGTGACGGGCGTCCACCGCCCGCCTCCACGAGGATGATCCGTGGAGACAATGGGGATGCCGCAAGCCGGGCAGCCAGCGCTGCCCCGGCGGGTCCGGCGCCGATGATGATGTAATCTGCCTCGTTCATGATCCGTGCGTCCTCCCACGCACAGGCAAGGCTAACAAAAATGACGGATGCGTCAATTTTAATCTTGGCGGTCCCAGCTGCCGATGCCACGCACGATCAGCCGGGTGATGAAGCGGCTGGTGTCATCGATATCCAGCGGCTGGCCATTGCGGGACTGCAGCAGCACTTCCAGCGCATTCGCCACGATGAGACAGGCGGCTTGCGTGCGTTCACTGGCCGAGAGCGTCGCTGCGGGCATGACCCGGACCATATCTCTTTCAATATCACTTAACAGGCCACCGGTGCTGGTGAGCGTGAACAGGCGAGACCGGATATGGTGCTGGTTGAGGGCGCAGAAATCGAGCGCGCCATCCAGCCCGAGGATGAATTCGAGAAAGCCGCGATAGCTCTGGGCCAACATCGGCTCGATCTCGCTTTCGTGGGCACGGGCTTCACCGCTCAGGCTGCGGATCTGGTCGGCGAGATCATCGAGGATTTCGTGGAAGACCGCCTCGCGGGTCCCATAGTAGTTATAGAAGGTTCCGATGGAAACGCCGCTGGCCGCAACGATGTCGCGCACGGTGGAGGCATCGAGACCCTTTGTGGCAAACACGGTCCAGGCCGCCGCCTTGATGGCCTCCCTGTTGCGCTGTCGGTTCTCCTCGCGCTTGCTGCCGGACCTGCGCTCCATCTCCATGCAGACCTCATTCCTTGCCGGATTGCGCCTCTCCCCGCGCTCCCCATCCATTATAAGGAACAGCAATATTTGGCAAAGGGGATCCTGTCACAGTCTCGCGCGCGTGCTGCGGGGCGTCGCCAGAAGCAGGTTGGTTTCGCTTGCCGTGATGCCGGGCACCAGACGGATACGCCGGAGCACCGCATCAAATTCCGCAAGGCTTGCGGCCCCCAGTTCCGCAATGAGGTCCCAGCGACCATTGGTGGTGTGAATCTCGGACACTTCCGGAAATCCGCCAAGCGCATTGATGACCCGATCCGTCACACGCCCCTCGATCTCGATCATCATGATACCACGCACCGGCAGATCCACCGCATCAGCCCGCAGGATGACGGTATAGCCAAGAATGCGGCCGCTCGCCTCCAAACGCTCCATCCGCGCCCGCACGGTGGCGCGCGAAACGCCGAGCGCGATCGCGAGATCCGACACGCTGCGCCGCGCATCATGGCGGAGCAAGGTGATCAGTCGTGTGTCCAGATCGTCCAACCCGTTCCCCATTCTGGCAGAAATAACTGCCACATTGATAAGCTATACTGCTGAAATTGACAATTCACAGACTTCGAATTGCCACCCCACCATGGTTTCCTGTTCAGGAAGGAGATTGCCCATGCATTGCAAACTGATCGGCGTTCCGTTGCAGGACGGCGCTTCGCAGCTCGGCTGCGAGATGGGACCGAGCGCGCTGCGCGCCGCCGGCATCGACGGCGCATTACGCGAGCTCGGCCACACGGTGTCGGACCTCGGCAATCTCGCGCCCCTCAGCGTCGATCCGCCGGCCCACCCGAACGCCGCCGTGCGCAACCTGCCTCTCATCCGCGGCTGGATCGAAGCCATTGCCGAGGCCGCCTATCGCGAGAGCGTCGATGGCATGCCGATCTTCCTCGGCGGCGACCATGCGCTTTCGGCGGGCTCCGTCAGCGGTATTGCCCGGCGGGCTGCCGAGGAGGGACGGCCTCTCTTCGTGCTCTGGCTCGATGCGCATACGGATTTCCATACACTGGACAGCACGCGAAGCGGCAATCTGCATGGCGTGCCGGTTGCCTATTTCACCGGGCAACCCGGCTTCTCACCCTATTTGCCGGATCTCGCCGCCACTGTACCCGCCACCCATGTCTGCATGATCGGCATCCGCAGCGTCGATCCCGCCGAACGGGCAGCCCTTGCCCGCACGGAGGTGACCGTCCACGACATGCGCGCCATCGATGAGCATGGGGTGGCCGCCCTGCTGCGCGGCTTCCTGGCCGAGGTCAGCGCCGCCAACGGCCTGCTGCATGTGAGCCTCGACGTGGATTTCCTCGATCCCGCGGTCGGACCTGCGGTCGGAACCACCGTGCCGGGCGGCGCAACCTTCCGCGAAGCGCATCTCGTGATGGAAATGCTGCATGACAGCGGCCTCGTGACCAGCCTCGACCTGGTGGAACTCAACCCCTTCCTCGATGAGCGCGGCCGCACCGCCATCCTGCTGGTGGATCTCACCGCAAGCCTGATGGGCCGCAAGGTCATGGATCGCCCCACCCGAAGTTACTGAAACCCGAAGCCCCTGGGAGACATCATGCCTGAGAACCTGAACCTCGTTCCCTTCGTCAGCGTCGAAGCCATGATGGACCTTGTGCTGTCGATCGGCACGGAACGGTTCCTGCGGGAACTCGCTGGTTACATCGAGGCGGATTTTCACCGTTGGGAAAGTTTCGACAAGACGCCGCGCGTCGCCTCCCATTCCCGCGACGGTGTGATCGAACTGATGCCGACCAGCGATGGCCGGCTCTACGGCTTCAAATATGTCAACGGCCATCCGAAGAACACCAAAAGCGGCCGCCAGACGGTGACCGCCTTCGGCGTTCTGTCAGACGTCGACAGCGGCTATCCGGTGCTTCTCTCGGAAATGACCATCCTGACGGCGCTGCGCACGGCGGCCACCTCGGCGGTGGCGGCACGCCATCTTGCCCGCAGCAATGCCCGCTGCATGGCGCTGATCGGAAACGGGGCGCAGAGCGAATTCCAGGCGCTCGCCTTCAAGGCGCTGCTCGGTGTCGACCGGCTGCGTCTCCATGACATCGACCCGGCGGCCAGCCGACGCTGCCGCGACAACCTCTCAGCGCTCGGCTTCTCGATCGAGATCTGCGGCTCGGCGGAACAGGCCGTGGAAGGTGCCGACATCGTGACCACCGTCACCGCCGACAAGCAGAACGCGACCATTCTGACCGACAACATGATCGGCGCCGGCATGCACATCAACGCGGTCGGTGGCGATTGCCCCGGGAAGACGGAACTGCACCGGGACATTCTGCTGCGCTCGGACATTTTTGTCGAGTTTCCCCCGCAGACCCGGATCGAGGGCGAAATCCAGCAGCTCGACAAGGATCACCCCGTGACCGAACTCTGGCGGGTCATTGCAGGCAGCGCGCCGGGCCGCACGCGGGCAGACCAGATCACGCTGTTCGACAGCGTCGGCTTCGCAACGGAGGATTTTTCAGCGCTGCGCTATGTGCGCGACAAGCTCAGCGAAACCGGGCGCTTCGACACGCTCGACCTGCTCGCCGATCCCGACGAGCCGCGCGATCTGTTCGGCATGCTGCTCAGACGACAGGCGCTGACGCAGCAGGCTGCGGCGCCTCAATAGGAACTGGCATTCACCACGGGCGGTGCCTCGCCGCGGGCGCGGGCCTCCTGGATGGTGCGGTATTCCGCCATGGCCGCAAATCCTGCGTCTCTGAGCAGCGCCACGTCATAGGGGCCGGGAATGAATCGGTAGCCGCGCTCCAGCAGTTCATGCACGTTGGCCCCGGCATTCGGTACCGTACCCATCACCTTGCCGGCGGCGAGAATCTCGCGTTCGGCGCGACGCGCCAGCGCCTGCACTTCCGGATGACCGGTCTGGCCCAGCCGACCGATAGAGCCGGCCAGATCGTTGATGCCGATGAAGATAACGTCGGCACCCTCGATGGCGGCAATCTCGGCAGCATGTTCCACCGCCGTGTAGGATTCGAGCTGCAGGATGACCAGCATGTTGGCGTTGGCCTTTTCCACATAGCCCGGCTCGGTGCCATAGCTGGAGGCGCGGACCACGCTTGCCGCATAGCCGCGAATGCCCTGCGGCGGGTAAAAGCAGGCCTTCACCGCATCGCGTCCCGCCTCCGGTGTATCGACGGAGGGGATCATCACCGATTGCGCACCCGCATCGATGACGCGCTTCAGGAAGACATGATCGTTCCAAGGCACGCGCACCACGGCCGGCGTCGGCGTGGTCTCGATGGCTCTCAGCGCCTCGGTGATTTCCCGGGTTTCGCCCGCCCCGTGCTCGTGATCGGAAAGCAGGAAGTCGAAGCCGAGATGGCCGAGGATCTCGGCATTGGTCGGCGTGCCGCCGCCAACCCAGCAGCCAAAGGCGGTTTCGCCGGCAAGCAGCCGGGCTTTCAGGTGATTGGGCTTGAACATCGAACACTCCTGCAGACAAACGGGCCCGGCCAGACGACCGGGCAGCGGACCGGCGAACCATAGCCGCGCGAACGGCGCTCGCCTATCCCCCGTTTACTTGCCGAAGCCGAGTGTCGCGCGCACGGCGGAATCCCAGCCGGTCAGCAGGTCCGCGCGCTCGCTCGACGCCATGGAGGGCACAAACTGCCGTTCCAGATGCCATTCGGCGGCAAAACCGTCGCGATCCGGCCAGATGCCGGCGCCGTGGCCGGCAAGCCAGGCAGCCCCGAGCGCGGTGACTTCCGTCGAGGCGGAGCGATCGACGGCAACGCCCAGAATGTCGGCCAGCCGCTGCATCGTCCAGTCATTGGCCGACATGCCGCCATCGACACGCAGCAGCATATCGGCATTTCCCGGCCAGTCCTTGCGCATCGCGCCGAGCAGATCGCGGGTCTGGAAGCAGACCGATTCGAGCGCCGCGCGGGCAAATTCCGCAGGCCCGGTGTTGCGCGTCATGCCGAACATCGCGCCACGTGCCTCCGCATCCCACCAGGGCGCGCCGAGGCCGGTGAAAGCGGGCACCAGATAAACGCGCTGGCCGGGATCGGCCTTGGCGGCAAGCTCGGCGGTCTCGGAGGCCTTGCCGATCATCTTCAGCCCGTCGCGCAACCATTGAACAGCCGCGCCTGCGATGAAGATCGACCCTTCCAGCGCATAATGGATCTCGCCGTTCAGGCGATAGGCGATGGTGGTGAGCAGGCGGTTCTTCGAGGCCACACGGTCGGCGCCGGTGTTCAGCAGGGCAAAGCAGCCGGTGCCATAGGTGGATTTCATCATGCCCGGCGTGAAGCAGGCCTGGCCGATCACTGCCGCCTGCTGGTCGCCGGCAACGCCGCGGATGGCGATCGCACCGCCGAAGATCTCCGGATCCGTCTCGCCGAAACCGTCGATATTGCTCAGGATTTCCGGCAGCATGCTGCGCGGAATGTTGAACAGTTTCAGCAGGTCCTCGTCCCAGTCGGCGGTGCCGATATTGCACAGCATGGTACGCGACGCGTTGGTGACGTCGATCACATGCCGCCGCCCGCCGGTCAGCTTGTAGATCAGCCAACTGTCAACCGTGCCGAAAGCGAGATGCCCCTGTTCGGCGGCTACGCGCGCGCCGGGAACGTTGTCCAGCAGCCAGGCCACCTTGGTGGCGGAGAAATAGGGATCGATCAGCAGGCCGGTACGTTCCGCAACCAGATCGGAATGGCCGGCCGCGCGCAGCTCCGCACACCGTTCGGAGGTGCGACGATCCTGCCAGACGATCGCCCTGTGGATCGCCTTGCCGGTGCGGCGGTCCCAGACGAGCGCCGTTTCGCGCTGGTTGGTGATGCCGATCGCCGCGATCTGCGCTGCGGTCACACCGGCGGCTGCCATCGCCTTGCGGGCCGTTTCCACCGTCGTCGTCCACAGGTCTTCGGCCTCATGTTCCACCCAGCCCGATTGCGGAAAATGCTGGGGGAATTCCAGCTGGCCAGCGCCGCGGCTCTTGTAGGTGCGGTCGAAGATGATCGAGCGGGTAGAGGTGGTCCCCTGGTCGATCGAGAGAATGAAGTCCTTCATGCGGCAGATCCCGTTTCCGTCATGGCATTCAGATCATGGGCGCCGGCCATCGATGCGGCCGGCATGTCAAGGCCGGGAAGAGGCGATCAAGCCGGACGATCCGCGCAAGGCGGCCTCACCGCCCCCGTCGTCACACCGGTCCTTTCTCGCAGTCTCCTCCCGATATCCGGCCTCTTGGTATCACAGTTGGCGCCCGTTCGAAGCCCCTTTTGCAGACGTCCAAACGCTGCTCACCCGTGCCCGGCCGCGAGCTTCAGAATGGCGGGTACCGCCAGCGAAAGACCGGAGAGAAACAGCAGAAGAAAGGCAAGGCGACGCATGGCGAGCGGCGAAAGCGGCGGCGGATAGCGCCTGGCCGCCCAGGTGGCCAGCATCACGACCGGAATCGCCAGCAGGCCCCACCAGAAACCGGAGGTGGGCCATTGCCCCGCACCGGCCACCATCACAAGCCGGATTGCCGCATTGATGGCAAAGATCGCCACCAGCGTCTCGCGCACCGAGGCGGGCCTCAGCGGCTGGCGATAGAAGTGATAGATCAGCGGCGGCCCGGCCGTGGAAAACAGCCCGCCCATCACGCCCGCCACCGCCCCGAACCCGGCAAAGGAAAGCGGTCCGGACATCGTCTCGAGCGGCGCCGGCTTCAGGGACAGCTGGATGCTGGAGAGCACGATTACCACGCCCAGCACCACCTTCAACCAGTCGAGCGAGGCAGACGCCATCAGGTTCAGCACGACATAGCCCAGGCCAAGAAACAGCAGGCTGGCGGCAAGCGCCGGCGCGAACTGGCGAAAGGCGATGTCCCGCCAGCCCTTGGCCAGCACCTGCACCGCATTGACGATGACGAGGATGCTGACCAGCACCGCCGCATCGGGAAGCGCAATGACGCCGCTCAAGCCCACGCCGCCCATCATGATGAGGCCCAGTGCAAAGCCGGTCAGCGTCTGGGTATAGGCCGCGAAGGCCGCGATCGTGAGCAGGATGGCGAGACTGCCAGGCGCCATGGTCAGAGGGTCCGCAAGGCGTCGAACAGGGCCGCTTGCTCAGCACCCTTGCGGGCAAAGACCGGCGGCTCTCCAAGCGGCGCGGCAACCGTGACCGTCTGGCCGCCGTCAAACGCCGCGCCGGACCAGACATGCACCCAGGTCTCGCCCTTCGGCAGATAGACTGTCCGTTCGCTCTCGCCCGCCTGCCACACCGGCGCGACGAGAAGGTCGCGGCCATAGAGATAGGCATCCTGGATCGCATAGGTGTCGCGGTCCTCCTCGTGATGGAGGAAGAGCGGGCGCTGAACGGGAAGGCCGGTTCTGGCCGCTTCCGCAGAGAGCGTCTTGAGATAGGGCGCCAGATGCACATAGATCGTCGTCATCCGGGCAAAATGGGCCAGAACCGTCTCGTCCTGATCGATCTGGAGATTGTCGCGCGGACGGTTGCCCTCATGGCTGCGCATGACGGCGGTGAAGGCCGCCATTTCCGCCCAGCGCATGATGAGTTCGCCGGTGCGCACATTGCCGAACAGGCTGGTGTAACCGCCGATATCCGAATGGTGATAGGCATTGCCGAGAAGGCCGGAGGACAGCGCACCGCAAATGACGGTGACGAGACCATCGTGACGCGAAAAATCGACGGACTGGTCGCCGCCCCACAGAAGCGGGCAATGGGCCTGCACACCGGTGAAGCCGGCGCGCATGAAGAACAGCGCGTCGCCCGTCTGGCCGCGGCTTGCCACCGCCCTCGCATTCACTTCGGCCCACAGCGTCGGCCAGGCATTATGCATCAGCTTGGCATCGATGCCATTGGCGAGCTTGACGTCGATCGGCAGATATTCGCCGAAATCGGCCATCCAGCCGGACAGGCCGTAATCCAGCATGTTCTTGCCGATGACCTCTTCTGCAAACCAGTCGGCGGCCTGCGGATTGGTGAAATCCACCACGCCGCAGTCGAACTCGCCGAAGTCGACGAGCGCCGTCTTTCCATGCTCATCCTTGGCGAAATAGCCCTTGGCATCGGCAATCGGATAGAGCGGACCGTCGACGCAGAGATAGGGATTGACGTAGCCGAGGAAGCGCACGCCCTCGGCCTTCAGCTCCGATATCTTCTGGCGCAGGTTGGGGTAGCGGGTCTCGTTGGCCTGCCAGTCCCAGAACAGGCGCGCGCCGAAGGAGGTGTGGCGAAGTCCGACCCAGTCCTCGCACCAGAGGCCGGACACCTTGACGCCGGCTGCCCGCATCTTTTCCATGCGGACAAGCGAGTTCTCGCCATCCTTCAAGCCGAGAATTGCGCCGCCATAGACCCATTCCGGGAGTTGCGGCTGACGGCCGAAGCGCCCGGACAGCTGGCCGACCAGATCCACGAAAGTCGAGGCGGCGAAGACTTCCAACCGCTGCGGTACGGCCCAGACTTCGATCTCGTGAAAACCGCCGCGGCGGAAATCGAAGACGGAGTAAGCCGTGGTTTCCACGTGCAGCGCATATCTGCGCGACGAAATATAGGTCGGCTGCGGGTAATTGGTGTTGTAATAGTCGCCGCCGGCCTTGCCCGTCACGTCGGATTTGAAGGTGATCTCCGTCGATTTGTCACGACCGACGCCGGGTTCGGAAGTCCAGAGCGGGAACCTCCGGCCGCGCATGTCGAAATAGGACATCTGCTCGCCGCCACCCCAGACATGCTCGTCGCTTTCGGCGACGATGCGGATCCACAGGCGATTGATCGAGGCATCAAGCGCCTGCGTCAGCATGTGATGACCGTCCACCGTCAGCGCGAAGCGGGGCGCAAGCCCGCGCGCCACGGAAAACTCGACGCGATTGCCCTCAATCTCAACATGGGGGAGGGCCGTGCGCTCCACCACGTAATCCTCGATCTCGAAGTTGCCGCGATACATGTCCATCCGCTCTTCGCCGTGACCGACGAACAAAGCGGGTGCGGCCTCCGTATGACGCAGGATTTCGCGACCTTCGAGGGAGAGGGTAAAGCCGCCGGGAATGAGATCGAGTTGCATGGAGAAGACTTTCAGTTCTGGGTCAGGCCGGCATCGACGACGAAATTGGCGCCCGTGCAGCCATTGCTTTCGTCAGAGCCGAGGAAGAGGGCAAGGCGTGCCACATGGCTGGCGTCGAGGCGGAATTTCAGGGCCTGCAGATCGATGAACTGCTGGTTCTGCTCCGGCGTGGTCCAGAGCGCCAGTTGCCGTTCGGTGACGATGGCGCCGGGCACGATGCAGTTGACGCGAATGCCGGAGGGGCCGAGTTCGCGGGCGAGTGTCTTGGTCAGGCCGTTGATGGCGGCCTTCGACGTGGTGTAGCCCACCATGCCGGGGCGCCCGCGCATCCAGGAAATCGAGCTGAACATGATGACCGAGCCGCCGCCATTTTGCGCCATGGCCTTGGTCACCGCCTGCGTGACGAAGAACTGGTGGTCGAGGTTCAGTGCCAAGGCGCGACGCCAGTAATCAGGCTCCACCTCGTCCATGGCGTGGCGATCATCCTTGCCGGCATTGTTGACGAGAACCGAAACCGGGCCATGCTCCGCCTCGATCTGGCCCACGACGGCGCGGGTTGCCGGAATGTCGGTCAGATCGCAGGCGTAGAAGGCAGCGCCCGTCGCTGCGGCATGGGCAGCCCCCGCCGCCTCATTGATGTCGATGAAGGACACGCGGGCGCCCTGGGCGCGATAGGCTTTGACCATTTCCTCGCCGATGCCGGACGCGCCGCCGGTGACGAGCACATGGCGGTCGGTCAGGGACTGGTAACGGACGGTTTCATAGGAGGCAGACATGGTTTTACTCAGAGGTCAGGATTGAAAAGCGGTTTGGGAAGGCCCGGCACATCGGTGCGCAGGGCAAACAGCGCACCGGAGAGCGGGTATTCGGAGAGCTCTTCGGCCGGGCGGCCGATGCTGGCGCTGGTGCAGTAAAGGGTCTTCAGGTCCGGCCCGCCGAAGGTGACCATGGTCGGGCATTTTGCAGGAACCGGATATTCGGCCATCAGCGTTCCATCCGGCGCATAGCGCTGGACGCGCCCCCCTTCGAACAGCGCCGTCCAGTAGCAGCCTTCCGCATCCACAGCGCCGCCATCCGGGCGGCCCTTGTCGATTTCGGAGCCGAACTTGGCAAACAGCTGGCGATTGTCCGCTGTACCCGTCGCGACGTCATAGTCGTAGATGTAGAGCGAAAAGCGCAGCGTATCCGAATGATAGAGCCGCTTGCCATCGGGCGAGAAGGCGACGCCATTCGAGGTCAGCAGACCGCCGGCGAGCTTTTCCAGACCCCGGCCATCGTAGCGGTAAAGGCTGGCAATGCCGCGTTCGCGCGTCTCGTCCACGGTCCCGGCAACGAACCGGCCGGCCGGATCGACCATGCCGTCGTTGAAACGGCTGATCGACTGGTCTTCCGGATTGTCCGCCAGCTTGCGCAGCAGTTCACCCGTCGATGCGATCAGCCAGAGGCCGGAGCGCAGGCCGGCGACGAAACCGCCACCCTTGGCAAGCCCGATGCAGCCGACCTCTTCCGGCAACTCCAGCGTGCGAAGCAAACCGTCCGCCGGATCGAAGCGATGGATACGGCTCTGCTTGATGTCGACGAAATAGAGCACCTGCTCGGCGACGGACCAGAGCGGGCATTCGCCCAGCGCGGTCCTTGCATCGAGAACGAGGTCGAAACCGGCTGTCACGTCCCGCACCTCAATAGGCTGCCGTCGGAGCAGCGACCGGCTTGGCCTCGCCCTTCATCTGACCCAGCCAGTCATTGGCGCGGCCGGTCATCATGGCGATGTCGGAGCCAATCGCGGCATAGTCATAGCCATAACCGATGAAGCGCTTCACCATGTCCGGGTTGGGACCGACGATGCCGATGGGCTTGCCGGCGGCATGTGCATCCGTCGCGGCCTTTTCGATCAGCGCCTGCACCTCCGGATGGGCGATATTTCCGATATGGCCCATGGCCGCCGACAGATCGCCGGGACCGACGAACAGCGCGTCGATGCCTTCGACGGCGGCGATTTCCGGCAGACGCTCGATGGCTTCTGGCGTTTCCAGCTGCACGATGGTGCAGACATCGTCATTCGCGTTCTTCAGGTAGTTCGGGATCGTGCCGAACCTGGAGCCGCGATGAACGGCCGCCACGCCACGAATGCCATGCGGCGGATAGCGGGTGTAGGAGGCGGCGGCCTTTGCCTCTTCCGCCGTCTGCACAAAGGGCAGCATCACGGTGCGAGCGCCGGCATCCATGCAGCGTTTGACGAGAACCTGATCGTTCCAGGCGAGGCGCACCACGGCGTCCGCCGGCGTGCAGCCGATGGCGCGCAGGATATGGGCGAGATCGGACACCTCGATCGGCACATGTTCCATGTCCACGACGAGGAAGTCGAAACCGGCATAACCGAGCGCTTCCGCGCTCGCAGGGGCAGCCGCCATCAGCCAGGTGCCGAGCGGGGTTGCGCGGCTCTTGTCCGACAGCCAGGACTTGAAGGGGTTCAGCGTGCTCATGGACAAAAATCCTTCAGAAAATGACCGGATCCGGCACCTTGGCCGGGCCGCTCAGGAAATCGAAATCGCAGCCTTCGTGGGCCTGGCTGACATGGCTCTGGTAAAGAGCGGCGAACGAGCGTTCATAAATGCGCGCCGTCGGTTTCCATTCGGCGCGGCGCGCCGCCAGATCCTCGTCGCTGACCTTCATGTTGATGGTACCGGCTGCCACATCGAGTTCGATGAGGTCGCCGGTCTTCACGAGCGCAAGAGGTCCGCCAACGGCCGCTTCCGGCGAGACATGCAGAATGCAGGTGCCGTAATGCGTGCCGCTCATGCGCGCGTCGGAAATGCGCACCATGTCGCGCACGCCCTGTTTGAGAAGCTTTTTCGGGATCGGCAGGTTGCCCCATTCCGGCATGCCGGGTGCGCCGACGGGACCTGCATTGCGCAGGATGATCACCGTATCCTCGGTAATATCGAGATCCGGGTTGTCGAGCGTCTTGTTCATCGTCGCCGGGTCGTCGAAGACGATGGCCGGGCCGACATGCTTCAGGAATTTCGGGTTGGCGGCAGAGGATTTCATCACCGCGCCATTGGGGGCGAGATTGCCACGCAGCACTTCCAGCGTCTTGCCCTTCGACAGCGGCACGACCGGATTGCTCTCGTCGCGAATGATCTCGTCGTTCCAGCATTCGGCACCGGCGATATTCTCGCCGATCGTCTTGCCGTTGACCGTGGGCCGCGTGAGGTCCAGATGGTGCGAGAACTTCCGCAGAAGCGCGTTGAGGCCGCCGGCGAAGTAAAAATCTTCCATCAGGTATTCGCCGGAGGGGAAGACATTGGCCGCCACCGGGATTTTTGCTGCCATGGCCGACATGTCGTCCAGCGAAAGCTCGACGCCCGCGCGGCGGGCCATGGCGATCAGATGCACGGCCGCATTGGTGGAACCGCCCATCGCCATATAGGCGACGAGGCCGTTTTCGAAGCTTGCCTTGTTGAGAATGTCCGACGGCTTCAGATCTTCCCAGACCATCTCGACAATCCGCACGCCGCAGGCGGACGCCATGCGCGGATGGCCGGAATCGACCGCCGGAATGGAGGAGGCGCCGGGCAGCGTCATGCCCATGGCGTCCGCAATCGAGGTCATCGTCGAGGCGGTGCCGATGGTGTTGCAGGTGCCGGCGGAGCGGGTCATCCGGCTTTCGAGATCCACCCAGTCATCCTTGGTGATGTTGCCGGCGCGCAGTTCGTCCCAGTATTTCTTGGTGTGCGTGCCGGCACCGGTCTTGATGCCACGCCACTGGCCGTTCGCCATCGGGCCTGCCGGGCAATAGATGACCGGAATATCCATCGAAAACGCGCCCATCAGCAGGCCGGGGGTCGACTTGTCGCAGCCGCCGAGCAGCACGGCACCGTCAATCGGATGCGAGCGCAACAGTTCCTCGCATTCCATGGCGAGGAAGTTGCGGTAGAGCATGGTGGTGGGCTTCACCATGACTTCGCCGACGGACAGTGCGGGCATTTCCACCGGATAGCCGCCCGCCTGCCAGACGCCGCGCTTCACCGCTTCGGCGCGGTCGCGCAGATGCGCGTGGCAGGGGCTCATCTCGCTCCAGGTGTTGATGATGCCGATCACCGGCCGGCCCATGAACTCCTCGCGCCGCATGCCCATCTGCTGGGTGCGCTGGCGGTGCGCGAAACCGCGCATATCATCGGAAGCGAACCAGCGCTGGCTGCGCAGTTCGGACAGTTCTTTTCGCTTGGTCATCTGGATTATCCCTTGATGCCGCCTGCGGTGAGGCCGGAAACCACGCGCTCCTGGAAGATCACGATCAGGATCGCGACGGGCACGATGCCGACGACGAGCGCTGCGGAAATCACCGGCCACGGGAAGGCGAACTCGCCCTGATAGAGCTGGATGCCAACGGGAAGCGTGCGCAGCGCCGGATTGGAATTGAAGGACAATGCCAGCAGGAACTCGTCCCAGGCATTGACGAAGGCGAGAATGCCGGCGGTGAAGACGCCCGGTGCGCAGAGCGGCACGACCACCTTGAACAGCGCGCCAAGCCGCGTGCAGCCATCGATCATGGCGGCATTTTCGAGATCGCGCGGAATGCCCTCGAAGAAGGAGACGAGCATCAGCGTGCAGACCGGCAGCGACAGCACCGTATAGGGCAGGATCAGCGCAATCCAGGTGTTGAGCAGGTTCAGCGCCCGCATGATCTCGAACAGCGGCACCAGCAGCGTGACCAGCGGGAAGGTGGACACCGCGATGATGGCGGACAGGATCAGGCCGCGATATTTCAGGTTGAGGCGCGCGAGAGCGTAAGCCGCAAGCACCGAAACCAGCAGGGTCATGCAGGTGGAGAGAAGCGCCACCATGAAGCTGTTGAACAGGAAGACATGCAGCGGCTGATCGGAAAAGGCCTGCATGTAATTGGCAACCGTCGGCGCATGGGGGAACCAGGTGATCGGCTTCACCGTCAGTTCGGCTTCGGTCTTCAGCGAGGTGAACAGGATCCACAGCGCCGGGAACATGCCATTGACCAGAAGAATGGTGGCGGCGATGAAGCGCAGCGGCTTGCCGGCAAAGAAGGAGGCGGGACCTTCTGCAGTAACGTGGCTCATGGCTTACCCCTTGGTCCGGATGATGCGCAGATAGACGACGGTGACGCACATGGAGAGCAGGAACATCACCACCGCGAGTGCCGAACCGTAGCCGAGGTCGAGGAAGGACACCGTGTTCTGGTGGATGTACATGGCAAGCGTCGACGTCGAGGTACCGGGCCCACCGCCGGTCATCATGTAGGGAATGTCGAAGGTCTGCAGCGCGGTGATGGTGCGGAAGATGAGCGCCACGACGATGGCCGGCTTCAAAAGCGGCAGCGTGATCTCGAAGAACTGTCGCAGGCGCCCCGCACCATCCACGTCGGCCGCCTCGTAAAGCGAGCGGGGAATGGTCTGCAGGCCGGCCAGAATGATCAGCGCCATGAAGGACGAGGTCTTCCAGATGATGGTGAGACAGATCGCGGCAAAGGCGAGATTGGGCGAGTTGAACCAGATGACGCCCGGAATCCCGAAGCGGTTCAGAACATCGTTCACCACGCCGTATTCGGAGTGGAAGAACCAGGCGAAGATCAGGCCCGCGAATGAGAGCGGCAGCGCCCAGGGGATCAGCAGCGACAGTCGCACCGGCCATTGCGTGCGGAAGGGCAGGTTGGCAAGCAGCGCCAGAGCCATGCCGACCACCAGCGCGCCGGGAACCGTGATCAAGGTGATCAACACCGTATTCCAGGTGGTTTCCCAGAAAATCGGATCGTCGATCATCAGCTTGTAGTTCTCGAGACCGACGAATTCGGCCGGCAGGCCAGACGTCAGGGACAGCGAGAAGAAGCTGGTATAGGCCAGCCGCGCCACGGGATAGACGATGATCAGCGACAGCAGGATCGCGGCAGGCGCGAGAAGCAGCACGGCCAGCGCCCGGTCGCTCAGGTCCAGCATCCTGGTCCAGGCGGGCGGTTCTTTTTCGATCCGTTGGGTGGTGGTGAGGGTGGAGGTGGTCACCGTCGCAACTCCGGCGCTAGAGTCATCAGTCAACAAACATCCGCCGCCGCGGCCGAAAACGCCGCGTCGTCCGATGTCCAGGAGAGAAAGGGCAGGGAGTTATCCGCGCCCCTTCCGGTTATGGTTCAGGCAGCGGCAATCAGCGCAGGATGCGCTTTAGGCGGCTTTCGATCTGCGTCGCGCCATCTTCCGGGGTCATGACACCGGCGAGAACGGCATTGACCGTGGTGCGGATCGTTTCGCTGACCTCGTTGTAGCGCGGCGTGACCGGGCGCGGCTTGGCGGTTTCGACGACCTGCTTGGCATCGGCGAACCACGGCGCGGCCTTTACCACATCGGCATCCTGATAGAGCGAGGCATAGGTCGGCAGCAGCGAACCGTTGATCGCCATGAACTTGGAGCTTTCCGGGCTGGAGAGGAACTGCACCAGCTTCTTGGCGGCATCCTGGTTCTTGGAATAGGCCGACACGCCCCACTCCCAGCCGCCGAGGCAGGTCGCCTGATCACCGCCGGTCATCGCGGGCAGACGCGTCACGCCGACCTTGCCGACCACGGCGGAATCCTTGCCCTGCGACTGTGCCCAGGCATAGGACCAGTTGACGGCGAAGACGACGTTGCCGGCCTGGAATTCCTTGCGGGTATCGTCGGTCGCCACTTCCGCAATGTTCTTCTTGGAAACGCCTTCGTCGACGAAGCTCTTCCACAGCTTCAGCGACTTGACGGCGGCATCCTTGTCGAAGGTCAGCTTGCCGTTCTGGACGAGTGACTTGCCCTGGCTCCAGTAGGGCAGCAGGAAGGTGCAGACCGCGCCTTCGATCGCCTTGCCCTGGAAGGAGAGACCCTGCAGGTCGGCATTGTTCTCGCCGCCATTGATCTTCTTGACGGCAGCCTTCAGCTCGTCCCAGGTTTTGGGCGGCTGGATGCCGTATTTTTCCAGGAGATCCTTGCGGTAGTACAGGAACATGGAGTCGGCGAAGGCCGGCAGCGCCACGACCTTGCCATCCACCGTATTGGCTTCGGCATAGGCAGGCAGGTAGACCGACATGTCCTTGCCCTCGAACGGGCTCGTCCAGCCGGCCGCCGCGAACTGGGCCGGGCGGATGACGTCGAGGATCAGCACGTCGAGCGAGGAATCCTTCGCCGACATGATGGTGTTCAGATACTGGGCCTGCGCTTCAGAGGTATTGCCGCCGGTTTCGATGGTCACCTTGGTGCCGGGATTGGCCGCTTCGTACTTGTCAAGCACCTGGCGCCAGACCTGCGGCTGATGCTGGCTGGAAATATAGACCTTCAGTTCTTCGGCAAAAGCCGGAGCCGACAGGGCAAGCATGCTGGCGGACAGCAGCAGGCCGGTGATCATTGTCTTTTTCATGGTACCTCCCAGATTTGGCAGCCTTGGCGCGGGCTCCAACTCCCCCGCGTGCGGAGCATTGACGAGATCAGGTGCAGGCCGGGCACTTGACGCCCGGCCTGACGTGATTTCAGTGGATGGCGCGTTCGGTCGCGGCATCGAACAGGTGAACCTTCGACGGATCAAGACCGAGATGCAGAACCGCGCCCGGCTCGGGGCGCATGTCCGGCGGCAGGCGCGCCGTCAGCATGTCCGAACCGATCAGGAAATGCACGAGCGTATCGGAGCCCAGCGGCTCGACGACCTGAACCTTGGCGGTCAGCGTCATGGCCGGATCCGCCACGGTGACGAAATGCTCCGGGCGGATGCCGACGATCAGGTCGCGACCGTCCATGGCGCCCTGCCGGCCGCGCGCAAGCTTCGCCAGCGGCAGGCGATCGCCATTGGCGAAGGAGAGCGCATCGCCCTCGACCCTGGCCCTGGCGAAATTCATCGCCGGCGAACCGACGAAACCGCCGACAAACACGCTCTGCGGCTGGTTGTAGACCTCATCCGGCGTGCCGACCTGTTCGATATCGCCGCCGCGCAGGATGACGATGCGGTCCGCCAGCGTCATGGCCTCGACCTGGTCATGCGTGACATAGATGATGGTGGTACCGATCTGCTGATGCAGGCGCTTGATTTCGGTGCGCACCTGGCCGCGCAGCTTGGCATCGAGGTTGGACAGCGGCTCATCGAAGAGGAAAACCTGCGGGCGACGCACGATCGCGCGCCCCATGGCCACGCGCTGGCGCTGGCCGCCGGAGAGCTGGCCGGGACGACGGTCGAGCAGGTGGCCGATGCCGAGCATGTCGGCCGCCTCGTTGATGCGGCCTTCCGCATCCTTCATCGAGACGCCGCGCACCTTCAGGCTGAACCCCATGTTCTCGCGCACGGTCTTGTGCGGATAGAGCGCATAATCCTGGAACACCATGGCAATGTCGCGCTCGCGCGGGGCAAGCTTGTTGACGACGCGCTCGCCGATGCGGATTTCGCCGCCGCTGATCGATTCGAGGCCTGCGACCATGCGCAGCGTCGTGGACTTGCCGCAGCCGGACGGGCCGACGAACACGACGAATTCGCCATCCTGGATCTCCAGGTCGATGCCCTTGACGATTTTCAGCGAGCCGTAGCTCTTTTCAAGTTTGCGAAGGCTGACAGACGCCATTCGTTCCTCCCCTACGCAAAGGGCAAACTTCCCCCTGCCGCATTCCGATGGCGCGGATCATAGCGCTACGATTGATAAATGCAATGCCCAATCTGCTTTTCGACAAACAGCTGACAGAATGGCATAGTCACAGTCAAAATTACCGTTATTTTACATCAAATACGTGACATAGCGTGGAAAATTCGATTGCTGCCGCCCGACGAAGCGAGTAGATTTTGCCATCGCAGCGCTGCGTGGAGGAGACATGGCAGACCAGATCAGGCCGGAGCGGGAGCGACCGGTGCGCCGCCGGCGCAAGATGCAGAGCATCACCATGGCCGACGTGGCGGAACTCGCCAAGGTCTCGCCTTCAACCGTTTCGCTCTACCTCCGGCGGCCTGAAGCGGTGTCTGCCAGCGCCGGCAGCGCGATTGCGCGCGCCATCGACAAACTGAATTACGTGCCGAACCTTGTGGCAGGCGGGCTTGCCGCAGCCTCTTCGCGCGCGGTCTCCATCATCGTGCCTTCCGTGCGCAATGCCTTCTTTGCCGAAACGGTCTCCGCCATGCAGGCGGCGCTGCGCAAGGAGCGGCTGCAGGTGATTCTCGGCCATACGGAGTATGACGAGCGCGAGGAGGAGGATCTGGTGCGCACGGCGCTCTCCTGGGCGCCGGCGGCGATCGTGCTGACGGGCCTCTCGCACAGCGACGCCACGCGGCGCATGCTGAGCAAGACCACCGTGCCTGTCATCGAGATCTGGGAACTCGGCGGGCCGCAGATCGATACGGCCATCGGCTTCCATCACCAGCAGGTCGGAGCAGCGTCCGCCCGCCACCTGATCCAGCAGGGCCGGCGGCATCTTGCCTATCTCGGCGCGCGCATGCACGAGGACCGGCGCGCGCGGCTGCGCTGCGATGGCTTCGTGGCTGCCGCACAGGAGGCCGGCGTATCGGTCGAGGTGATCCAGCACCCGGCCCCCGCCTCGGCCGAGGTCGGCGCCATGCTGATTTCTGAAACGCTGCAGCAGCATGCATCCACCGACGGCGTGGCCTGCTCGAACGACCATGTGGCGCTCGGCGTGCTGTTCGAATGCGAGCGGCTCGGCCTTGCCGTGCCGGACAGGCTCGCCGTGGTCGGCTTCGGCGATCTGAGCTTCAGCGCCGCCTGCAATCCGCCGTTGACGACGATCCGCCCTTCCGGCGACCTGATCGGCAAGGAGGCGGCGCGGCTGATCATCGAGCATCTGGCCGGGCACGACATGCCCGAGCATGCAACGATCGACACCCGCTTCACGCTGCTGCATCGCCGCAGCAGCTGAAACGAACAGTTGGCCGGCGATTGGCCGGACAGCAGGTCACGGCCGAGCAGCAAGCTCGTCGATCGTGACCAGCAACACGCTGCCGCTGCCATCGAACGAAACGGCATCGTCGTCCCCGTCCAGCAGCACGCAGTCCCAGGTCTCCAGTTTCGTGCGGGTCGTTCCGTCTGCCAGCCATACCTGTCCCGTTACGCAGAACAGCGCGCGCCGTGAGCATGACGGCGCCAGATCAAGTGGCAGCGCCATACGCTCTACGCGGTGGCTTGCCGAGACGCGGCGTGTCATCACGTTGAGATCGATCACCGTGCCGTCCAGCAGCACCGCGAAGCTTGGCAGGTCTGCCGCGAAGGCATGCGGCGGCGAGGTGCGCGTGAGCGACACGGATGCCTTGCCCTCGGTATCCAGAACGATGCCCCGACCGGAGAGAATGGTCAGCGTGCGGTCGATACCCGGAAAGGCCGAAAAGGGACCGTCCGTGGCGACCGTTGCCATGCTGATGCGCCAGTCGAAACTGTCGAGCCCTGCACCGGGCGGAAAGACGGCGATTTCCGCCGTCTCGCCCCCGCCGTTCTTCCAGGGCATGCGCCTGTAGTCTTGCGCCCTCAGGATCTGCATCGTCAGTTGCCGAGAATGCCGGGCAGGCGCAGGCCCTTGTCCTTCGCGCAGTCGAGCGCGATGTCGTAGCCCGCATCTGCATGGCGCATGACGCCGGTGGCCGGATCGTTCCACAGCACGCGCTCCAGCCGGCGGGCGGCATCGTCGGTGCCGTCGGCGCAGATCACCATGCCGGAGTGCTGGGAAAAGCCCATGCCGACGCCACCGCCGTGATGCAGCGACACCCAGGTGGCACCCGAGGCGCAGTTCAGAAGCGCGTTGAGGAGCGGCCAGTCGGACACGGCGTCCGAGCCGTCCTTCATCGCTTCCGTTTCGCGGTTGGGGGAGGCGACGGAGCCTGAATCGAGGTGGTCGCGACCGATCACCACCGGCGCCTTCAGTTCGCCGTTCCTGACCATTTCGTTGAAGGCGAGGCCGAGCTTGTGGCGATCGCCGAGGCCCACCCAGCAAATGCGGGCGGGAAGCCCCTGGAAGGCAATGCGCTCGCGCGCCATGTCCAGCCAGTTGTGCAGGTGCTTGTTATCAGGCAGCAGTTCCTTCACCTTGGCATCGGTCTTGTAGATGTCTTCCGGATCACCGGAGAGGGCTGCCCAGCGGAAGGGTCCGATGCCGCGGCAGAACAGCGGGCGGATATAGGCCGGCACGAAGCCCGGGAACGCAAAGGCGTTCTCGAACCCTTCTTCCTTGGCGACCTGCCGGATGTTGTTGCCATAGTCGAGCGTCGGAATGCCCATGTTCCAGAAGTCGACCATGGCCTGTACATGGGTCTTCATCGAGGCGCGGGCGGCGGCTTCCACCGCCTTCGGGTCGCTTTCCTGCTTGGCGCGCCATTCGGCGACCGTCCAGCCGGACGGCAGATAGCCATGGATCGGATCATGCGCCGAGGTCTGGTCGGTGACGATATCGGGCTTCACGCCGCGACGGACGAGTTCCGGGAAGATGTCCGCGGCATTGCCGACCAGCCCGACGGATTTTGCTTCGCCCGCCTTCGTCCACTGGTCGATCAGGGCGAGCGCCTCGTCCAGCGTATGGGCCTTGGCATCGACATAACGGGTGCGCAGGCGGAAATCGATGCGGGTCTCGTCGCATTCGACGGCAAGGCAGCAGGCGCCGGCCATGACGGCGGCAAGCGGCTGCGCGCCGCCCATGCCGCCAAGACCGCCGGTCAGGATCCACTTACCCTTCAGATTGCCGTTATAGTGCTGGCGCCCGGCTTCCACGAAGGTTTCGTAGGTGCCCTGCACGATGCCCTGCGTGCCGATATAGATCCACGAGCCGGCGGTCATCTGGCCGTACATGGCCAGCCCCTTCTTATCCAGCTCGTTGAAATGGTCCCAGGTGGCCCAGTGCGGCACGAGGTTGGAATTGGCGATCAGCACGCGCGGCGCATCCTTGTGGGTGCGGAACACGCCGACCGGCTTGCCGGACTGGACGATGAGGGTTTCTTCCTCCGTCAGCGTCTTCAGCGTCTCGACGATCGTGTCGAAATCGTTCCAGGTGCGGGCAGCGCGGCCGATGCCGCCATAGACCACCAGCTCGTGCGGGCGCTCCGCAACGTCAGGATCGAGATTGTTCATCAACATGCGCAGAGGCGCTTCCGTCATCCAGCTCTTGGCCGTCAGTTCGGTGCCCTGCGGCGCGCGGACCTCGCGAATATTGTGGCGTGGATTGGTCATGGGTCGTCTCCCCTCAGCGTGTCAGATTAAGCGCGATCGCTTCGATGCGCTCCAGAATGGTCTTGAGATGGGCCCGAAGCTCACCCGCCTTCGCCTCGTAATAGGCAAAGGGCGGAGCTTCGGTGGCGAGGTGGCTCATCTGCGCGAGTTCCATCTGGATCGCGTGAACGCCCGCCTGCGGCTTGCCGTAATGGCGCGTCGTCCAGCCGCCCTTGAAGCGGCCGTTGAGAATGCTGCTATAGCCTTCGGCCTGGGCGGCAATGTCCGCCGTCGCCTGCTCGATCGCCGCATCGCAACTTTCGCCGGAATTGGTGCCGATGTTGAAATCCGGCAGCCGCCCCTCGAACAGGAAGGGAATTTTGGAACGGATCGAGTGGCAGTCATAGAGCACCGCGACGCCATGCAGCGCCTTCACCCGCTCGATTTCGGCGGCAAGCGCGGCATGATAGGGGGCGTGGAAACCCGCCAGCCGTTCGGCGATATCCGCCTCCGTCGGCTGCTGTCCATCCTTCCAGATTGGCTGACCATCAAAATCCGTCTCCGGAATGAGGCCGGTGGTGTTCTGGCCCGGATAGAGGCTCGTTCCCGACGGATCGCGATTGGCATCGATTACATAACGATGGAAGGTGGCGCGCACCGTCGTGGCATTCGGCAACAGGCCGGCATAGAGGTGATGGATGTGCCAGTCGGTATCGGCAAGCAGCTTGCCGTTGTCGTTCAGCCGATCCCAGATGGCGGACGGAACCTCCGTTCCCGTATGCGGGAAGGCGAGGATGACGGGCGAGGTGCCGCGGGTGATTTCGAAAATTGTGGTCATGCTGCAACTCCGTGTTGATACGCGCTACAGACATTGGCGCCGGCTGCCCCCCTCACCCCGCCTCCGCTTTGCTCGGCGGACCTCTCCCCGAGGGGAGAGGGGAACCGCAAACGCTGCGGGATTTCCCCTTCTCCCCAACGGGGAGAAGGTGCCGGCAGGCGGATGAGGGGGCTGCCACAGCCTCCGCGAATGCGAAAAATCCAGGACATCATCACTCCTCCAGCCCCGGCAGGATGCCGGTGGAGACGCTGGACACCAGCGCGCCCTCTGCCACCATCCGGCCTGCGGCCTCCAGATCCGGGGCCATGAAGCGATCCTCTTCCAGCGTCGGGACGCTGGCGCGCAGGGCGGCCATGGCCTTCTGCAGTTCCGGGCTGGTTGTCAGCGGGCTACGAAATTCCACACCCTGCGCCGCCGTCAGAGCCTCGATGCCGATGATGGAAAACAGGTTATCGGTCATCTGCAGCAGGCGGCGCGCGCCGTGGCAGGCCATGGATACATGGTCTTCCTGATTGGCAGAGGTGGGCGTCGAATCGACCGAGGCCGGATGCGCCATCTGCTTGTTTTCACTCATCAGGGCTGCCGAGGTGACTTCCGCGATCATCAGGCCGGAATTCAACCCGGGCTTCTTCGCAAGGAAGGCCGGCAGGCCGTAGGAAAGGGCGGGATCGACGAGCAGCGCGATGCGCCGCTGGGCGATCGCGCCGATTTCGCAGACGGCAATGGCGATCTGGTCGGCCGCGAAGGCGACGGGTTCTGCATGGAAATTGCCGCCGGAGACAACGCTCATGTCGGAAAGCACCAGCGGATTGTCGGTCACCGCATTGGCTTCGATTTCGAGCGTGCGGCCGGCCATACGCAACAGATCAAGGCAGGCGCCATCCACCTGCGGCTGGCAGCGGATGCAATAGGGATCCTGCACGCGCTCGTCCCCTTCCAGATGGCTCTGGCGAATGACGGAACCCTCCAGCAGGCCGCGCAGCGCCGCCGCCGTATCGATCTGGCCCTTGTGGCCACGCAGCGTATGGATGTCTTCGGTGAACGGCGCAGACGAGCCCATCGCCGCATCGGTCGAGAGCGCGCCGGTGATCAGCGCCGCCTTCGCGGCCCGGTGAGCGCGGAACAGGCCTGCGAGCGCGAGCGCGGTCGAAGCCTGCGTGCCGTTGATCAGCGCCAGCCCTTCCTTGGCCGCCAGCACGACGGGCGTCAGGCCGGCCCGGCGCAAGGCCTCGGCACCGGACAGACGTTCGCCCTGATAAAAGGCTTCTGCCTCACCCATCATCACGGCGGCCATATGGGCGAGCGGAGCGAGGTCACCGGAAGCGCCAACCGAGCCCTTTTCCGGGATGAGCGGCGTCACCCCCTTGTCCAGCATGCCCTCGATCAGCCGCACCAGATCCAGCCGCACGCCGGAGGCGCCGCGGCCGAGCGACACGAGCTTCAACGCCATGATGAGACGCACGATGGCCTCCGGTAGCGGCTGCCCGACGCCGCAGCAATGCGACAGGATGAGATTGCGCTGGAGGGTCGCCGTATCGGCGGCATCGATCTTGATCGAGGCGAGCTTTCCGAAGCCGGTATTGATGCCATAGACGGGCGCATTGCCGGCCGCGATCTGGGCAATGCGGGCAGCAGCCTTTTCGATGCCGGCATCGAAGCTGCGGTCCAACACAGCGGCTTCGCCGGTCCAGTAGATCTGCGCAAGCTCGGCCAGCGTCACACGGCCGGGATGAAGGGTGATGGTCATGCAAGAACTCCGGCAGAGGAAAAGGTCGTACGGCCGTTCCACACACGCTGGACGAGCGGGTTGAAGCCGATGCGGTAGACGAGTTCGGCGGGGCGCTCGATATCCCAGAGCGTGAAGTCGGCGGCCTTGCCGGCCTCCAGCGTGCCGGTTTCGTCTTGCAGCCCCAAGGCCTTCGCCGCCTCGCGCGTAACGCCCGCCAGGCATTCCTCGACGGTGAGGCCAAACAGGGTGGCGCCCATGTTCATGGTCATCAGAAGCGAGGTCAGCGGCGAGGTGCCGGGATTGCTGTCAGTCGCAAGCGCAATCGCGGCACCCGCCGCCCGCAGTGCCTTCACGGGCGGGTGCTGCTTTTCGCGCAGCGTGTAGAAAGCGCCGGGCAACAGCACGGCGACGGTTCCGGCCTCAGCCAGCGCTGCCGCGTCCTCGTCCGCCAGATATTCCAGATGATCGGCCGAGAGCGCCCCATAGGCGGCGGCAAGTCTTGCCCCCTTCAGGTCCGACAGCTGTTCGGCATGCAGCTTCACCGGCAGGCCAAGCGCCTTTGCCTCCTCGAAGAGGCGGGCGATGTCGGCCGGCGAAAAGGCAATGCCCTCGCAGAAACCATCGACCGCATCGACAAGGCCTTCGGCATGGGCGGCCCTCAGGCCGGGGATCACGATCTCGCTGATGTAATCGCCATTGCGGCCCTTGTATTCGGGCGGCGTCGCGTGAGCGGCAAGCCATGTGGTGAGAATGCGCACGGGGCGGATCTCCCCCAGCCTGCGGGCCGCGCGCAGCATGTTCAGCTCACCCTCGATGCTGAGCGCATAGCCGGACTTGATCTCGATGGTGGAGGCACCCTCCGCGATCAGCGTATCGAGACGGGGCAGGGTAGCAGCCACGAGCTGATCGACCGTCAGCGCATTGGTGGCCTTGACCGAGGAGACGATGCCGCCGCCGGCGCGGGCGATCTCTTCATAGGTGGAGCCCGCAAGCCGCATCTCGAACTCCATGGCGCGGTTGCCGCCATAGACGAGATGCGTGTGGCAATCGATGAAGGAGGGCAGCAGCCAGCGCCCCTTGCAATCCATCGGTGTCGCACCCTCCGCCAGAGGGGCGGGCAGCCCGGCGAGCGGGCCGGCATAGGCAATGCGCCCATCGCGCACCAGAACCGCGCCATCCTCGACGAGCCCCAGCCCATCGCCCGCCTTCAGCGTTGCAAGACGAGCATTGCGCCACAGCGTAACCTGCAGCGCATCCTGTGATTTCGGTGAAAAATCGTCCCCGGCCATCGGTCTTTCGCCTTCTCTTGTGGCAAAAACATGTATATACATTATCGTCATCTCGCAAGGGAAATTTTGGAGCGAAACGCGGAAGGAAAGACAGGCATGCAGGCGATCCACGCGAAAAGCGCTTTGTTGCCAGAGGGTTGGAAAAGCGATGTACGGCTGACAATCGAGGACGGGCAGATTGCCTCGCTGGCAGCCGGCGTGCCGGCCGAGGCCGGCGACGAGCGCCAGGCCGTGCTGGTGCCGGCAATTCCCAACCTGCACAGCCACGCCTTCCAGCGCGCCATGGCGGGCCTCGCCGAGGTGCGGGGGCCGGGGGCAGACAGTTTCTGGAGCTGGCGCACGCTGATGTATCGTTTCGCGCTCTCCATGACGCCGGACCAGGTAGAGGCGGTGGCCGCCCAGCTCTATATGGAGATGCTGGAGGCTGGATTCGGCCGGGTGGGCGAATTCCACTACCTGCATCACGACAAGGATGGCGGGCTCTACGCCAATATCGCGGAAATGGCCGAACGGATCGCAGCCGCAAGCCAGGAGACCGGTATCGGTCTGACGCTGCTGCCGGTCTTCTACGCGCATTCCGGCTTCGGCGGTGCGGCCCCCAATGAGGGACAGCGTCGCTTCATCCATTCGCTGGACGAATTTTCACGCCAGATGGAAGCCTGCCGCGGCCTGACCGGGCGCCTCTCCGGCGCCCGGCTCGGGATCGCCCCCCACAGCCTGCGCGCCGTCACTGCCGCGGAGCTTTCGATGATTCTGCCTCTGGCGGGCGAGGGACCGGTGCACATTCATGTCGCCGAACAGGTGAAGGAGGTCGAGGATTGCCTCGCCGCCACCGGCCGCCGCCCCGTTGAATGGCTGCTGGACGAGGCACCGGTCGATCGCCGCTGGTGCCTGATCCATGCCACCCACATGACGACAAGGGAAACAGCACGCATGGCCGCCTCCGGCGCGGTGGCAGGGCTTTGCCCGATCACCGAAGCCAATCTCGGCGACGGCATCTTCAATGGTGAAACCTATCTCTCCGCCGGCGGCGCGCTGGGCATCGGCTCGGATTCGAACATCCGAATTTCCGTGGCCGAGGAATTGCGCCAGCTGGAATACTCGCAGCGCCTCGGCCTGAAAGCCCGCAACGTGGTGGCCGATACCGATGGCTCGACCGGGCGCAAGCTGTTCGAACGGACGCTGGCGGGCGGCGCGCAGGCGCTCGATGCGCCGGCCGGTCTCGCGCCGGGCGCCAGTGCCGACCTCGTTTCGCTCGATGTCGCCGGGGTGCCGTATCTCGGCGAAGACCAGATTCTCGACCACTGGATCTTCGCCGGCGGCGTCGGGGTCGACAGCACCTGGATTTCCGGCAGGAAGCTGGTGGAAAAGGGTCGCCATTTCAGACGCGACGCGATAAGCCGCCGCTTCGAGACGGTGATGCGGGAACTGCTGGCCCAATGAACACGGACAAAGAGAAGACGCTGCACGGCCGCATTCTTGGTGATCTGGAGCGGCGCATTCTCTCGGGCGAATGGCCGCCGGGCTATCGTCTGCCGTTCGAGGTGGATCTTGCCATCCAGTATGGCTGTTCCCGCATGACCGCGAACAAGGTTCTGACACAGCTCGCGCGGGCGGGCCTGATCGAGCGGCGCAAGAAATCCGGCAGCTTCGTCGCCCAGCCCGTGGCACAGTCCGCCGTGCTGGAAATCCATGATATCGAGACGGAGGTACGGTCCCTCAATCTGTCCTATGGCTACCGACTGGAGACGCGCAATCGCCGCATGGCGACCCGGCAGGATTGCACGCTGATGGAGCTTGCGGATGGCAGTGCCGTGCTGGAATGCGTGGCCGTGCATCTGGCCGGCGGCCGCCCCTTCTGCCTCGAATACCGGCTGATCAATCTTGCCACGGTTCCGGAGGCGGAGAGCGAGGATTTCAGCCTGATTGCGCCCGGGGCCTTCCTGATCAGCCGCGTGCCCTGGAATGCCGCCGAACACCGGATCCAGGCCGTCACCGCCGCTGCAGACGTGGCGACGAAGCTGGAGATCGCCCGCCACAGTGCCTGCCTCGTCATCGAACGTCGCACCTGGGGCGCGGGTGGCCCCGTCACCTTCGTGCGTTTCACCTATCCTGGCGATCGTCATGCCCTGGTGGCGCGCTTCCAGCCGGGCGGCTGAACGCGCACCCGAGCCAGTCTCCGCCTCAGCGCTTGCCCAGCAACAGCCGCGGCTCGAAGTGGTGCATGCTGTCGAAATCGCACAATTCCACCGGGCCAAGCTCGAGCTCGCCGATCAGCGGCGCGTACAGTTCCGTCTGCGTCCGGCTGAAGTCGACGATTTCGAGCGCCAGCGGCTCGGACACCCAGTCGATGAGATAGGCAAGCGAGATGTGGAAGACATACTGCTCGAAATCCGCCTGCGGCATGCGGGTTGCGTCTGAAAGCGTGCGACGGGTCGTCCGCAGCGTCTCTTCCGCAGCAGGCGTCGCGCCGGCCACCGTCAGGCTGTGCGCGGCGAACAGATCGATGACGCGGATGGTCCGGCGGACCGGCAGGTCTAGATCCCGCACGCGTTCGCCCAACGCCGCCGTCACCGCATCGCGGTCCAGCGGCCAGTCCAGCCCGTCCGGCCAGCCGGCGCCCGGGCGTGTGAGAGGCGAGGTGCCCTGGAAGACCGTCATGTGGAAACTCGATGGCGGGAGGAAGGTGAAGAAGCGGTTGAACGCGCTGCGCTTGATCTCCTCCTGCAGGGCGCGGATCGCCTCAAAGGCCGCCGAGGCGCGGTCGATGTGGCAGATGAAGGTATTGCCCGGCCATGGCTGCACGCTGCCATCGGAATGGAATTTTCCGCCGCCGCCCGGAAGGGAGATGCCGCCGGGGCGAGGGGCGCTGGTCAGCCGTCCGGTGAGATAGGCGATGGGGTCGGGGCGCGAGGGGGCCATGATGCTGCTTTCGGATGTCGGCACGAAATGTGTTCCCAGCGTTGAAGACATGAAGCGCGACAACCCGTTTTCTGTGGCAAGGTGAGGGGTCTGCGTCATGAAAGGCGCGGCGGGTATGCCAAGCCTTCGCGACAAGGACTACACGTCCGGTGTGACAGGGATGTGCCGGGTGACGGGGGGCAAGGCCCGGCTTCCGCGATGCCGACGGCCGGCCGGTCAGTTCACCTCGTGCCGCGGCGCAGCCGTCAGGCTCGCATACATGCCGCTCGTGCGGAAATCGCTGGGATTGGTACCGTAGAGACGGCGGAAGACTTTCGAGAAGTAGTTGGGATCATCGAAGCCGCATAGTGCCGCGACCTCCTTCACAGGCATGTCGGCCGTCTTCGTCAGCAGTTTCGCCGCACGACGCAGACGCTTCTGCAGCACGAATTCTGCCGGCGGCAGGCCTTCGCTCGCCGCAAAGATGCGAGAAAAATGCGCACGGCTGAGGCCCGCAACGTCGGCAAGATCAGCCACCGTCAGCCGCTGGTCGAGATGGCCCTCGATATGTTCGAGCACGTGCTGGAGTGCACGATATTCCTGCGCATAGGTGGGATGGGAGCCGAAGACGTCGTCATAGAGCACCATGGCCGCCTCATAGGCGATGGCCGAAGCCGCGCCCGGCGTCTCGCCGCCGGTGACGAGCCGGTGGCAGCAGGAGGCCAGCCGGTCGATCGTCACGGGCTGCAGGTGCAGCACGGGACCGGTGATCGCCAGGATCGAACGGTGAATGCGCAGTGCCTCCTCACCGTTCATCGACATCCAGAAGAATTCCCAGCGATCGCCCTTTTCCAGCCAGTAGCGATGGTTGTGCGGGATCAGCAGCAGCAGCGTCTCGCCAGGTTTCAACTGCATCGTCCGGGTCTCGTAGCGCAGATTGCCACGCCCCCCGATCGTGTGCTGCAGCACGGTGAAGGGGGCAAGGCCACGCCGGCGTCCGTCCCAGTCATAGCTGACGTCCGCGCGGATTTCATAGCCGGCGCTGGTCGGCATGGTGTGCAGCGTCTGGCGTCCGCGCGGCAGCGAAACGGTGCGCATGATCGGGCCTGCCGCCATCAGATCCTGGAGCACAAAATTACCCATGAAAGCATAATCCTTCTCTGTCCCCTCCGGAAAATATACGCATAATCAGTTTCCGAGGAGAAGCCAGAGGACAGCACGGATCGGAACTTTGAAGCAGAATCCCGGTTTTCCGGCGATTTTGTGTGAAAGCCTGTGCATGTCCGCACGGAGCGTGACCCGCCATCGTGACGGCTTGGATTTCGCAAGGAGGATGCGAGGGATGAGTTTCAAAATCGCTATCATCGGCGCCGGCAGCGTCGGGTTCACCAAGAAGCTGTTCACTGACATTCTGTGCGTGCCGGAATTCCGCGATGTCGAATTCGCGCTGACAGACATCAGCGAGCACAATCTCGGCATGATCCGCGAAATCCTGGAACGCATCGTGGAGGCGAACGGCCTGCCGACCCGGGTGACCGCCACCACGGACCGCCGCCGGGCGCTGGAAGGTGCGCGTTACATCATAAGCTGCGTGCGTGTCGGCGGGCTTGAGGCCTATGCGGAGGATATCCGCATTCCGCTCAAATACGGGATCGACCAATGCGTCGGTGATACGATCTGTGCGGGCGGCATTCTCTACGGCCAGCGCAACATCCCGGTCATCCTCGATTTCTGCAAGGATATCCGGGAGGTTGCGGCACCGGGCGCAAAATTCCTGAACTATGCCAACCCGATGGCGATGAACACCTGGGCCGCCATAGAATACGGCAAGGTGGATACGATCGGCCTTTGCCACGGCGTGCAGCACGGTGCGGAACAGATTGCCGAGGTGCTGGGTGCAGCCTCGATCCGGGAACTGGACTATGTCTGCTCCGGCATCAACCACCAGACCTGGTTCGTCGATCTCAGGCTGAACGGCCGCAGGATCGGCAAGGACGAGTTGATTGCCGCCTTCGAGGCGCATCCGGTCTATTCGCAGCAGGAAAAGCTCCGCATCGACGTGCTGAAGCGGTTCGGCGTCTACTCGACCGAAAGCAACGGGCACCTCTCGGAATATCTGCCGTGGTATCGCAAGCGCCCGGAAGAAATCACCCGCTGGATCGACATGTCCGACTGGATTCATGGCGAAACCGGCGGTTACCTCCGGCACTCCACCGAAACCCGCAACTGGTTCGAGACGGAGTTCCCGCAATTCCTGGAGCAGGCGAAGAAGCCGATCGATCCCGCCCGCCGCTCCAACGAGCATGCCAGCCATATCCTGGAGGCGCTGGAGACCGGCCGTGTCTATCGCGGGCATTTCAACGTCAGGAACATCGGTGTGATCACCAACCTGCCGGCGGATGCGATCATCGAATCGCCCGGCTTCGTCGATCGCTTCGGCATCAACATGGTGTCGGGCATCACGCTGCCGGAAGCCTGCGCCGCCACCTGCATGGCCTCGATCAACGTGCAGCGCATGTCGGTACACGCGGCCGTCACCGGTGACATCGACCTGCTGAAGCTTGCCGTGCTGCACGATCCGCTGGTCGGCGCCGTCGCGACGCCCGAGGAGGTCTGGCAGATGGTGGACGAAATGGTGGTCGCCGAGGCCCGCTGGCTGCCGCAATATGCAGACGCCGTGCCGGCCGCCCGCGAGCGGCTGGCACAGGCGAAGGTCAAGACGCGCGACTGGGCGGGAGCTGCCCGCCGGCAGGTCCGGTCCATCGAGGAGTTGCGGGTTGAAAAGGCCACGATGAAGGCTGCCGTTTGAGAGGCGCCCCCGGCGCGCCGTGCGAGCAGCAAACGGACGCCGGCGGGATCTGACCAAGACGATCGGGATCTGCGGAAGGAGGAGTTCCGCAGATCCTGTCATGACGAGGAGCGGCGCGCCGGGGGCGACGCCGAAAGGGAGGAAGGACAGGATGCAATACCACGGAAAGATCAGCAGGATCGCCGCGCTCGGTCTTGGCGTTTCGGTCTTCGCGCTTCAGGCGCAAGCCTTCGAGACCAGCCCGCCGCCGGAGCCGCCGCCGTTTCCCGCGCAGGGCAAGATCTCCTATGTGCCGCGCGATTCCATTCTGGAATTCAAGGCGCTGCCATCCTACAGCGAGCCGGCCTGGGTGGCCGACAAGTTCGAGAAGACAGGCAAGCTGCCGCCGCTCAAGGAGCGCCTGCCCGCAGAACCACTCGTCTACAAGATCGGCAACATGCCGGATGGGGCAGGCGTCTATGGCGATACGATGCGCCATGTCATTGGAGGGCGCCCCGAGGGCTGGAACTATATGGCCGGCCAGAGCCAGGGTTGGGGCGGCATTGACATCGCTCTCTCGGAATGCCTGACCCGCACCGCGCCGCTGTTCCAGGTGGACGCCAAGGATACCGAGCCGCTGCCGAACCTCGCCAAGGGCTGGGAATGGTCGGCAGATGGCCACAAGCTCACCATGCATCTGGTGAAGGGCGCCAAATGGTCGGACGGAGTGCCCTTCACCGCCGATGACGTGATGTTCTACTGGGAGGACGGCGTCATCGACCCGAATGTCTCGCCGCTGGGCGGCGGCGCCTCGCCGGAAGCTTTTGGCGAAGGCACAACGCTACGCAAGGTCGATGACTACACCGTCGAATGGACCTTCAAGGCCGCCTTCCCCAAGCAGTATCTCTATACCATGGCCTATCCGAACTTCTGCCCCGGACCGGCCCATCTGCTGAAGGCCAAGCATCCGAAATATTCGAAGAACACCTACGACCAGTTCAAGAACGCGTTTCCGCCGGAATATATGAACATGCCGGTGATGGGCGCCTGGGTGCCGGTGGCCTACCGGCCGGACGACATCATCGTGATGCGCCGCAACCCCTATTACTGGAAGGTGGACGAGAAGGGGCAGCAGCTGCCCTACCTCGATGAAGTCCACTTCAAGCTGTCCACCTGGGCCGATCGCGACGTGCAGGCGGTCGCGGGCTCCGGCGACATTTCCAACCTGGAGCAGCCGGAAAATTTCGTGGCCTCGCTGAAGCGTGCGGCCGAACCGAGCGCCCCGGCACGGCTTGCCTTCGGCCCGCGGCTGATCGGCTACAGCCTGCTGATGAACTTTTCCGCCAATGGCTGGGGTTCGCCGGACGAGCGCGAACAGGCGGTGCGCGAGCTGAACCGCAACCTGGAATTCCGTCAGGCCGTGACATCCGCCATCGACCGCAAGGCCGTCGGCGACAGCCTGGTCAAGGGGCCGTTCACCGCGATCTATCCGGGTGGGCTGTCCTCCGGCACCAGTTTCTACGACCGCGCCTCGACCGTCTATTATCCCTACAATCTGGAAGAGGCGAAGGCGGCACTGAAAAAGCTGGGGCTGGTCGATACCGACAATGACGGCTTCGTCAACTTCCCGAAGGGCACCGCTGGCGGCAAGAATGTCGAGATCGTGCTGCTCGTCAACAATGGCTACACCACCGACAAGAGCCTGGCGGAAGGGCTTGTCGGCCAGATGGCGAAGATCGGCATCCGCGTCGTCATCAATGCGCTCGATTCCAACCAGCGCGACGCCGCCCATTATGCAGGGCGCTTCGACTGGGCGGTCCGGCGCAACAGCTCGGAACTGGCCTCCGTCGTCCAGAACACCGAGCAGTTGGCGCCGGTTGGCCCGCGCACCAGCTGGAACCACCGCGCGCCAGAAGGCAAGGACCTCGACATCCTGCCCTTCGAAAAGCAGATGGCCGATCTGGTGAACCGCTTCATCGCCTCGCAGGACAATGCCGAACGGGCGGACCTAATGAAGCAGTACCAGAAGATCTCGACCCAGAACCTCTACACCATCGGCCTGACGGAATATCCGGGGGCGCTGATCATCAACAAGCGCTTCTCCAACATTCCGCCCGGCACGCCGATCTACATGTTCAACTGGGCGGAAGATTCGATCATGCGCGAGAGGGTCTGGGTCGCTGCCGACAAGCAGGGCAAGTACGAACTCTTCCCGCAGCAGCTGCCCGGCAAGCCGGGCGACGGTGGCCCGACCAACTAAGGCTCCTCCCTGAGAAAAGGACTGCCGGCCGCGCGTGGTGCGCGGCCGGACGGGACATCGGAAAGGTCGCGTCCCGCGGCCCTTGCAAGGCAGAGAGGAAGCCATGCCGAGATTTCTCCTGACGCGGATCGCCTCGGCCGTGCCGGTGCTGCTGATCCTGAGCATTGTCACCTTCGCGATCATCCAGGCGCCGCCCGGCGACTATGCCGATTACATCCGCTCGCAGCTGATGAACCAGGGTGGCGCCTCCTACGAACAGGCCGAGGCCCAGGCGCAGGCCTATCGCGTGGAACATGGCCTCGACCAGCCGATGGCGGTGCAGTATCTCAACTGGATCACCGGCATCGTCACGCGCGGCGATTTCGGCTACAGCTTCTATTACAACAAGCCGGTGGCGGAGGTTGTCGGCGAACGCCTGCCACGCACGCTGGCGCTGGCGCTCGTCTGCCATATCCTGGCCTCCCTGTTCGGGATCACCTTCGGCATCTGGGCGGCGACGCGGCAATATTCCTGGGTCGACAACCTTCTCTCGGCCGTCTCCTTCCTCGGCATGACCATTCCGCGCTTCCTGATGGCGCTGGTGCTGGTCTACCTGATGGTCTTCCATTTCGACGTGTCGGAGATCGGCAGTTTCTTCTCGCCGCAATATGGCGGCGCGCCCTGGTCATGGGCAAAATTCGCGGACCTCGTGCACCACGTCTGGCCGGTGGTCGCCATCGCCGTGTTCGGCGGCCTCGCCTACAACATGCGCGTGATGCGCGGCAATCTGCTCGACACGCTGAACGCGCAGTATATCGAAACCGCCCGCGCCAAGGGCCTGCCGGAGAGCGCGGTGATCCTGCGCCATGCGGTGCCGAACGCGCTGCATCCGCTCGTCATGTATCAGGGTGTCGTTCTGCCCTACATGCTGAGCGGCGAAATCGAAACCGCCATCATCTTTGCGCTGCCGACCGTTGGCCCCGCCATCGTCGGCTCCATGGCGGTCGGCGATGTCTATGTGACCGCCACCTTCATGATGGTGCTCGCGGCAACGCTCGTGGTCGGCAACATCATCGCAGACCTGCTGCTTGCGCTGCTTGACCCGCGCGTGCGCCAATTCGGGAGAGCGTGAGATGCTGGCCATGAACGAGATCAAGACCGACACCCTTGCTGCGGACCGCGGCCATGCCTCCCGCCGCAGTGAAAGCTATGCCGCTCTGGTCTGGCGGCGCTTCCGCCGCTCCTTTACCGGCATGATGGGGCTCGTCCTCGTCGCGCTGCTGGTGCTGATTGCCGTGTTTGCCGATTTCGTCGCACCGATGAACCCGGTCGAGACACACGAAAGCTTCTCGCCGCCACAGGTCATCAGCTTTCGTGACAAGGAGGGCGGCTTCACCTGGCGTCCCCGCGTCTATGCGACCGCCGAGACCGGCGACCTGGACCCCGTGACCTTCCAGCCGGTGGTCGGACCGGATCTCGACCATCCGCGCCTCCTGGGCTTCTTCGTGAAGGGGGCGGAATACCGACTGTTCGGCCTCGTTGCCACCGACCGTCACCTCTTCGGCACCCTCGACGGCGAGCCCGTCCATGTCCTCGGCACCGACAAGTTCGGGCGTGACGTGCTGTCACGCGCCATCCACGGGTCGCGCATTTCACTGGCGATCGCGCTCAGCGTGGTCGCCATCGTCACACTCGTCGGCACGAGCGTCGGTCTGATTTCCGGCTATTTCGGCGGCGCGGCCGATGCCTGGATCCAGCGCTTCGTGGAGATCGTGCTGGCCTTCCCGCAGCTGCCGCTTTACCTGGCGCTGACCTCGTTGATCCCCGTGACGGCACCGACGCAGGTCTTCCTCACCTTCGTGGTGGTCGTCATGTCGGCGCTCGGCTGGGCGCAGATGTCGCGCGAGGTGCGCGGCAAGACGCTGGCGCTTGCTCGCATCGAATACGTTCGGGCCGCGATCGCGGTCGGCGCCACCGACCGGCGCATCATCTTCCAGCACATCCTGCCGAACGTGATGAGCCATGTGATCGTGGCGGTGACGCTGCATATCCCGACCGTCATCCTGCTCGAATCCTTCCTCGGCTTCCTGGGATTCGCGGTCAAGCCGCCGCTGATCTCCTGGGGCCTGATGCTGCAGGACACCGCCACCTATTCGGTGATCGGTTCCTATCCCTGGATTCTCTCGCCCGTCGCCTTCGTGCTCGTCGCCGTCTTCGCCTTCAATGCGCTGGGCGACGGTCTGCGCGATGCCGTCGATCCCTATTGAGGAGCCTGTCCATGGCTGTCGTCCGGTTGAACCCTCACGCCCCCGAAACCCGCCTCGACCATGAGGCCCGCAAGGGCGAGCCCATTCTCGATGCACGCCATGTCGCCGTCACCTTCAAGGTGGAGCATGGTCATGTGGAGGCGGTGAAGGACATTTCCTTCCAGCTCTACCGCGGTGAAACCATCGCCATCGTCGGCGAATCCGGCTCCGGTAAGTCGGTCACCGCCCGCACGGTGATGGGCCTTTTAACCAAGCGCGCGACGATTGCGCCAACGGCGCGGATCGCCTTCAATGGCGAGAACATCCTGAACTTCTCGCCGCGCGCACGCCGGGCATTGCGCGGCAACCGCATCTCGATGATCTTCCAGGAGCCGATGAGTTCGCTCAATCCGCTCTATACGATCGGCAGCCAGATCGTTGAAGCGATCCGCGTCCATTCGCGGATCGGCAAGGCGGAGGCCGAGGCGCGTGCGCTCGATCTCCTGCGCCAGGTGCAGATCCCGGAGCCGGAGGCGCGGCTGAAACAATATCCGCACCAGCTTTCCGGCGGCCAGCGGCAGCGCGTGATGATCGCCATGGCGCTGTCCAACGATCCGGACGTGCTGATCGCCGACGAACCGACGACGGCACTCGACGTGACGGTGCAGGCGCAGATCCTGCAGCTGATCCGCGATCTGCAGCAGGCGCGCGGCATGGCCGTGGTGCTGATCACTCATGACCTCACCATCGTCAGAAAATTCTCCGACTACGTCTATGTGATGCAGCATGGCGAGATGCGCGAGCACAACACGACGGCAGACATCTTTGCCCGCCCGCGTCATGCCTACACGAAGAAGCTGCTCGCCTCCGAGCCGCATGGCAGCGCCTCGCCGCTGCCGGACAATGCCCCGCCGCTTCTGACGGCGCGCGGGGTCAAGGTGTCCTTCATGATGCGGCATGGCGGCTTCTTCAAGCCGGATCTGCGCGAACTGGTGGCGGTCGACAGCCTCGGCCTGACGCTCCGGCGCCACGAGACGCTGGGGATCGTCGGCGAGTCCGGCTCGGGCAAGACCACCTTCGGCCAGTCGCTGCTGCGGCTGAACGAGCCTGTAGCGGCCGAGATCACCTTCGATGGCGAGCGCGTCGATGGCCGCACGCGCAAGGAGATGCGCCCCTTGCGCGCCCGCATGCAGATCGTCTTCCAGGACCCGTTCGCCTCGCTCAATCCGCGCATGACGATCGGCCAGATCATCGAGGAGGGCCTGATCGTCAACGGGATCGGAAAAGGCCGGGCCGAACGGATGGAACGGGTGCAGGACGCACTGAACGCGGCCGGCATGCCGGTCGACATCCTTTCCCGCTTCCCGCACGAGTTTTCCGGCGGCCAGCGCCAGCGCATCGCGATTGCCCGCGCCATTGCGCTGGAACCGGAATTCATCCTGCTCGACGAGCCGACCTCGGCGCTGGACCTCTCCGTGCAGGCGCAGATCATCGATCTCCTGCGCAAGCTGCAGGACGAGCGGGGCCTCAGCTACCTCTTCATTTCCCACGATCTCAAGGTGGTGCGGGCGCTCTGCCACCGCGTCATCGTCATGCAGCACGGCCGGATCGTCGAGGAAGGCGCCGTGGCCGACGTGCTGTCCAACCCGAAGACCGACTACACCCGGCGGCTGGTCAAGGCCGCCTTCGACATTGCCTGATTGCAGGAGGAATGACATGGCAAGACAACCCAGGATCACGTTCATCGGCGCCGGCTCCACGGTGTTCATGAAGAACATCGTCGGCGACGTGCTGCAGAGGCCCGCCCTTTCGGAGGCCACCATTGCGCTGATGGACATCAATCCGCAGCGCCTGGAAGAAAGCGCCATTGTCGTCAACAAGCTGATCGCGACGCTCGGCGTCAAGGCCAAGGCGGAAACCTATACCGATCAGCGCCGCGCCCTTCAGGGGGCCGATTTCGTCGTCGTCGCCTTCCAGATCGGCGGTTACGAGCCCTGCACCGTCACCGATTTCGAGATTCCGAAGAAATTTGGCCTGCGCCAGACGATTGCCGATACGCTCGGCGTCGGGGGCATCATGCGGGGGCTTCGCACCGTACCGCACCTCTGGAAGATCTGCGAGGACATGATGGCCGTCTGCCCCAGGGCCATCATGCTGCAATATGTGAACCCGATGGCGATCAACACCTGGGCGATCGCTGAAAAATACCCGGAGATCCGCCAGGTCGGACTCTGCCACTCGGTGCAGGGCACGGCGATGGAACTCGCCCACGATCTCGACATCCCCTACGAGGAGATCCGCTATCGGTCCGCCGGCATCAACCACATGGCCTTCTTCCTGGAATTCGAACATCGACAGAAGGACGGCAGCTATCGCAGCCTCTATCCGGATCTCGTGCGCGCCTATCGCGAGGGCCGAGCACCCAAACCCGGCTGGAACCCGCGCTGCCCGAACAAGGTGCGCTACGAGATGCTGACCCGTCTCGGCTATTTCGTCACCGAAAGCTCGGAGCATTTTGCCGAATACACGCCCTATTTCATCAAGGAGGGCCGCGAGGATCTCATCGAGAAGTTCGGCATTCCGCTCGATGAATATCCCAAGCGCTGCATCGAGCAGATCGACCGCTGGAAGGCGCAGGCCGCCGAATACCGCTCCGCCGATCGCATCGAGGTCAAGCAGTCGAAGGAATATGCCTCATCGATCATCAACTCGGTGTGGACCGGCGAACCCTCTGTCATCTACGGCAACCAGCGCAACAATGGCTGCATCACCTCGCTGCCGGCCGACTGCGCGGCGGAAGTGCCCTGCCTGGTGGACCATAACGGCATCCAGCCGACCTTCATCGGGGATTTGCCGCCGCAGCTCACGGCGCTGATCCGCACCAACATCAACGTGCAGGAACTGACGGTGCGAGCGCTGATCAGCGAAAACCGCGAGCACATCTATCATGCCGCGATGATGGACCCGCATACGGCCGCCGAACTCGACCTCGACCAGATCTGGTCGCTGGTCGATGACCTGCTCATTGCCCATCGCGACTGGCTGCCGGAATGGACGCAAAACCCCACGCTTCAGAAAAAGGCCAGCTGACGCATCCCGCAAACCCGAAGCCGGCGTGCGCCTATCGCACGCCGGGTTCTGATCCGCACGCCGCGCCGATCCCGAGGCGGTCGGCCATGCGGATCAGATCGGCCACCGTGTCGGCCTGCATCTTGCGCATGACATGGCCGCGATGCACCTTCACGGTCACCTCACTGAGGCCGATCTCGGCGGCGATCTGCTTGTTGAGGCGGCCAACAACCACCCGCGCCATCACCTCGCGCTCGCGCGCCGTCAGCGTGGCGAAGCGTTCGCGCAGTTCGGAGGCCTGATCGTCCTGCCGCAGCCGCGCACGGTCTCGGTCCAGCGCCTCGCGGATCGCATCGAGCAGGTCCTGTTCGCGAAACGGCTTCAGCAGGAAGCTGACGGCACCGGCCTTCATCGCCTTGACCGACATCGGCACGTCACCATGGCCGGTGAGGAAAACGATCGGAATGCATCGGCCCATCGCCGCCAGCTCGTCCTGGAAATCGAGGCCGCTGGCATCGGGCATGCGGATATCGAGAACGAGGCAGCTCGGCCCGGTTCCGGGCGGATGCGCGAGAAACGCGCGCGGCGAGGCAAAGCCGTGGCTGTCATAGCCGACGGAGCGCAGCAGGCTGTCGAGCCCGGCGCGAACGGATTCGTCGTCGTCGATCACATAGACCGTGGGGCGCTCACCCATCGGCTGTCTCTCCTTTCGAAACGGGGATGATCGGCAGGGTAAAGCCGAACACCGCGCCGTGGGGAAAATTGGCGGCGGCATAGATCCGGCCGCGATGGGCTTCGATGATCGAGCGGCTGATGGTCAGCCCCATGCCCATGCCCATCGGCTTGGTCGTCTGGAAGGCTTCGAACAGGCCGTCCGCACCGGAGCCGGGCAGGCCGGTGCCGGTATCGCGCACGCTGACGGTGATCGTGCGGTCGTCGCGTGCCGCGCAGACGAGCAGATCACGCCGCGCCGGATCGACGCCCGCCATGGCCTCGATGGCATTCATCAGGAAATTCAGCACCACCTGCTGCATCTGGATGCGGTCACCGGTGACCGGCGGCAGGTCGGTCGCAAATTCGGTCCTGAGCAGAATATCGTGGTTGCGCAGCTCGGCACGCACCAGCGCCAGCGCCTCGGAAATCACCTCGACGATATCGATGGGATCGCGCGAGGGAGGCACGCGGGCAATCAGCCGTCGCACGCGGCCAATCACCTCGCCGGCCCGCTCCGCATCCTGCACGATCCGCCGGATGGCGCTTTCGGCCTCTTCAAGGTTCGGCGGCGCGGCGGAGAGCCAGCGCAGGGCCGCATTGCCGTTGGCTGCAATCGCGGTGACCGGCTGGCTCACCTCATGCGCGATGGACGTGCCAAGCTCGCCGATGGTGGTCAGCCGCGACATGCGTGCCAGTGCTGCCTGCGCCAGCCGTGTGCGCGCCTCCACCACCTCGATGCGCATGGTGAGGAATGTGGTGGCTCCGATGGCAAGCAGGCTCAGCACGCAGTTCATCAGGCCGGATTCCTGCGCGCCCCGTTTGGTCAGCACATAGCTGACGATGGTGAGAATGGCGCAGAGGCTGCCGACGGTCAGGATGGCGCGCGGCCTGCCGGCCCGCACCGAAACCAGAATGACGGCAGCATAGAGAACGGCAAAGGCAATCTCTCGGTCCGTCAGCGTATCGGCAACGAACACGCCACTGGCAAGAAGAGTGACAGAGAGCCACAGAAGCGGCGCCTCGATCAGATACCGCACCATGATCGCCCTCCCGTGCCAGCTGTTTTCTCGGTTCGCATCCGCAAGACAGTGTCACAGGCGATGGTCTTCCTGCAACGGTATCTCCCGGCCTGTCCGGCAGGGGAAGACCGCTCCGGCGGGCCGTGACGGCCCGCCAGCTGCACGTGGCGGATCAGCTCGGATTTTCGAGCGTGAACAGATCGGCATCCTCGTCATAGGCGAAATATTCACCGTAACGCGCCCAGTTGGTCACGGCGCGCAGCGTGATGTCGGCCTGCTCTTCCGACATGTAATCCTCCAGCTCGTCGCGGAAGCGGCGGGCAGGCGCCCGGTGCGTCGGGCGCTCGTCCAGAATGCGTCGGATATGGGCGGCCAGCGGCACGAAGGTTGCCAGCTGCTGGGCAAACAGACGCTTGCGGTCGTCGACATCACTGTCGGAAAAATGCATGCCGGCAGGCGTCAGCCGGATCTCGCCGCTTTCCAGATCGGCGAAACGCAGCAGTTGCAGGGTTTCGGCAACGGGAAACAGGTCATCGATTTCCATGTGCAGATGCGCGGCCAGCGGCGAAAGCACCGCCTTCCCGTGACAGGGTTCGGCAGCCACCTTCTCGATCAGGCCCGACATCAGGTTGGTCGAGACGCGCGGCAGTTCGAGCGCGATGCCCGTGCCACGGAACAGGCCTTCACGGGTCGGCGCCGTGCTTCTGGCGGTCATGCGGGCATAGATGTCCTCCACCAGCATGCGGAAGGCCGGGTCGAGGCGGTTGCGCGGCTGCGGAAGGTCGACGCGGATTTCGGCGACGACCCGGCCGGGATTGGAGCCGAAGATCAGGATGCGGTCGCACATCAGCACCGCTTCCTCGATGTTGTGCGTCACCATCAGGATCGATTCGATCGGCATGCGGCCTTCGCACCACAGATCGAGCAGGTCGGTGCGCAGCGTTTCGGCCGTCAGCACGTCGAGCGCCGAGAAGGGCTCGTCCATCAGAAGCACGCGCGGACGCACGACGAGCGCCCGGGCCAGCCCGACGCGCTGGCGCATGCCGCCGGAAAGTTCTTTCGGATAGGCGCTTTCGAAGCCATCGAGACCGATCAGGTCGATTGCGGCCAGCGCCCGCTTGCGCCGTTCCTCCGGGCCGACGCCCTGTGCTTCGAGGCCAAGCTCCACATTCTGCAGAACGGTCAGCCAGGGAAACAGGGCAAAGCTCTGGAAGACGACGGAGATGCCGGCATTCGGACCGGTGACGGGGCGTCCCTCGAAGGTGATGTCACCGGTGCTCGGACGGATCAGGCCGGCAATGGCGCGCAGCAGTGTCGACTTGCCCGAACCGGAGCGGCCGAGCAGGCCGACGACCTCGGCGGGGCGAAGGTCGAGATCGACATTGTCGAGGACGACCAGCGAGCCGGCAGCGCCCTTGTCATAAACCTGGCAAACCTTTCGGGCCTGGACCAGCGGTGCAGCGGCGGTGATTTCGGTGTTGTTGAGGAGAACGGTGGTTTCCATGGTGATCACTCCCCGGAAGGATCAGTTGAGACGCAGGCGGCGTTCGGCAAAGACATAGAGCGGACGCCAGAGACCGCGGTTGAGCAGGGTGACGAAGAGGGACATCACGGCGATGCCGAGCACCACCCGCGGATAATCTCCCGCCTCGGTCGCCCGGGCGATGTAGGAACCGAGACCGAAAGCCTCGAGCTTGGTATTGCCCCAGCTGACCACCTCGGCAACGATGCTGGCGTTCCAGGAGCCGCCGGACGCCGTCAGCGCGCCGGTGACATAATAGGGGAAGATCCCCGGCAGGATCGCCCGCCGCCACCAGAGCCAGGAGCGGACCTGATAGACCGACGAGGCTTCCTTGAGATCGGTCGGGAAGGCGCTCGCTCCGGCAATGACGTTGAACAGGATGTACCACTGGGTGCCGAGCACCATCAGCGGCGCCAGCCAGATGTTCGGGTCCACCCCGGTGCGCACGATGGCGACCACCGCAAAGGGAAAGAGCACATTGGCTGGAAAGGCCGCCAGGAACTGCGCCACCGGCTGCACCCGTTCGGCAACGGCTGGCCGCAGGCCGATCCACACACCGATCGGAACCCAGATGACGCTCGCGACCGCAATCAGCGCAATCACCCGCAGAAGGGTGACCACCCCGCCGGCAAAGGCTTCGCGGGCATCGGCAAGGGTCAGGGTCTGGCTGACATAGGCAAAGGCGGTCCACAGCCCCCAGGCACCGCCGGCCACGATCAGGCAGAGCCATGCCCAGTCCAGAACACGGCTGGTGCGCGCTTCGCTGCGGCCGGCAGACGGCGCGGACGGCATCACCGAGGGAAGCCGCATCAGCATCAGGCTCTGCCAGAGCCGGCCAAGCGGCCAGAACAGACGCTTCAGCAGGCGCGTGCGCTTGATGAGGCTGTAGACCCAGGATTCGGGCTTGTCCTGACCGGCGGTCTGCTCGACACGGAACTTGTCGGCCCAGGCCACGATGGGGCGGAACAGGAACTGGTCGTAAAGCAGGATGACGACGCCCATGGCGAAGACAGCCCAGCCGACGGCGGCGAAATCGCGCTTGTCGATCGCCACCGCCAGCCAGGAGCCGAGGCCCGGCAACTGGATCGTGGTGTTGCCGACGGTGATCGCTTCCGAGGCGACGACAAAGAACCAGCCGCCGGACATCGACATCATGGTGTTCCACACGAGACCGGGCGCAGCAAAGGGAGCTTCCAGCCGCCAGAAGCGCTGCCAGGCCGTCAGGCCGAAACCGCGGGCGACCTCCTGCAGGTCACGCGGCACCGTGCGCAGCGACTGGTAAAAGGAGAAGGCCATGTTCCAGGCCTGGCTGGTGAAGATCGCGAAGATCGACGCGCATTCGGCCCCGAGCTGGCTGCCGGGAAAGATGCCGATGAAGAAGGTCACCGTGAAGGTGAGAAAACCGAGCACCGGCACCGATTGCAGGATGTCCAGCGCCGGAATGATGATCATCTCGGCCCGCCGGCTTTTGGCGGCCAGAGTTGCTACCACGAAGGTAAAGACCAGCGAGGCGCCAATGGCCGCAAACATGCGCAGCGTTGTGCGCAGCGCATATTCCGGCAACCGCGCCGGATCGAGCACGAGCGGGGCCGAATCGAGCCCCTCGAGGGGTGCACGCATTTCGGCCGCGCCATGCAGGGCAAGCACCGCAATGGCGGCCAGGGCGGCGAGCGCCACCAGATCATAGAGGTTCGGCAGAATGCGGGCGCGCGCCAGGGCGGCAACGGCGCTGTGTCCGCGGCGATCATGGGAAAGAAAGACCATGTGAACCCTCATGGACGAAAGAAAGGTCGTGATCCGCCCCTGGCCTCAGGAAGAGGCTGATCAGGATGATGCGGCATGACCGTAAAGAAAGAGAGAAACATGCCGTCTGCGATCCTGCAGCGGACGGGGTGCCGAGTGACGCCGGCGCGCGGCGGCTCAGACGACGCTGCACGATCGAGCGGGACAAAGGCACGCGCGAAGCTGTCGATACGGAAAAAGGAAGGCAAAGGCGGTTCGGCCGCCGTCAATAATCGTGGTGTTCATGGCTCACCTCTTCAGTCCGCCAGGGCGGGTCCGAGGGGCGAGCCGGACAGGCTAGGCCCGACCGGTCTGCACCCGACGGTTCGAGCCGTGGGCGGTCCAGGGTCTGATGATGACCATCCGGTGGCGGCCTGATACCGCAACCGGACAGCGACTAGGGTAGCTGTCCATCTGCTTCTTGATCAGTTGTTGGCATCGTCGTCGCAGGCATGGTGCACTGCGAAGACAGGCCGGTCATGGCACGCGGGCGTAGCCCGGTCAATGAGGCCTTGGTGCAGGCCCGTTATACGGAGGTATAATCGCGCTCCGGTCGGCGGCGTAAGACCCCTGACAAACGGGGGGCCTGATCGTCATGCAAGCCGACACCCGCAAATCTCATGCGATCAAAATGTTTCTGTTGCCTAGTTTGTAGCCATTGTTGAATTTGCCAAAACGATATGCATAACTGCCGATCACCCCGTGACGCGCAGAGCGGCCCCTTCCGGATTGCCCGTCGTCAGTACGTGAGAAGTGACTGCAATGCCATCGACAGACGCCGCGCCCTTGACCCCGCTTGCGCTCTCCGAGGATCTGCCACCGGCGACGGTGATGCCGATCTGGACGCCGGAGGGGCCGATGGCCCTCTGGCGCAGCGCCGGCGGCACGCTTTCGCTGGCCGCCGACCGGTGTCCGCATCGCGGCATGCGCCTGTCGCACGGCTTCGTGCGCGGCGAGGCGCTGTCGTGTATCTATCACGGCTGGAGCTATGATCAGGGGGGGCGCTGTCTGCGCATCCCCGCCCATCCGGATCTCGAGCCGCCGGCCTCGATCCGCGTGGCGACGGGCTCGGTGCTGGAAGCAGGCGGCGTGATCTGGCGCGCGCGCGCAGACGATCCGTCGCTGCCGCCCGATTTTCCGGGTTTTGTGCCGCTTCGCTCCCTGTCCTTTGCCGTCTCCCGCGATGTGATCTCTCGGACGCTTGGCGGCGAAAGCGCTGGGCCAGGGATCCTGAAGGGCACGCTTGCCGGCAGCGCCGTCATTCTGCTGTGCGCCGAGCAGGCCGAGGGCACCAGTCTCATCCACCTGCTGGCGCCGGCCGATGCGACGCTCGACCAGCGCATTGCCGTGTCGCGTGCCGCCGAAACGCTGCGCCGTGCGGCGGAAACCGGAACCACGGAGGCTGCGGCATGACAATCGGCGCAATGCGTGACGAATGGTATCCGGTCGGACTGCGCAGCAAGGTGGATGCGAACGGCCAGAAGACCCTGCTGATGGGTGAGCCGATCCGCCTCCATGAGAGCGAGGGCGGCGAGATTGTCGTCGAAACCGCCGATGGCCGGAGACTTCCGGTGGTCATCGGTCACGGCCATGTCTGGACCTCGCTCGGACAGCCGGACAAGCCGCTGTTTGCCATTCCGGAGGCCGACCAGCCCGGCCGGCGTCTGGTGGAGGTGGGTGTCGTCCGGGTGCGCTGCTCGCCGTTGCGCGCTGTCGAGAACTTTCTCGACATCGCCCATTTCCCCTTCGTCCATACCGACATCCTCGGCGCCGAACCGCATACGGAGGTGGAGCGCTACGAGGTGGAAATCCGCGAGCAGGAAGACGAGGTCTGGGCGACCAAGGTGAAATTCTACCAGCCGCAGGCCGCCAAGTCCGCCGCCGGCGGCATCACCACCGATTACATGTACCGCGTGCCGGCGCCGACCTGTTCCGTGCTCTACAAGACCTGCCCCGCACGCCCCGGCGAGTGGGACGTGATCACCCTCTTCGTGCAGCCGCTGACCGAGGAACTCTGCGACGTCTGGCCCTGGATGGCGCTCTATGACGACGTCACCCCCATGACCGACCTCATCCATTTCCAGCAGATGATCTTCCTGCAGGACCGCTCGATCCTGGAAAACCAGATCCCGCGCCGCCTGCCGCTCGATCCGGGCATGGAAATTCCCACCCGTGCCGATCTCACCTCCGTCGCCTATCGGCGCTGGCTGAAGCGGCACAATTATACCTATGGCGCGCAACTGGTGGCGCAATGAAGCTTTACGACTACATCCTCTCGCCAAGCTGCTACAAGGTGCGCCTGCTGGCGGCCCTTCTCGGCATTCCACTGGAACTGCGCGCGGTGGATTTCCATCCGGGTGGAGAACATCGTACCCCTGCGCTTCTGGCGCTGAACCCGGCCGGCTCGATCCCGATCCTGGAAGATGGCGACCTGAGGCTGACGGAGAGTGCCGCCATGCTCGTCTATCTGGCGAGCCTCAAATCCTCCGACTGGCTCGGCCGCGACACGGCCGCCGAGGCTGCCCGCACCGAGCAGTGGCTTTCCTTCGCCCAGCGGCTGACCGCAAGCCTCGGCGGCGCGCGTCTCTGCGAAATGCTGCTGCGCCCCGGCGATCTGGCCGCCCTGCAGGCCGCCGGCATCGCGGCGCTGAGGGAGCTGGAAGCGGCGCTCGTCGAACAGCGCCTGCGCGGCGAGCGCTTCCTCGTCGCCGACAGGCCGACGATCGCCGACATTGCCTGCTTTCCCTATGTGGCACTGGCACCGGATGGCAGCGTGTCGCTTGATCCCTATCCGTCGATCCGCCTGTGGCTGCGGGCCGTCCGCGCCCTGCCGGGCTTCATCGAGATGCCGGGCATCCACCGCCTGCACGAGTTGAAGCTGGAGCCCGTTCATGGCGCGGAAGGGGAGCCTGCCTGACATGGTCTCCCAACCGACAAGATATCTGCTGCGTGGCGCCGATGCGGTGATCGTCGATGACGGCACCGGGCAGACGGTTCTGCGTCATGTCGACCTTCTGACCGAGGGCCCGACAATCCTCGCGATCGGACCGAACCTTTCGGCAACGGAGGAAGCCGCCGGCGCTGAAGTGATCGATGCTTCCGGATGGTTCGTCTATCCCGGCCTCATCAACACCCACCACCATTTCTTCCAGACCTTCGTGCGCAACCGGGCCGATCTCGACTGGACGAAGCTGTCCGTCATCGAGTGGCTGGACCGCATCTATCCGGTGTTTTCACGGCTGAACGAGGACTGCTTCTACCATTCCTCGCTGACGGCGATGGCGGAACTGATCAAGCACGGCTGCACCACCGCCTTCGATCACCAGTACTGCTTTCCGCGCCATGCCGGAAAACGGCTGATCGACCGGCAGTTCGAGGCGGCAGACCTGCTCGGCATGCGCTTTCATGCCGGGCGGGGCGGCAACACGCTGCCAAAGTCGGAAGGCTCGACCATTCCGGACGAGATGCTGGAAACCACCGACGAGTTCATCGCCGATTGCGCCCGCGTGATCGACACCTACCACGATGCCGCGCCCTTCAGCATGCGACAGGTGGTGGTCGCCCCCTGCCAGCCGGTGAACTGCTACCGCGAAACCTTCGTGGAAAGCGTTGCCCTTGCCCGTGACCGCGGCGTGATGATGCACACCCATGTCGGGGAAGGGGAAAGCCCGGTGATTGCCGCACGGCACGGCATGCGCACAGTGGATTACTGCGCCGAGCTTGGCTTTGCCGGGCCGGATGCCTTCTATGCGCATGGCTGGGAACTCTCGCATGCCGAACTTGCCCGCATGGCGGCGGATGGCACCGGCCTCTCCCATTGTCCGGAGCCGGTCTATCTGGTCGGCGCGGAGGTGACGGACATTCCGGCCATGGCAGCACTCAACCTGCGCATCGGCCTTGGCTGCGATGGCGCTGCCTCCAACGACAATTCCAACCTGATGCACTGCATCCATTCCGGCTACATGCTGCAATGCCTCGTGGCCGCCACCCGCAGCCATCCGGTGCCGGAGCCTGCCGCCTTCCTCGCCTATGCGACGACGGGCGGTGCCTCGCTGCTCGGCCGCGCCGATATCGGCCGGCTTGCGCCCGGCCTGGCCGCCGATCTCTTCGCGATCGACACCCGCCGCATGGATTATGTCGGCACCCGCCACGACCCCTTGAGCCTGCTCGCCAAGGTCGGTGTCGGGATGGCGACCGACATGACAATGATCAACGGCCGTATCGTCTGGAAGAAGGGCGAGTTTCCGGGCCTCGACGAGGCAAAGCTTGCGGCGGAGGCGGAAGCCGCCCTCGCCACGGTTCAATTCTGAGACGTTCACAAAACAGGGGAACAGGAATGTCCTATTCGATCACACGCAGACACCTGATGAAGAGCGCCGCAGCGACCGGCGTTGCGGCAACGCTTGGCAGCCATCTCGCCACCGCTGCCGAACCGCTCGGCATCGCCCTCGTCGTGCCCTCGCCGATCGGTGACGTGGGCTGGGGCCATGCACTGAAGGCCGGCCTTGAGCCGGTGAAGGCCGCCTATGGCGACAAGGTGAAGATCACCGTACTGGAAAACATCGCGGAAGGCCCGGATGCCGACCGCATCATGAACAAGACGGTGGCCGACGGAAACCATTTCCTCGTCGCCGGCTCCTTCGGCTACCAGAACGGCGCCCTGCAGATCGCCCGCCGCAACCCGAAGGTTTCCGTGCTGCACGCCTCCGGCTTCCAGGTCGCGCCGAACTTCTCGCCCTTTGCCGCGAAATATTTCCAGGGCACCTACCTGATGGGCATGGCGGCCGCAGCCCTGTCCAAGACCGGCAAGCTCGGCTCCGTCTCGGCCTTCGCCATTCCGGAACTGATCACCTCCATCAATGCGTTTGCGCTCGGCGCGCAGGCGGTCAATCCGAACATCGAGATCTCCGTGGTCTGGGTGAATTCGTGGTTCGATCCGGCCAAGGAACAGGAAGCGGCCAAGGCGCTGATCGCGCAGAAATGCGACGTGATCTTCTCCAACGCGCAGGATACGCCTTCCGTCATCTCGCTCTGCGAGGAACAGGGCGTCTATGCCTTCAACCTCAACTCCTCAATGAAGAAATACGCGCCGAAGACCTATCTCGGCTGCGTCGCCACGGACTGGTCGCCCTATTTCAAGGCCTCCGTCGATGCGCATCTGGCCGGCAAGTTCAAGGGCGCCAATGCCTTCCTCGGTGTGGCCGACAAGGTGGTCCAGGTCGTCGACTGGAACCCGGCCATCCCCGCCGACACCGTGGCAAAGATCAAGGACGTGGAAGGCAAGATTGCCGCCGGCAGCTTCTCGCCCTTCACCGGTCCGATCACCAAGGTGGATGGCAGTGTCGGCGTGGCCGCCGGCAAGACCATGGCCGATGGCGAGATCGTCGCGATGGACTGGCATGTCAAGGGTGTCGTGACGCCGCTGCCGAAGTGATCCATGACGGCGCCGCTTCTTTCCCTTCGCAACCTCACGAAAAGCTATGGTCCCGTGCGGGCCAATCGCGGCATTTCGCTGGAGGTCGGCGAGCGCTCCATTCACGCCATCCTGGGCGAGAACGGCGCCGGCAAGTCCACATTGATGAAGCTCATCTACGGCGTCGAGACGCCGGACGAGGGCGAGATGCTCTGGAAGGGCGCGCCCCTGCGCCTTTCCTCCCCCGCTTCGGCCCGCAAACGCGGCATCGGCATGGTGTTCCAGCATTTCTCGCTGTTCGAGACGCTGACGGTGATCGAGAACATCGCGCTGGTGGTGCCGGGGCAAAGGCGGGCGCTGCTGTCGCGCATCCGCGCGCTCGGCGAGGAATTCGGGCTCGAGGTCGATCCTCTCGCCCATGTGCATGCGCTGTCGGTCGGCGAGCGACAGCGGGTGGAAATCATCCGCTGCCTGATGACCGATCCGAAGCTGCTGATCCTCGACGAGCCGACCTCGGTGCTGCCGCCGCAGGCCGTGGAAAAACTGTTCGACACGCTGCGACGCCTGCGCGATGGCGGGGTCTCCATCCTGTTCATCTCGCACAAGCTGGAGGAAATCCGCGCGATCTGCGACCGGGCAACCATCCTGCGCAGCGGCGAAGTGACCGGCCATGTGGACCCGCGCGACCATGACGCGCATGATCTGGCACGCATGATGATCGGCCGCGACATGCCGGAACCGCTGCCCGTCACCGCGGCACCGGCCGGCGAGACGCGGCTGGAACTGATCGGCCTCGAAGACACACCGGACGATCCCTTCGCCGTGGCGCTCTCCAGCGTCAACCTCACCCTGCGGGCCGGCGAGATCCTCGGCATTGCCGGCGTCTCCGGCAACGGACAGGCGGAACTGGCCGCCTTCATCTCGGGCGAGACCCGGCTGCCGGCCGCGCGGCGGGAACAGGTGCAGATGATGGGCCAGCCCGTCGGCCATCTCGGCCCGGCGGAGCGCAGACGACTCGGCTTTGCCTTCGTGCCGGAAGACCGCCTCGGCCGGGGTGCCGTCCCGGAACTCTCGCTCACCCGCAACAGTCTGTTGACGGCGCATCCTCTCGGGCTTCAGCGGCACGGGCTGATCGACCGCGCCCGCGCCGCCGCCTTCACCGCAGACTGTATCCGCGATTTCGACGTGCGCACGCCCTCCGCCGAGGCCGAGGCCGGGGCGCTTTCCGGCGGCAACCTGCAGAAATTCATCGTCGGACGCGAGATCATGCTGAAACCGAAGTTGCTCTTCGTGGCGCAGCCCACCTGGGGCGTCGATATCGGCGCCGCCACAGACATCCGCCGCAAGCTGATGGCGCTACGCAACGAGGGGATGGCGATTCTCGTGATTTCCGAGGAGCTGGAAGAGCTATTCGATCTGTGCGACCAGATCCAGGTGCTGCGAAAGGGAACGCTGAGCGCGCCGCTCAATGCCCGCGATACGAAGCCGGAAGAGATCGGTCGCTACATGATGGGCGCCGAAGCGGCACGGGAGGCGCTTTCCGCATGAGCATGCGCCTTGCCCTGCCGCATCTGGTGCGCCGCGAACGTGCCTCGCTTGCCGTCACGCTGCTGGCGCCGCTCCTTGCGCTGTCTGGCGCGACCCTCGTCAACCTTCTGCTCTATGTGGCGATCGGCAAGCAGCCGGGCGCCGTGTTCCATGCCATGCTGCTGGAGCCCTTCCTGTCCTGGGCCTCCTTTTCCGAAGTGCTGCTGAAACTCGGGCCGCTGCTTCTGATCGCGCAGGGGCTCGCGATCGGCTTTCGCGCAAAAGTGTTCAACATCGGCGCCGAAGGCCAGTTCATTCTGGGAGCGATCTTCGCCTCCGCCATCCCGGTCTGGTATCCGCAGGCAACCGGCGGCTGGATCTGGCCCTCCATGCTGCTCGCCGGCGCCATGGGCGGGGCGCTCTGGGCCGCCATCACCGCCTTCTGGCGCGTGCGGCTGAACGCCAACGAGATCCTCGTCTCGCTGATGCTGAGCCTCGTGGCCGCGCAGGTGCTGAACTATCTGCTGCTCGGCCCGTGGAAGGATCCGAACGGCTTCAATTTTCCGCAATCGGTGATGTTCCAGTACGATGCCATGCTGCCGCTCCTGTTCGAGGGAACCCGCGTCAACGTCTCGCTGCTGATCGCCTTCCTGCTGTCGGGCCTTGCCTTTGTCTTCATGCAGCGAAGCTTTCCCGGCTACCGGCTGGAGGTGGGCGGACTTGCGCCACGGGCCGCCGCCTATGCCGGCTTTTCGGAGGCACGCGCCATCTGGCTGTCGCTGCTGATTGGCGGCTTTGCCGCCGGTCTGGCGGGTGCGGCCGAAGTCGCAGGGCCGCTCGGCCAGCTGCAGCGCTCCATCTCCACCGGCTACGGTTATTCGGCCATCATCGTCGCCTATCTCGGCGGCCTGCATCCGCTCGGCATCGTCCTGTCCGCGCTGGTGATGGCGGCGCTCTCCATCGGCGGCGACAATGCCATGGTTTCAGCCGATCTGCCGATTGCCGCCGTGCGGGTATTCCAGGGCAGCCTGCTGATTGCCTATCTGATCGCGATGGCCTTCGTTCGCTATCGGCTCGAATGGCCGTCGGCCAGCACACGGAGCAGGGCATGAACGCCATCGAATTCATCCTGGCCGGCATGCTGGCCGCCGCAACGCCCTTCCTGCTGGCGGCCCTCGGCGAGCTGGTGGCCGAGCGGGCGGGTGTGCTTAATCTCGGCGTGGAAGGGCTGATGGCGCTGGGCGCCGCGCTCGCCTTCATCGTGGTCTATCACGGCGGCGGCCATCTGCTGGCCTTCGTCGTGGGTGGGCTGGGCGCCGCGCTGCTGGCGCTGATCTTTGCCTTCGTCACGCTCGGCCTTCAGGCCAATCAGGTGGCGGCGGGGCTTGCCATCGGCATCTTCGGGCAGGGCCTCTCCGCCCTGTTCGGCAAGACCTATGAGAGCCTGACGGTAAAGGGCCTGCCGAAACTCGCCATGCCGGGTCTTGCGGATCTTCCCGTCGTCGGCGGACTGTTCGTGCAGGATATCGTCGTGTGGCTGTCGCTTCTCGCTACGCTTCTGATCTGGGCGGGCTTTGCTTTCTCGAAGGCCGGCCTGGTGCTGCGGGCCGTCGGCGAAAATCCGAAGGCGGCGCATTCCATCGGCTATCCGGTCATGCTGATCCGGCTGGCAGCCGTGCTGTTCGGCGGCGTGATGGCCGGGTTTGCCGGCGCCTATGCCTCGACGGTCTACACGCCGCTCTGGGCCGATGGCATGATTGCCGGCCGCGGCTGGATCGCGATCGCGCTTGTCGTGTTCGGCACCTGGCTGACGGGCCGCATCTTCCTCGGCGCCTGCCTGTTCGGGGCGGTGTCGCTGGCCGGGCTTGCCGCGCAGGCGGGCGGCGTGGAACTGCCTTCGCAACTGCTGGCGAGCCTGCCCTATCTGGTGACGATCCTGGTGCTCGGCATCATTTCGTCCAACCGGCGCCTGCTGAAGCTGAACGGCGTCGCCTCGCTTGGAGAGCCCTACAAGCCGTAAACGGGATGACGACGGGCGGCGCGCCGATGGCGGCCGCCCGCGCAGGAAACGGGTTCGTCAGCCGTGATTGATCATCACGTGCCGGACCACCGTGTAATCTTCCAGCGCATATTGCGACAGATCCTTGCCGTAGCCCGATTGTTTCAGGCCGCCATGCGGCATCTCGTTGACCAGCATGAAATGCGTGTTCACCCAGGTGCAGCCATAGCGCAGGCCGGCGGCCGCCTTCATCGCCTTCGACACATCCTTCGTCCAGACCGACGAGGCGAGGCCGTAGTCGGATTCGTTTGCCCAGGCGATCACATCGTCATCGTCGCCAAACGGCGTCACGGAAACGACCGGGCCGAATACCTCGCGGCGCACGATCTCGTCATCCTGCCGCGCGCCGGCCACCACCGTCGGCTGGTAATAGAAGCCCGGCCCGTCGAACAGCTGGCCGCCGGTGGCAATCTCGATGTGATCGGCTTCAGCAGCACGCTGAACGAAGCTTGCCACGCGGTCGCGCTGGCGCTGCGAGATCAGCGGGCCGATCTCGTTCAGGCTGTCATCGGCATCGGCATAATGCAGCGAGGCGACCGCACTGCTGAGATCGGCAACGAACGTGTCGTAGACGGAGCGGTGGGCGTAGATGCGGCAGGCGGCCGTGCAATCCTGGCCGGCATTGTAGAAGCCGAAGGTGCGGATGCCGGCAATCGCCGCCTCCAGATCCGCATCGCCATGGACGATGACAGGGGCCTTGCCGCCGAGTTCAAGATGGGTGCGCTTGACCGATTTCGCCGCCGCCTGTAGCACCTTCTTGCCGGTGGCGATATCCCCGGTGATCGAGATCATGTCGATACCGGGATGGTTGATCATCTGGTTGCCGACGCTTTCGCCGCGCCCGAGGATGATATTGACCACGCCCTCCGGCAGGATGCCGGCAAGCAGTCTCGCCATTTTGAGTGCCGTCAGCGGCGTCTGTTCCGAGGGCTTGAACACCACCGTGTTGCCGCCGGCAATGGCGGGCGCCAGCTTCCAGGCCATCATCATCAGCGGATAGTTCCAGGGGGCGATCGAGCCTACCACGCCGATCGCGTCGCGGCGGATCATCGAGGTGAAGCCCGGCAGATATTCGCCGGCAAGCGTGCCCTGCTGGTTGCGGATCGCACCGGCAAAGAAACGGTAGCAATCGACAATGGCCGGAATCTCGTCATTGCGCACGGCGTTGATCGGCTTGCCGCAGTTCAGCGCCTCGAGCGCGGCAAAGGCATCCGCATCGGCCTCGATCGCATCGGCGATCTTCAGGAGATAGGCGGAACGCTCGGCGGGTGTGGTGCGCGACCAGCCGGCAAACGCGGTGCGGGCGGCGGCCACCGCCGCGTCGATCTGTCCGGGGCCGGCCTCCGGCAGTTCGGCGATCACGCCTGCCGTGCGGGGGTTCAGGATCTTCTCTTCGCGCTCCTCGCCGGCCACGAAGGAGGAGCCGATCAGCATTTGCGTGTCCATGTCCAGGGGTCCTTTCAGTCTGTTCATTTGCCGCTGCCGGCGGTGTCCTCGCCTTCACGCGTCAGCGCGTAGGCGAGAAGGATCGGCAGAAAGGTGACGAGCACGACGGCCATGGCGACGACATTGGTCACCGGCCGCTCGCGCGGGCGGATGAGTTCCTGAAGCATCCAGATCGGCAGCGTCTGCTGCTGACCGGCGGTGAAGGTGGTGACGATCACCTCGTCGAAGGACAGCGCGAAGGCCAGCATTCCGCCGGCGAGAAGCGCGGTCGCGATATTGGGCAGCACCACATGGCGGAAGGTCTGGAAGCCATCGGCGCCCAGATCGTAGGAAGCCTCGATCAGCGAGACGGAAAGACGGCGGAAGCGCGCCACCGCATTGTTGTAGACCACCACGATGCAGAAGGTGGCGTGGCCGAGCACGATGGTCCAGAAGGAGAAGGGCAATTCCGCAAGACCGAAGGCGGAGCGCAGCGCGATGCCGGTGACGATGCCGGGCAGCGCAATCGGCAGGATGACCAGCAGCGACACCGCCTCCCGGCCGAAGAAGCGCGCCCGCGACAGCGCAGCGGCACACAGCGTTCCAAGCACCAGGGCAAGCAGGGTGGCGATCGCGGCGACCTTCAGCGACAGCATCAGCGCCTGCCACACATCCGGGCGCTCCCAGGTCACCGCCAGCCAGCGGGTGGTGAAACCCGGCGGCGGCCACTGGAAGCTGCGGGTTTCGGTGGTGAAGGCATAGACGAAGATCAGCAGGATCGGCAGATGCAGGAAGAGCAGCCCGGCGGCGGCCGCGATTTTCAGAAGGAGGGGGGCGGTCGACCGGTCAGAGCGCATCGAAAGCTCCCATCTTCCTCGCAAGCCAGAGATAGAGCGCCATGATCAGCATGGGCACCACGGAGAAGGCGGCGGCAAGCGGAATGTTGCCGGCCGTGCCCTGCTGCATGTAGACGGCCTGGCCGATGAACAGGCGCGAGGTGCCGATGATGCCCGGCACGATGTAATCGCCAAGCGTCAGCGAGAAGGTGAAGATGGAGCCGGCGGCAATGCCCGGCAGCGCAAGCGGCAGCAACACATGCCGGAAGGTCGCGCCGGGTGCCGCCCCCAGATCGTGCGAGGCCTCGATCAGACTTGCCGGCACCCGCTCCAGTGCTGCCTGGATCGGCAGGATCATGTAGGGCAGCCAGATATAGACGAAGACGAGGAAGGTGCCGGTGGCGCTGACGGACAGCGAATTGCCCCCCACCACCGGCAGCGACAGCCAGCCGTCCAGCAAGACACCGAGGCCGAGTTTCGCCGCAAGCCAGCTGACGATGCCTTCCTTGGAAAGGATCATCTTCCAGGCATAGATCTTGACGAGATAGCTCGACCAGAGCGGCAGCATGACACCGAGATAGAAGAAGGCCTTCCAGCGCCCCTTTGCATAGCGGGCCGCGTAATAGGCGACGGGAAAGGCGATGATGGCCGACGCAACCGTCACCAGCGCCGCCATGGTGACGGTGCGGGTGATGATGTCGAGGTTCGACGGCCGCAGCAATTCGGCATAGGTCAGAAGCGTGACCTCATGCGTCACCTGTCCGGTGAAATCGTCGATCGAGAAAAAGCTCTGCAGCAGCAGGGAGAACAGCGAGCCGACATAGATCAGGCCGAGCCAGAGGAGTGGCGGCAGAAGCAGCAGCAGGATGAGCAGGTTCGGCCGGCGCCAAAGAAGGCCGGACACGCGGGAGGAGAGGGGTTCTGCGCCGACGACAAGGCTCATGGCGCATCATCCAGCAGATTGAGCGCGCTGCGATCAAAGGAGAGCGTGATCGCGCTGCCCTCGCTCGGCACGCCGACGCCGGCAGGCAGATTGGCGTGCAGCATCTCGCTCTCCACCCGGACAGCCAGCCGGCGGAAGGCGCCGAGGAAACTCGATTGGACCAGCGTTCCCTCCAGCACCAGCCCGTCCTCCCATCGTCCGAGGCGAAGCAGTTCGGGCCGCAGGCTCGCCCAGCGCCGCTCCCCCGTCAGCCGGGCGGTGAGCGCCGGCGGCATAATGTTGGAGGAGCCGACGAAATCCGCAACGAAGCGGCTGCGCGGATTGTGGTAGATCTCTTCCGGCGTACCGGCCTGGACAATCCGTCCCTGATGGAAGACGGCGACGCGATCGGCCATCGACAGCGCCTCGACCTGATCATGGGTGACGAAGATGAAGGTGATGCCGAGCGCCTTCTGCAGCCCCTTCAACTCCTCCTGCATCGCCTCGCGCAGCTTCAGGTCGAGCGCGCCGAGCGGCTCGTCGAGCAACAGCACACTCGGCTTGTTGACCAGCGCACGGGCCAGCGCCACGCGCTGGCGCTGGCCGCCCGAAAGCTGCCCGGTGCGGCGCGCGCCATAGCCGGAGAGTTTTACCAGATCGAGCGCCTCTTCCGCCGCGCGACGCCGGGTTGCCCGATCCACGCCCTTCACCATCAGACCATAGGCGACATTGTCGAGAATGGTCATGTGCGGAAACAGGGCATAGTCCTGAAACACGGTGTTGACGGCGCGCCGCCAGGGCGGCAGTCCCGTCGCATCCCGGCCGTGAATGGCAATCGCGCCACTGGTCGGCTGTTCGAAGCCGGCCATCAGCCGCAGGCAGGTGGTCTTGCCGGAGCCGGAGGGGCCGAGCATGGCGAAAAATTCGCCGGCCGGAATATCGAGATCGACGGCATCGACGGCACGCACGCTGCCGAAGTGGCGCGAGACAGCGCGAAAACTGACGGCTGAAGTCATAGGTCCTCCGCAATGGCCGATGAGGCCACAGGTTCGGGTCAGGCAGGCAGGGGGCTTTATGCGAGCAACTGCCGGATGGCTGGAAAGTGCAGAAGGAGGCGGCGAACCGTCTGCCGATCGGCGCGCCGCCCCGTAGAAAGCCTTACTGGCCGCCCATGACGGCGATGTAGTCGCTCACCCAGCGGCTATAGGGCACGCAGGTTCCCGTTTCGCACTTGGCCACCGGAGTCCGCCAGAACGAGATCTTCTGGAAATTGTCGAAGCCGTTGGTGGCGCAGCCGCTGTCACCCAACAGCGCGTTGCCCTTGCAGGCCGCGGGAACGGCGGGAACGGAGCCGAACCAGGCGGCAACATCGCCCTGCACTTTCGGCGTCAGCGAGTGCTGCATCCACATATAGGCGCAGTTGGGGTGCGCGGCGTTCACATGCATCATCGTGGTGTCGGCCCAGCCGGTGGCACCTTCCTTCGGAATGGTGGAGGCAATCGGCTGCTTGTCCGCTTCCAGAAGGTTCACCTGATAGGGCCAGGAACCGGACGCGACCACACCCTCGTTCTTGAAGTCGTCGGTCTGCACCGTCGCATCATGCCAGTAGCGGCCAACCAGACTGCGCTGCCCCTTCAGAAGCTCGATCGCCGCCTTGTACTGGTCTTCGGTCAGCGCATAGGGATCCTTGATACCGAGGTCCGGCCTGGCGGACTTCAGGTAGAGCGCGGCATCGGCAATGTAGATCGGCCCGTCATAGGCCTGCACGCGCCCCTTGTTGGACTTGCCGTCCGGCAGCATCATCTCCTTGAACACCACCTCCCAGCTCTCCGGCGCCTTGCCGCCGAAGGTCTTGGTGTTGTACATCAGGACGTTCGGCCCCCACTGATAGGGTGTGCCGTAATGGACGCCGCCCACCGTGTGCCACGGCGCATTCTGCAGACGCATGTCGACGCCGGACCAGGTCTTGATCAGGCCGACATTGACCGGCTGCACCTTGCCGCCGGCAATCAGGCGCAACGACGCATCGCCGGAGGCGGTGACGAGGTCGAAGCCGCCCTGGTTCATCAGGGTGACCATCTCGTCGGAGGTGGCGGCGGTCTTCACATTGACCTTGCAGCCGGTCTCCTTTTCGAAGCCGGTCACCCAGTCATAGGTCTTGTCGGTGTCACCGCGCTCCATGTAGCCGGCCCAGGCCACGATATCCACCTGCCCCTCGCCGGGGCCGATTGCGGTCTTCATCTCCGTCGAAAATGCGGGCTGCAGGGTGTTGGATAGCAGAACGACGGCGCTGCTGATGCGCAAGAAGGTCTTCATGATGTTCCCCTGTGTTCGGATTTGCCGATCTTGTTGGAGGGGATGATAACCAGCGCCTTCGGCTTCACAATTTCTTTTATCAAAAGCCCGGTATCGGAAAAACCGAATGCTCTCGTCCCTCGTTATCGGAGCCGCGGCGCGCGCTGGGTCTGGGCCAGAGAAATAAAGTTCTTGAGCGGCTGCGACAGGGTGAGGCCACGACGCCAGACGAGACCGACGTGGATTGCCGGCAGCGAGGCGGAAACGTCCCGCGTCTCGATGCGATCGCCTTCCAGCGACCAGGGCCGGTAGATCATGTCCGGCAGGATGGCAACACCGGCGCCGGTCGCCACAAGGCTGCGGACGGCCTCGACCGAGCGCGTGCGGAAGGCGACCCGCGGCCGCGCGCCGAAGACGGCGAGCAGCTTGCGCGTCGCCTCCTCGATCTCGTCGGTGGTGAGCATGATCAGCGGCTGTTCGGCAATCTGCTCGACGGTGATCGAGGGGAGGGCCGCAAGCGCGTGGCCGGCCGGCAGCCACAGATTGAAGGGCGACATGTCCAGGGTCTCGAACTGTAGCGCCTGCCGGTCGCGCAGATTGTTGAGCAGGATGACCGCCACATCGAGTTCGCCGCCGACCAGCAGGTGCTCCAGGTAGTTGCTCTCGTCCTCGACGGTACCGACCTCGACGCCGGGGAAGGCGCGGCGATAGCGGGCGAGCAGATCCGACAGCACATAGCCGGCGACCAGCGAGGTGACACCAAGTTGCAGGGTGCCGGTCGTCTTTCCGGGATCCGAATCAAAGACCTGCCGCGCCTCGGCGACATTGGCAAGGATCTTCGTCGCGTGGCGAAGAAACTGGTGGCCCTGCTGGGTAATGGCGAGGCCGCGCGGATGCCGCTCGAACAGCGACACGCCCAGATCCCGTTCCAGTTCCTTCACGGCTTCGGTGATCGAGGATTGCGAGATGGACAGGACATGCGCCGCGCCCGACACAGTGCCCTGCTCGGCCACCGCCACGAAATACTGCAACTGCCGCAGCGTGAACGCCATCTGCCCCTCATGCATCGCAGGCCGCCACCGGTGGCCGCTTCACAATCTCTATGACACGGAACCACAAGCGGTTCGAGACGGAGGAAGCCTTGGCCACCGCTCAGCGCGGCGCAAACACATCCACCGATTGGGAAAGCCCCCGCAGCGGAAAACTGCCGACATGCTCGACCTGCGTCTCCAGTTGACCAGCGCGGATGAAGGCTTCCGACATCAGGACGGGGCGATGAACGGTCTTGGTCAGGGTTTCCAGACGGGAGGCGATATTGACGGTCGGGCCGATCACCGTGAAATCAAGACGCGAGGACGAACCGATATTGCCATACATGACATCGCCGCAGTGGACACCGATGCCATAGCGGAGCGCCGGCTGGTTCGCGGCTTCGCGCGATCGATTGAGCCGATCCATCGCGACCTGGACTTCCGCCAGAGCATCGAAGGCGTGCTGGCAGACATCCTCCCCCTCCAGCGGGAAGACGGCCAACAGCCCGTCGCCCATGAACTTGAGAATCTCGCCGCCATGCCGTTCGATCGGTTCGGACAGTGCGTCGAAGCACTGGTTCAGCATGCCGATCACATCGTCGCGTGGCCAGAGGTCCGAAATCTCCGTGAAATTGCGCACGTCGAAGATCATCACGACCGCCGAGAGGGTAACGCCGCTGCCGCGGCGCGTGGCGCCGGCCAGGATCTTTTCCCCCGCATGCGGGCCGACATAGGTGCGAAGCAGGGTACGGGCCAGCGCGTTCTTGATGCGCACCTCGCTGACCAGCGCCAGCACCGGCACCAGCGCCCGCAGAAGGGTGAGATGCTCCGGCGCAAATCCTCCGGGCGCATCGCTGGCAAAGGTTACGGCATGACGCTTTCCCAGCGTGTGCTGCAGCGGCATGGCGAGGTAGTCGGTCAGCCCCTCCTGCCGCAGTTCCGCAAAGATCGGGTAGGGGCGGGCCGGATCATCGACCGTCAGGATCTGATGCACCTCCGCCACGCCATCATGCAGGTCGCGGATCGGGCTCATCAGGAATTCCGGCGAGTTCTCGACGCCATAGTCGACGGTATCGATCTCGGCCTCCGCAAAACCGGTACGCCACAGGATGCGTGCCCCCATCCATTGCGGATGATTGATACGGAAATGCAGGGTGGCGCGCGCCACCGGCACGCCGGCCAGGCGCAGCCGGTCGCACAGCGCGACAAACACGTTGTCGATGAAACGTTCGTCATGCGTCCGGGTCAGAAGCCAGGGCATGATGGTACGGGGATCGGCAACCTCCTTGCCTTCGGTGGTGTCGTGTGCCTCGCCCATGCTATCCCCCGTGAGAAGCGCCATCCGGATATCCGGTCGGTCAAAGAGCCGCCGCATGCGCTCCGACGCGCGCCGGATAGGTGGTCCGGCAGGCGGCTGGGTTCAAGAGGCAAAGTCGGGAGATCGCAGGAATCACCCGTCGGCCCTTTCCCGGAAGGGGCTGCGAACCTTCGGCAATGCACGGCAAAATCAGCCTTGCGGCACAACGCGGATGGACGACGGCGCTGAAAAATAATGTATAAAGAAGAAACAGTTGCCGGAGAAGGAACGGTTCGCCACGGCATGATCACGCAAGCGAGGCAGGGATTGAAGGCAGGCCGGCGATTGGCACGGGGGCAAAAGCGCGACGGTGACGGCGAACGGGGCGGCGCGGGCATCAGCCCGGAGGACATTGCCGACCACAATTCGCGTGTCGTGCTGGCGCTGCTGCGCCGGCACGGTGCGCTGACGCGCCAGGAACTTGCCGGCCATCTGAGCCTCACCGAACCCGCCATCACCGGCATTCTGAAGCGCCTGATTGCAGCGGGCGTGGTGGAGCAGGGTCAGCGCGACGTGGGTGACCGCTACAAGGCGGCCGAGTTTTCACTGGTGGCCGGAAGCGTTCACGGGCTGGGGCTCTGGCTGCGCCCGGACGTGGTGGATCTCGCCCTCGTCGATCTCAAGGGCCATCTCGTCCTGCAACAGACAGTACCGTCCGACAGGCTGGCGGACACAGTCGCCACGATCCGCGACCGGTGTGCCGAAAGCCTCAGCGGCATCGGCATTGCCTGCCATCCAGGCGTCGATGCCACAGAGATTGAGCGGATGCCCACGCTTTCCAATCTGGCGTCCTTCGTGGTCAAGGATGTGGAAGCGGTCGTCACCGCGGAGCGTATTCTCGGTATCGGCGAGCCGGAGGGGGGCTTCGCGGTAATCCTGGTCGATGAGATCGTGCGCGCCGGCCTGATGACGGGCGGGCGTTTCTTTCGCGGCGTGCATGGTCGCGCGGGCGGCATCGGCAGCATGCGACCGGGCCGCGAGGAACTGACGCTGGACGAGGTGGCGAGTGCCGCGGCCTATCAGCGCCATGTTGAGACTTTCGGCGAGGACTTCGCCGAGGACTGGATGCGGCGCGCCGCATCCCGCCTGCTCGATGCGGTGCTTGCGCTTGGCGGCTTCGTCTCCCCCGGGGCTGTCCTGATTGGCGGAAGCCTGCCGGACGCCGTGCTGGACACGGTCATTGCGATGATGATCGCCGAGCGGGAGCGCAAGGGCACCTATTTCGTGCCGGCTTCATGGATCCCGCCCATCCGCAAACTGACCTTTGCGCAATGTGGCGTTGCCCGCGGCGCCGCCCTGCTGCCCTTTATGGAGCTTGCACTGCCGAAGACCCGCTGACCGCAAGGCCGGCCGGCAGCATGACGGTCGACATCGGCACACGGGTCTGCTGGCTTGCATCCGCAGATGGCAGGCACAGGCGATGGGACAGCGGCATGGTGGCCGCCCCGAGCGCTGCGGCATCCTCGGAGATCGCCGTGCGATGCAGCGAGGGCGCCTCCATGCCGCGCCGCCCGATCTCGTCGCGGACATGGTTCAGGAGTTCATCGACCAGCAGCACCGGCAGGCGTCCGCCGATCAGAACCGCTTCCGGATCGACAACCATGCCGATATCGATGATGGCCTCCGCCAGCGTCACCGCAAAGCCCTTCAGCCAGGCGCTGACCCGCGCCCGCCCGGCCGGATCGAGGGTCAGCAGGTCCGAGGGACGGGTGACGGGAATGCCGTTTTCCTTCAGGTGGTGCAGCAGGTGAAACAGCGAATACATGTCACCGATCGGCCGCGTTTCACCGGCAAGCCCTTCCTCGGTGGCGACCACCGGCAACCAGCTGACTTCGCCGCCAAGGCCGCCGGCCCCCTTGTGGCACATGCCGTTGATGACGAGGCTGCCGCCGAGACAGGCGTTGACGAGAATGTAGAAGAAGCTGTCGATCTGTGTGCCGAGACCGTATTCGATCTCGCCAAGTGCCGCCGCATTCGCATCATTGTCGATGAAGACGGGATGGTGGGTGATGCGGGCCAGCGCGGCGCGCACGTCAAAACCGCTCCATTCGCTGTAATGCGCAGGACGTTCGAGGAAATCGACCTCACCCAGCCAGTCGGGAATGGCAAGGCCGATGCCGGCCAGCCGTGGTTCCGGAATGATCTTGCGGCGCAGGAAGGAGGAGATGGCCTCCTCCATCAGCCGGGTGAAATCCTTCGGCAGGAAGAAGCGTTGCTCGTGATGCATGCGGCCGCGGATATTGCCCACCGCATCGACGGCAACGATGGTGAGATGATCGCGGTCGATATTGGCACCGATGGCAAAGACGCCTTCCGGGTCGATTTCCAGTTCGATGGCGGGCTGGCCGCGCAAGCCTTGCCGGCGACGCGCCTCCATCACCAGCCCTTCGTCCAGCAGACGATCAACGATTCGCGTCACCGCCTGCTTGGTCAGCCGCGACTGGCGCGCCAGTTCGGTGCGCGAGATCGGCGCACCGCGATGAATGGCGTTCAGGATGGTCGCACGGTTCTGCGCCGCCGCCTGTTCGCCATTCGAACCCAGATAGTTCAATTCTCTGTCCTTGTTTGTCCACCCGGGACGGTCTGCAACCGCCCCGGGATGATGCTGTAAATTCGCGCCGGACGGAAGAGGTGTTTCAGCGCTTGCGCAGACGCCAGCTCTTCACCTCGAAGGGGCGCAGGGCATCGGCGGGCACATCCGCCATCGGCTCCTCCAGAATGGTGAGCGGCCCTTCGGTCTGCCAGCCCTCCTGTGGCTTGACCTGCAGGGAGCCACGCCGGCCGGCCGGCTCGTAAAGGCGCAGGACAAGACCATCGCCTTCCTCGCTCACCTTCAGCGCGGACAAGGCAGCCGGAATGCCCTCGACCGATACAGGCTGCCATTCTCCGCAGGCAAGGCCTGTCGCCTCGATGGCAAGCAGCGGCTGGTTCAGATCCTCGGCTTCTTCGCGCACGCCTGCCTCATGCCAGCTGCCTTCATGCGGCATCAGCGCATAGGTGAAGGCCTGAGAGCCCTCGTCCGCCAGCGGATCCGGATAGACCGGCGCGCGCAGCAGCGACAGGCCGAGCTGGTTGCCGCGCATCGAATGCCCATACTTGGCGTCGTTGATCAGCGCCAGACCGAAGCCCGGCTCGGCCAGATCGACGAAGCGGTGGGCGGGTGCCTCGAACATCGCGTCGTCCCAGGAGGTGTTGGTATGCGTCGGGCGCTCCACCACGCCATAGGCGCATTCGCAAACGGCGCGGGGGCTGCGCACGGCCACACCCGTCAGCGTGCGCAGGAGCACGCGGCGATCATGCCAGTCAAGCTCGGTGTGGATATCGAGGCGACGGGAATTGGCACCGAGCGACAGCGTCTGGGTGATGGTGGAATCGCGCCAGCGCCGACGGATGCGGATGGCGGCGCGGTGCGGACCGTTCTCCACCAGTTCGATGCTCTCGAAACCGGTGATCTCCTCGGCCTTTTCGGCATAATCGCCTTCCACGTCCCAGGCATCCCAGTTGCGCGGCTTGTCGGCGGGATAGGCAAACAGGCGGTTGCCGCCATCGTCCAGCGCCTCGCGGCCGCTCGGCTTGTGCAGCATGCTGGCAATCGAACCGTCCTCGGCCAGCGTCACCTTCAGCACCTCGTTTTCGAGGCTGCGGGCGGTGGCGACCAGACCGGGCTGCGGCCGAAGGGCAGAGACCGGCAGCACGGCGACGGAGAGCGGCGCAACCACCGTCTGCGCCCGCACGGGGCCGTCTGCCAGATCGAGACGCAGCGGGCGCGGCGACAGCGACGGGTTGACGACCAGCACATGGCCATCGTCACCGGCCGGCAGCTGGGCGCGGATCGCCTCGAGCCCGGCTTTCTGCGCCGCCTTCGCTTCCTCGATGACGCTGCCAAGTTCCGTGCTCGCATCGACATAGACTTCGGCGATGGAGGAGCCCGGCAGAATGTCGTGGAACTCGTTCTTCATCACCACGCGCCAGGCGGGTTCGAGCGATTGCGGACGCGCGCCACCCAGCAGATGGGCAAGGCTTGCGATCGTTTCGGCAGTGATCAGACCGCGCTCCGCCTGGCGGTGCAGGCGCTTCACGTCGCTCTGGCTGGTGAGCGTGGCGCGGTGCAGCTCCAGATAGATCTCACCCTGCCAGACATGCATCTTGCGCGCGGCGGCGGTGGCATGGGCGGCCTCGAAGAAATCCTCGACGCGGCTCCAGCGCGCCTGCGGAATGGCCGGGAAGACCCGCAGCTGTTCCTCGCGCAGGATCATTTCCGGTGTGACGCCGCCGCCGCCATCGCCATAACCGACGCACAGCAACGTGGTGTCGTGGCGATCCTTCTGGCGGAAATTCTTCCAGGTCGGCACGAAGCAGTCGGGCCGCACGAAGCCGTTATAGCCTTCCATCGGATTGTTGAAGGTGTGCGCCAGCACGCGGCTGCCGTCGAGACCCTCCCACCAGAAGAGATCGGCCGGAATGCGGTTCGATTCCGACCAGTTGACCTTGATCGTGAAGAAGCTCTTCATGCCGCCCTGCACCAGAAGCTGCGGCAGCGCGCCAGAGAAGCCGAAGCAATCCGGCAGCCAGCAGATGCTGTGGCGGGCGCCGAAGGTCTTTTCGAAATACCGCTGGCCGTAGAGGATCTGGCGGGCGAGGCTTTCGCCGGTCGGCATGTTGGTATCGGGCTCCACCCAGCAGCCGCCGAGCACCTCCCACTGGCCGGCCTTCACCCGCTCGACGATACGCGCGAGGAGGGCCGGATCGTCTTCCTCAAGCTGCGCATAGTAATGCGCAGTCGACTGGTTGAAGCGGAAATCGCTCGAGCCTTCCATCAGCGACAGCGCGGTGTGGAAGGTGCGGCGCATCTTGCGGCGGGTCTCGCCATAGGGCCAGAGCCAGGCAAGGTCGATATGCGCATGGCCGGTGAGCGCGATCTGGCCCTGCGGCGGAAAGCGCTTCTGAAGTTCGGCAAGCTTTGCCATCAGCGCCGCATAGGCGGCGGCGACGGAGGCGCGCTGCGCCTCGTTCAGGCCCTCCGGGTTCTCCTTGTGCGGCGGCAGCTGCCAGATCCGCTGCTGCATCGTCTCCGGCGCGATGCGGGCCACGTAGTCCGCCGTGGCCGAGGGCCAGTCAAGGCTGTAGAAGCAGGTTTCCGCAGCCTCCAGCAGGTAGGGAACGGCGTCATGGCCGTCGAGCACGCTGACGGCCTCCGCGATCTGGCGCAGCAGCAGCCAGAGCCGGTCGACCTCCTCGTCGATCCAGAACAGTTCCGCCCGTTCCAGGCAGGGCTTGCGGACCGGCTGGCCGAAGGGCAGGCGGGCGACCGTTTCCGTCACAATCGAGAACCCGTGCGAGGGCAGGTGGAACTCGCGGTGATAGGGATCGAGCCCGTAGCTCTTCGCCTGGCCATCGGCGCCGGTGATGCTGATCAGGCTTTCGCCGCCGAGATCGAGATAGAGCCGCACATCTTCCAGAGGCCAATCGGCGGGAACCTCGCCGGAGACGGTGAAGTGTACGGTGCCGTTGCGATGCGGCCAGGCCTCGCGAAGCGCGATCGGGCTGCCGTCGAACTGCCAGCCCTCCAGAGGGCGCGTGGCGCGGGCGCGCCAGAATTGCAGTTCGGCGGTGCGCACCTGGAGCCGTTCGAGGCGCTGGGCAGAAGTCAGTGTCATGGCAAAACTCATATTCGTCGTTGGAAGGGTCAGCCCTTGACGGCACCGGCCGTCAGGGCACCAAGGATCAGCCGCTGGAGCGCCAGGAAGGCGACGATGGCCGGCACCACGGAAACAAGGCAGGCGGCCGCCAGAAGCTGGATGGAAGAGTCGTTCTGCGTACCGGCATACTGGAAGATGCCGACGCCGATGGGGGTGAGCGATTCCTTGGTGATCAGCAGGAAGGGCACGAGGAACTGCGACCAGCCGCCGATCACCGCAATGATGAAGGCGGATGCGATGCCGGGCGTGGAGAGCGGCAGCACCACGCGCAGGAACACGCCGAAGCGGTTGCAGCCGTCGATCATCGCCGCCTCGTCGAGGGCAGCCGGAATGCCGTCGATCGTGCCCTTCAGGATCCAGGTCACCATCGGCACCGAGAGCGCGATATAGACCATGGTCGCGCCGAAATGGCTGTCGGTAAGGCCGATCGAGGCCATGTAGCGGTAGAGCGGCACCATGATGACGAGCGGCGAGATCATCTGCACCGACAGAAGCGCCATCATCCAGGCGCCCTTGCCGCGGAAGCGGAAGCGCGAAAACGCGTAGGCTGCCGGCAGCGCAACGATCAGGCAGCCCACCGCCGACAGGCAGGACAGCTTCAGCGCGTTCCAGAGATAGGCGAGGAACTTGTCCGAGGACAGGATCATCGCGAAATTGTCGAGCGTCGGTGCCTTCGGAATGAAGCGGCTGACACCGAGGAACACTTCCTTGCGGGTGCGCAGCGCCAGCGACAGCAGCCACAGCAGCGGCCAGGCGAAGAAGACGAAGATCACCAGCATGAACAGATAGCTGAACAGATCGCCGATGCGCTCTCTGGTCTTGGCGCTCATCGGTCCTCTCCCTTCGGCAGGAAGGCCGCGTAGACGAGCGCCAGACCAAGGCTGATGACCAGCATCAGGATGGAGAGCACCGCACCGCCGGCAAGGTCGTAATTGCGGAAGACGACATTGAACGTATAGAGCGACAGCACCTCGGTGGAGCGGCCGGGGCCGCCGCCGGTGAGCGAGATGATCGCATCGAAGGTGTTCAGCGTCTGGATGGTGATCAGGATCATGTTGACGAGGATCGCCGAGCGCAGCTGCGGCAGCGTCACATGGAAAAGCCGCTGCGGCGCGCTGGCGCCATCGACGGCGGCGGCCTCATACAGCACAGGATCGATCGCCTTCAGCGCGGCATACATCACCACCATGGAAAAGGCAGTGCCGCGCCAGACATTGGACATCACAACGGACCACATCACGAGGTCCGGATCGGACAGCCATTGCACCGGCATGGCGCCCAGCATGCGCAGCACGCTGTTGAGACCGCCAAAGGGCGCTTCGTTGAACAGCATCTTCCAGATGATACCGCCGGCAATGCCGGGCACGACCCAGGCAATCAGCGCAGTGGTGCGCACAATCGTCGTGCCGAACAGACGCCGCTTTTCGCCGCGCACCACGACGAGCGCAATCGCCAGCCCGAACAGCTGCTGGGAAAACACGCTGGCCAGGGTGAAGATCGCCGTGACGCCGAGGATGCCCGGAATTTCCGGCCGCGCCAGCGTCTGCGTGAGCGTCGCGAAGGTGTAACCGCCCTCTTCGCCGAGCAGCGTCGCGCGGGTCAGCGCCAGCCGGAACACGTCGAAGACGGGGTAGAGATAGAACAGGCCGAGCACGAGGATCAGCGGCAGCAGCCAGGGCGCGACCCGTGGCCGCGTCTGCCGGCGGCGGGCAAGGGCGCCCGCATGCGCAACGGTGGCGATTGCTGTGGTCATGGCGGTCATCCAGTCGGGCAATGCATGGAAGGGGAAGGGCGGGCCATGTCCAAGCCCGTCCTCCCGTCGTCATGTCGCCGTCAGAGGCGCTTGAAGGCATCCGTGGCGGCCTTGAAGGCATCGTCCACGGCAGCTTCGGTCGGCTGCGAGCCGGTCAGGACCTTGCCCATCATGATCTGGATCTGGTTGGAGATTTCCGGATAGACCGGCGCGCCGGGGCGGGCCTGACCCACCTTCAGTGCCGCCGCAAAGGCCTTGTTCGCCTCCGTCGCGAAAACCGGATACTTGTCATAGAGATCGGCGCGGGTCGGCAGATGCTCCTGCAGGGCATTGGCCGGGCCCATATAGATCTCGCGGGCCAGATTGGCGCACATTTCCACCTTGGCCGGATCCTTGGAGAAGGACGCGACCGTCCAGCCGCCGGTGCCGGTGGAGCGCTGTTCCTTCGTCGGGCCGGGCAGCATCGAGAAGGTCCAGTTGGCGAAATCGCCGGCGTCGAGCGTGCTCTTCAGCTGGGCGAGCTGCCAGTTGCCGCCGACGAACAGCGCGGTGGTGCCGGCCGCGGCAGCGGCATTGAAATCGTCGTAATTGCCGATGGTCGCCACGCGTTTCGGTGCCGCGCCGCTTTCCACCAGACCGCGGTAGTAATTGACCGCCTTGACGAACTTGGCACGGTTCTCGCCCTCGCCGAAGATCGGCTTGCCGGCATCATCCACCAGCTTGCCGCCTTCCGCCCAGAAATTGGCCAGCCAGTCGAAGGTCGTGCCTTCGAAGCGGCCGCCATTGAACAGGATGCCTTCCATGCCCTGCTTGACGGAGGCAAGGGCTGCCGTCTTCGTGTCGTCCCAGGTCTGCGGCGCCTCGGCAATCACGGCCTTGTTGCGGTAGAGAACGCGCAGGTCGGTCGCCCACCACCAGGCATAGATCTTGCCGTCCGTGCCGGTAATGCCCTCGCGGATGAAGGGGAAGAGCTGGTCGATTTCGTCCTTGTTGAAATAGGGCGCGAAGGACTGCAGCACACCGGACTTCTTGAACAGCGGCAGCACGAAGGAATCGACGGCGGCGCAATCGGGGGCATTGCCGGACTTCGCCTGCTCCAGGAGGCGGGCCTGTTCCTGGCCGATATCGCCCGACATCATCTGCAGTTCGACCTTCCAGCCAGGATGGCGCGCCACATACTCGCGGAACAGCTTGCCGTAACCATCGGCAACGGCCGGATCGTTGTTGCGCGGGCCGTCCGTCGTCATGCGAAAGGTCAGCGTCTTCGGCGCATTGTCCGGGCCGACCGTATCGCCGGTAATCGTATTGCCTGCGGCGATCGCCGGCAGGGCAACGCCCAGCGCCAGCACGGCGGCGAGGCTCGTCAAGGATGCGGTTCTCATCATACGGGTTCTCCTCCCTCGAAAACGGCCGGTTCACCGGCCTTGTGGCGCAGGAAAACGCGCAGGCGACCTTGGGCCACCCGATCCGCTCCTCCCGGCACCAGCGACCCGCCCGTCTCCTCAACAACGGTCTTTGCAGGTCACGGAAAATAGATTAAATCACTTTTGTTTTGTGTCAAGCGCCAGCCTGGGAGGAAAACATGGCACAGGTCGAAATCGCCGCTCTGCGCAAGAGCTACGGCGCGCTGGAGGTGATCCACGGAGTGAATGTGTCGATTGCCGACGGGGAATTCGTAGCGCTTGTCGGCCCCTCCGGCTGCGGCAAATCCACGCTTCTGAGAATGGTGGCGGGGCTGGAGGAGATTACGGGCGGGGATATCAGCGTCGACGGCAAGCTGATCAACGATCTTGCCCCGCGCGACCGCGACATCGCCATGGTGTTCCAGAACTACGCGCTGTATCCGCACATGACGGTGGCGAAGAACATGGGCTTTGCCCTGAAGCTGCAGGGGCTTTCGACGGGCGAGATCGACCGGCGGGTGAAAGCTGCCGCCGGCATTCTCGATCTCGATGCCTATCTTGGCCGCAAGCCGGCAGCGCTCTCCGGCGGCCAGCGCCAGCGTGTCGCCATGGGCCGCGCCATCGTGCGGGCGCCGAAGGTGTTTCTGTTCGACGAGCCGCTGTCCAACCTCGACGCCAAGCTTCGCGTGCAGATGCGCGCGGAAATCCGCGAGCTCCAGAAGCGGCTTGGAACCTCCACCATCTACGTCACCCACGATCAGGTGGAGGCCATGACCATGGCCGACAAGATCGTCGTGCTGCAGCAGGGGCGGGTGGAGCAGATCGGCGCGCCGCTCGATCTCTATCATCGCCCGGCCAATCTCTTCGTCGCCACCTTCATCGGATCGCCGCAGATGAACCTGATCACCGGCGAGGCCGCCGCGCATCTTGGCGCAACGACGCTCGGCATCCGCCCGGAGCATCTCGTCGTCTCCGGCGAGGGAGAGGGCTGGAAGGGTCGCATCCTTTCGGCCGAATATCTCGGCAGCGATACCTATCTCGACGTGGACACCGAAACGGCCGGTCGCCTGCAGGTGCGCACCGAGGGCGCCTTTGCTCCACGGCCGGGCGATACGGTGTGGCTGAAGCCGGCAGACGGTCACATGCACCGCTTCGATGCGGAGGGCCGCGCGCTGCGATCCTGAACGGCAGGATGCCGCCATGCGCTTCCTTGCCGCCGTGCGCTCGCCCACCGATATGCGCCTGGATCGCCGCAACGTTCATTATTTGAGAACAGTGCGGCGATCATCGTTTCTATTTCAATAAACAAAAGAGGGGCTATCTTCGCGTCATGGCGATGCCGCAACGGCATCGCCCCCGATACAGGGAGCAGCCAAATGACGCTCATCCACGAAAACATGTCGCGCGGCCACACCGATACCGGCTGGCTGAACAGCTACCACACCTTTTCCTTCGGCGGCTTCAAGGACCCGACCCGCATGGGGTTCGGCGCGCTGCGGGTGATCAACGAGGATCGCATCGCCCCGGGCTCCGGCTTCTCCGAGCATGGCCATGCGGATATGGATATCCTGACGCTGGTGCTGTCGGGCAGGCTGCGCCACGCGGATACGCTCGGCAATACGGTGACGATTGCGCCAGGCGAAGCCCAGCTGATGCACGCCGGCTCCGGTGTCAGGCATTCGGAAATGAACGCCTCCGCGAAGGAACCGGCGCATTTCCTGCAGATCTGGCTCATTCCGGAAGCACGCGACCTGCCGCCGCGCTACCAGCAGGCGAGCTTGCCCGATGCCGCCACGAGCCGCGACTGGACGACGATCGCCGCTCCCGTCGGCGCGGGCGCACCGCTGGAGCTTTACTCCGAGACGCGGCTTTCTCTGGCAAGGCCTGCAGCCGGTGACCGGCTCACCATTCCACAGCATCCGGGTCGTCTGACCTTCCTGCACATCATCGAAGGCCTCGCGATGGTCGATGGCGAAAGGTTGACCGGCGGCGACGGTATCCAGCTCGGCGCCGATGCGCTGCCGGATCTCGAATGGATCACCGACGGCCAGGCGCTGCTGTTCGACATGCGCCGGTGAGGTTCAAACACGAAAAAAACTGCCCGGCGCGGACGCGCCCGGCAGCTTTTCATCCGGGGCAGCAGGGCCTGCCGGAGAGCAGCCCCGATCAGCGGTGAGGCTTTGGCCGTTCCATCGCGATGAAATGGCGGACCAGCGGTTTTATTTCGCCCTGATGGAAGGCAAGCGCTGCGGCCTGCAGGTCGGCATCCGCCTTGGAAACCCGCCGGTGCTGGCGCAGATGCTCCGCCCAGGATTCCACGAAAAACCATTCGAGCACGATGGTCGGATCGGCTGAATCCTCCGTCACGCCCCAGCTATAGGCACCGTCGCGCTGCCTCTCATGCGCAAGACGGGAGAGCGCGTGCAGGAAGCCCGTCCGGTGCTCGGGATCGATGCGGTATTCCACCGTGATCAGCACCGGCCCGCGATCATGCGCGACGGGGGCGGCCAGCAGCGGTTCCGGCCAGTGGCGGGAGGGGACCAGATCCGCCTCGCCGCGCGGCAGCTTGACCCGGTGCATGGCAAGCCCCGCCACCAGCAGGCCGAAGGCGGAGATCAGCAGCGCCGGCGCAATGCCGGTTGCTTCTGCCACCACGCCCCAGCCGAGGCTGCCGCCGGCCATCGCGCCATTGAACACGGTGAGATAGATGGCAAGCGCCCGGCCGCGCACCCAGTTCGGCAGGATGGCCTGCGCCACGCCGTTCAGTGTCGTCAAGGCCACGATCCAGCCCATGCCGAGGAAGAGCAGCACCACGGGGGCGAGTGCCTGCGGCGGGCGGAAGGCGAGGATGACCATCACGGCTGCGGTGACGATGGCAGAGAACAACAGCAGTCCGTCCGCATCGAGCCTGCGCCGCAGGGCCGGCAGAAGCAGGGCGCCGCCGATCGCACCGAGGCCGATGGCCCCCAACAGCAGACCGTAATAACCGGCACTGCCGTTCAAGAGATTGCGGGCCACGAGCGGCAACAGCGCCCAGACCGCACTCGCAAAGGCGAAGAAGACGATGGCGCGCAGCAGCACGATGTGAAGATCATGGCTGGCGCGCGCATAGCGCAGGCCGGCGCGGAAGGCGCCGGTAAAATTTTCCTTCAGCACATCCGCATCGCTGTGCGGACGCTTCCACCAGACAAGGGCCGCGACGACGAAGACGTAGCTTGCCACATCGGCACCATAGGTCACGGAAGCCCCGAAGCCGGCGAGCAGCAAGCCGCCGAGTGCCGGACCGACGGCGCGGGCAATGTTGATGCCGAGGGAGTTGAGCGCGACGGCGCTTTTCAGCACCTCGCGCGGCACGAGTTCCGGCACCACCGCCTGCCAGGCGGGTGCGGCAAGCGCCGCCCCGATGCCGCCGAGAAAGGTCAGCCCGATCAGTGCCTCGACGGTGAGCAGGTCCAACGTCGCCAGCGCCATCAGCGTCAGACTGACACCGGCCAGCAGAAGCTGCACGCCGATCAGCAGCCGGCGACGATCGAAAATGTCGGAAAGCACGCCGGCCGGAATGGCAAGCAGAAAGAAGGGAAGTGTCCCTGCTGCCTGAATGGTGGCGACTGCCGCCGGCGCTGCCGACAGATCCGTGACGAGCCAGGAACTGGCCACGTCGCGGATGAAAGTGCCGGTATTGCCGAGGATCGTCGCGATCCACAGCACGGCGAACACGCTTTCGCCAAGGGCTGCAAATGCGCCACCCGCATCCTTTTCGTTCGATGCCGATGCCATGGCAACCTCCGTGTCTGGTCAGGAAGAAGCCCCGACCCGGCACGAGGCCGGGCCGGAGCCGCAGGTGTCGTCAGGAAATGAAGGCCAGAACGTCGGCGTTGAACTTTTCCGCCTCGAGCTGGGCAAGACCATGCTGACCGCCCTTGTAGACCTTCAGCGTGGCATTCTTGACGATCTTCGCCGACTTTTCCGCGGACGCCGCGATCGGCACGATCTGGTCGTCATCGCCATGAATGATCAGCGTGGGGCATTCGATCTTCTTGAGGTCATCCGTATAGTCGACCTCGGAGAATTCATGGATGCAGTCGTAATGACCCTTGATCGAGCCCAGCATGCCCTGCAGCCAGAAGGTATCGCGGAAGCCCTGGTTGTCCTTGGCACCCTCGCGGTTGAAGCCGTAGAAGGGCGTCGTCAGATCCTTGAAGAACTGCGAGCGGTCAAGGGCCGTGCCCTTGCGGATGCCGTCGAACACCTCGATCGGCGTGCCCTCGGGGTTGTTCGCCGTCTTCAGCATCAGCGGCGGAACGGCGCCGACCAGCACGACCTTGGCGACGCGGGCATTGCCGTGGCGGCCGATGTAATGGACCACTTCGCCGCCGCCGGTGGAATGGCCGATCATGATCAGGTTCTTGAGGTCGAGCGTCTCGATCAGTTCCGCCAGGTCGTCGGCATACTGATCCATGTTGTTACCCTGCCAGGGCTGATCGGAGCGGCCGTGGCCGCGGCGGTCATGGGCGATCACCCGGAAGCCGTTCTGGCCGAAGAACAGCATCTGTGCGTCCCAGGCATCGGCCGAAAGCGGCCAGCCATGCGAGAACAGGATCGGCTGACCCGTGCCCCAGTCCTTGTAAAAGATCTTGGTTCCGTCCTTGGTTTCGATGAAGTTCGCGGTCATCGGATTGGCTCCATTGGTGGCGGTTGTGGTGGATTTCGAGTGTGCGAGGCCAGGCATGGCCATCGCGGCGGAAAGCCCCGCGCCGGCCATCAGGGCCTGCCGGCGGGAGAGGAGAAGATGAAGATGCGGCGTCATGGTGCTTGGCCCTTGTTTGGTGCTGGTAGCGTCAACGCGACGCGGATCGCGGGGTGGCGGCGTCCGACGCCGCCACGTAGAGGAAGGCCCCCATCAGGCCGAGATGTTCGAAGAAGGCGTTCATCGCCATGGATTGCTCCGGGCCTGCGGGGATTTCCCAGAAACGCAGGGCGATGAAGGTGGCAGCCAGCGTGAACGCCGCCAGCGCCAGTGCGCCCACCCGGCGCCAGACGCCGGAAATCACCAGCGCCGACATCGCCAGTTCGAAAAGGATGACTCCGACGGCAAACAGCGGCGCCGGCAGAAGCCCGAAATGGCTCATTTCCGCCTGAGCGCCCTGAAAATCGAAGATCTTGACCAGAGGTCCCTGGATATAGGCCGAGCAGAGCCCGACCAGCGCCAGAAAACGGAGGGCAGGGGAGGTGAGCCAGTGCGGCGCATGCGGCTTCGAGGGGTGGCGCAACATCGTCGTCATGATCTCCTCACACCGCCCAGCAGGCGCAGCCCAGTGCCCCGAAGAAGCCCTTCAGGTCGCTGATCGGAAGCCGGGACGTCCAGGCACCGGCATGGTCGTGGCCGTGCACGTTGCAATCATTGGTGCAGCCGCACGTCGCAATCGCCGTGCGGCGAAGCGAGTGGCGACCAGCCCCGTCCGGTTCTCCCCAGGCCGCATAGCCGCCGAAGCTGCGCACCGGAGACCAGTCAGGCATGGCGGGCGGCACGTCATTCTCGTCGAGCGCCTTGAAGTCACCCGCGCCGTAGACGATGCGGCCACCGACCAGGGTCAGGTCGGAGGTGAGGAAGGAGATCTCGTCTTCGGCACAGGCGAAGAAGTCCTTGCTGGGCACGACCAGATCCGCGAACTGGCCCTTCTCGATCCGCCCCTTCTTGCCCTCCTCGTTGGAGAACCAGGTGACGTTTTCCGTCCACATGCGCAGCGCCGTCTCGCGGTCCAGGCAGTTGGCGCGCGGGTAGAGCTGCATGCCGCCAACCGTCTTGCCGGTGATCATCCAGGCAAGCGAAACCCAGGGGTTATAGGAGGCGACGCGGGTGGCATCCGTGCCGGCCGACACCTTGACGCCCTTTTCCAGCATGCGGGCGATCGGCGGGGTCGCTTCCGCTGCCCCATGTCCATAGCGCTCCACGAAATATTCGCCCTGATAGGCCATGCGATGCTGCACCGCGATGCCGCCGCCCAGCGCCGCAATGCGGTCGATCGACTGGTCCGAAATCGTTTCGGCATGGTCGAAGAACCAGTTCAGTCCTTCCAGCGGAATATCCTGGTTGACCCTCTCGAACACATCGAGCGCCCGCGAAATGGTTTCGTCATAGGTCGCGTGCAGGCGCCAGGGCCAGCGGTTCTCTGCCAGAATCCGCACGACCCCCTCCAGTTCGCCCTCCATCTCCGGCGGCATGTCGGGGCGCGGTTCGCGGAAATCCTCGAAATCGGCGGCGGAAAAGACCAGCATTTCGCCGGCGCCGTTGTGGCGGAAATAGTCGTCGCCCTGCTTGTATTTCACCGAGGCCGTCCATTTCAGGAAGTCGTCCTTCTCCTGCTTCGGCTTCTGGGTGAAGAGGTTGTAGGCAAGGCGCACCGTCATCTGGCCTTCGTCGGACAGCTTCTGGATGACGGCATAGTCATCCGGATAGTTCTGAAAACCGCCGCCGGCATCGATCACGCCGGTGACCCCCAGCCGGTTCAGTTCGCGCATGAAGTGGCGCGTCGAATTGACCTGGTAGTCGAAGGGCAGCTTTGGTCCCTTGGCGAGCGTCGCATAGAGAATGCCGGCATTGGGCCGCGCCAGAAGCAGGCCCGTCGGATTGCCGTTGGCATCACGCGTAATCTCGCCGCCCGGCGGGTTCGGCGTGTCGCGCGTGTAGCCGACGGCCCGGAGCGCTGCGCCATTGAGCAGGGCCCGGTCATAGAGATGCAGCAGGAAGACCGGCGTCTCCGGCGCCACCGCATTGATCTCCTCGATGGTCGGCAGGCGCTTCTCGGCAAACTGATGTTCCGTGAAGCCGCCGACGACGCGCACCCATTGCGGCGCGGGCGTGATCGCCACCTGCCGCTTCAGCATGTCCATGGCGTCCGCCAGGCTGCGCACGCCGTCCCAGCGCAGTTCCATGTTGAAGTTCAGGCCACCGCGCACGACGTGGGTATGGTTGTCGATGAGGCCGGGCAGCACCCGCTTGCCCTTGAGGTCGACGATCCTTGTCTCCGGGCCGGCATGCGCCATGATCTCGTGATCCTGGCCGACGGCCAGAAACAGGCCATCCTTGATGGCGACGGCGGAGGCCGCGGGATTGCTCCGGTCGAGCGTGGTGATGAGACCGTGGTGCAGGATGAGATCGGCAATCATGCGAACATCTCCGGGAAGGGGAGCGGCAGGCGCCGCCGGAAGCAGGAAGGACCGGCGGCCTTGTCGCGCCGGCGAAGGAAAACGGGGCGGCGCCGCATCAGACGTCGTCGCGGGGCGCAGGCGACTCGACCGGTGGCTTGGCTCCCTTCGGCAGGTGGCCGAACATGTGCGGCTTCACCTCATGCAGCCAGGAGAGCGCTGCCGGCTCCTTGCGCCAGAGGGTTCGGGCCAGCGGCAGCACCTGCTCGCCGATCAGGATGCCGAGAAGGCCGACGAGGGCCACGATCGGCGGCGCCGGCGAGCGCACGTTGAGCAGGCTGTAGACGACGCCGACCAGAATGCCGGCGCCAAGGGACATCAGATAGATTTTCATGAGGGGGATCCAATGAGCGTATCGCCGGCCGCACCCACGGTCGCGCAGACCTCGGCGACGGCCTCGAGGATGACCGCAGCCACAGCATCCGGCTTCGACAGCAGAGACATGTGGCTGGCATCAAGCGTGGTCGTGCGTGCATTGAGGACGCTTGCCAGGTGATGCTGCAGTTCCACGCTGACCGCACGGTCGTTCTGCGAGATCACGTACCAGTTGGGCAGGTCCGCCCAGGCCGCCTTCGTCACCGTGTCGGAAAAGGTCGTGGAGCCCAGCGGCGGCTGCAGGGCAAACAGGGTGGCAGCCTCGTCCTCGGGCAGGTCCTGCGCAACGCAGGTCACCCAGCCATTGCGGCTCATCCAGTAGCCGCCGAGCGCATCGGCCGAGACCTGGCCAAGCCCTGGCGGGGCCGGAAAGGCGGCCACCTGATCACCGGTCGACTGGCCGGCATTCGGCGCAAAGGCTGCGACATAGACGAGTGCCGCCACTTTCGGATCATTGCCCGCCTCGGTGATGACGGTGCCGCCCCAGCTGTGACCGACCAGAACGACGGGGCCATCGACGATGTCGAGAATGCGACGCGTCGCCTTGACATCCTCGGCCAGCGAGGTGGTGGGGTTCTGCACGGCATGCACACGGATGCCGCTTGCCATCAGCAGGGGAATGACCTTTCTCCAGCCGGACCCGTCACCCCAGGCGCCATGCACCAGAACGACGGAGGGCTTGCTCGTTTGGGAACCACTCATGAAATCACTCCTCGGGCAGGGATGACAGCGGCGGGCAAGGGGGCGCCCCTCCACAAGGAGGGGCACCGGGAGCGGGCATCAGTGGCCTTCGGAGGCGCCGAACATGGTCTTGGCGTAGATGATGCCGAGGCCGTAGGAGCCGCCGAACTTCTTCGCCACGCCGGTGGTCATGTCGTAGGTTTCGGTGCGGGCCCAGTCGCGCTGCAACTCCAGCAGGTACTGGAGCGAGGTCATCGGCTGCGCTCCGGCCTGAACCATGCGATCCATGGCGCGGTCATGCGCCTCAACGGAGACATCGCCGCAGGCATCGGCGATGACGAAAACCTCAAAACCCTGGTCGATGGCCGAAAGTGCCGGGCCGACGATGCATACGCCTGTCCACAGACCGGCCAGCACGATGCGCGTCTTGCCAATCCGGTTGACCTCATCGATGACGGCAGAATCCTCCCAGGTGTTCATCGAGGTACGGTCAAACAGCGCCTGGCCCGGGAAGGCCTCGGTAATTTCGGAAAACATCGGGCCGGAAAAACTCTTCTCGGCCACGGTCGTCAGGATGGTGGAAACACCAAAGCCCTTGGCGCCATTGGAAATCAGAGCCGCATTGTTGCGCAGGTTCACGGCATCGATGCTCTTGGTCGCAAAAGACATCTGCGACTGGAAGTCGATCAGGATCAGCGTGTGGTCATGCGGCTTCAGAAGCTTTGCGCCGGGCGTCGGCGTCGCGGTGATGGACATGGGTGCCTCTCGAAATTGGATGAGCCCCGGAAAGGGTACGGCACAGTCTTAGACGGGCGGCGCACGACGCTCTTGCATGTTGCGCGTCGGATTTGGACGTTTCGATCATGACGACGCGGAGAAGGGACCAAGGCCACATCCGGGAGGCGCCGGGCTCCCTCCCGGATGCGCGGCAGACTCAGTGGCGCGACCGGCCTGCGGCGTGACCGGCGCGGCCTGCGGCACGAATGCCGAGCGCCAGCAGGGCGAGCATGGCGCCGAGCAGGCTGACACCCGTCCAGCCGGCATGGCTCCAGGCGAGGGTTGCAAGTGCCGCACCGGCGGCGCCGCCGAGGAACATCGAGGTCATGAAGACCGTATTCAGCCGGCTGCGGGCGTCGGGGTCCAGTGCATAGACGATGTGCTGGTTCGAGATGAGGGCACTCTGGATGCCGAAATCGAGGATGATCACGCCAATCACCAGCGCACCGAGCGAGGCCCAGAGGCCGAAGATCACCCAGGCGGCAAGGGCGAGAAGGGCGCCAAGCCAGACGACGACATGCGGGCCCTTGCGGTCGGCAATGCGGCCCGCCAGCGGCGCGGCAAAAATCCCGGCAGCCCCCACGATGCCGAACAGGCCGGCCACATCGGAGCCGAGGTTGAAGCGCGGAGTGGTGAGATAAAGCGCCAGCACCGTCCAGAAAGCGGTGAAGGAGGCAAAAAGCGCGGCCTGCATCAGGGCTGCGGTGCGCAGTGCCGGTTCACGCTTCCAAAGATGTGCGAGCGAGGCCAGCGCCGTGCCATAATGCATGCGGGAGACCGGACGGTGCTGCGGCAGCGTTGCGGCCATCAGCAGCCCGGCGACCAGTGCCAGCGGCACGCCAAGCCAGAACATCTCCCGCCAGCCGGCATGGGCACCGATAAAGCCGGACAGTGTGCGGCTGAACAGGATGCCGGAGAGGACGCCAGCCATCACTGTGCCGATGGTCGCGCCGCGCCGCTGCGGGCTGGCAAGCGAGGCAGCAAAGGGCACGATCTGCTGGGCAACGGTGGCACCGGCGCCGACGGCCAGCGAGGCCAGCGCCAGTGTCCAGCCGGTGGGCGCCATGGCCGCGAGCGCGAGCGCCATGGCAAGCACGACGAACTGCCCGATGATCAGCCGGCGGCGATGCACGAGATCGCCAAGCGGCAGCAGAAAGAACAGGCCGAACGCATAGCCGAGTTGCGTCGCGGTCGGGATCAGCCCGGTGACCGGCTCCTGCGGAAAATCGGCCTCGATCAGGCCAAGCATCGGCTGATTGTAATAGATATTGGCAACCGCGATGCCGCTGGCAACGGCCATGGCAAGGAGGGAAAGCTGGCCAAGGCCCCGATGCGTGGCCGCCGGATGGACTGCGGTCGTTTCCATGATGATCGCCTTTCTGGCTGGATTGAACTGTCCATCTCTGTAGCCTTTTTGCGATTTATGATTTAGTCATGCAAAACGATCGATCAGCATAACGGATTTCGATAGAATGGACACGGCCGATGTGCAGGTCTTCGTCGCGGCGGTCACTGCCGGCAGCCTCGCGGCGGCGGCGCGCCAGCTGGGCCTGACGCCGATGATCGCCAGCCGGCGTCTCGCGGCACTCGAAACTGCGCTGAATATCCGGCTTCTGCATCGCACCACCCGGTCACTGGCCCTGACTCCGGAAGGCGAGACCTTCCTGCCCTTTGCCCGGGCGCTGGTGGAAAACGAGGCCGAGGCCATGGCACGGCTGAGGGCCGAAACGCTCGGCGCCGCCGGGCTTCTGCGCGTCTCCGTGCCGATATCCTTCGGGCTGAAGTTCATCATGCCCTTCGTGCCGAAGCTGCTGGAGGACAATCCGGACCTGCGGATATCGGTCGATCTCAGCGACAGCCTGCCGGATCTGGTGGCGACCGGCACGGATCTCGCCATCCGCATCGCGCGGCTGCGCGACAGCAGCCTGATTGCCCGCAAGCTCGCCGACAACCCGCGTGCGCTGGTGGCAAGCCCGGCCTACATCGCCCGCCGCGGCCTGCCGAACCGCGTGGAGGATCTGGCGGAGCATGATTGCCTAGCGCTCGGCAGCGCCACCCACTGGACCCTCATGGGCGAGGGACGGGAGCGGCATGTGCGCCTGAGCAGCAGGCTGTCCTGCAGCAGCATTGCCGGATGCCAGGCGGCCAGTCTGGCCGGCGGCGGCATCGCCCTTCTGTCGAACTGGTATGTGGATGAAGACGTGGCGGCCGGCCGACTGGTGAAGATCAATCTCGTTGACGCTGTGCCGGAGGAGATCGCCATCTGGGCCGTCTACCCCACCAGCCAGCTGGTGCTGCCCAAGGTACGGGTCTTCATTGCAACATTGCGCCAGACGCTCATCGCAGCCGGTATCCGCACCGTCTGAGGAGCAGGGATCCATCACGCCGCCGACCGTCCGGCACAACGGTTATCTCCATCTTTGCCCGATCTTTTTGTCTGTTTCGATCATTTTGGCACCAAACCCGGCTCGTCCAGGCGGACCGGGCAGAAAGATAGCCTTGCGCCGGGCCTCGTTCTGGCGTAGCGGCTTGATATTGCGCAAATTGCGGAAGCAATGCCGGGGAGCAGGCCATGGCGGCAGGGACAGACTACGAAGCCGGCAAGCTCAGCCTCCTTTCCCACTTCCCGTCGCTGCGGGTCGCCCCCTTCCGGCGGGAAACCATCTCGGCCTGGCATGTTCGCGAGGGTCTGGAAGACGGTCGCGACGTGGTGCTGCATCTTGAAGCGCGCCCGGCCTATTTCGCGATGATCTATCTGAGACCGGTCACCCATTGTGATCTCCTGGCGGATGGATCGGCCCTGCCGCCACGGGAATACGAGCAGGGCAGCATCTGCCTCGTCGATCTGCGCAAGGGGGCGGAGATCCGCATCTCGACCAGGCTGGATGCCGTCGGCGTCATGCTGCCGCTCTCGCTGGTGGAAGAGGTGACCGGCCGCTTTCCGGATCTGAGGGTGCGACCGAGGCTTCGCCGCAACACGCCCGACCCCGTGATCCACAAGCTCGGCCTCGCGCTGCTGCCCTTCCTATCGGGCGATGATGACCACGCTTCACCTGCGCTCCAGCACATCATGGCAGCGCTGTGCATCCAGCTCGTCAGCGAGCAGCGCACGGTCCACTGACCGGCCTCAGGCCTCCTCCTGCCGGCGGGCGAGGAGCGGATAGACCACGAGACCATCCTCCTGGCCGCGCGGAAAGTGACCGTCGCGGTGGCGGCGCTCTGCCGCCTTGTAGCCCGCGGGGCTGACGCCGATATAATGCTTGAACATGCGGGAGAAGTAGTAACTGTCGGCATAGCCGACAAAGGCTGCCGTCTGCTTGACCGAACGACCGCCGGCCAGGAGGCCCATGGCGCGCTCCATCCGCTTGAACTCCTGGTACTTGACGGGAGTCAGCCCCACCTGGCGGCGGAAGATGCGGCGAAAATAATCGAGATTGTAGGGGATTGAGGAGAGAACCGTCTCCACGATCGCATCGTTCAGGGGATCGGCGGCGATGCGGCTTGCCGCCACCATCACCGCCAGCGACAGCGCATCCGGATTGTCGACCGATGCCTCCTGCTGCTGGCGCCAACCGAGGAAGGCCGCATCGATGAACTCGGTGAGGAACACCATGAACATGTGGTGTTGCGGCAGCGTTGTGGATGAAAGCGGCACCGTTTCGCGGTAATGCCGAACCAGCGGCGCCAGCATCTCCCAGCGGGGCAGGCGGACGGCGCGGCGGATGTCCATCTGCGAGATCAGGTCCATGCGGCCGAACACGTCGAGCGTGAAGTGCTGGGCGACCCCGGTATAGGGTTCGCTTGACGTGGTGCGCCCGACGAACCGGGTTTCGGCAGGGATCAGCATGGCCGATCCGGGCTCCATCGCCACCCTCTCCCCGGCAACTTCATAGTCCGCTCTGCCTGTAAGACATATGACAAGATCATGCACGGCATTCACCTTGTCGATCCGCCAGGTCGGCGAGTGCAGCATCTTGATGGCAGAGCGCGTGAGGCTGAGACTGAGCGCCTGCACCGGAATGGCCGCCAGAGGGCCTTGTTCGTTTTTATCCATCTTTTTGTCCGGAAGCCTCTATTCTCTTCTGGCAGCGTCAGGAAGATAGTAGCGCCCTACGGCGGAAAACACCAGATCCGTCGCCTGTTCAATGGGAGGAGCGGGGGAGAAGCAGCTGACGCTGGACGCATTCGCGCGCGCTGATGCAGAAAACCCCGATGTCGACATGCAGAATTCGGAACGCCCGATCTGGAACCCTTCCGGCCATGGCAGTGCGCCTGCGCAGCCATGGCCGGCGAGGATCTCCACGGGGCACCACAAGAACGCTTTCCCTGAAAACCTGTATGACATCACCGCATGTCACCGCCCGAAAGCCATTCCGGCACGTCACGGCGGGCAGGTTCACACACCGGCCGCCCGGCCGACCCTTCCCGTAGGAGTTGCCGCATGAGCGGAGATAACCGCTTTCTCGGGCTCATCTATCTGTCGCCCTATATCATCGGGCTCCTGGTGTTCACGGCGCTGCCCTTTGCCGCGTCCTTCTACCTGAGCTTTACCGACTACAATCTGATGAGCGCGCCGGTCTTCACCGGCATCCAAAATTACATCAAGCTGTTCACCGCAGACCGCACCTTCCGCAAGTCGCTGTGGGTCACGCTGGTCTACGTGTTCACCACGGTGCCGCTGAAGCTCGCCTTCGCGCTCTTCATCGCGGTCATCCTGAACTACAAGCTGAAATTCATCAATTTCTTCCGCACCGCCTTCTACGTGCCGTCCATCCTCGGCGGCTCGATCGCGATCGCGGTGATGTGGCGCTACCTGTTTGCCGATGTCGGCATCGTCAACATGGCGCTGGCCGGCATCGGGCTGGAACCGGTCAACTGGTTCGGCGATCCGACGAATGCGCTGTTCACCATCACGCTGCTGCGCCTTTGGCAGTTCGGCTCTGCCATGGTGATCTTCCTCGCGGCTCTGCAGAGCATCGACAAGTCGCTCTACGAGGCGGCCTCCATCGATGGCGCCGGCAAGTTCTCCACCTTCTGGCACATCACCATGCCGCTCATCACGCCGGTCATCTTCTTCAACCTGATCATGCAGATGGTCCAGGCCTTCCAGGAGTTCAACGGCCCCTACATCATCACGCAAGGGGGGCCGCTCAAATCCACCTATCTGCTGCCGCTCTACATCTATGAGCAGGCCTTCAAGCGCTTCGACATGGGTTATGCCTCCGCGATCGCCTGGGTGCTCTTCGCCATCATCATGGTGCTCACCGTCATCGCCTTCTGGTCCTCGCGCCACTGGGTCTACTACGCCGGCGACAAGAGGAGCTGATCCCATGGCCGATCACGTGCTATCCCCCAATCTCGCCGTCGACCAGGAGGCCGACCGCATCCTGAAGGCGCAGCGCCGCCGCCACCTCGTCAGCATGGTACTGCGCTACGGCATCCTTGCGGCCGTCGGCCTGCTGATGCTCTACCCGCTGATCTGGCTGGTCGGCGCCTCGTTCAAGACCAATTCGGAGATCTTCGCCGGCGCAGGCTTCATCCCGCACGAGCCGACGACTTCCGGCTATGTCAACGGCTGGAAGACCTCGACGCCCTACACCTTCGGCCACTTCTTCTGGAACACCTTCCTGATCGTGATCCCGAAGATCATCGGCACGGCAATCTCCTGCACGGCGGTGGCCTATGGCTTCGCCCGCTTCGATTTCCCCGGCAAGAAGGTGCTGTTCGCCTCGCTGATCGCCACGCTTCTGTTGCCGAACGTCGTCACCCGCATTCCGCAATACCTGCTGTTCCGCGACCTCGGCTGGCTCGATTCCTTCCTGCCGCTCTGGGTGCCCTCGGCCTTTGCCGGCGATGCCTTCTTCGTCTTCATGCTGGTGCAGTTCCTGCGCGCCATCCCGCGCGACATGGAAGAGGCCGCCCGCGTCGATGGCGCCAACACCTGGCAGGTGCTGCTGTTCATCGTCGTGCCGCTTCTGACGCCGGCGCTGATATCGGTCTGCCTGTTCCAGTTCATGTGGACGATGAACGATTTTCTCGGGCCGCTCATCTACATCTCGTCGGTCGACAAGTTCCCCGTGTCGCTGGCGCTCAAGCTCTCGATCGATACCACCGAAGCCTTCGAGTGGAACCGGATCCTGGCCATGTCGGTGCTGACGATCCTGCCGGCGCTGATCGTGTTCTTCGTGGCCCAGAAATACTTCATCGAAGGCATCTCCGCCGGTGGCGTGAAAGGATAAGTCATGGCTCGTCTGCAGCTTAGAAACCTTGAAAAAGACTATGGCGGCTTCAAAGCCGTGCATGGGATCAACCTGGACGTGGCCGATGGCGAGTTCATGGTGCTGGTCGGCCCTTCCGGCTGCGCCAAGTCCACGACACTGCGCATGATCGCCGGCCTGGAACGCGTTACCGGCGGAGAGATCCGCATCGGCGACAGCCTCGTCAACGACAAGGCGCCCGGCGAACGCGGCATTGCCATGGTGTTCCAGAACTATGCGCTTTACCCGCACATGAAGGTGCGCAAGAACCTCTCCTTCGGGCTTCGCCTCAAGCGCCGGCCAGCCGAGGAGATCGAGCGGGCGACCCGCGACGTCTCCAACATCCTGGAGATCGGTGATTATCTGGAGCGTCTGCCGAAGCAGCTGTCCGGCGGCCAGGCGCAGCGCGTCGCAGTCGGCCGCGCGCTGATCAAGAAGCCGCAGGTCTTCCTGTTCGACGAGCCCTTGTCCAACCTCGACGCAAAACTGCGCGCCTCCATGCGCGTGCGCATCACCGACCTGCACAAGCAGCTGAAGGCCGATGGTTTGCAGTCGACGGTCGTCTACGTGACCCATGACCAGACGGAAGCGATGACCATGGGCGACCGTATCTGCGTGATGAAAGAAGGCCGCATCATGCAGGTGGCCGATCCGGTGACGCTCTACAACCGCCCCGCCAATGCCTTCGTCGCCGGCTTCATCGGCAGCCCGGAGATGAACCTGATCGATGCGGATCTTTCCGGCAGCACGCTGTCGATCGGTTCGCAGAGCCTGGCGCTCGGGCCGGCCATGCTGGAACGGCTGAACCCGAAGGCCGCGAGCGCGCTGACCTTCGGCGTGCGCCCGCAGCATTTTTCGCTGGTCGGCGCCGGCGAGGACAACGCGCTTGAGGGCCGTGTCTCGCATGTCGAGTTCATGGGCCACGAGGTCTACCTCTACGTCAATGTCGAGGGCCAGCAGATGATCGTGGTGGTGTCGGCCACCGCTTACGACCGAAGCAAGATCCAGGGCGACATCGTCCGCCTGCAGCCCAGCCAGGAGACGGCGCATCTGTTCGACCGCAAGACCGGGGAGAACGTCTCCCTGGCCGATCTTCACTAAACATGTCCGGGAGGAATGACATGAAACTGACCAAGCTTTTCCTGGCGACGGCGCTTGCCGCCACCAGCCTTGCCCAGGCGGCGGGCGCTGCGGATCTGCGCATGTCCTGGTGGGGTGGCGACAGCCGCCACAAGGCAACGCAGGCAGCGCTGAAGGCCTGCGGCGACAAGTATGGCCACACCATCGCCGCCGAATTCACCGGCTGGGACGGTCATCTGGAGAAGGTGACGACGCAGATCGCCGGCGGCACCGAAGCCGATATCATGCAGATCAACTGGCCCTGGCTGCCGCTGTTCTCGATCAAGGGCGACGGCTTTGCCGATCTCAACCAGTACAAGGACGTGATCGACCTCAGCCAGTGGTCGGCGGACGATCTGGCGGCCGGCACGATGAACGGCAAGCTGAACGGGCTCTCGGTCTCCACCACCGGCCGCGTCTTCATGTTCAACAAGACCGCGTTCGACAAGGCGGGCGTCGCCCTGCCGAAAACCTGGGACGAACTGTTTGCCGCCGCAAAGCAGCTGAAGGCGAAGGCCGGCCCGGATGCCTATCCGATGAATGCCGTGAAGGAGACGGCCGTTCTGCTGATCTCGCTCTACGCCACCCAGAATACCGGCAAGGATCTCGTCGATCCCGTTGCCAAGAAGGTGGCCTGGAGCGAGGACGATCTCGCCAAGGCGATCGAGTTCTACGGAAAGCTGGTGAAGGACGGCGTCGTCGTATCCCAGAAGGGCAATGCGGCGGAAGGCAACCTCAACCTGTTCGAAAGCCCGAAATGGGCCGATGGTCGCATTTCCGGCTCCTATGAATGGGATTCGACCTTCTCCAAATATGCCGATCCGCTGAAGGGCCAGGTGCTGGAGCCGGTCGCCATCCTGAAGAATGCCGATGCCAAGACGGAAGGCGTCTACCGCAAGCCATCGATGGTCTTCTCCATCTCCAAGCGCTCGAAGAATCCGAAGGCGGCCGCGCAGATCGTCAACTGCCTGCTGAACGAACCGGAGGGCATCACGGCGCTCGGCACCTCGCGCGGCCTGCCGGCCAGCAAGATCGCCGCCAAGATGCTGGCCGATGCCGGCAAGATCGAGGCGCCGATCGCCGCCGCCCATGACCTCATCGTCAAGGGCACCGGCCCGACCGTCTCGCCGCTCAATGAGCATCCGGAAATCCGCGCCGTCTTCCTCGATACGCTGGAAGAGTATGGCTACGAGCAGATCAGCGCCAAGGATGCCGCCGAGCAGATCATCGAAGGCGTCAACGGCGTGCTGAAAAAGTTCTGATGCGACCGGGCGGTCCCCGCGACGCCGGGGACCGCCCTCCCATGACACAAGGAATGACCGGCATGCCCACGCTTGCGCTTCTGGCGGCAACCCCGCGCACGGCGACCTTCAGCCTCGATGCAGCCGAGAACCATTTTGCGCTGACCACCGCAAAGTCCTGGCGTCTCGACGACGCAGCGGGAGAGCGCGTGGCCGAGGGGCAGACCGACCGGGTGGTGACGACCCTGCACGGCCTCCTGCCGGGGCAGACCTACCGGCTGGAGGTGGCCGGTGCGCGCCTTGGCTTCACCACGGCGGCGGAAAGCGCCCTCATCGACATTACCGATTGTGGCGCGAGCCCCACGGCAGCCGATAATGCGGCGGCGATCCAGGCCGCCATCGACCGGCTGCCGCCGCAGGGCACGCTGAAGATCCCGCGCGGACACTTTCAGAGCGGACCGATCTTCCTCAAGAGCGACATGACCCTGCTTCTGGAGGACGGGGCGGTGCTGTCTGGCCATCCGGATCGCGCCCGCTATCCGGTGCTTGCGGCCCGCCATGCCGATCACCGCGTGCTCGGCACCTGGGAAGGGGTGGCGGAGCCCTGCTTCGCAAGCCTGGTGACGGCGCTCGACTGCACCGGTTTGACGATTACCGGCGCCGGCACCATCGATGGCGGCGGCGATCGCGGCGACTGGTGGAGCTGGCCCAAGGAGACGCGCGATGGGGCGCGCCGACCGCGCACCCTGTTTCTCTCGCACGGGCAAAATGTCCGCCTGACGGGCATCACCGTGCGCAACTCGCCCTCCTGGACCATTCATCCGGTGTTCTGCAGCGACGTTCTGGCAGCAGATCTCGTCATCGAGAACGATCCCCTCTCGCCCAACACCGACGGCCTGAACCCGGAATGCAGCCGGGATGTGCGCCTCAGCGGCCTGTCTTTCTCCGTCGGCGATGACTGCATCGCCATCAAGGCGGGGAAACGCGATCCGAAGGGCGGGCTGGACCAGCCCTGCGAGCGTATTGTCGTGGAAAACTGCCGCATGCAGCGCGGCCATGGCGGCATCGTGATCGGCAGCGAGATGAGCGGTTCGGTGCGCGATGTGACAGTGCGCCGCTGCGAACTGCGTGAAACCGACCGCGGCCTGCGCGTGAAGACGCGGCGGGGCCGGGGTGGCCGCGTGGAAAGGATCGCGCTGGAAGGCTGCATGATGGACCGGGTGGCGACACCGCTCGTCATCAACAGCTTCTATTTCTGCGATGCCGACGGCCGCTCCGACTATGTGCAATCCCGCGAGCCGCTGCCGGTGACGGATGCCACGCCTGTTGTCGCCGACATCACCATCCGTGATGTGGTGGCGGAAAATGTCGCGGTGGCCGCGGCGGCCTTCTACGGTCTGCCGGAAGCGCCGATCACCGGCATCACCATCGAGAATTACCGGGTCGGCTTCGATCCGGAGGCGCAGGCGGATGTACCGGACATGGCCTGCGGTTTCGCGCCGCTGCGTCACGCCGAGATCATCCTCGAGCATGCGAGCCTCACCCGCCCCGCCGGCCTTCATCTTTCCCGTCCGACACAGAGTATTGCCGTATGACCGTGAGCCTGCCCGACTATTTCGATGCCTATGCCCGTGACTATGCCTATTACAAGTCGGGCAGCTGGTGCTACGAGGACGGCTGCCTCTATCGCGGCCTGATCGCGCTGCATGAGGCAACCGGTGAACGGCACTGGTTCGAGCACCTGACGCGGCTCGTCAACGGGCAGGTGGATGCGGCCGGGTCCATCGCCGGCTATACGATCACCGAATACAATATCGACAATGTGCTGCCGGGACGGGCGCTGGTCTATCTGGCGCAAAAGACCGGTGAGACGCGCTATCGCACGGCGGTGGACCATCTGGTCAGGCAGTTCCAGACCCATCCGCGCATTGGCGCGGGGCCGCATTGGCACAAGCTGCGCTATCCGCATCAGGTCTGGCTCGACGGGCTCTATATGGCGCTGCCGTTCAAGGTGGAATATGCAGGGCTTTCAGGGCAGGCGGATCTTGCCCACCAGGCGCTCTCCGAAATGCTGACGGCGCTCGATCTCACCTTCGACGCCCCGAGCGGGCTCTACCGCCACGGCTATGACGAGGAACGCCTGCAGGCCTGGGCGGATCCGGTGACCGGGCTTTCGCCGGCGCATTGGGCCCGCTCCATCGGCTGGCTCGCCATGGCCATGGTCGACATGGCGGAGACGCTGCCGGCCGGCGCCGGTCGCGACGATCTTGCTGGACGGCTCGCGGCGCTGCTGTCGGTGCTTGCGAAGCTGCGCACCGTGGACGGGCGCTGGCTGCAGGTCATCGACCAGCCGGAGCTTGCCGGCAACTATGCCGAAAGTTCGGCCACCGCCATGTTCGCCTATGCGTTCCTCAAGGCTGCGCGCCTTGGCATTCGGGACGCGGCGGGCCGGATCGGCGCCCAAGCGGTGATCAGCCTGACGCGGCATGCGCTGGCCCCCGGTGCCAATGGCCGCACGGTGCTGCAGCAGATATGCTGCGTGGCGGGCCTTGGCGGCTTCGATGGTCACTATCGCGACGGAACGCCCGGTTATTATCTGTCGGAAACGCTGCGCGACGACGACATCAAGGGCGTGGCACCGCTGATGATGGCGCATGCCGAGAGCGAGATCGCCCGCCGCGCGGCAAACCAGCCGGACGACGCGGTGGCCTGATCAGCCATCTGGCCGGCATCTGCCATCTTGATGGCTCGTGCCGGTTCCCCTATAGTGAGGGCCAGAAGGAGCAACCCGATGGCCGAACCGCAACTCTCTGTCCGCAGCGCCAAGGCGCGTGACCTGGCGCACCGGCTCGCCCGCCGCGAGAACCGGTCGATTGCCGATATCGTCGAGCGGGCGCTCGAATCCTACGAGATCCGCGAGGCGGGCCGCGAGCCGGCGCGTGCCTTCTATGCCCGTCTGACCGACCAGTCCGGCACGGAGATCGATCTCGACGCGATCATCCGCGCCGGGCGCGCCCCGCATGCGGGGATCGATCTTTGATCTTCATCGATACCAATGTCCTCTCCGAGACGCTGAAGAAGGCACCGTCGGAGGCGGTGATCGCGTGGCTGGTGCGCCATGATGCGGAAATCGCGCTGTCTTCGGTGGTGATCGGCGAGATTGCCTACGGTATCGCCAAGATTCGGCCGGACCAACGGGCCGAGCGACTGGAACAGGGGCTGACCGACTGGCGCCGGCGTTTTGCCGACCGCATCTTTGCTTTTACCGAGGAGACGGCGCTGATCTACGGCCTCCTGATGGGCGAGGCTGCACGGCAGGGCCGGGGTATGTCGGCCCCCGACGGCATGATTGCGGCGATTGCACGCGCACATGGCGGGCGGCTTGCCACCCGCAACACCGGCGATTTCCTCACCTGCGGGCTCGATCTCGTCAATCCCTGGGATTTCTAGAGCCTTTCCGGTGAAACCCAGATCACCTGAAATGCTCTATCTCTTTGTTTTCACGCAGTCCGGACGTAAAACCGCTGACGCACTTTTGGCTCGGACGTGGTCTAAGCCGCCACCCCGTCACAGGGTGTGGATGCGCACCTCCGGCACCACGGTCTGGGCAATCTCGCAGAGATGACGGTGGTGGGTCAGGTAGATCACCTGGCCGAGCTGCGCCATCTGGCCGAACAGCCGGAACACCTCTTCCGAGCGCAATTCATCGAAGGTTTCCATGATGTCGTCAGCGATGAAAGGCACCGGCGCGCGCACGGCGGCCAGTTCCTCATAGCCGGCAAGCCGCAGCGCCAGATAGAGCTGGTAGCGCGTGCCGGTCGACATCACCTCGGAGAGCCGCGACGCCCCGTCACGGGCCACCCCGATCAGCACCTCGCGATCCTTGTCGGGCAGGGCGGCAAGGCCGGAATAATCGCCACGGGTGATCTGGCGGAAGGCCTCGGAGGCGCGCTTCATCATCGAGCTGCGGTGGCGTTCGCGGTAGAGCGACAGCGCGCTTTCCGCCGCCAGCGTGCCGGCCCGCAGTTTCAGATAGGACAGCGCGCGCTCCTCGATATCGAGGAGAAGCGTGGAGCGGCGCGCCTCAAGCTTGGCGACGGCATCGTCGCCGCCGACCGCGTCGACCCGGTCCCGGGCACGCGTCAGCTCCGCAAACAGCATGCGGCTGCGCTCGGCAAGATTGTCGATCCGCTCGGAAAGCTCGTCTGCTTCGCGCGCCACGGCATCGGCATCTGCTTCCGTCAGCAGCGCATCCGCTTCAGGCAGCGTTGCGACCTTCAGTTCGCCGAGCAGGTTCGCCCTGAGTTCGCCGAGCCGTCGCTCCAGATGGTCGCGTTCGGCGGCCCGCTGCAACTGCAGGCTAGCCTCGACCAGCGTCTCCACGCCGAAGAAGTCGAGCAGGTCCTGCCGGCGGGTGCGATGGGCGTCGATTGCACGCTGCAGGTCGGCACGCTCGGCCTGCGCATGCCGCAGATCCTCGGCCTTGGCGCTCTCACGGTCCCGCTCACGCTCCGCCTCCGCCTTGCGGGCAGCCAGCAGGCCGGCGAGATCGCGTGGCGACAGCCCCTCGTCCGGCCAGTGCAAGGTCTCGCGCAGGGCATCCACCTCCGCGGCAAAGGCCTGCATGTCGCGCTCCATCTGCTGGATGCGCTGGAACAGCTGCTCGCGCTCGCGCAGGATCGGCGGCAGGTCGGCGAGCGCATCGAGAATGGCACGCACGGCGGCCGGATCGGTTTCGTGGCTGAACCAGGTGCGGGCAAGTGCGGCGCTCCAATCGGCCGACCAGCGGGCCTCGGCAACCTCGGCCTCGGCCAGATCGCGCTGCCGTTCCGACAGGTCGCGGCGCAGATCCGCCAGACGGCTGTCCATCCCCCGGCGCTCGGCAAGCGTGGTCTGCAACTCCGCCAGCCGGTCAGCAGCCCCGTCGATCAGCAGGCGCGGATCGGCACCGTCCTCGACGGGCCAGCCAAGCTCCTCCAGAACGATGCGCAGTCGATCCAGCGCCTCGTCCAGATCATCCTTGCAGGCCCTCCTGCGGGCTTCGGCCTGCCGCAGCGTTTCGGCTAACGAGAGCGCTTCGCTGCGTCTCAGCCGCCACTCGTCCAGCCGGGAGAGCAGGCTTGCCATCTCCACCGTCGCAGAAACCGGGAAGGGGAAGGCGCCCTCCACCGACCGCCGGAGCGCATCCATCTCCGCCGCAGCCTCGTCCACCAGCGCCTCTTCGCGCGCAAGACCGACGCGGCAAAGCTCCGCCTCCTGCTGCAGTTGCCGCAGTTCCGCCAGATCGCTGGCGCGGGCAAGGCGGGCCTCCGCCAGCCGGTCATCCAGCCCGAGCTTCTCCTCGAACTGTTCGGCGCTCTCGCCATCGAGGCGGGCCCGATGAACCTGCCAGGCCGCATCACGGGCTGCGCGCGCGGCGGTGGCCGCGGCATCGTCGATGGCCGGACCGGCACCCTGCACCGCCTGCAGCCGGGCCGTGACCTCCGCCAGACGGGTGGCCAGCTCCCGCTGGCGCTCGCGGCTCCGTTCGGCGCGCCGCTCGATCTCGGCGGCGCGCTGGCGCCAGCTGTCGATCTGCCGGGCATCGGCGCCATCCTGTCCTGCCAGTTCCTCCACATCGCCCTGCCAGGGCTGCAGCCTGTCGAGCGCGCGCTGCAGGTTTTCGGCAACCTCCCGGCTGGAACGGCTTTCGGATCGAAGCCGCGTCTGCAACTCGCCCTTCTGCAAGGCGGCGACCGCACTGTCCAGCCGGCGCAGCAGGGCGGTAGAGGGTGTCGTGCCACGGCCCTGCTGGTCCAGCCTTGCCTCCAGATCGCCAAGCGCAAGACGCACCCGCTCCATCTCGCGCGCGGCATTTACCCGGGTTGCCGCAATGCCGGACCGGGTTTCGATAAGGTCGCGCAAGGTTCCGGACAGGGCTGCGGGCAGGACAAGGCCTGCGGCATCGGTGCCGGCTGGCTGGCCGAGTGCGGAGAGCGCCCGTCCCAGAGCGGCATCCTGCTCGGACAGCGCCAGGCGACGCTTGGGCAGGTCGTTTTCCGCCGTCTGGTAGCGGGCGCGGCCATCATCGAGGGCGGCAATGCGGGCAGAGAGCGAAAGAACGGCCACATCCGGCGTGATGGCGGCAAGGTCCTGCTCCAGCCGGGAGATCGCGGCATCAAGGCCATCGCTCCTGGTCTGCAGCCGGGTTTCGTCGCGCATCAGCTCCGGCAGAAGTGCCGCCCATTCCCGCGGCGGCCGGGGCAGATCGGCATGGGCATCCGCCTCGGCCGAGAGGCGCGCCAGTTCACGCGACAAAGGCAGGGCGCGCTGCAGCGAGACCAGATGCGCCTGCCGGGTTCGCGCGGCGGAAAGCTCGGCCAGTACCTCGGCATAGGCCTTGTCCGCCTGTGCCTGCGTGGCGACGAGGCCCGCATAGGCCGAGGCATAGGTATCGATCGCCTCGCGTTCAGTCTTCAGGGCGGCCAATTGCTGCTTCAGTTCGGCAAGCGCGGTGTTGCGGGCCCGCTTGCGATGAAACTGGTGCGCCTCCTCGCTGGCTGCGGCAAGAACCCGGCTGATATCGGCAAGCCCCGAGCTTGCGGAGAACAGCATCTCGCCCAGATCGCCCTTGCTTTCCAGGATCGCCGCCCCGCCATCGCGCAGCGAGCGGTCGTCCAGCGAGAACATGGTGCGGTAGGACTCGCGGCTGATGCCGCCAAGCGCAGACGACAGCAAGGCCTCGTTGACCGGCTGGCCACGCGGATCGACCAGCGCCTGGCTGCGCTGCTTCAACCGCACCAGCGGGTGCTCGGCACCGTCGAATTCCAGCACGGCCCCCACCTGCATGGCGTTGTAGGCATGCAGGAAATTGTAGCCGCTGCGCTCCGGTATGCCGAACAGCAGGTCGAGATAGGCGGAAAAGGCGGTGGACTTGCCCGCCTCGTTGAGGCCGTAGACGATGTGCAGGTCCGGCGCACCTGAAATCGCCGGACCGAAATCGATCGCCTGATCGGTAAACTTGCCGTAGCGGGTAAGGTCGAGACGCCGGAGACGCATCAGCCTTCCTCCCCGGTGGCCGCCGCAAGACGGGCAACGAGATCCTCGCTGCCTTCACGGATTACCGTGTCCACGAAGGCATCGAAGGCGGCGGCATCATGGCCGGCCAGCCGGCGTGCCTCGGGCGGCAGGTCGTCCAGCAGGCCCTGCACCAGATCGCGCACCTCCTGGCGAAAGGCGTGGGCGGGCAGCACCTCCTCGCGCATCAGCACGCCCAGTTCCTGCACCGGATCGCCGGATACGGCCTGACCTGGCAAGGACGGGGTAACGACGGCAAGCTCCAGCTTCTCCACCCAGGTGCGGCCGGTCCGCTCCGCCCGCTGCTCGGCTTCAGCGAGCAGCAGATCGAGATCGCGGCGCAGACGGAAAGCGAGCCCGCTTTCCCCCGTCAGCCGCAGTCGCGCCACCAGATGGCCGGAGCGCGTGCGGGCCCGTTCGGTCTCGAGCGCCTGCCCGATCCGGTCCATCAGGCCGCGCCAGTCGGCCGCCGCCGACACGTCCACCGTCACGCGGGCAAACTGGGCAAGGCTGGTCAGCCGTTCCTCCACGGACACCGCGCCATCCTCGCCGATGGTGACCAGCGACACCGTCTTTTCGCCGGCCTCGTTGATGTCGCGCCCCTGCGGCATGCCGGGCATGATCACCATGCGCTCGCCGGCATGATGGGTGCGCTGGTGGATGTGGCCGAGCCCCCAGTAGTGGAAGCCGTGCGCATGCAGGTCTGCGACGGAGCAGGGCGCGTAGGGATCGTGACCGGGCGCGCCGGCGAGGCTGGTATGCATCAGCCCGATATTGACCGCGCCGCCGATCGGCGCCTTGTATTTCGGCAGCAGGCTGTCCGGCGCCTGGGGCCTCGCAAAGCTGATGCCATGAATGGCGATGGCAAGCCCGCCGCGCTTCAGTTCCACCGCCTCGGCCCGGCCGCCGAACACCTTCACCGACGGCGGCAGCACCAGTTCCTGGGTGATCTTCGAGAGCGCATCATGGTTGCCGCGGATCTTGAAGACGGCAATGCCGGCCTCGTGCAGCCGCTGCATCTGGGTTGCCAGAAACCGCGCGGTCTTCATCGAGGTCTGGTCGCCGTCATAGAGATCGCCGGCGATCATCAGCGCATCGACCTGCTCCTCCAGGCACAAATCGACGATGCGCACCAGCGCCTGGCGCGTGGCATCGCCCACCAGGGCGGCAAGCTCCGGATTGCGCAGCGACAGCGAGCGAAGCGGGGAATCGAGGTGAAGATCGGCGGTGTGAACGAACCTGAAAGCCATGGGTCAAGGTCTACCGCCCCGGCACGCCACTGGCAACGTCTTGCACAGCCCTGCAAATCGTCCCGCACAGGCAATTGACATTCGGGGTGAATTCCACAAAGCTTGGGCTATTCCGAGGGGGGCATCGTACGATGCTGAGATGGCGGTGAGCCGGACCCTTGAACCTGATCCGGGTCATGCCGGCGTAGGAACGGAAAACGCGAAAGCCCACCCTTGCGGCCCATCTCGCCATTTCTCTTCTCCGCTTCACCTGGGTCTCCCTGCTGTCCGGCTCTGGAGATCGCGATGTCATTCCTGCTTCACCCCCTGAGGGGTCACCCCAGCCTCCGCATCAGGTCCGGTCTGCCGACGGGCTGATTGCTGATGTCGATGGCCCGCACGGGCTCGGCACTCCTCGTCCTGCTGCTTTTGTGGCAGGGCGTCGTCACGCTGTTCGAGCCGCCCCGATATCTGCTGCCCGCGCCCGAAGCCGTGCTGCAGGTTTTTCTGCGCCAGCCGGCTTTCCTGCTGCACCATACGCTGGTGACTGCTGGCGAAATCCTCGTCGGCCTCGTGCTCGGCAGCCTGCTGGGGGCGGCAACTGCGCTGGCGATCGCCGCCTGGCCGAGGCTTGGCGGGCTTGTCTGGCCGCTGGTTCTGATCCTGCAGGCGCTGCCGGTCTTCGTGCTGGCCCCGGTTCTCGTCCTCTGGCTCGGCTTCGGGCTCGCCTCGAAGGTGGCGATGACGGTGATCATCATCTTCTTTCCTGTCGCCTCCGCCTTTGCCGACGGGCTGAACCGCACCGATCCCGTGCTGCTCGATGCGGCGGCGCTGACGCCGGCCAGCCATTTTCAGGTGCTCCTGAAGCTGCGCCTGCCGCTGGCGCTGCCGGCGCTCATCTCCGGGCTTCGGGTGGCCGCCCCCCTTGCGCCGCTCGGCGCCGTCGTCGGCGAATGGGTGGGGGCGGCGGCCGGCCTCGGCTTCATCATGATGCAGGCAAATGCCCGCCTGCAAACCGACATCCTGTTTGCCGCCGTGGCTGTGCTTGCCGTGTTCACCCTTCTCCTGCGGCTTGCCGTCGATCGTCTGACGGCCGGCCTCGTGCCCTGGGCACCGGAGAAGACCGACATCTCCTCCCATCACGTCTCCCTCAGAAGGAAAACCAACGGATGAAACGATCGATCCGCGCGCTCACAACGGCGCTTCTGCTAGCGCTCGCTCCCGCCTCCTCGCAGGCTGCCGAAAAGCTCAGCGTTCTCCTCGAATGGTTCGTCAATCCCGACCATGCGCCGATGGTGATTGCCGCCCAGAGGGGCTATTTCGCCGAGGAGGGGCTGGATGTGGAGCTGATCGCGCCCTCCGATGCCTCGGCGGTGCCGCGTCTCGTCGCTACCCGGCAGGCCGATATCGGCATCCACTACCAGCCCAATCTCTACCTCGACCATGCCGCCGGCCTGCCGCTGATGCGCTTCGGAACGCTGGTCGAGACGCCGCTCAACACCGTGACCGTGCTGGCGGACGGCCCGATCAAGAGCCTGAAGGATCTGAAGGGCAAGAAGATCGGCTTTTCCGTCGCGGGCTTCGAAGAGGCCATGCTGGAGCGCATGCTGGCCTCCGAAGGCGTGGAACTGACCGATGCCGAGCTGATCAACGTCAACTTCTCGCTCTCGCCCTCGCTGATCGGCGGCAAGGTGGATGCAACGGTCGGCAGCTTCCGCAATTTCGAGCTGACCCAGATGAAGCTCGAAGGGCATCCGGGGCTTGCCTTCTTTCCCGAGGAGCATGGCGTTCCGGCCTATGACGAGCTGATCTTCGTCACCCGCCCGGATCTTGTGACGGACAGCCGCCTGCCGCGCTTCCTGCATGCGGTGGAAAAGGCCGCCATCTTCATCACCAACCATCCGCAAGAGGGCTGGGACCTGTTCGTGAAGGCCTATCCGAACCTCAATGACGAGCTCAACCACACGGCCTTCCTCGACACGCTGCCGCGCTTTGCCAAGCGCCCCGCAGCGCTCGATCGCGCCCGCTACGCCCGCTTCGGCGCCTTCATGGCCGACAGCAAGCTGATCCCCTCGGCTCCGGCCGTCGAAGACATTGCGGTGGAGCTGAAATGAACGAGAGCGTTTCCCGCCCGACCGCCGCGGATGCGGCCGAGCTTCTGGCACGGGTGCGCGCAAGGCGGCCGCGCGTGCATTGCCTGATGAATTCGGTGGTGCAGAAGTTCACGGCCGACGGCATCACCGCCGTCGGCGCCATTCCCTCGATGACATCGTCGCTGGACGAGATCGCCGACTTCGTGGCCCGCGCCGATGTGCTGACCGTCAATCTCGGCACGCTGGATGCCGAGCGCCGTCACGTCATCCGCATCGCCGTCGACATGGCGAATGCCGGCGGCAAGCCCTGGATCCTCGATCCCGTGCATTGCGATTACTCGCCGGGCCGGCTCGCCTTTGCCCGCGATCTCATCGCGCTCGGCCCCACCGTCGTGCGCGGCAACCGGGCGGAAATGGCCCTGATCGGCGAGGTGCGCGCCAGCCTCGCCATCGAGACCGGACCAGTCGACCACCTCAGCGATGGAAGCGTCCAGGTCACCGTCGAGAACGGCCATGCCTGGATGGCGGGCGTCACGGGCACCGGCTGCCTGTCGGGCGGCGTCATTGCGGCGTTTCTGGCAGTAGAAGGCAATGCGCTGAAGGCAGCGGCGGCGGCGCTTGCAGCCACCGGCGTTGCGGCGGAGCTTGCCGCGCCCGAGGCTCGCGGCCCCGGCAGCTTCGGCATCGCCTTCCTCGATACACTCGCCTCGCTCAGCGCCGATGACCTCCTGAAACACGCAAGGATCCGCCATGCGACCGCTTGATTACCGTCTGATTGCCATCGTCGATGCCGCGCTTGCCGATGTGGCACCGCTGCCGGATCTGGCGGCCCGCGCCGCCCGCGCCGGCGCAACCCTCATCCAGTATCGCGACAAGACAGCCTCGACACGCCTGATGATCGAACGCGCCGGCGCGATCCGGGCAGCGCTCGCCGACACCGGCATTGCCTTCGTCGTCAACGACCGGGTGGATGTGGCGCTGGCGGCCGGCGCCGACGGCGTGCATCTCGGCGCCGAGGACATGGAGGCCGAGCAGGCGCGCGCGCTTCTCGGCCCCCGCGCGATCATCGGCCTGACCGTGAAGACACCGGAGGATGCGACCCGCGCCGGCACGGCACCCGTCGATTACGCCTGCATCGGCGGGGTGTTCGAGACGCTCTCCAAGGTCAACCCGAACCCGCCGGTCGGTCTCGACGGACTGAAGGCGCTGCGCCGGCAGATCCGCGCTCTCAACCCCGCGCTTCCCGTTGGTGCGATTGCCGGCATCACGCTGACCCGCATCCCCGACGTGATCGCCGCAGGCGCCGATGGCGTGGCGGCGATTTCCGCGCTGTTTCGCGCCGATGACATCGAGGCCGCCATCCGCGGCTTCCGCACCACCATCGACCACGGCCTGAAGGAGAGGCAGGCATGACCGCGATCGCTCTCACCATCGCCGGATCCGACAGCGGCGGCGGCGCCGGCATCCAGGCCGACATCAAGACCTTTTCCGCGCTCGGCACCTATGCGGCAAGCGTGCTGACGGCGGTGACGGCCCAGAACACCCGCGGCGTGACGGCCGTCGAGGACATCTCGCCCTCCATCATCGCCGCGCAGCTCGATGCGGTGCTCGGCGATCTCGCCGTCGATGCGGTGAAGATCGGCATGGTATCGCGGGCCGAAACCATCGGCGTGATCGCCGGGCGTCTCGCGCCCTTTGCCGGCCCGATCGTGGTCGATCCGGTGATGGTGGCCACCTCCGGCGACCGCCTGCTGCGCGAGGATGCGATGGCGGCGCTGGTGGGAGAGCTGCTGCCGCTCGCCCATGTGGTCACGCCGAATCTTGCGGAGGCAGCCCTTCTGACCGGCCGCCCCATGGCGGCGACGCCGGAGGAGATGATCGGTCAGGCGCGGATCATCCTCGGTTTCGGGGCGAAGGCCGTGCTGATGAAGGGCGGGCACGGAACGGGCGAGACGAGCACCGATCTGCTGGTGACGGACACCGATGTCTCGGAATTTGCAGCCCCCCGCATCGATACCCGCAACGACCATGGCACCGGCTGCACGCTGGCCGCCGCCGTCACCGCCCATCTCGCAAGGGGCCTGACACTGACGGAGGCCTGCCGGGGGGCAAAGATCTATCTGCATGCGGCGCTTGAGGCCGGCCGCGCCCTGCGTGTCGGGCAGGGCAGGGGGCCGGTGCATCATTTTCATGCCTGGTGGACCGCATGATCCAGTATTGCCTCGGCGGGCTGGAGAAGCTCCTCGGCACGCTGGCCGCGCTGCTGCTCTTTGCGCTGATGGCGCTGGTGTTGGTCAACGTCACGCTGCGCTACGTCTTCCAGGCAGGCTTCATCGGGGCAGAGGACCTGGGCATCTGGCTGAATCTGGCGCTGATTTCGGTTGCCGCACCCTTGTCGCTGACGGGGCCGCTATCGATGCGCTTTGATGTGGGGCGTCGGCTGCTGGGGAAAAATGCCGGCGTGGCCGTCGATATCCTCGCCGACGCCATCAGCATCGTGGCGGCGCTGGCCCTGATCGGCGGCGCTGCGGCAACCATCGGCATGCTCGGCGGCACCTCGCCGACGCTCGGCCTGCCGGAATGGGTGCGCTATGCCTTCGTCACCACCGGAGGCGGGCTGCTGCTTCTGATGCTCGGTCTCCGGCGGCTCTCCGAGGGCAGGGCGGCCGGCCTCGGCCTCTCGCTCGCCCTCGGGCTTGCGCTCCAGTTTGCCGCCGCCCGTTTCGATCTTGGCGGCGACTGGCCGCCCAGCCTTTGGCTGGCGCTGATGGCGGGTCTCGGCCTCATCTGCGCCGCGCCGCTGGCGCATGCCTTCCTTGCCGCCGCCTCGCTGGCGCGCCTGTTCGGCAGCAGCCTGCCGGAACCGGCGCTGGTGGCGGCTGCGGTCAACGGCATGTCGAAATTCCTGCTGCTCGCCATTCCCTTCTTCCTGCTGGCCGGCGGGTTGCTGACGGCATCCGGCGCCGCCGACCGGCTGGTGCGCTTTGCCGCAACCCTCGTCGGCCACCGGCGCGCCGGCCTTGCCCAGACCGTGCTGCTGACCAGCGTGATCTTTTCCGGCGCGTCCGGATCCTCGGTCGCCAATGCCGCCTTCGGCGCCGCGACCTTCCAGCCACAGCTGGTGCGCAACGGCTATCCGCCGGCGCAGGCCGGGGCGATCATTGCCGCGGCCTCCGTGCTCGACAACGTCATACCGCCCTCGATCGCCTTCCTGCTGCTGGCCGCCGCCACCAATCTGTCCGTCGGTTCGCTGCTCTCCGGCGGCTTCGTGGCGGGCGGGCTGATGGCGCTGTGTCTTGCCGTCGCCATTCACCTCTCGGTGCGGGCGCGTCCGGAAGGACGTCCCGCCACGGCGGCAGAGCGCGGCAGGGCCGCCCTTTCGGCGCTGCCCGCCTTCGGTCTCGGCATCATCGTCGTCGTCGGCATCCGCTTCGGCGTGGTCACGACCACGGAGGCGGCAGCGCTGGCGGCCGGCTACACGCTGTGCCTGGCGCTTGCCGCACGGCTCGACCGCCGGCACCTGCTGGCAAGCTTTCGACAGGCCGCAACAGAGGCCGGCGCCATCGGCCTTTTGATCGGCTCGGCCGGACCCTTCGCCTTCCTGCTGGCGGTGGACGATGTCGGTAACCTGATTGCCGGGGCGGTGCATTCCTTCGGAAGCAGCCCGTGGCTCGTGCTTCTGATGGCCAATCTGGTGCTGCTTCTGGCCGGACTGGTGCTGGATATCGGCGCGGCGATCCTGCTGCTCGGCCCGATCCTGCTGCCGGTCGCGACGGCGGCCGGGATCGACCCGATCCATTTCGGGGTCATTCTGGTGGTCAACCTGATGATCCACGGGCTGACGCCGCCGCTCGGCATGCTGATCTTCGTCGTCTCCGGTGTCACAGGCGTTCAGGCGGCGCAGCTGTTCCGGGCCGTGCTGCCCTATCTGTGTGCGCTCCTGGTCGCGCTGCTCATCCTTTCCCTTGCAACCCTGATGTTCTGACGAGGTTTCCGATGGTGCTCCTCTCCCGCCGTTCCCTGCTTGCCGCCTCGGCCATTCTGACAGCGCCCGCCCTGTGGCGGCCGGCAGAGGCCCGCACCACCACCATCACGGTGGCCTCGCTGCTTGGCGAGGACAAGCCGGAAACCCTGATCTGGCGCCGCATCGCCGAACAGGTGGAACAGGCACTGCCCGGCCGCTTCCGTTTCAACATCGTTGCCAATGGCGCGCTCGGCGGCGAAAAGGAGGTGGCGGAAGCCACGAGGCTCGGCTCCGTCCAGGCCAGCCTCTCCACGGTCTCGGCGCTGACCGGCTGGGTGCCGGACCTGCAGGTGCTCGATCTTCCGTTCCTGTATCGCGATGCCGATCATGTGCGCCGCGTGGTGACGGGAGCGGTCGGCGCGGACCTGACGGCAAAGCTTGCCGCGCAGAATTTCATCGCCTGCAGCTTCATCGATTACGGCGCCCGCCATCTCTTGACCAAAGAGCCGGTGACGCGCCCGGACCAGCTGGCCGGCAAGCGCATCCGGGTGATCCAGAGCCCGCTGCACACCAGGCTGTGGAGCGCCTATGGCGCGGCCCCGGTCGGCATCCCGATCACCGAAACCTATAATGCGCTCTCCACCGGTGTCGTCGATGCCATGGATCTCACCAAATCCGCCTATGCCGGTTTCAAGCTGTATGAGGTCGTGCCCTATCTGACGCAGACCGGCCATATCCGCGCCTCGGGCGTCGTCTTCTTCGCCGCCTCCTTCTGGCACGGGCTGCCCGATCAAGACCGCGCCGTGCTGCGTCAGGCGGCCGAGGCGGGCGCCCAGACCTTCAACCGTCTGATCGCCGAGGACGAGGCGCGCTCGATGGAGATCGCACGGGCGCATGGCGGTCAGGTGCTGGCGCCGGAGGCCCCGGAAGCCTGGCAGGCGGGAGCCAGAACCGTCTGGCAGGATGTCGCCGCGCAGGTCGGCGGCATGGCACGCATCGAAACCATCCGCAGCGCCTGAGCCGCCTCTGGCGGGCAGGGCGGTTTCGGGTTACCAGAACGACGATGACCGACGAGACCGACCCGCCCGATTCCGCGCCCCCGACGGCCCGCATGCTGAGCTGGGCCCGCAATTCCGCCGCCTACCGGCTGTCGAAGCGGATGATGACCGAACGGCAGCTGGCGGATGCGATACGCCGCAAGGCGCGCGAAAAGTTCGAAGGCATCAGCGAGACCCAATTGCAGGCGCTGGCAGACAGCGCCGTCGCCTTCGGCCTCGACATGAAGGCGCTGGACGATCAGGCCTATGCCGAGATCCGCACCCGCTCTGCCGGACGGGCCGGCAAGTCGAAGCGGGCGATTGCCCAGACGCTGGTGCAGAAGGGCGTCGATCGTACGATCGTCGCCGAGGCGGTGCAGGCGACGGACGATCTGGCGGCAGGCGTCGCCTATGCCCGCCGCCGCGCCTTCGGCCCCTTCCGCCGGGCCGACCTCGACGAGAAGCAGAAGGCAAAGGAAATCTCCGCCTTCGCCAGACAGGGTTTCGGCTACGAGATCGGTGCCCGGATCGTTGCCATGGAGCGCGAGGAGGCCGACGAGATCCTTTCCGGCCAGCCCTTCGGGTGAGAACGCATCCTCAACCTTGTCACGGCGCCGTGAATTTTTATTTTTTCCAAAACTTTTCAAAAGGATAAATATCGACAACACCGGTGGAAACCGGCTCCACAGGGACCGCGTCGCAGCTCTCGTCCGTTCCGGCGAAAGGAGCCATTAACCTTTATTTTCTATTCATACACTGCCATCTAGTACGCGGTCGGTGTCATGCATTTTTACAGAACGAACTTCCCCAAATCCGAGTCCACGCAGTCCGAGGACGGGTCCTACGATCCGGCAGGCACTGCGGAGGATCGCAGGACGCCGGCGGTCGACCCGACGCAGGTCGTGGAGGAGCAGGCACCCTGGCAGGCCGCCTTCCGTCTGGCCCCGAATGTTCGCTTCACCCGCACGCCGGAAGCCGTGATCGCCCGTCCGCGAACGCGCGATCCGATCGCCCCCGTTGCGCCCGAAGAACGGATGCCCGCCGCCAATGGCCGTCTGATGGAGCCGGTCGAGATGGCCGGCAGCGTGCGTTCCGGCGAGGAAACGCTGGCACCCGAACTGCTGGTCAATGCCCTGCAGGGCGTGGCGTCTGCCATGCAGCAGCCGGCCACACCACAGGCCCCGAAGGTAAAGCCCGAACCTTCGCCGCGCGCGCTCATTTTCAAGCGGCCGAAAAAGCCGGACCCTGTCGCGGAAACGGCGGCACCCGACATGCCGCAACCGGCTGCCGCGCAAGCGGAACCGCAGGCCATCGCGAACACCGTTTCTCCGGCGCCGGTCGAGACGGCTGCCCCGGCAGCCGCAGGCATGAGCGGCGCGGCAACCGCAAGCCCCGTGCTGCAGGCCGCAGGCCTCACACCCATTTTTGCCGAATCCGCCTCGGTCGCCTCCGTCATTTCAGCCGTTTCCGTGCCGCTGGCGGCCACCGTGCCGGCTGGCCCCGCCGTGGAACCGCTTGCCACTGCAGAGCCGGTCGCGGCCGCCTTGCCTGAAAACCCCATGACCGCAACCGTGAAGCCAGCCCTGCCGGAACAGGACATGCCGGCTGCCGCGCCCGCATCGGCAATGGCCTCCGCGCTGGTCACTCCCAAACTGTGGCTGTCCGATTTCGCCTTCTTCGAAGCAGATTTCGACGGCGAGATGCCGCTGTCGCTGGCCACGCCCGCCCGCAAGCCCGAGGCCGCCGTGACCCTTCCGCAGGCGGTGCTGCCGCGCCGTCCGGCCGAGGTCGTGCGCCTGCAACATCCGCTGGTGCCGAACAGCGTGACGGCGCTTTACCGCGAAGTCCGCCCCGGCACCCGCTATCCGCGACCGGTCGCGAGCGCCCTGATGCCGAAAATGGTGATGCCGAGCCTTCAGCCGGCGGCGGCCGTCGCGGCAGCTGTCTCGGCACCGGTCCCGGCACCGGTCGAACAGCCCGTGTCGATGATCGCTCCCGTCGCCGCCGAACCGCTGCCCGCGGCTGCACCGGAACCGGTGGTGCCCGTCATGTCGCCGGTCGCTCCCGTCCTCGAAACGCCGGCCTGCGCGCCCGAAGCACCGGCACCGGCTATCGAGCCGCAGCCGGTCGCCCCGGCGGCAGAGCCGGTTACGCCCATCGCACCGGCGCAGACCGTGCGCACCATCGTGCCGATGTCGCGCCGTCGTCCCGAAGGTCTTCCGGGCCTTTCCGGCGCCCTGAGCGTGCGCGACAGCGACGACGCCTACGAATTCCCGCCGATCTCGCTGCTGCAGGAGCCCTATGGCCAGCAGGCCGAAGCCATGCAGCCGGACATGCTGCAGCAGAGCGCGGGCCTTCTCGAAAGCATTCTCGAAGATTTCGGCGTCAAGGGCGAGATCATCGACGTGCGCCCCGGCCCGGTGGTAACGCTTTACGAATTCGAGCCGGCACCGGGGGTCAAGTCCTCGCGCGTCATCGGCCTGGCAGACGATATCGCCCGCTCCATGTCGGCGCTCTCCGCCCGTGTTGCGGTGGTGCCCGGCCGCAATGTGATCGGCATCGAACTGCCGAATGCGGTCCGCGAAATGGTGTTCTTCCGCGAACTCATCGAATGCGAGGATTACTGGGAAACCAAGCATCGCCTGCCGCTTTGCCTCGGCAAGACGATCGGCGGCGAACCTGTCATCGCGGAACTTGCCAAGATGCCGCATCTTCTCGTCGCCGGCACCACCGGTTCCGGCAAGTCGGTCGCCATCAACACCATGATCCTGTCGCTGCTCTACCGGTTGCGCCCGGAAGAATGCCGGCTGATCATGATCGATCCGAAGATGCTGGAACTGTCCGTCTATGACGGCATCCCGCATCTGCTGACCCCTGTCGTGACCGATCCCAAGAAGGCCGTGCTGGCGCTGAAATGGGCCGTGCGCGAGATGGAAGACCGCTACCGCAAGATGTCGCGGCTTGGCGTGCGCAATATCGACGGCTATAACGCCCGCGCAGCGCAAGCCCGCGAAAAGGGCGAGACGATCACCGTCAGCGTCCAGACCGGCTTCGACCGCAATACCGGGGAAATTGTCTACGAGGATCAGGAACTCGACCTCTCGCCCATGCCCTATATCGTCGTCGTCGTCGACGAGATGGCCGACCTGATGATGGTGGCCGGCAAGGAGATCGAAGGGGCGATCCAGCGTCTGGCGCAGATGGCACGTGCCGCCGGCATCCACCTGATCATGGCGACCCAGCGTCCGTCCGTCGATGTCATCACCGGCACGATCAAGGCGAACTTCCCGACGCGCATCTCTTTCCAGGTGACGTCGAAGATCGACAGCCGCACCATTCTCGGCGAGCAGGGCGCCGAACATCTGCTCGGCCAGGGCGACATGCTGCATATGGCCGGCGGCGGCCGCATCATGCGCGTGCACGGCCCCTTCGTCTCGGATGCCGAGGTGGAGCATGTCGTCACGCATCTCAAGGCGCAGGGACGCCCGGATTACCTCGGCAATGTGACCGAGGACGAGAGCGATGCCGAGGACGAGGCGGAAAGCGACGCCGCCGTGTTCGACCGCACCCCGATGGGGGCAGCCGACGACAGCGACGACCTTTACGAAAAGGCCGTCAAGGTGGTGATGAAGGATCGCAAGTGCTCGACCTCCTACATCCAGCGGCGGCTCTCGATCGGCTACAACCGCGCCGCCTCGCTGGTGGAGCGGATGGAGCAGGAAGGCCTCGTCGGCCCGGCAAACCATGTCGGCAAGCGCGAGATCATTTCCGGCAAGGGCACAGGCGGCCAGGGCGACGAGTGATCGTCACCCCTGCCGCCGGGCCGCCGCGTAACGGTTGGTCGGCAGCGACAGGCCGAGGTTTTCGCGCAGCGTGGACCCTTCGTAGTCGTCGCGGAACAGGCCGCGACGGCGCAGTTCCGGCACAACCAGCCGGATGAAATCGGCAAGGCTTGCCGGCAGCGTCGGGCACATCAGGATGAAGCCGTCGGCGGCGCCCGCCTCGAACCATTCCTCCATGAAATCGGCAATCTCCGTCGGCGTGCCGGTGATGCCGTTGCCGGTGCTCTTTTCCGCGTAATGGCGGATGAGGTGGCCAAGCGTGTGGCCCTTGCGGATGTAATCGGTCAGTTCCTCGAACAGCGCCTTGGAGCCCTTCGGCTCGGCCGGCAGCCGCTCCATCGGGAAGGGTTCGTCAAGCGCTGCGCCGGAGAGATCGGTCTCGAGGAATTCGCCCAGCATCCAGCGGCCGACATCCGGATGCAGGTTGTCGATCAGGAAATTCACCTTGGCCTGTGCCTCGGCCTTCGTCTCGCCGACATTGATGACGACGCCCGGCATCATCTTGAGGTCGCTCGTCTGGCGGCCGAACTTCGCCATGCGGCCCTTGACGTTCTCGGCAAAGGCCTTGTTGCGCTCCAGGCTGGAGGCAAGGCTGAAGACGATCTCGGCGGTGCGGGCGGCAAGCTCCATACCCGGTTCGGATCCGCCGGCCTGCGCAATCACCGGGCGCCCCTGCGGCGAGGCGGCGATGTTGAGCGGCCCGCGCACCTGGAAATGCTTGCCCTTGTGGTTCAGCGTGTGCAGCTTGTCCTTGTCGTAGTAGAGCCCGGAGGCCTTGTCGAGGATCAGGGCATCGGGCTCGTAGCTGTCCCAGAGACCGAAGACGACATCGACGAATTCCGCGCCGCGTTCATAGCGCCAGCTGTGCGGCGGCAGCCCGTCGAAGTTGTAGTTGTAGCCGGTCTCGTCATGGTCGGAGGTCACCACGTTCCAGCAGGCGCGGCCGCCGCTCAGGTGATCGATCGAGGCAAAGATGCGGGCGAGATTGAAGGGCTCGTAGAAACTGGTGGACGCCGTGGCGACGAAGCCGATCCTCTCCGTCAGCACCGAGAGCGCCGAAATCAGCGACAGAGGTTCGAAGCGGTTCATCTTGGTCGGCGAGCGCGACAGGGCCTCCGGATCGCCGATGGCAGCTGCCGGCGAATCCGCCAGGAACATGAAGTCGAATTTTGCCGCCTCCGACATCTTCGCCACGTTCAGCAGGTGGTCAATGCGGTTGGCGCCGTTGACGTCCACATCCGGATGGCGCCAGGCAGCCGGGTTGAAACCGAAGGTATAGACGAAGGTGCCGAGTTTCAGCTTGTCGGGGCGCGCCATGGCGGCTTCCTTTCAGGAGGGTTCGATCGGGGACTGGCGGCCCTGCACGGGCGTGAAACGGGCGGTCAGCGCGTGCTGGCTGCCGGGATAGGTGAGCCGCACCCGCGTCACCGTTTCCTCCAGCCGCCAGGTCTGCCGCTCGACGACGAGCACAGGGGCCGCGCGAAAAAGGCCAAGCGCGGCGGCAGCACTGGCGGTGGCGGCATCGGCTGAGATGCGGTGCTCGGCTGCACTCCATGGCACATTCTTCAGTAGCCATTGGCCAGGCGCCAGTGCCTCGAAGGCCTCCGCCTCGGCCTCCGGTGCAATGGCAAGGTTGATGATGCGCTCTTCCAGGCAGAACGGTTCCTCGCCGGCGAAATGCAGGACCGAGACCGCCAGCACCTTGCCGCGCGCCGGGAGTGTGGAGAGCGCCTGTTCGGACTTGCTCGGACGGCGCACCGTGCGGGAGAGCACCCTGTGGCAATAGGCAAGGTTGAGAGCACGCACCTCCTCGCCGATATCGTAAATCTCCAGAATGGCGCTCTGCCCGTCCTGCGGCATCACCACGCTGCCGGTCTTGCGCCGCCGCAGCACCAGTCCGGCGCGTGCAAGCTCGGTCAGCACCTTGTTGACCGTCATGCGCGAGCAGCCATAGGTGTCGGTCAGCGCCTGTTCGGAGGGAATGCGATGCCCGGGCGGCCAGCGGCCGGAGAGAATATTGCCCTCGATGTCACCGCGAATGCGCTGGTGCAGGGAGAGCGGTCGTCTGACATGCGCGACGTCCCCCTGCGGACCTGACGTGCTTGCATCGCCGGCCATGGCATCAGGCCAGCATGGAAGCACCCCGATCCAGATAGGTATCGAGGAACTGTTCGAGACGCGGATGGCGCGGCTTGGCAAAAATCTCCGAGGGGGCGCCGGTAAACAGCAGCCTGCCCTGATCAAGGAAACTGATCTGGTGACCGACAGTCGCGGCAAAGCCGATCTCGTGGCTGACGACGACCATGGTCATGCCTTCGGCGGCAAGTTCGCGCATCACGTTCAGCACTTCGCCGGTCAGTTCCGGATCGAGCGCCGAGGTCGGCTCGTCGAACAGCATGATCTTCGGGGAGAGCGCCAGCGCGCGCGCAATCGCCACACGCTGCTGCTGGCCGCCGGAGAGCTGCGAGGGATAGTGCCCCGCGCGGTTGGCAAGGCCGACCTTTGCGAGTTGTACCATGGCGCGCTCCTCGGCCTCGGCCTTCGGCACCTTGTGCACGGTCTTCAGCGCTTCCGAGACATTGCCGAGCGCCGTCATGTGCGGCCAGAGATTGAACTGCTGGAAGACCATGCCGATTTGCGCGCGTACCGCGCGGATCTGGCCGGCCGGCAACCGCTCACGCTCGCCCTTCGCATTCTCGAAGAAGCCGAGCGCCTCGCCGTTGACGGTGATCATGCCCTCGCTCGCCTCTTCCAGGAAGGCGAGGCAGCGCAGCAGCGTGCTCTTGCCGGAGCCGGAAGGGCCGATCAGGCAGGACACCTTGCCTTCCGGGACGTCGAGATCGATGTCCTGCAGCACGGTGGCGGTGCCGAAACGCTTGACGAGGCTGCGAACGGAAATGGCGGGAAGCGTCATGATGCGGCAAACCTGAAGGTGGACAGACGGGTTTCGGCGAGGCGTCCGAGGCGGGCGGCGGCCTCGACGATCACCCAGTAGATGACGGCAAGCAGGAAGATCGCTTCAAGGAAGGCATATTCCTGGGAGCCGATGGCGCTGACGGTGGTCGTCAGTTCCGGCACGGTGATGATCGACAGCACGGCCGATTCCTTGAGCAGGATCACCGCGAGATTGACCGAGGGCGGCAGCACGATCAGCGCCATTTCCGGCAGGAGGATGCGGCGGATGATCTGCAGGCGCGAGAGGCCAAGGCACTCGCCGGCCTCCACATGGCCATGCGGCACGGAGGCATAGCCGGCACGAAAGATTTCCGAATAGTAGGCAGCTGCATAGACGCTGAGGCCGAGCAGGCCGCAAGGCACCGGGTCGAGCGAGAGGCCGACGAAGGGGCCGCCGTAATAGACGAGGAAGATCTGGATCAGAAAGGGCGTACCGCGCAGCACCTCCACGACGAAGCCCAGCGGCAGGTCGACCGCACGACCGCCATAGCGGCGCAGCGTCGCCACGATGAAGCCGATGAGGATGCCGAGCAGCATGCCGGCAATCCACAGCGCGAGCGTGACGCCGGTGCCGCTGATGATCTCCGGCAGGTGCTTCAGGATGACATTGGGATCGAAGATCATTTGGCGGCTCCCGGCAGGGACCGTTCACCGAACCGGCCGGCAAGCGCGACGGCCCAGCAGATGACGAGATAGATCAGCGCGGCCGAGGAAAAGATCTCGATCGGCATGTAGGTGGAGGAGGCAAGGTCCTGCGCCATGCGGGTGATCTCCACGATGCCGACGACGGAGACCAGCGAGGAGGATTTGAGGATCATGATCGCCTCGTTGACCAGCGCTGGGAAGGTGAGGCGCAGCGCGATCGGCACCTTGACCCGCACGAACACCTGCCTCGGCGAAAAGCCCACCATGTCGGCGGCCTCGATCAGGCCCTTCGGCACGCTTTCGAAACCGCCGCGCAGGTTTTCTGCCTGATAGGCCGCGGTGCAGAGCGACATGCCGATGATCGCTGCAACGATGCTCGGCACGTTGAGGCCGATGAAGGGCAGGAGGTTGTAGATGAGCAGCAGCTGCACCAGAAGCGGCACGCCGCGAAAGAAGCTGATGAAGAATTCCGCGGGCTTGCGGTAGAGCGCCTTGCCGGACAGCAGCGCGGCAGAAAGACCGAGCGCGATCAGGAAACCGATCGCGATGGAGATGGCACTGATGCCGATCGTCCAGACGGAGGCCTGGACCAGCAGGGAAAACAGCTTGAACGACATGGCTTGATCCGTCGCGGCGGAAGAGGGCCGGACACACAAGCCCGGCCGGGGAGGGGATGACGCCGGTACGCATGCCGCCTGCCTCAATGGGACAGGCGGTCAGCGCATCGGGCGGATCAGATGGCCGGATCCTTCACGGCATCCGGTGTGTCGAACTTGGTGCCGAACCACTTGTCCTGCAGCTTGCCCATGCGGCCGTCACCCTTCATCTTGATGAGGGCGGCGTCGATCGCATCCATCAGCGAGGCATAGTCGGCATCCTTGCGGCCAACGAAACCGAAATAGGTCTTCTTGCCGAAAGGCGGCAGTACCACTTCGAACATGCCGGCGCGCTGCTTGGCGACGAAGGCGATGTTCGGAAGCGAATTGGCGACAGCCACGATGCGGCCGGCTGCCATGTCGGCATAGGCGTCGTTGAAGGCCGGATATTCGCGGATGTCCACCTTGGAGGGCAACGTGGCCGAGAATTCCGTCAGCTGGGCCAGCTGTGCAGTGGCCTTGCCGACGCCGACGGCCTTGCCGGCAATGTCTTCCGGCTTGCTGATCGGGGCGCCGGCCTTCTTGAGGATGGCAACGGTCGCCTCGGCGATCGGCGCGGTGAAGCGGTAGCGCTCCATGCGAGCCTTGGTGATGGTGGCGGGGCCGGCGACAACCTCGAACTTGCCGGCCTCAAGACCCGGAAGAACGCCTTCCCACGGCAGCGTGACCCATTCGATCTTCACGCCGAGTTCCTTGCCCACTTCGTCGAACAGGTCGACGTTGAGGCCAACATGCGCACCCGCATCGATGAAATCGAAGGGGGCAAAGGCGGTTTCCGTGCCGACCTTCAGCACGCCGGCGGCCTTGACCTTGGCCAGCACGTCTTCCGCATGGGCGGCAAGCGAAGTGCCGAGCAACATGGCGGCACCGACGACCGCCTTGAGGAAAAATCTCTTCTGCATCATGATGACTCCCGTTCCAGATCCGGACTGCGTGCTGTTCCCCACAGGTCGCCGGTGTTCCGGCTTCTTTTGACTATACAAATAGAGCCAGCCGCGAACCCGCTGTCAATCGGGTTGTTCAATTTTTTTGCATGCATAATTTGTCAGCAATTGCGGCGTGTGGGAACTTTGCGCTCCGCGGGTTTGCAAATGCCATCCGGGACGTCTATTCCAGTGCGCGTATCTCCAGTTTAAGCCACCTCTCCGGACCTTCGCCATGCCCCAGATCCTTCGGCGCTTTGCCGCCTACTATCGCCCGCATACGCGCCTGTTCCTGCTGGATTTCTGCTGTGCGGTGGCTTCCGGCCTGCTGGAGCTTGCCTTCCCGCTGGCGGTGACTCTGTTCATCGACCGCCTGCTGCCGACGGGACAGTTCGGCATGATCGCGCTTGCGGCCGTCGGCCTTCTCCTGATCTATCTTGTGAATGCCGGCCTGCAGGTGATCGTCACCTACTGGGGCCACATGCTCGGCATCAACATCGAGACGGAGATGCGGCGCAAGGCCTTCGACCATCTGCAGACGCTCTCCTTCGGCTACTTCGACAACCAGCGCACGGGCAAGCTGGTGGCGCGGCTGACGAAGGATCTGGAAGAGATCGGCGAGGTGGCGCATCACGGCCCGGAAGATCTGTTCATCGCGGTGATGACGCTGATCGGCGCCTTCTGCATCATGCTGTGGGTGCACATGCCGCTTGCGCTTATGGCGGCGATCATCGTGCCGCTGACGGCCTTCCTCACCACCCATTACGGGCAGAAGATGACGGAGACCTGGCAGGCGCTCTATGGTCGCGTCGCCGACTTCAACACGCGCATCGAGGCCAATGTCGGCGGCATCCGCGTGGTGCAGGCATTCGCCAACGAGGAGCATGAGCGCCGCCTGTTTGCCCGCGACAACAGCCAGTACCGCACGACGAAGCTTCAGGCCTATCGCTACATGGCCGCCTCCATGTCGCTGACCTATCTCTCCATGCGCTTCGTGCAGGTCATCATCATGCTGGCAGGCGCCTGGTTCGTCACCCAGGGTTCGCTGAGCGCCGGCGGCTTCGTCGGCTTCCTGCTGCTGGTCAACGTCTTCCTGCGGCCGATCGAGAAGATCAATTCGGTGATCGAGACCTATCCGAAAGGCATTGCCGGCTTCCAGCGCTATCTCAACTTCCTGGACCAGCAGCCCGACATCGTCGACCGGCCGACGGCCCGCCCCATCGGCCGGCTGGACGGCGACATCCTCTACCGTCAGGTGGGCTTCCGCTACGGCTCCGGCCGCTCCGTGCTGGACGGGCTGAACCTCACGATCCGCGCCGGCGAGATGGCCGCCTTCGTCGGCCCCTCCGGTGCGGGCAAGACCACGCTCTGCTCGCTTTTGCCGCGCTTTTACGACGTCACCGCCGGCGCGATCTCGATCGGCGGCGTCGATATCCGGGACATGACGCTCAAATCGCTGCGCGGCAACATCGGCATCGTGCAGCAGGACGTGTTCCTGTTTGCCGGCTCAATCCGCGAAAACATCGCCTATGGGCGTCTGGATGCGACCGAAGCCGAGATCCGCGAGGCCGCAAGACGGGCCCGTCTGGAAGAGGTCATCGACGCCATGCCGCAGGGGCTGGATACGGTGATCGGCGAGCGCGGCGTCAAACTGTCCGGCGGACAGAAGCAACGCCTGGCGATTGCCCGCATCTTCCTGAAGAACCCGCCGATCCTCATTCTCGACGAGGCGACCTCGGCGCTGGACACCGAGACCGAACGTGCGATCCAGGCTTCGCTCGCCGAACTGTCGGTCGGGCGCACCACGCTGGTCATCGCCCATCGGCTGGCCACGATCACCCGCGCCGACCGCATTTTCGTCGTCGATCGGGGCCGAATCGTCGAGGAAGGCAGCCATGCGGCACTGATTACCCGCGAGGACGGCCTCTACCGCAGGCTGCACCAGGTGCAGGTGGAGGGTATGGCGAGCCTGCTGGAGGGAACGGCGGCGGTACCGGCAAGTCAGGAAACCGTCTGACGCCGTCTCCCGGTGCGCTCTGGCATTTCCATCGGCCAATGCCTCCGTCTTGCCGCAATGCGACCCGAATTTGTTGGTTTGACGTGGCGCTTCCGCCGCAGGGTCAAGCTTTTGGCAAGAATGTCGCGCCAAGATCGGCACCGGATTTGCGAAGCCCCGTGGTCGGCAATATATAATGATCCCCTCAAGATCCGCATGACTGGCCGGCCATGCGCGGAATGCCGAAGACAAGCACCGGATGGAAAAGAACCTACTACGCTATATCTGGCGGCATACGCGCACGCAGCAGATCTGGATTCTGGCCATCGTGCTGTTGTCCATGGTCCCCTATTTCGCGGCCTTTGACCTGCCCAAGCAGATCATCAACGGCCCGATCCAGGGGCAGGGCTTCGAATCACCGGATGCACGTGCGCCCTTCATGGCCTTCGATTTCACCATTCCGCTGACGGGGTGGGATCTGTCCTTCGATGGCTTCGCGCTGGATCGCATGTCGATGCTGATGGGGCTGAGCGCGGTCTTCCTGCTGCTCGTCATCGTCAACGGCCTCTTCAAGTTCTACATCAATACCTACAAGGGCCGGCTTGGCGAGCGCCTGCTGCGGCGCATACGCTACGAACTGGTCGATCGGGTGCTGCGCTTTCCGCCGAGCACCATGAAGCAGGTCAACGGCGCGGAAATCTCCACCATGGTGAAGGACGAGGTGGAGCCGTTCGGCGGTTTCACCGGCGATGCCTTCGTGCAGCCGGCGCTGCTGGGAGGACAGGCTTCCGCCGCGCTGTTCTTCATCTTCCTGCAGAATGTCTGGCTCGGCATGATTGCCGCGGTGATGGTGGCGATCCAGGTCGGCATCATTCCGAAGATGCGTCGCCGCCTGATCGATCTCGGCCGCCAGCGGCAGATCACCGCGCGCCATCTGGCCGGCAAGGTCGGCGAAATCGTCGAGGGCATCGATACGATCCATGCCTATGACACCACCAATTTCGAGCGAGCCGACATTGCCCACCGGCTCGGGCAGATCTACCGCATTCGCTTCGAGCTCTACCAGTGGAAGTTCATCGTCAAGTTCTTCAACAACTTCCTCTCGCAGCTCACCCCCTTCCTGTTCTATTCGATCGGCGGCTATTTCGCGCTGCGAGGCAGCCTCGACGTCGGCCAGCTGGTTGCCGTCATCAACGCCTACAAGGATCTGCCCGGCCCGCTGAAGGAGCTGATCGACTGGGATCAGGCGCGCCAGGACGTGCAGGTGAAATACGAACAGGTGCTGGAACAGTTCGAGCTGCCGCATCTGATCGAGGCGGACCGGCACGGGCTGTCGGCCGTCACGCCCACCTTCGGCCTCGGCCCGCTTGCCGCCACCAATATCACGGTGGCGGATGGCGCTGGCGCCAAGGTGATCGAAGGTGTCTCGGTCAAGATCGAGCGCGGCGAGACGGTTGCGGTGATCGACAACATGGGCAGCGGCGGCGAGGCGCTGGCGGAAGCCTTCGGCCGTCTCGTCTGGCCGCTCTCCGGCAAGGTGACGCTGGGCGAGAACGACCTCCTCGAACTACCGGAATCCGTTACCGGCCGCGCGATTACCTATGTCTCCGCCAGCAGCTATTTTTTCCACGGCAGCCTGAAGGACAACCTGCTCTACGGCCTCAAGCACGCGCCGACCAGCACGGTCAGCTACAGCGGCCGCGATGCCGCCAACCGCCGCTGGGAAATCCAGGAGGCGCAGCTCGCCGGCAATGCCACCTTCGACCTCAATGCCGACTGGATCGACCGGCGATCCACCTCGATCATGCGCGGCTTCAGCGACGACCTGAAGCAATCGGTGCTGCGTGCACTCGATGCCGTTCAGCTGACCTCCGACGTCATGGAACTTGCGCTGCATTCGCATGTGGACCCGGAGGACAATCCGGTCATCACGGAGCGCATCGTCAAGATGCGCCATGCGCTGCGCGAGGAGCTGCAGCGTGAAGGGCTTGGTCACATCGTCGCGCATTTCGATCCGACGGCCTACAACCCGGAAGCGACAGTGGCCGAAAACCTGCTGTTTGCGGCCACCAAGCGCAGCACACCGCACGAAATCGAAGTCGCCGAGACGCCATACGTGCATGAGGTGCTGCGCCGCGCGGGGCTTTCCGCGCTTCTGTTCGACATGGGCCTGACGATCGCGGAAAACCTGGTGGAAATTTTCGCAGACCTGCCGCCGGAACATCCCTTCTTCCAGCAGCTCGACCGGCTGAGCGCGGAAGACATCCTCATCTACCAGCAGCTGCTTCAGAAACGAAAGACGCGCGCCGGCCAGACCCTCACCGAAGACGAGCGCCGCAGCATCGTGCGGCTCAGCCTGCACTATATCGAGCCGCGCTACCGCTTCGGCGTGCTGACGCCGCAGATCATGGATCAGGTGGTGGCGGCCCGCGACCTCTTCTATGAAAATCTGCCGGCAGACCTGCGCGACCGCGTCGAGCGCTACGACCCGCACCGCTACATGGCGGCCGCGACACTGCGGGAAAACGTGCTGTTCGGCAAACCGTCGCACCGTGTGCCGGATGCCGTTGCCAATATCCGCCGCATCGCCGCCCGCATCATGGACGAGATGGGGATGCGCGACAGCCTGATGGGGCTTGGCCTGGAATTCGACGTCGGCAGCGGCGGACGCCGGCTGACGGTCACGCAGCGGCACAAGCTGAGCCTCGCCCGCGCACTCGTGCGCCGCTCGGATTATTACATCTTCAACCGGGCACTGCCGGGACTCGACCGCCGCGTGCAGGAGGAGATCGTGCGCGACGTCATCGACTTCCTGCGCGAGCAGGACAACAATCCGTCCGTCATCTGGGTGCTTTCCAACACCTCGCTGTCACGCCTGTTTCACAGAGTCATCGTATTCGACCGCGGCGTGGTGGTCGAGGACGGTACGTTCGAGGCCCTTGACAAGGAAAGTGGCATTTTCAAATCGCTGGTGGCGTAACCTGGCGTGCCTTGCCACGACAGGGTGAATGAGATGATCTCGCTGAACGACGAAGTGATGCTCCTGCGGCAGGTTCCGTATTTCGGAAGAATCGACGCCTGCAAGCTGAAGCTTCTGGCCTTCACCTCGAGCCGGGTCTGCTACGAACCGGGCCAGACGATCTTTCACCAAGGCGATGCCAGCGAGGCGGCCTATGTGGTTCTGCGCGGAACCGCCGATATCGTGGCAACCGCGCCGGGCGGCGAGATCATCATCGGAGAAGCCTCCGCCGGAACGATGATCGGCGAGATGTGCCTTGTCAGCGATGCACCGCGCGTGTCGACGGTACGCGCGACCAGCGTGCTCGAACTCCTGCGCATCCCCCGTGACAGCTTCCTGCGCCTCATCGCCGACAATCCGCGCATGAGCTTCGAATTCAGCCGGGCTCTGGCCGAAACCATCCGCGACAAGGCGGCTGGCCTGGCCCGCCAGCTGGCAAGGCGCCCGGAACGGATTGTCTGAGACAACGGTCGCAGAGGTTGTCAGCGCCGCCGATAGTGAAAATAGCGGCCTTCCCGGATCGTTTCCACGCGCGGCAGAGGTTCCAAATCGGCATGGTCGAGCGGCAGACCGCTGACCGCAATGCCCCCCGTCGCCAGCATGCCGGCCACCATGTCCGGCAGCCAGGTCAGCGTGACCGCATCCTTGTCGTCATAGCCGGTGCCGATATCGGCATGCACCAGCGCTGCGGTCCCCTTGACAAAGGACTGACCCGTTTCGCGGATCTCGCCCTCGACGAAATCCTGCGGCGCCGGCGCCGACGAGGCATGGGCGGCGAGCTTGCGGTCGAAGGCCACGATGCGCCGGTCGGGAAAGCATTCCCGCAAATGGCTGTAGGTGCGCCCGTTGCCGAGCCCGATCTCGAAGATCGGCCCTTCGGACGGCAGCGGATAGTGGTCGCGCACATGGTTCAGAATGTCGCGCTGCGCGCTCATGCGGTTGATGAAGCTGTCGAGCCTGCTCATGGTCTTTCCGGTCTTGGTCTTTCCGGTTTCGGCACCCGCGGAGGATGCCCTCGGCATGGAGATGAAGGGCGGGTGTCCTGACACTCTCGGTCAGGCCTTGACGATGGTCGAGGCGGCAACGCCCTTTCGTGCGAATACGTTGCGGGTATCGACGATCAGCGACGCGGTATGGCCGATCATCGCGTAATCGACGGCATCATGATCGGTCGCCACCACCACCGCATCGAAGCCTGCCACGCTCGCAGCCGTCAGGTCCACCGAGCGGCGTCCCTTCAGGTGGCTGTATTCACGGGTGCGCGGCACTTCCTCGATGAAGGGGTCGTGGTAGCAGACGTCCGCGCCGCGTTCGATCATCAGTTCCATCAGCTTCAGCGAGGGGCTTTCGCGGATGTCCGGCACGTTCTTCTTGTAGGCAAGGCCGAGGATCAGCACCCGCGAGCGGCTGAGCGCACGCCCGAGCCGGCGGTCGAGCGCTTCGGCAAGCCGCTCCACCACATGGCGGGGCATGGCCGTGTTGATCTCGCCCGCGAGTTCGATGAAGCGGGTCGGCTGCTCCACCTCGCGCGATTTCCAGGTGAGGTAGAAGGGATCGATCGGGATGCAGTGGCCGCCAAGGCCGGGTCCCGGATAGAAGGGCATGTAGCCGAAGGGTTTTGTCTTGGCCGCATCGATCACGTCCCAGACATCGATGCCCATGGCCTCGTAGACGATCTTCAGCTCGTTCACGAGGGCGATGTTGACGGCGCGAAAGATGTTTTCCGTCAGCTTCACCGCCTCGGCGGTGCGCAGCGTCGAGACCGGCACGACGGTCGCGACGACCGCGCCGTAGAAGGCCTTCATCATCTCTGCGGCCAGCTCCCCGTCACCGGCCACCACCTTCGGAATGGTCGAGGTCTGGAAATCGCGATTGCCGGGGTCCTCGCGCTCGGGCGAATAGCCGAGGAAGAAATCGACGCCGGAGGCGAGACCGCCTGCCTCCAGGATCGGCTTCATCACCTCTTCGGTCGTGCCGGGATAGGTCGTTGATTCCAGCACGATCAACTGGCCGGGACGCAGGCGCCTGGCGATATCGCGGCAGGTATTCTCGACATAGGAGAGGTCCGGGTCGCGGTAGCGCGTGAGGGGGGTCGGCACGCAGATGGCGATCACATCGCATTCGGCGAGACGATCGAAATCGGTCGTTGCGGCAAAACGGCCAGCCGCATGTTCCTCCGCCAGCACGGCGTCGGGAACCGCATCAATATAGCTTCGATGCGCATCGATGCGGGTGATCTTGTCCGGATCGATGTCGAAGCCGAGAACGGAGAAGCCGCCACGCGCCATGCTGATCGCCAACGGCAGGCCGACATAGCCCAGTCCGATCACACCTGCCTTGGCCCTCTTGTCGTGGATGGCCGAAAGAAGGTTTTCGCCATGACCCTGCGTCGCACTCACCCTGGCATCTCCACATCATGCACCTGTTCAGGCTGCTCAAGTGCGGCTGCCGATGGCCGGTGTCAAGATCACGGCGGATCACGGAGGGACAAGAGGCGGCGTGTGCGGTTTGATTGCACAGGCCACGCGCCAAAAAAAAGCGCAGGTGCTGCTTGCCAAGCGAGCGCAGCCTGCGCCATCTGGAGCGTATGAAGATCGCATTCTATGCTCCGCTCAAATCCCCGGATCATCCGGTGCCCTCCGGTGACCGCCTGATGGCGCGGCAACTGGTCCGGGCGCTGCAGATGGCGGGGCACGGCGTGGAGCTGGTCTCCGGCCTTCGTTCGTTTTCGGCAACACCAGAGGTTCCGGAGGATCAGGAAAGCCTTGCCGCCGGCGAGCGGCAGAGGATTGCCGATCACTGGCATCAGCAGGGCGTGCCGGATCTCTGGTTCTGCTACCATCCCTATTACAAGGCACCGGACCTGCTGGGGCCGGATCTCTGCCGGCAGTTCTCGCGTCCCTATGTCACGGCGGAATGCTCCTATTCCGGCCGGCGCAATATCGGCGGCTGGGCGCAGTCCCAGGACAAGGTGCTGGCCGGCATCCGCCAGGCCGCGGTGAACATTGCCCTGACGGCAAGGGATGAAGCCGGCCTTCTGCAGGCCGCACCGGAGGCGCGGGTAGAGCGTCTGCCGCCCTTCATCGAAGCCTCGATCTTCCTTGCCCGCACGCCCAGGCCCGAAGCCGGCCATCTGGTAACCGTCGCCATGATGCGGCCGGGCGACAAGCTCGGCAGCTACCGGGCGCTCGCGGCGGCGCTGGCAAGAGTGACTTCCCTCGACTGGCGGCTCAGCATTCTCGGCGACGGGCCGGCGCGGGCCGAGGTGGAATCGGCGTTTTCCGCGCTGCCATCCAGCCGCATCCGCTGGCTGGGGCAGGGGGGACCGCAGGAGGTTGCGGATCTGCTCTCCTCCGGCGCACTCTATCTGTGGCCGGGCCACGGCGAGGCCTATGGCCTTGCCTATCTCGAAGCGCAGGCCGCCGGCCTTCCGGTCATTGCGGAACAGGTGGCGGGCGTGCCGGAAGTGATGGAGCAGGGCAGGACAGGTCTCCTGACCGACCCCGGCAATGACCAAGCCTATGCCGATGCCATCGCGCATCTGCTGTCGAACCGGACGGAGCGGGACCGGCTGGCTGCGGGAGCGCGCCGTTTCGTAGCCGAAACCCGCACCATCGAAGCCGCGGCAGACCGTCTTGATGCAATCCTGCGCCGCGCCCTGGAGACTGCAGCATGAGCCGAGCCCTCGTTCAACAGCATCTCGATGATCTGGCCGGGCAGGGAAGGCGCGTCGATTTCTGGCTGCGGGACGACGATGCGGTGCGCACGACGCCTGCGCTGGAAAGGCTTCTTTCGCTTGCCGCACGGCATGCGGTCCCGTTGACGCTTGCCGTCATTCCCGAGGAAACGGACGAAGACCTCGCGGATCGTCTTGCGGTGGAGCCGGACGTCACGGTCGCCGTCCATGGCTGGTCGCATCGCAGCTATTCGACGCCACCCGCCAAGAAGCAGGAGCTTGGCCTCGATCGCCCGCTGGCCACGGTTCTCGATGAACTGGCCGCCGGCTTTCGCAAGCTGGAGGCCCTGCACGGGTCACGTTTCCAGCCGATGCTGGTGCCCCCGTGGAACCGGATTGCGGCGGAGATCGTCGAAGCCCTGCCGGATCTCGGTTTCCGGTCGCTCTCGGTGTTCGGGCGCGAAAAGCCGGCTGCCCTGCCGCTCCTCAACACCCATCTCGACATCATGGACTGGCATGGCACCTATGGCGGACGCCCGGCAGACAGCCTTTATGCCGAGCTTCTGGAACATCTGCATGCGAGACAGGCGCTCTCTGCGATCGGTATCCTCACCCATCACCTGGTCCATGACGCCGCAGCCTGGGACTTTCTGGAGGACCTGCTAGCACTGACCGCCCGACACCCCGCCTGCCGCTGGCGCGCGGCACCCGATCTCCTGCCCGGCTGACGCTCTACCAGGATTTCCAGGCGATCAGCAGGCCACCATCGCGGGCAAACGCCTGCTGGCGGGCTTCCGCGACCGCCTCCATCGGTGCACCGCGCGCAAGGTTCGCCACAACGATCGAGGCATCCGGCACCTGTACGGTCGTCTGGCGAAACAGCAGCGACAAGATCAGTGGCCCGGTCGACCACCAGGCTGGCCCCTCCGGCAACAGCCGCACGACCTCCGGCAGGATGTCGAGCAGGCGGGCAAAGACCGGATGGCTGGCCGGGGCCGCGATAAAGGAATTGGTGAACAGCAGGCTGCCCGCACCGGTTTCGCGTGGCGTGTCCTCGGCAAGGGCGGCAAGTCCGGTCAGCGGCAACACGTCGGCAAAACTCACATCGTCGCGGGCCGGATACCAGTCGCAATCGAGGTAGAGGCCGCCTGCGGCATGCAGCACAAAATAACGGGCAATGTCGACCGCACCCGGATAGTCCCCGGCATCGAGCATCTGCAGGTAGGCGGGATGCAGCGGCACGCCGAGTTCTTCCAGGTCGGCCTCGCGCCACAGCCGGTATTCAAGACCGTTCGCCTCGGCATGACGGCGCCAGGCCTCTGTCGCCGGCGGCAAGGGCAGGTCACCGAGCCAGATCTGGTGCAGGATCAATGGCACCGGCTGGCGGTTGACGGCATTCATGGCGCGCCGCATCTGACCGTCGAACGCTGTCAGCGGCGCCAGAAGCGCAGGCGGCGGCACCAGCGTGTGCTGCAGGCCGATCCGGTCAACGATATTGCCTTCCGCCTTGGCAAGCTTCAGCCAGGCCGAATGCAGCTTGCGGGGATAGCCGAGCACGGTTGCCGTCCCGAGCGAGGGATCCCCGCGCACCGCAGGATCACGGCTCATCGCTTCCAGGCCAGCTCTCGGTTCGCTGAGAAGCCCCGCCTCGATCATCGTGCGGATTCGCTTCAGTCTCTGGCGCGGTGTTTCGGGGCCTGTCGGCTGTATCATGCGGCACCTCCGGCGGACGGGGGTTGTAATGCGTCAGCAGCAAAATCGCATTTCAGGAGAAACATACAAGCCAACCGGTCTTTCATCAGGAACTGTCATTCTTCGGCAATGATTTATCAGGCAAATGCACGACTTGTCAGCAGCTGTTGCTCTTGCGGGTCTTCCTCATAGACACAAACAATAGGCTGCGATACGGTTGACGGAAAAGACAAGGGAACTGGCTCGGGCGAACACATGCCCCGAGGCCTCCGGGGTTGGGATTGCATGAACGACAGGACGGATCTGCTGCGCGTGGAAGGACTATCCGTATCCTTTCCGCTGATGTCCGGCAGCATCGATGCCATCAAGGGCATCAGCATGCGCATCCGTCCGGGCAAGGTCACCGCGCTCGTGGGGGAATCCGGCTCGGGAAAATCCGTGCTCGGCCGCTCGGTCATGGGCATCGAGACGAGCATCGCCCGCATCGGTGGCCGTGTGATCTTTAATGATCCCGCAACCGGCGAGAGCATCGACCTGCTCTCCCTTCCGCATGACGGACGCCATATCCGCGCCATTCGCGGCAATCGCATCGGCATGATCTTTCAGGAGCCGATGACCTCGTTTTCGCCCATGCACACGGTGGGCAACCAGATCGAGGAAGTGCTGAAGATCCACACGGTCCTGTCGCCTGCAGAGCAGCGCGAGCGGTGTCTGGACATGCTGGGCCTCGTCGGCTTTGCAGAGCCGGCACGCGCCTTCGACATGTATCCCTTCGAACTCTCCGGCGGCATGCGACAGCGCGCCATGATCGCCATGGCGCTGGTCTGTCGCCCGTCGCTTCTGATCGCCGACGAGCCGACCACCGCGCTCGACGTGACCATCCAGGCCCAGATCCTCAAGCTTCTGCGGGAACTGCAGTCGAAGCTCGGCATGGCCATGCTGCTGATCACCCACGACCTCGGCGTCGTCGCCAGCATGGCGGACGAAGTGGTGGTGGTCTATCGCGGCGAGGTGATGGAAGCAGGCTCCGTCGAGGCAATCTTCCGGCATCCGAGTCATGCCTACACGAGGGGCTTGATGGCCGCCGTGCCGGATTTCGACAGTCCGCGGGATGCCCGGCTGAAACCGTTGCGTGAAATCCGCGTGGAAACGGCCGGCCTGCTCGACAAGGCGCGCAGTACGGCTGCGCTGCCGGAGGTGCTGCTGCGCGTCGAAGGCGTCTCCAAGACCTTCCAGACCAAGCGTGCTGCAGGCTTCGGCCTCAGCCAGCCGCAGGGCACGCTCGCTGTCAACGATGTCAGCTTCGACATCCGTCGCGGCGAAACGCTCGGCCTCGTCGGCGAAAGCGGCTGCGGCAAGACCACGCTCAGCAAGATCCTGATGCGCGGCGTCACCCCTGACAGCGGTGCGATCACCTTCCACGGCGAGGGCAAGCCGCTTGACGTGCTGGGCGCGCGCGGTGCCGACCTCGATCTCTTGCGCACGCGCATCCAGATGGTTTTTCAGGACCCGGTCTCGTCGCTCTCGCCGCGCATGACGGTGCGCAACATCATCAGTGAGCCGCTGGAGATCCATGGCCGTGGCACGCCGCTGGCCCGGCTTGAGGCAACGCGCCGGCTGCTTTCGGCCATCGGCCTGCCGGACGGGGCGATCAACCGTTACCCGCACAGCTTTTCCGGCGGCCAGCGCCAGCGCATCGGCATTGCCCGCGCACTCGCCCTCGGCCCCGATCTGCTGATCTGCGATGAGCCGGTTTCGGCGCTCGACGTGTCGATCCAGGCCCAGATCCTCAATCTGATGAAGGATTTGAAGGCGGATCTCGGGCTCACCTATCTGTTCATTTCCCACAACCTCGCGGTGGTCAACTACATGGCTGACCGCGTGGCCGTGATGTATGCGGGCCGCATCGTGGAGATCGCGCCCTGCGAGGTGATCATGCGCGAGCCCGTGCACCCCTATACCAAGAAACTTCTGGCGGCCGTACCGGTGCCGAATCTCGATCGCCCGCTGGACTTCGAGGCGATCGGCCAGCCAAGTGCCGCAGCCCGCAAGCTGTGGGCGCGCCAGTTCAAGGCCGATGACGACGGCAGCGACGACGATCTGACCCATGTCGATCTCGGCAATGGCCATCTGGTCCTGGCGCGCCGCAATATCGACTGGCGGGAGCTGCGCCCATGATCACGCGCAGACAGGCGCTGGCACTGCTGGCCGGAACGATGATGCCGAAGACCGTTCTCGGCGCCTATGTCGATTCGGCCTATCTGTCCGACAACGCGGCCGGCACCAGCCTGCCCCCGCTTGCGGAGCGCCTTCCACGCAATCCGCGCGTGATCCGGCTCGGCGGCGACAACGGCACCCGGATCGGCAAGCATGGCGGCACGCTGCGCATGCTGATCGGCGGGCAGCGCGACATCCGCTACATCCCGATCATCTCCTATTCGCGACTCCTCGGCTACAACGAGAAGCTTGAGCTTGAGCCGGATCTGCTCGAACGCTTCGAGGTGGAGGACGAGCGCATCTTCACCTTCCACCTGCGCGAGGGGCATCGCTGGTCGGATGGGTCGCTCTTCACCTCGGAAGATTTCCGCTATGTCTGGGAGGACATGTTCCTCAACAAGGACCTCTATCGCGGCGGCATCCCCTCGAGCCTCATCATCAACGGCACCAAGCCGCGCTTCGAGGTGCTGGACACGCTCACGGTCCGATACAGCTGGGACGTGCCGAACCCGGACTTTCTCACCGACATCGCCTCGCCGTCGCCACTTCGCCTGATGATGCCTGCCGCCTATCTCAAGCAGTTCCATCGCAAGTACCAGACGCCGGAAAAACTGAAGGAACTGATCGCCAAGGCCCGCGTCGAGGACTGGAAATCCCTGCACCAGATGCAGTCGCGCACGGTGCGGCCCGAAAACCCGGATCTGCCGACACTGGATGCCTGGCGCAACATGACGGCACCGCCATCAGGACGCTTCGTCTTCGAACGCAATCCCTACTATCACCGCGTGGACGAAGAGGGGCGGCAGCTTCCCTACATCGACAAGGTCTATCTCGACGTCAGTTCCTCGGACCTGATCGCCGCCAAGACCGGGACGGGAGAAAGCGACCTCCAGTTCACCAATCTCGATTTCGCCGACTACACCTTCCTGAAGAATGCGGAGGAGCGCTACCCGATCAAGGTCGACCTGTGGCGGCGCATCCAGGGGTCGCGCACGGCACTGTTTCCCAACCTGAACTGCAAGGATCCGGTCTGGAACAGACTGTGGCGCGACGTCCGGGTCCGGCGGGCCCTGTCGCTGGCGATCAACCGCCACGAGATCAACATGGCAGTGTTCTTCGGCCTTGCGAAGGAAAGCGCCAACACCATCCTGCCCAAAAGCCCGCTGTTCAAGCCGCAATACCGCAATGCCTGGGCGCATCACGATCCCGAACAGGCCAACCGCCTGCTCGATGAAGCCGGCCTCGACAAGCGTGGGCCGGGCGATATCCGCCTTCTGCCGGATGGTCGTCCCGCCCGCGTGATCGTCGAGGTCAACGGCGAGAACAGCAACGAGACGGACATTCTCGAACTGATCCACGACCACTGGATGGACGTGGGCATCAAGATCTTCGTTCGCACCTCGCAGCGCGAGCTTTTGCGCCGGCGCGTCAAGGGCGGAGAGGCGATGATGACCGTCTTCCACGGGCTCGACAACGGCGTGCCGACCGTCGACATGTCGCCCGAGGAACTGGCACCGACGAGCGACGACCAGATGCAATGGCCGCTCTGGGGCCTCCACGCCTATTCGGGCGGCAGCGATGGCAAGCCGGTCGACATGCCGGAGGCGATCCGGCTCGCGGCACTGCTCGACGAGTGGCGCCTGTCGAAAAGCAGCAGCGAGCGCGAAACCATCTGGCACCACATGCTGGAGCTTTACACCGACCAGGTCTTCACCATCGGCACCGTGAACGAAACACTGCAGCCGGTGGTGCACGCCCGCAGCCTGCGCAACGTGCCGCAGGATGGCCTCTACGGCTACGATCCCATGTCCTATCTCGGCGTCTACAGGCCCGACACATTCTGGTACGACAAAGATGCGTGAGATGCTCCGTTACATCCTCTGGCGTTTCCTCGTCATGATACCGACGCTGGTGCTGATCTCCATGCTGATCTTCACCATCATCCAGCTGCCACCGGGCGATTACTTCGAAAGCTATGTGGAGGAACTGAAGGCGATCGGCGAAAAGGCCGACATGCAGCAGATCGACGAGCTGCGCGCGCGCTACGGCTTCGACCAGCCGATGCCGATCCAGTATCTGCGCTGGGCAGGCGGCATGCTGCATGGGGATTTCGGCTATTCCTTCGAATACCGCCTGCCGGTCTCCGATGTCGTGGGCGACCGGCTGTGGCTGACGATCCTCGTCTCCACCGTCACGATCGCGCTTACCTGGTTGATCGCCTTTCCGATCGGAATCTACTCGGCAACGCATCAGTACAGCTGGGGCGATTACGGCCTGACGCTGCTCGGCCTGATCGGGCTTGCGGTGCCGAACTTCGTGCTGGCGCTGGTGCTGATGTATCTCGCCAACATCTGGTTCGGCACCTCCATCGGCCACCTGATGGACCAGAAATATCTGGCCGAACCGATGAGCTGGGCCAAGGTCAAGTCGATCCTCGAGCATATCTGGATCCCGGTCATCATCATCGGCACGGCGGGGACTGCAGCCATGGTGCGGCGCGTGCGCGCCAACCTCTTGGACGAGTTGCACAAGCAGTATGTGATGACGGCGCGCGCCAAGGGCCTGCATCCCTTCAAGGTGCTGGTGAAATATCCGCTGCGCATGTCGCTGAACTTCTTCATCTCGGATATCGGCTCGGTGCTGCCGGCGATCATTTCCGGCGCCGAGATCACGGCCGTCGTGCTGTCGCTCGAGACGACGGGCCCGATGCTGATCCGCGCCCTGCAGAGCCAGGACATGTATCTGGCCGGCTCCTTCCTGATGTTCCTCGCCTTCCTGACGGTGGTCGGGGTTCTCGTCTCTGACATCGCGCTTGCCCTTCTCGATCCCCGGATCCGTCTGCGCGGAGGAAGCACCAAGTGAGCGCCACGACCCACGCCCAGACGGACGAACTGCCGCATTTCGTCAGCACCGCGCCCTTCGACCCCTATGCCGACGACAAGGCGGATGCAGGGGGCGACGGCGCGCAGGCCTCGCAGCTTCGCCTGATGTGGTGGCGCTTCCGCCGGCACCGCCTCGCGCTGATCTCCGGCATCGCGCTGCTGCTCGCCTATGTGATGATCCTGTTCGTGGAGTTCCTGGCGCCCTACAAGGTGCACACGCGCAATGTCGATTACATCTTCGCGCCGCCGCAGGGCGTGCATCTGTTCCATGAGGGCCGCTTCGTCGGTCCCTTCGTCTACGGGCAGAAGATGACGCTCGACATGCGGAACCTGCGCCGCGTCTATACCGATGACACGAACGATATCCAGCCGCTTCGCTTCTTCTGCCACGGCGAGCCCTACCGCTTCTGGGGTCTGGTGGAGACCGACCGGCACTTCGTCTGCCCCGCCAAGGACGGCCAGTTCTTCCTGCTCGGCACCGACCGGCTGGGGCGCGACATCTTCTCGCGCATCCTGCACGGCGCTCGCATCTCGCTCACCATCGGCCTGTTCGGGGTGATGACGAGCTTCGTTCTCGGCATCGTGATCGGCGGTCTTGCCGGCTACTGGGGCGGCTGGTTCGATCTCGTCGTGCAGCGCGTCATCGAGGTGCTGCAGTCGATCCCCAGCATCCCGCTCTGGCTGGCGCTCGCCGCCATCCTGCCGGTGGACTGGAGCCCGCTGCTCGTCTATCTCGGCATCACCGTCATCCTCGGCCTTCTCGACTGGACGGGGCTTGCGCGCGCCGTACGCTCCAAGCTTCTGGCGCTGCGCGAGGAAGATTATGTGCTTGCCGCGCAATTGATGGGGGCGGGCAGTGCCCGCGTCATCGGCCGCCACCTCATTCCCGGCTTCATGTCGCACCTGATTGCGAGTGCGACACTGACCATTCCCGGCATGATCCTCGGCGAAACGGCGCTGAGCTTCCTCGGGCTCGGTCTGCGCCCGCCGATCACGAGTTGGGGCGTGCTGCTCACGGAAGCGCGAACAGTGAGTGTTCTGGCGCTTTATCCGTGGCTGCTCTTCCCCGTCCTGCCGGTCATTTTCGTGATCCTCGCCTTCAATTTCCTCGGCGATGGTCTTAGAGATGCGGCTGACCCATATAAATGATCGACCTTCGGATCGCGCGGGGAGGCGTTGTCCGGCACATGAATTCTACGGAGAAGACAGAGTATGCCGAGACGTCTGGGAAACGCGCGTATCCTGATGTACAGCCATGACACGTTCGGACTCGGCCACCTCAGGCGGTGTCGCACCATCGCCCATTCGCTGGTCGAGGATTACCGGGGCCTGAATGTGCTCATCGTCTCGGGCGCGACGATTGCAGGGGCTTTCGACTATCGGGCCCGCGTCGACTTCGTGAAGATCCCCAGTGTCATCAAGCTGCGCAACGGCGAATACACCTCCATGGACCGGCACATCGACCTGCAGGAAACCATGAAGATGCGCCAGTCGATCATCCGCCATACGGCGGAAAGTTTTGAACCGGATATCTTCATCATCGACAAGGAACCGCTCGGCCTGCGCAACGAGGTGGAAGACACGCTCGCCTATCTGAAGACACGCGGCACCACGCTGATCCTCGGCCTTCGTGACGTGATGGATGCGCCACACCTGCTCGAGGCCGAGTGGAAGCGCAACGACGTGCTGCGCAAGATCGGCAATCTCTATGACGATGTGTGGATCTACGGCCCGCCGGATTTCTACGATCCGCTGACCGGCATCGACGTGCCGCCTTCGGTGCGCGCCAAGATGAACTTCGTCGGCTTCCTGCAGCGCAAGGCCTCGATTGAGGCCAGCAGCAGCCAGGCCGGCAAGGAGGATTATCTGCTGGTCACCACGGGCGGTGGCGGCGATGGTGCCGATCTGGTACGCGACGTGATCGGCGCCTACAAGGCAGACCCGACGCTCACCCACAAGGCGGTGATCGTGCTCGGCCCCTACATGCCGGCAGAGCAGCGCAGCCACTTCCGCGAGGCCTGCGAGGCGCACCCGCATCTGGAGATCCTTGAATTCGACAACCGTATGGAAGACAGGATCGCCGGCGCCCGCGCGGTGATCGCCATGGGCGGCTACAACACCTATTGCGAGATCCTCTCCTTCGACAAGCCAGCGCTGATCGTGCCGCGTACACAGCCGCGCGAAGAGCAGCTGATCCGCGCCACACGCGCCAGCGAACTCGGTCTGGTCAGCATGATTTCCGGCGAGGAATCCGCCGACAGCCTGCGCTTTGCCGGCGCGATCAAGGATCTCCTGAAGCGCGATCCGCCCTCGATCAGCGCGCCCGGCATGCAACTGGAAGGACTCCCGACCATTTCACGCATCGTTGCGGACTGGTTCCAGCGCAAGGGGGAGCGGCATCTGTCGCTCGTCCAGGGCTGAAACCCGCATGAAGACGATCCTGGTCCTGCTGAAGGGCTATCCGCGCCTCTCGGAAACCTTCATCGCGCAGGAATTGCTGGGGCTGGAACGCGCCGGCTTTTCGCTCATTCTGGTCGCGATGCGCCGGCCAACCGACAAGAAGCGCCACCCGGTCCATGACGAGATCCGCGCCCCGGTCTGGTATCTTCCGGAATATCTGCACGAGGAGCCGGTTCGAGTTCTGCGGGCGCTGTGGAAAGTGCGCCGTTTTCCGGGTTTCAACCGGGCGCTGAAAGCCTTCCTGAAGGATCTTCCGCGGGATGTGTCGCGCAACCGCTTTCGTCGTTTCGGGCAGGCGGCCGTCCTGACCGCGGAATGGCCGAAGGACGCCGGCTGGCTGCATGTGCATTTCATCCACACGCCCGCCTCCGTCGCCCGCTATGCCAGCATGATGAACGGCATGGCATGGACCGTCTCAGCCCATGCCAAGGACATCTGGACCTCGCCGGACTGGGAACTGCGGGAAAAGCTTGCCGATGCCGACTGGGCCGTGACCTGCACCCGCGTCGGCTACGACCAGTTGACCATGCTGTCCGGCGCGCGCCGCAACGTGCATCTCAGCTATCACGGCCTCGATCTCGACCGCTTCCCACCCTTCACCGGCGCCCGGTCGGCGCGTGACGGAAGCAATCCTGCCGATCCGGTCCGGCTCCTCAGCGTCGGCCGCGCCGTGCCCAAGAAGGGCTACGACGTGCTGTTGGAAGCGCTGGCCAGTCTGCCCGCCGATCTTGCCTGGAACTTCGTCCATATCGGCGGCGGCGACGTGCTGTCGCGATTGAAAGAGCAGGCGGAACGGCTGGGCATTGCGGGGCGCATCACCTGGAAGGGAGCGCTCGACCAGCGCGACGTGCTGCAGCATTACCGCGACAGCGATCTCTTCACGCTCGCCTGCCGCATCACCGAAGACGGCGACCGCGACGGCCTGCCGAACGTGATGGTGGAGGCGGCAAGCCAGGGCCTGCCGGTGGTCTCCACCACGGTCTCCGGCATCACCGAGCTGTTCGCCGATGGCGAGAACAGCCTGCTGGTGGCGCCGGAGAACGCGGAGGCGCTGGCGGCGGCGCTTACCCGTATGATCCGGGAGCCGGACCTGCGTCGAAACCTGGCGGCGCGCGCAGAACACAAGGTTCGCACAGAATTCGACCACAAGAATAGCATCGCCGATCTCGAACGGCTCTTCACCGCCAGCTGGAACAGGGAAAACTGAGCGTGTCCGACATCATCCTCTCCGGTCCGGAAGCCCCGAAGCGCATCTTTTTCTATGTGCAGCATCTGCTTGGCATCGGGCATCTGGTCAGGGCAAGCCGTATCGCCGCTGCAATGAAGGCCGCCGGCATGGAGGTGACGCTGGTGACCGGCGGCAACGCCATCGACGGCTTTCCAGCCCCCGGCGTGCAGCATGTGCAGCTGCCGGCAGTGCTGTCCTCCACGACAGGGTTTTCCGGCCTGGTCGACGAAAAGGGCCGCAAGGTGGACGAGACGATGGAGAAGAAGCGCACCGCGCTGCTGCTGGAGGCCTTCCACGTCGCGGCACCGGATGCCGTGCTGATCGAGGCCTTTCCCTTCGGCCGCCGGCAGATGCGCTTCGAGCTGCTGCCGCTGCTGGAGGCGATCCGCGCCCGGCAGCCGAAGCCGCTGCTGTTCAGTTCCGTGCGCGACATCCTGCAGCAGAACCGCAAACCGGGCAGGGACCAGGAAACTGCCGATCTGGTTCTTGAGCATTTTGACGGCGTTCTCATGCATGGCGATGCGCAGTTCGTGCGGCTGGAGGATACGTTCCCGCTGGCCGCCGACATTGCCGACAAGGTGTTTTACACCGGCCTCGTGGCGCCGGATGCGCCAGAACCCTCCGCCGAGCGGTTCGAGGTGGTGGTGTCGGCGGGCGGCGGCGCTGTCGGTGCTGCCCTGATCGAGGCCGCCATCGACGCCCGCGCGCGTCTGAAGGATACACGCCACTGGTGCCTGATCGCCGGCCCCAACATGCCGGCCGAGAGTTTCAACCGCCTGTCGGCCCGGGCAGGTGAGGGGATTACCCTCGTCCGCTTCCGCAAGGATTTCCCGAGCCTGCTGATGAATGCCGAGCTTTCGGTATCTCAGGCCGGCTACAACACGGTCTGTGATCTGCTGCGGGCACGCTGTGCGGCGGTGCTGGTGCCGTTTGCCTCCGGCGGTGAAACCGAACAGACGACGCGGGCCGAGAAGCTCGAGGCGCTCGGTCTTGCGCGCATGGTGCCGGAGGACAGACTGTCCGGGGAAACGCTGGCCACCGCAATCACCGCCGCAACAGCCTCCGGCGAGACAGCCCCGCTGTCCCTGTCTCTCGATGGCGCAGCCGAGACGGCCCGCATCATTCTCGACAGGCTGGAAAACAGGTCGCTCGCCTGACGGCGTAGACGCAAGCGGCACGCACGCCTCGCAGGTAAGGTTATTTCGACATGCATAAAATGCAATGTGCTCCCTTATGGGAGTCTCATGATTGACAGGGCATGTCGTTTCACGTCCTCAATTCACACAGGCGCAAGCCGAAGGAGACACGTGCGCATGAACGAAATGGCTGACATCTTCCATCTGGCACCGATTGCGATGTGGATCGAAGATTTCAGTGCCGTGGCCGACCAGTTCGAGCGCTGGCGGCAGATGGGCGTGACGGACATCCGGCGCTTCCTGCAGGAAGACCGATCGCGGATCGCTGCCTGCACCTCGCTGATCCGTGTCGTCAGCGTCAATCGCAGGACGCTGGAAATGTTCGAAGCGGACAGCCTGGAGCAGCTGACGGCGCATCTCTCCTGCATCTTCCGCGACGAGATGGTGGACCGTGCGGTCGACGAATTGTCGGCCCTGTTCGAGGGCGCCACCGAATTCGTCGGCTGCACAGTCAATTACTCCCTGTCCGGCCGGCGCATGGACATCCGGCTGCGATCGGCGGTGATGCCGGGCCACGAACAGAACCTCGACCGGATCCTGCTGACGACGGAGGACGTAACCGAGCGGGAGGATGCGCATCGCGGCGAACTGCTGCAGCGGCGCTATGCGGAGGGGCTGTTCCAGCATTCGCCCGTCTCCCTGTGGGTGGAGGATTTCAGCAGCCTGAAGGCAAGGCTTGACGGACTGCGTGCGGACGGCGTCAGCGATATCCGCGCCCACATGGAGGCGAATCCGGACTTCGTTCGAGACGGCCTGCGGCAAGTCCGCGTCATCGACGTCAACCGCGCCACGCTCGAACTGTTCGGCGCAAGCAGCATCGACATGCTGATGGAGCACGTGACCGAGATCTTTCGCGATGACCTGGAACGGCCGTTTCGAGAACGCCTGATGGAGTTGTGGAACGACCAGTTTTCCGGCCAGCGCGAGGTGCGTGCCTATGCGCTCGACGGTTCGGAACGCTATCTCGTCATGCAGTTTTCGGTTCTGCCCGGCTATGAACATGACTGGTCGCGGGTCCAGATGGCGCTGACCGACATCACGGCGCGCAAACAGGCCGAGGCGCGTCTCGAATATCTCGGCCGCTACGATGTGCTGACCGGCCTCAACAACCGCGCCTTCTACATCGAGGAGCTCAGCCGCATCGACCGGCAGCCGGAGGCGCCGGTATCCGCCGTGATGATCGATCTCAACGGGCTGAAAGAAACCAATGACCAGTTTGGCCATGATGCGGGCGATACCCTGCTGCGCCGGCTGGGAGAGGTGCTCGGCAACACGGTCCGCCCGCCATGTCACGCCGCACGCATCGGCGGCGACGAATTCGCGATCCTGATGCCGGGCGCCGACGAACCGTCCGCCAGCGTGATGCTGGAAACCGTTCTCGATCAGCTGGCACTCAACAATGAACGCCATGCCGGCCCGCCCCTCAGCATTGCAATCGGCGCTGCAACCCGCGAGCAAGGTGAGCCGATCGATTCCCTCCTGCGACGCGCCGATGCCGCCATGTACCACCAGAAACGGATCGTCCGAACCACCCGGGCCCGTCTGCCACGCGAGATGCGCAGCCTCGTTCCCTGAGGGCAGGGGAAAGCGCCAGGATCGAGCGCAAGTCGCACTTGAAAATAGAATCTGCTGGCGGATGTGGCGGAGGAGTTGGAATGTCCGCTGTGCTGCAAAGTAGAAATGTCCGCAGCAGTCACTACACAGCACCACGATCAGCCCCGATCTGAGCGGC
>NZ_FTMR01000007.1:0-346736 GCF_900156005.1 Rhizobium sp. RU35A | reverse complement strand
TTCGCTCATGAAGGGCTCATCGGCACCACCGCTGACCTGAGCCATAACCCCGGAAAATTCCAGCTCCCGGTGGCCCAAAATCGGGGAGCACGTCACAAAACCGCTGGAGCGAACTCAAAACTGGATAAAACTTGGGGGCAAGGTCAGTCGCACCCCCACTCGAACAACGCTCCAAACCCATGCATTTCTGCAAGCGTTGGTCCTTCGGGTTCGTTGTCCGATGTAATTGGTGGGTCTCGCGGGTATTGCCGAAGCCGATCCAATGCGGCCGTAGGCGTCCGACGCGTCTGAAAAGCTTGTTGCAAGCGAGACCATGTTTCCGAAATCAGGATTTCGACGTCTCTCTCCGTTACGGGAATCCCGAAACGCCGAAGCGCCGCTTCCGCGTGCCTTCTGGTCGGGGGCGCGACGCTGACTACGGCATCCGCAAAAAGCCATGCCTCGGTGTCGAGTGGCTGCTCTGGTCCTGCGAAGAAAATCGCCTGGTCCTTGTTAAGGGCGGCGACTTGGTCTCTCTGGTGTTTTTTGTCCCAAGCGCCAATGCACGGATTGTAGTCCCGCTCCTCCCGGAGCGCCATCAGAAAGACCTCGGCAGCCTGAGAGTAAATCGGCAAGAAATAGTCGCGTTGAATCTGCAGGATAGCGATGAACTTGGAATTCTTCCGGTTACGAGATCGAAGTGCCGCCGCGATTCCGCAATATGCAAGGTAGACGGGCAGGGTCACATAGGGATCGTCGCTCGGTTTTGACAGCTTCCACGGGCAACGCAATCGCTTCTCAGAACGTCTAGCCAACAGACTAATCTCCCAGGCGGATTACAAGACTCGGATCGAAATCAGGAACTGGTTCGTCGGGGTAGCCTCGCGGGTTGCAGATCACTCGGGTGTCAACGATGGTGTAGTCGCTACGATTGTGCAGATGACCGTGAAACCAGGCGATAGGTTGGTACATGGCGATGTCCGGCTCGAGGTCTGAGACGAAGCTTGGCGTCAGGGGAGCGCCAACAAATTCCGGAGCGAGAGAAAGAACACTGGGTGCGTGATGCGTTACGACCACCGTCGAGCCAACATATGGCTCTTCAAGGGTGGTCCGGATAAAGCGCTTGTCCATGCTGTTGAATCGGCTTGCATGGCCAGACGTGAACCGCTGAAACGGCTCCTTTGAAAGCTTGATTTTTCGATAGTCGTTAAGCTCCGTCTGCGCACTACGCATCGCCCAGGACATATTGCCGTAAAGGTTGAAGTCTCCCCACAGCGTCGCGCCAACGAACCGATAGCCGCCAAGCGTGACGACACGGCGGCTCAACACGTGAACATTTGGATACCGCTCAGCAGCGATTTCCAGCGCTTCCTTCAGTCCCTCTACGATCGAGGCGCGGTAGTATTCGTGATTTCCGGGGACCAGGATTACTGGCATCGACCGCGAAACGAGTTCGCCGAGATAGCGGACCGTCCTACCAGGACCCCCATCGCAAACATCGCCGGCACAAATGCAGACGTCAGCCTCGGGAACCTTCAACGAACCGGGCTTTTCGTCGAACTCGGTGTGAAGGTCTGAAAAAATCCAAGCCTTCATGGCCAGCCCCTATTTCGATCATCGAATTGTGCAGTTTCGACCGGCGTCCCAAGTCTGTACCAGCGAGAGAACGTCCTCGCGAGACCGGCTTTCGGGTCGAGGTAGTAGAGCTCACTTGAAAAGCACGGCTTCCCGTCGTGAATCCTCGGGTGTCCGGTTGTTGTGCCAATCAGACAGGGGACCGTGCGACTTGCCACTGCCCATCGGTCAAGCCGAACTGTGGGTAGGGGGGCTGCAGTCCCCTCGCCAACAACGGCCAGATCGTCGGCCAAGGACCTTAAACTGAAAACAAGATCAGTTCGGCTAACTCCGAACCAGTTATCGGAAAAATTGCCTTGCATCGAATACCTCGCCCTGAGGCCACGCCGGGCACCGCAACCCGCACGGCTGGAAACTGCACCGACCGTAGCGATCGGGCCCTTGATTCGTTGATATCGGTACCCTTTCATAAGTGTTTTTTACCGTTCTGTAGAGTCTTTTTTTCGTACTGTACGTATTATTTGACAAGGGTGTCGAATGCCGGTCTTTCAGCGAAATGGCGACGGTATTGACGGCTGATTTAATACGTGCGGCTCGAGCCCTGCTCGGGTGGAGCCAGCTTGAACTTGCGCATAGGTCAGGAGTGACGCAGAAGGCACTCAGCGACTTCGAGCTTGAGAAGAAGCCGCTGACCGCCAAGGCCAGCGAGAAACTGCGGACTGCACTTGAGGACCATAGGGTCCAGTTTATAGCTGTGAACTCCGAAACGAGCGGCGAGATCGTGGGCGGGGGCGTTCGCTGGCGTCCCGACCCTCCTCGTATGGATATTAAAATCCTCTAGTCGCACCCAAGTATTTGTGATGCGTGGCTGTCGCCGGAGCCGTGAATTATCCTAGCGCATGCTCGTGTGTTTTAGGACGTCTGCCCAAGTCGACAGTTCCGCGATCGCTGACCACACTTGGTTCGTACTTTCTCCCGTTAAGTGCACCATTCTCTCTTGAACCCGATGCCAGTGGCCGTGCAGCTTGCCGCAGCTTGATTTGCCGGGCCTGCTCCGCTTTTGATGGGCACAAAGGGGAGGCACCGATTCCCCTCGCAAACCAGATCTGGAATGATGCCGTGACGACACTCGACGACAATGCCCGCGCCCTGGCCCGCCGCCTCCTCGACCGTTACGATGGCGCACGCCTGATGGCCGGCATTGCCGGGCCGCCGGGTTCCGGCAAGTCGACGCTTGCCGATGCGGTGGTCGCGGAAATCAACCGCGAAAGGCCTGGGCTTGCCGCCGTCTTTCCAATGGATGGCTTCCATTTCGATGATGCGGTGCTGACGGACATGGGACGTCTCGCCCACAAGGGCGCCATCGATACCTTCGACGTGCATGGCCTGCGTCACATGCTGAGCCGGCTCAAGGGCAATGAGGACGCGGTGGTCGCGGTGCCGGTGTTCGACCGGGCAATCGAGATCGCCCGTGCCGGCGGCAGGCTGATCGGGCGCGAGACGGGTATCATCGTCTGCGAAGGCAATTACCTGCTGATGCGTGAAAAGCCCTGGGACCGGCTGAAGCCGATCTTCGACCTGACGGTCATGGTCAAGGTCGAGGTGGCGGAACTGCGCCGGCGGCTGCGCGCCCGCTGGGAGGGCTACGGCCTCGATGAGGCGGCGATCCTGCACAAGCTCGATGGCAACGATCTTCCGAACGGCATGGCCATCATGGCCGGCAGCGCCGAGGCGGATGTCACCATCGACAACTGAGCGACGCCGGACGGAGAGCGCCTCGCCGGGGCGTGACGCTGCCGCAACGGGGCGTTGGCTCAGTTGCGCCAGAAGATCGGCAGCAGCAGCACCATCACCGTGAGGACCTCCAGGCGGCCGAGCAGCATCATCAGCGACAGAAGGTAGAGCGCCGGTTCCGAAATGGTGGAAAAATTGCCGGCCGGGCCGATGATGTGGCCGATGCCGGGGCCGACATTCGACAGGCAGGTGATGACGGCCGAGACGGAGGTTGCAAAATCATAGCCCAGCAGCGCCATGCCGAGACTGCCGACTGCCCAGAGGAAGATGTAAAGGCTGACGAACAGGAAGACGCCGCGCTGCACGTCGGCATCGACGGTGGCCTGGCCATAGCGCACCGGATAGATGGCATTCGGATAGATCAGTTTCTTCAGCCCGCTGCGAACCACATTGAAGATGATCACGAAGCGATAGGCCTTGATGCCGCCCGCGGTGGAGCCGGAGCAGCCGCCCATGAAGGTGGCAAACAGCGCAAGCGCCACCACGAACGGTCCCCACAGGGTATAATCCTCGCTGGCAAAGCCGGTCGTGGAGAGGATCGAGGATACGTTGAAGAAGGAGTGGGTCAGCGCGACCGGCAGGTCCACGCCGTTTCGCACATGGTGATAGATGCCGGCCATCAACGAGAACAGCGTGAGATAGCCGAGAAAGAACCCGACCTGCGGGTCGCGCAGGCTGTCGAGACGGCGGCGCACGGCAAACAGGATGAGGATCGAGAAGGGCAGGCTGGAGAGCGTCATGAACACGGTGCCGGCCCACATCAGCGGAATGCTGTTGAAATAGCCGAAGGAGGCATCGTGGGTGGAGAAGCCGCCGGTGGCGACGGTCGCCATTGCGTGGTTGAGCGCATCGAAATGCCCCATGCCCGCCCAGTCATAGGCAATGGTGCATAGCACGGTAATGCCGACATAGACCGCCATGAAGGCGCGGGTGAAACTTGCGAGCTTGGCAAACGGCTTGTCGTTGGTATCGGAGGATTCCATCTTGAAGAAGGACATGCCGCCGACCCGGAGAAAAGGAAGCACGAAGAGCCCCAGCGCCACGATGCCGATGCCGCCCAGCCAGTGCAGCAGCGAGCGCCACATCAGGATGCCGGGCGGCATGCTGTCGAGCCCGACAAGCACGGTCGAGCCGGTGGTGGTGATCGCCGAAATGGATTCGAACAGCGCCTGCGCGAAGCTGAGCTTCAGCGTCGACAGATAGAAGGGAATGGCGCCGACCACCGAAAACAGCGCCCAGAGCATGTTGACGAGCAGGAAACCCAGCCGCTTGTTGAACACCGGCATGGCGCCGCGCGTTGCCATGGCGCTGGCAAGCGACAGGCCGCCGACCATGACGCCCGAGAGCACGAAGATCTGCCAGTCAGGCTGGCCGTAATAGAGATCGAAGAGGGCCGGAACGAACATCGCCGCCGACAGGTAGATGCCGCAGAGCGCGACGATATAGATCGATGAGCGGAACTGGTTTGCGTTCAAACGCGACGACCCCGATGTGTTGACCCGAGCAAGAAGCTTTTGTCTCTGCCGGTCAGCTATGGCATAGCGGGGACCAGTATGAATTTCAACGGATGGCAGGTAATGAACAGGGTGGCTGTGGACGAAGCCATGTTGGCGATGCGGGAGATCTTTCCCGAGACCCCGCTGCAGATGAACGAGCATCTGAGCCGTCGCTTCGGGGCTGAGGTGTGGCTGAAGCGCGAGGATTTGTCGCCGGTACGCTCCTACAAGATCCGTGGCGCCTTCAATTTCTTCCGCAAGGCGATTGCCGATGGCAGCAGCGGCCGTACCTTCGTCTGCGCCTCGGCCGGCAATCACGCGCAGGGCTTTGCCTTTGTCTGCCGGCATTTCCAGGTGCCGGGCGTCGTCTTCATGCCGGTGACGACGCCACAGCAGAAGATCGACAAGACGCGCATGTTTGGCGGCCCCTACATCACCATCCGGCTGGTGGGTGACATCTTTGACCAATGCTATGCGGCGGCCCGCGCCCATGTGGAGGAGACGGGCGGCGTGATGGTGCCGCCGTTTGACCACGAGGACATCATCGAAGGGCAGGCGACGGTCGCGGCGGAACTTCTGGCGCAACTGCCGGACGGCGCACTCCCCGATCTCGTGATCATGCCGGTCGGCGGTGGCGGTCTCTCCTCCGGCATGATCGGCTATCTCTCCGAAGACCTGCCGGACACTGCTTTCCTGATGGTCGAGCCGTCCGGTGCGCCGAGCCTCAAGCAAAGCCTGAAGGCCGGCCGTGCGGTGACGCTGCCGAAAGTCGATAATTTCGTCGATGGCGCCGCCGTCGCCCGTATCGGCGATCTGAATTTCGCAGCACTCCAGCGCTTTGACGAAGCGCAGGTGATGGCCGTGCCGGAAAACGCCATCTGCGTGACGATGACGGAGATGCTGAACATCGAGGGCGTCGTGCTGGAACCGGCCGGCGCGCTGTCGCTGACGGCGCTCGCCGCGCTTGATCCCGAACAGGTCAAGGGGCGGCGGATCGTCGCCGTCGTCTCCGGTGGCAATTTCGATTTCGAGCGCCTGCCTGATGTCAAGGAGCGCGCCATGCGCCATGCCGGGCTGAAGAAATACTTCATCCTGCGGCTGGCGCAGCGCCCCGGGGCCCTGCGCGATTTCCTCAACCTGCTCGGACCGGAAGACGACATCGCACGGTTCGAATATCTGAAGAAGTCGGCACGCAATTTTGGCTCGATCCTGATCGGCATCGAAACCGGGCGGCCGGAAAACTTTGCCGGGCTTCTGGAGCGGTTCGAGGCGGCCGGCCTCGGCTATCAGGACATTACCGAAAACGAGATCCTGGCGAACCTGATCATCTGACGGCACGGGGCACGACCCCCCGAGAATACGCGAGTCCGGGCGCGGAAAACCCGCGGCAATCCCGGCGCGACATGAACCAGAAAGGACGACGCATGGCATTCTTTTCCAAGATCCTCTCGATGTTTTCCGGCGGTGGCGAACAGGCGCCGAAGGCTGCTCCCGCCGCCGAGCCGCAGGAGTATGCGGGCTGCAAGATTTTTGCCGAGCCCGTGCGCGAGGGTGCGCAATACCGTCTGGCCGGCCGCATCGAAAAGGAGGTGAACGGTCAGACGCTGGTGCGCACTTTTCTGCGCGCGGACATGTTCACCTCGCTGGATGATGCGCGCGAATGCACCGTTCGCAAGGCGCAGCAGATCATCGACCAGAACGGCGCCTCGCTGTTTTCCGATGGCGCCGCCTCCCGCACCACCTGAGGCGATCCCGTTTATCCGGCATAAAAAAGAGGAGCGCTGCCAACCGCAGCGCTCCCCTCAAGACGTGCAAGCCGAAGGTGTTTCGATCAGGCAGCCTTTGCCAGTTCCTCGGTGCGGCTCTTGGCGGAAGCGAGCGCCTTTTCGACGGCTTCCGGACCGAAGGCGAGGCCTTCGACGTAAAGAACTTCCACGTCGGTCATGCCGAGGAAGCCGAGAACGGTCTTCAGGTACGGCACGGCATGGTTCAGCGGAGCGGCCGGGCCATCCGAATAGACGCCGGCAGCGGCGAGAACGACGTAGACCTTCTTGCCCTTGACGAGGCCTTCCGGGCCTTCAGCCGTGTAGCGGAAGGTCACGCCGGCGCGGGCGATGTTGTCGATCCAGCTCTTCAGGCCGGAATAGATGTTGAAGTTGATGAGACCGGTGCCGATGACGATTTCGTCGGCAGCCTGCAGCTCGGAAACCAGCGCGTCGGAGATTTCGGCAGCAGCAGCTTCTTCGGCATTGCGGTCGGCCGGAGCCTTGCGGATGGCCGAGGTGGTAACGGTGTCGAGGTGGGCGATCGGGTTGGCGCCGAGGTCGCGCACGGCGATGTCACCGTTCGAGCGGGCGGCCAGAGCCGAGGCCAGGTCGGTCGCAACCTTGGTGGAGACCGATTCTTCGCCACGCGGGCTGGAGGTGATGAGCAGGATCTTGGACATGTTTTGCGTTCCAGATGGGTTGTTCGGGGGAGGACACCGCCTCCATCGCGCTGCAACATAGGGAATGGACACCCATCCAGAAAATGGAGATAATCTCGAACGAAGCCATCAACTGTGTGGATGATACCCATGGACGCCAATCCGACGCTCGACCAACTGCAGGTCTTTCTCGCCGTGGCGGAAAGCGGCAGCTTTTCTGCGGCCTCCCGGCGGCTCAACCGGGCGCAGTCGGTGGTCAGCTATACGATTGCCAATCTCGAGGCACAGCTGGAAGTGTCGCTGTTCGAGCGCAGCGGCTCGCGCCAGACGCGGCTGACCGATGCCGGCAAGGCGCTTCTGGCCGATGCCCGCCGCATCCATTCCGACCTGCAGGTGATGCGCGCCCGCGCCAAGGCCCTGAAGCAGGGGCTTGAGGCTGATGTTTCGCTTGCCATCAGCAACATGGTGCCGACCGATGCCGTGGTAGAGGCGCTCAGCGAATTCGGCCGACGGTTCCCCACGGTGGCGCTCAGCCTGCATGCCGGCGAACTCGGCATGGTGATGGATCTGGTGTCGAGCGGCCGGGCTTCGGTCGGCGTCGGCGGCGCGCTGCTGAAGCAGGACGATACGCTGACGGTGGAAAAGATCGGCCATTCCTTCATGATTCCCGTTGCCGCTGCCGATCATCCGCTGGCGCAGATCGGCCGTGTTCTGACCCGCCGTGACGTGCGCGAGGAGATCCAGCTGGTGGTGACGGATGCCTCTGGCATCACCCAGGGGCGGGATTTCAACGTGCTCTCCTACAAGACCTGGCGCGTCAGCGACATCGCCACCAAGCATCAGCTGATTCGCGGCGGACTGGGCTGGGGCGGGCTGCCGGCACCGCTGATCCGTGAGGATATCGCCTCCGGACGACTGGTCCCGCTCAACATCGATGCCTACGAGACCAGCGAATATCCGCTCTACTACATCCGCCGCACGGCACATCCGCCGGGACCGGCCACCAGCTGGCTGATCGAGACGCTGGCGCATCGCCTCAGCCATTGCCCGAGCCGAGACACCTTCGAACAGCTGATGACCGCCGATGGAGCCTCGCGCCGGCTGGCGGCGGAATAGTGTGGCGAAAGCCGGATGTCGCAGCGGTCGACCGCCTGACGCTCCTTTTCAGAAATAAGCCAAGTTGTCCGGGGCGAACCGTTGTATTTTTACGACGCTCTTCTCAAGACATGTGCCACCGGCGAAACAGTTGATGCGGTTCGTCGTTTAGGACAGTGAACCTTTTGCTGTCTCGGTCCGTAATGAAAACGCTACAGACCACGCATGTGGGAGCAGGATCGAGTTGCAGCATCCGAAAATCGTCATCGTTGCCGCGGCGGATTTCGTCTCCGATGCCGTCCGGCATGCCTGGAACAAGGCGGGCGTCGAGATCGTCGGCCCTCTTCTGCTCGATCCGCCGGGTGAGACCGTGCTGCGGGAGGCCTTTGGCGTGTTGCTGGATGTGACGCTGGAGGCGGATGTGCTGTTTGCCCATTCGCAGGCCCTGATCGAGCGCGACATTCCCTTTCTCTTCGTCGTTCGGCAGGCGCGGCCGGAAAGCGGCCTCGACCCCTTCGTGGTCAGCGAGGATCCGCAGGATATTCACGCCATCTTCGAGGCACTGGGCTGGGAACGGCACGAAGGCGTGCTGCACTGACCCGCTTTGGCCCGTTTGCTCCAGGCGTCTGATTGCCGAAACGGCAAGGCCGCCGGCGCGGACGCCGGCGGCCTTGCGAACTTTAGCCGGGGTTGGATCCCGCCTCAGAGGACGAGGCGGAATTTTGCAAAACCTTCGGCACCGTCGCCGGCTTCCTCGATCTTGGCTCCCTTGACGGCTGCGGCATACTGGCGACCCTTCGGACCGCTTTCAAACACAGCCGTGGTGCCCGGCAGCGGCTTGAACGACCAGTTGGCATCGGCAGACGGATTGATGGTGCCCTGCTGGATGATGTAGCGCACGATCACGTCGCGGTTGGTATCGGGCGCCACCAGGATCACCTTGTCGCCGGCAATCTCCGGGAACTTGCCGCCGCCGCCGGCGCGGTAGTTGTTGGTGGCAACGACGAACTTCTGGGCGGGATCGATCGGCTTGCCCTCGAACTTCAGGTCCACGATGCGATGTGCATCGGGATTGGCGAGCTTGCCGTCCCCGTCGAAGCGCGCCGGCTGCGACAGATCGATCTGATAGGTGACGCCGTCGATCACGTCGTAGTTGTAGGACGGGAATTTCGTGTTGAGCAGGGCCGCATCCTTTGCGCCTGCCGGGATCTGGTTGAACATGCCCGCCGACATTTCCAGCCAGTTCTTGACCTGTGCACCGGTGATCAGCACGGCCTGTACGGTATTGGGGTAGAGATAGAGATCCGCCACGTTCTTGATGGCGATGTCGCCGGCGGGAACATCGGTGAAGTAGTCCGGGCCGTTGCGGCCGCCGGCCTTGAACGGGGCCGCAGCGGAGAGAACCGGATAATCCTTGTACTGGCCTTCCTTCAGCAGTTCCTTGACGTACCAGATCTGGGCGTTGGACACGATCTGCACCGAGGGGTCATCGGCCACCAGTGCGAAATAGGAATAGAGCGGGGCGGAGGTCTTGCCGACCGGGCGGCGGACATAGGCAAGCGTTGCCTCGTGCTCGGCCTTCACGGCTGCGACGATTTCCGGCTTGTCCTTGGTGTCGGCGACGACCTTGCGGTTTTCATCGCGGTGGTAGATCGGGCGTGCCTCGGTGGTGAAGTCGACGACCTTCCAGCGGTTACCGTCCTTTTCGAGCAGCAGGTCGATCAGGCCCATATGCGAACCCCAGAAGCCGGCCATCACGGCGGGCTTGCCCATCAGCGTGCCCTTCTTGATGTCGGCGCCGGCAATGCCGTCGAAATCCTTCGGGCCGGGGAAGACGAGATGCTGGTGACCGGTAAAGATCGCATCGATGCCGTCAACGGCGGCGAGATAAAGCGAAGCGTTTTCCATGCGCTCGCTCTGGCCGGAACCATCGATGCCGGAGTGGGAGAGGGCGATGATAACATCCGCACCGGCTTCCTTCATGACCGGCACCCAGGCCTTGGCGGCCTGAACGATATCGCGCGTCTGCGCCTTGCCTTCGAGGTTCTTGGCGTCCCACACCATGATCTGCGGCGGCACGAAGCCGATGAAGCCGACCTTGACCGGGCTTGCAGTGCCGGTGCCGTCCTTGATCTGCTTTTCGAGGATCACGTAGGGCTTGAAAAAGAGGTCGTCCTTCTTCGGATCGGAGGCGAGCTGGCCCTTGGTCAGGTTGGCGCAGACGATCGGGAAATTCGCGCCGTTCAGCGTATTGAACATGAATTCGAGGCCGTAGTTGAATTCATGGTTGCCGAGCGTGCCGCAATCGTAGCCAAGCGCGTTCATGGCCTTCATCACCGGATGCAGGTCGCCGGCCTTGATGCCCTTCTCGTAGGCCATGTAATCGCCCATCGGGTTGCCCTGCAAAAGGTCGCCGTTGTCGATCAGCATGGAATTGGTGGCTTCGGCGCGCACCTGATCGATGAAGCTTGCCGTGCGCGACAGGCCCATCGTGTCGTTCGGCTTATCGGCGTAGTAGTCATAGGGCATGATGTTCACATGGATGTCGGTCGTCTCCATGATGCGCAGATGCGCCTGATTGGCGGCGGCACGAGCTGCGAAGGGATGCAGCATCACGAGGGCGGAACCCGCGGCAATGCCGCCGAGCAGCGAGCGGCGCGTGAGTGCGGGTTGGGTGAACGAAAATGACATGGAGCTCTCCCTCAGTCGTTGGCGACGGAACTGTAAGGCCAAATGTCACGGCAAAGCATCAGGAAAATGACAGTGCATCGGACGGAACCCTGCGGGGCGTGTCCTCTTTGCGTCAGGGGCGGGACTACTGGCGCCGGCGGGTCTTGTGACAATCTTCGATATATCTTCTTATGATCCCGTGCCGGACGGATCGCAGCATTTGCAGGCTGTCTCGGCGTCTGTATCCCTTGAAACGAAAAAAGATCGGTTTTCGATATATCTTGTCTTGCAAAGGGAGAGATCCGGATTATCTTAGATATATCGAAAAACAATCGAGAGGATTGACGATGTTTGGACGTAAATGTGACGAGGGTGCCGGTCGCGGCCACCGGATGCGGATGGACCTGGAAGGGCTGTTTGCCATGCGTGGCGAGGGCTTTGGCCGAGGCTTTGGCCGAGGCTTCGGCCGGGGCGGCCGCGGCCGCGGTTTTGGAGATGGCGGGGACGATGGCGGCGACAACCGGATCGGCCGCTTTCTCCTTCAGGGCGACCTCCGGCTGCTGGTGCTGGCGCTGATCGAGAAGGAGCCGCGCCATGGCTACGAGATCATCCGCCATGTCGAGGAACTGACCTATGGCTTCTATGCGCCGAGCCCCGGCGTCATCTATCCGACGCTGACCTATCTGGAGGAGGCGGGTTACATTTCCGCGGAAACGGATGGCAACAAGAAGCGCTATTCCATCACCGAGGAAGGGCGGGCGCATCTCGACAGCAATCGCGGACCGGCCGGCGCCATTCTGGAGCGACTGTCGATGGTGGCCGAGCGCATTCGCCAGCGTCGCGAAGGCGGCCGCGGACGCCACGAGGAGCAGGGCCCGGATCTGCCGCGCAGCGTCGACGCCGCCCTGCTCAATCTGCGCGAGGTCATCGCCCGCCGTCTCGGCAAGGATGAACGCCGCGCGGGCGAGATGGTGAAGCTGCTGTTGCAGATCGCCGAGGATCTGGACGCGGATCCGGCCCGCGACTGACCGCTTCCCTCCGCCCCATGCGACCGGGCCGTCTCAGGCCCGGTCGATCCGGCACTGGTAGCAATTGTTGCGGGCCGAGCGGACATGCACATAGGCAATGTCGTCGCGTTCGAGGAGGGTTGCCGCGCGGGTGGCAATTGCCTGGGTTGGTGTCACGGCTCCGGTACCATAGACTATACGGTCGTTGTCATCATAGCCGCGCACGATGTAATCCGGGCTCTCCAGCATCGGCGGCAGAACCTCGACGGCCTCGTAGCGGCGGCAGGCCTTTGCATGCAGGAAGATCGGTCCGGTCTCCGCATAGGGCTGCAGTTTGGGGAAGGGGCGATAGGCCAGAACGAGCATCGCTTCGCCGGCCTCGATGAAGCCAAGGCAATGGCGGCAGGGCATGCCGCCCCCGGGCGAGATCGCGCGTTCCGGCGGATTGCCATAGGCGTCCGGTCTGCCCTCGCGAAAACCTGCTGCGATATCACTCGGCATGGCGGTGAAGCGGATGGTGTGCATGTCGCTATTCCTCTTGTGCAATGCCGGCCATCCTGCGGGGCGGCGTACCCCGCTTCCACCCGATTCCTGCGCAACATGCCGATCATCCCCCCATCTCAGGTTCTCACCAAAAGGTGGATGGTCTTTGCGGCGCGCCTCCGCTATGGAGCGCCAGATAATCGGTGCCTTCCCATGACGCGTTTTCTTTCCTCCCTGGCTTCTCTCCTGTTGACCGCTGCGGTTGCCACTCCGGTGTTTGCGCTCGATTCCGCTGCTGTGCCGGCTCAGGTTTCTCCGCTGCCGAAGGTGCCGGCGCAAGCGCCGGCGATACGTGCAGCAAAACTGCTCGAGCCGACCCTGCGTCTGCCGAAAAGCAAGATCCCCGGCGAGGTGCGCGTGGCGCTGACCTTCGATGCCTGCATGGGCGAGGTGGATCAGCGCATCCTTTCCGTCCTCGTCTCGGAAAAGATCCCGGCCACCATTTTCGTCACGGCCCGCTGGCTGCGCCGCAACCCGCAGACGCTCGCGGTGTTCAAGGCGCATCCGGAGCAGTTCGAGCTGGAAAACCACGGCGAAAACCATGTGCCGGCGGTGGATCAGCCGATGCAGATCTATGGCATCGCGGCGGCCGGCTCGCCGCAGGCGGTGGAACGGGAGGTGGCGGGAGGCGCCGGCGCCATGCTGGCGGCAAGCCTTCCCGCCCCGCGCTGGTTCCGTGGCGCAACGGCGAAATACGATGTCTCGGCCATGACGCAAATTCGTGGCATGGGCTTTCGCATTGCCGGCTATTCCGTGAACGGCGACGGCGGCTCGCTGCTGGGCGCTGCCATGTCTGAAAAGCATATTGCCGGCGCCAGGGACGGCGATGTTGTGCTCGCCCATATCAACCAGCCGACCCATGCGGCCGGCGAGGGCGTTGCAAAGGGCATCCTCGCCCTGAAGCGGCGCGGCGTAACCTTCGTGCGTCTCGCCGATGTTCCGGATCTCACCGACGAGACGTTGATGCACTGAAGGCGGACAAGGGCAGGGACGCCACGAAGGCCATCCCTGCCCCTCACCGGAAGGCTCAGTCGCGCTTGGCGAGCGCCAGCAATTCCGCATCCGACATCGGCTCGACCCAGGCTTCGCTGGTGCCGACGGGAGCAAAGCCCATCATCTGGTAGAGTGGCAGCGCGCGTGGATGATCCAGCGTGTTGGTCGAAACGATCACTTTCTTCGGGTTCATCTGCCAGGCCGAATAGAGAGCCTGCAACAGGAACCACTTGCCGATGCCAAGGCCGAGTGCAGACTCAAACAGCCCGAAATAGGAAAGCTCCACCACCTCGTCGCTGAGCTTGTTCAGCTCGAAGAAGCCGGCCGGTGCGCCGTTGACATAGAGAACGGTGACCGACACCTGCTCGTTGCGCAGGATCGCCTCCAGCTCGTCATCGGGCATGCGCAGCCGCTTGTACCAGTGCCAGCGCTTGCCGACCTGACGATAGAGATAGCGGTAATAGTGAAGAGGAATGTCCTTTGCCACGATGATCGCGGTGTGGAGATTGACCGGCATCGGCAGGCTCTGGCGCGGCGGTGCCGTCATTTCCAGCTGCGTCACATGTGCCTTGATCGGCCCATGCGCCGGCGGATCGAGCGTCTCGGCCGGGCCGGTGACGACGGGCGTGTCGGCGCGGCTGCCCCATTCCGACCAGGAGCCGTCATAGAGCGAATTGTTGGTGTGCCCGAGCGATTCGAGCGCCAGCGTCACGACGGCGGCGGTGACGCCGGAGCCGCAGCTGGTGACGACGGGGCGCGACAGATCGATGCCGGCCTCGTCCATCATCGCCTTCAACGTGTCGAGATCCTTGAGGTGCCCGCCTTCCGAAAGGCTGGCGGCCGGCAGGCTGCGGGCGCCCGGCATATGGCCGGAGCGCATGCCGGCGCGGGGTTCTGCCTCCTCGCCGGTAAAGCGTCCGCCGCCGCGGGCATCGACCACCTGTGCCGTGCCGTTGTCGACGATGCCGCGCATCTCCTCGAAGGTGGTGACGCGGCGACCGCGGAATTTCGGTGTGAAGACGGCCGGTTCCGGCTCCGGCAGGTCGGTTTCGAGCGGCCGTCCGTCGCGCTTCCAGCCGTCGAGGCCGCCGTCCAGCACGTACACCTTTTCGGCGCCCATGGCGCGCAGCATCCACCAGACACGCGGCGCGGAAAAGAAGCCCGGGCCGTCATAGACGACTGTCACGTCACGCTCGCTGATTCCGAGCTTGCCCATTGTCTCGGCAAAGAAATCCGGCGAGGGCAGGGAATGCGGCAGGCCGGTGGCGTGGTCGGCAATCGCATCCTGATCGAAGAAGACCGCGCCCGGAATATGGCCTTCCGCATATTCGGCGGCGCCATTGCGCTTGTGCGCCGGCAGATACCAGGAGGCATCCACGACGCGGAAGCCCGGCTGGCCCAGCTGGCTTTCCACCCAATCTGCCGAAACGACAAAACGGCTCTTGCCCATGATTTACTCCTCAGCGCGCTTGAAATGGCCGCCGCTCAGGCCTCGTCGGCGGGCGTGCCGAAGCGGATGCGGAAGCGGCGGTTTTCCTTGCCCTTCTTTTCGATCTTCGCGATGTGAATCGCGCCGACCTCCTGGGTCTCGGAAACATGTGTGCCGCCGCATGGCTGGCTGTCAACGCTGGAGTTTTCCCCGATGCAGACCAGGCTGACGCGACCGAGGCCGATAGGCGGGCGCACGTTCTTGGATTTGACGATATCGGGATTTGCGAGGAGTTCCTCGTCGGTGATCCAGTTCAGGAAAACCGGATGGTTTTCCGACACGAGCTGCATCAGCTTCGCCGTCACCTCGTCCTTGTCAATGATGTCGGTCATGTCGAAATCGACGCGCGATTCCTCCTCGCCGACGGCGGCACCGGTGATCGGGAAGGGGCATACGACCGACAGGAGATGGCAGGCGGTGTGCATGCGCATCAGCCGGTAGCGGCGCGGCCAGTCCACATGCAGCACGAGTTTTTCGCCGATCTCCGGAAGCTGTTCGCCTTCCAGCGGGACATGCAGGATCACGTCCTTCGTCTCGCCGTGGCGGGTCTGGCCAAGCGTAATGCGGCTGCCATCCGCCCGCTCCAGAAAGCCGGTATCCCCCGGCTGGCCGCCGGAGGTGGCATAGAAACAGGTCTGGTCCAGCTCGATGGCGCCATCCGCGCGAACCCCCGTCACCGTCGCTTCTGCCGTGGAGAGATAGAAGTCGTCGCGGTAGAGGGCTTTCGTGGGCATGGACTTACTCAGGCTGTCTGGAAGGGAATGTCGATGCTGCGTTTGTGCACCAGCCAGCCGGGAACGGGCAAGCCCTTGGATTTGAGGAAATCCGGATTGAACAGTTTTGACTGGTAGCGATTGCCGTAGTCGCACAGGATCGTCACGATGGTGTGGCCGGGCCCGAGATCCTCCGCCAGGCGGATGGCACCGGCAATGTTGATGCCGGATGAGCCGCCGAGGCACAGCCCCTCGTTCTCGACGAGATCAAAGACCAGCGGCAGAGCTTCGGCATCCGTGATGCGATAGGCGAAATCCGGGGTGAAACCTTCGAGGTTGGCGGTGATGCGGCCCTGACCGATGCCCTCTGTGATGGAGGAACCCTCGGATTTCAGTTCGCCATGCGCATAATAGTCGTAGAGAGCGGCGCCCTCCGGATCGGCAAGGCCGATCTTGATCGCGGAGTTCCTCGCCTTCAGGCCAAGCCCCGTGCCGGCCAGCGTTCCGCCGGAGCCGACGGCGCAGATGAAGCCGTCCACCTTGCCACCCGTCTGCTCCCAGATTTCCGGAGCGGTTGTTTCGATATGCGCCTCGCGATTGGCGATATTGTCGAACTGGTTGGCCCAGATCGCACCGTTCGGCTCGGACTTGGCCAGTTCCTCGGCGAGGCGCCCGGAGAGCTTCACGTAGTTGTTCGGGTTCTTGTAGGGAACGGCCGGCACTTCCACCAGCTCGGCGCCGAGCAGTTTCAGCGCATCCTTCTTTTCCTGGCTCTGGGTTTCCGGAATGACGATGACCGTGCGATAGCCGAGCGCCTTGGCGACCAGCGTCAGGCCGATGCCGGTATTGCCGGCGGTGCCTTCCACGATCACCCCGCCCGGACGCAGCAGGCCCTTCTTTTCCGCATCGCGGATGATGAAGAGTGCTGCGCGATCCTTCACCGACTGGCCGGGGTTCAGGAACTCGGCCTTGCCGAGGATTTCGCAGCCCGTGCGGTCTGACGCGCCCTTGAGGCGGATCAGGGGCGTGTTGCCGATCGCGCTGAGGACGGACGGATGAATGGTCATGGAGCAGCCCTATCTTACAAACACTGATTGACCTGCTTTTCCTACGTTGTCCGCCAACGAGCAAGGAATACCGTTCCGCTTCCACACATTCGCGAACAAAACCATCTCTCCCTTCGCCGGGACAGCCGGCTTGCCACGGTCCTGTCTGGACAACGAAAGGGCCGGTCAAGCAACCAGCCCTGCCGCATATGAAAGACAGATACCTGATCAGCAGGTCTTTGGTGCTGCGGCCGATTCGGTCGTGCTGCGGGCGTTCTGGTTCGGCGTGACATCGCTGCATTTGCCGCTCATCGTGCGACCGGTGCCGGGCGACTGCGCAGAACCGTTGGATCCGCTGCCCGTCGTGCCGTTGGTGGTGGCGGAACCGACGCCGCCCGAGCCCCCCTGACCGCCGCTCCCGGCACCCGACGTTCCGGAAGGCGCGCCGCCCTGCGTGGCGGAGCCGCCGGTTCCGCCGGAAGAGCCGGATCCGTTCGAAGACGCCTGTGCCATGGCGCCGCTGGCAAGACCGAGCGATAGCGCGGAAACGGCAACGAGTTTCAAGAACATGGGATTTCCTCCTGTTGTTTCTTGCAGGCACATCCGAATGCCTGCTGATGAAACCGGAAGAGGTCGATCTTGTTCCGGCGTTTGATCCCTTCTCTTGCGATGATGCCTGCTTTCGTAAGCAACTGCTGACGGATGTTGGCGGCGACGGCCATGCGTCGGTGGCGGCCCGCATCGCAGCCTGCCCCCTGCTGTCAGGATCAATCGAACTTGAGCTTCATCTGGATGCCTTTGGGCACGTAAAGCGGCTTGCGACTGGCAATTTCGATCCTTTGGAACGTCTTGCGTTCCTCGGCCACGCGCTCCCGATAGGCCCGCGATGCCGCAACGGCCTTCAACGCATTCTGTACGGCCTGCTCTGCACTTGTCATAAGCACCTCCGCGTTTGTTCCTGTTATGTTCTAATGCCGATTGAGAATCAGGTCAACAGGAATATGAGTGGGTGATCATGAATGTGGGGGCGGACAGGGGCGTGGGTGAGGCAGAATCAGACGGCGCCTGCGATCACGTTGCGCAGCCAGCGCTGGCTCAGCGTGTGTTCGTTACGGTGGTGCCAGATCTGGTAGACCCTGACACGCGGATTGCGAACAGGACATTCCGTAATCTTCAGCGGCAGGATCTCCGCGAAATAGCGCGCGAAGCGACGGGCTGCGGTGAGAACGAGATCGCTGTTCTGCAGCATGAACGGCGCGTAGAAATGGTTGTCCGTCATGACATTGCGGTCGGTGACCGGATTGGTGGCCTGCTGCGGGCACTCATCGGCATCGCGCACGAGAGACTTCCGCTCCGAAACGATGAGGTGGCGCGCTTCCTGGTAGTCCGACTGCGAAAGCGGATGGTCCCCCAGAGGATTGTTGGCGTCCATCATGCACACCATGTCGTCCTCGAACACCAGCATGGTGCGCAAATGCGGGGACGCGGCCGTCCACTCCCCGATCGCGACATCCATCATGTTGGTGGAGAGGGCGCGGGTAAAATCGAAGTCCGGTTCCAGGTGCTGCACCGTGACCCGCGACGCGGGCGCAAGGCGGTTGAGTTCGCTGATTGCGGTCTGCACAAGGCCTGGCGCAACGCCGTTCTGAACGCCAATGACGAAGGATTCGCTTAACGTCTGCGGTTCGAAACTCTCCGGCGAGATGGTGAGAGTGGCGATTTCTTTCAGAACACGACTGGCAATCGCATGGATCGCGATGGCTCTTTCTGTCGGGATCAGATTGCCATTGCGCCGCTTGACCAGGGGGTCCTTGAAGACGATCCGCAGATGTTTCAGAGCCTGGCTTGCTGCCGGTTGCGACAGATTCAGTCTTTTTGCGGCCCGCGTCACACTTCCTTCTTCGATGATGGCGCAAACAACAGTCAGGCTCGAAATGGAAATTCCAGCCAATGATGCATGATTTTTACGCAAGTTCGAGTCAAGCATCATGATGATCACGCGCCATTTCACGCCAGTGTGGAGAAATAGGAAAACATCGAGCCGCGTTCTCTATGTCGCAGAGCGTGTTCTAGGGACTATCCCGCACCGGATTTGCGTTCAAGGCCGGCCGATGATTATGGCTCAACTATAAGAAAATTGGATGTTTTTGGGCTAATACATTCAATATTTTTGCCAATTGTTAACAATGTTTATAATTAATTATTATTTGCTAAGATAAGGGCGAAGGGTGAATCTCGTCACCGTTTTTTCTCGCGCATGGCGGGCGGGAGATCGATTGATGCGCGCAACCCCCGATATTTCCGTGGCTGGTCGTGAATGAACGGGAGCTGGGAGCAGGCATGCTTTTCGGGACCGGTATGGCGAGGAAAGGCGATGGCGGAAGGATGCCCCAAGCCGGATGGCCAGTCCTGCATCCTCTTTGCGGTGGATGCGCGCGCGGGTGTCGTCTTTACGGTAAATTCGGGTGCAGCAGCCCGCCTTCGGTGCAGGACCGCAAGTCCTGCAGCATTGGATGCGCCTTCTGATCATGACGCACGCCCGGGATGTCGGGTGCGTTCGGCAGCGTCGATGTTATCCACGTTTCGAGCCCGGAACAGGTATGGCGCGATGCCTCCGGCGACGCGTGAGGATGTGGGCTCAAGGCATTGACCTGAAAAGCAAAAGGCCCGCGCAAATCAATGCGCAGGCCTTTCAGAAACTGGCTCCCCGGGCCGGATTCGAACCGGCGACCTGTCGATTAACAGTCGAATGCTCTACCGCTGAGCTACCAGGGAACATCGCGTCGCCGCGGTGTGAGCGGGGTAATACTCATGCCCGTTCGATTTGCCAAGCGCTTTTTTCAAAAAAAATTCGCAGGCTTGTTTTATCCACACGCGTTGCCCATGTGACCGCTGCGGCAGGCGGCTTGCCGAACAGGGTGAATGGCTTGAAAGACAGGACGAAACAACGAAAGTTCGGAATTCATCCGCAGACCGGCCGTTTGCGGATCGGACGCTTCGAAACGCCGATGCCGCAATCACGGGCGGGGCGCATCGTGCTGGGCGCAGGCCTCGTGGGCGGCGGCTGCCTTGGTTTCCTTCCCGTGCTCGGCTTCTGGATGATTCCGCTCGGCCTCATCGTGCTGTCGCAGGATCTGGCATTCGTTCGCAGACGACGGCGGCGTCTGTCGGTCTGGTGGGCAAGGCGCCGGACCGGAAAGGGCTGACGCGCCTTTCCAATCCCTGAAAAGGCGCGATCAAGCGCGGGATCAGGCCCAGATGCCGGCCAGTCCCTGGCCTGCAGCAAAGGCCATGAAGCCAAGGGCCGCAAAGTAGACCGTCGTGATGACCAGAAAGAGATAGCCGCCGAGGACCACAATTCCATCGCGCTGCATCATTCCGGTGGCCAGCAGCAGGATGGCGATGCCCGGCAGCGTGTTCGAGAACGGAATGAGCCCGAGCGGAAACATCAGAAGCACGCCACCCAGGGAAATCGCCAGAGCATTGGCCCGGTTGATTGCCCAGCCGGTGGTGAGCGCAGAAAACCGCGGCTTCAGGTAACGATCGAGGCGTGACACGAGGCTGGCGCCCTTTTCCAGCGTCGGCACCAGCCTGGCCGTTTCCAGCTTGCGGTCGAGAATGCGCGAGGGCAGCCAGGGCAGGCGGTTCAGGGCAATTGCGATACTGACCAGAATGATCGCGGCACCGAACACCGTGCTGACGCCAGGGATCGAGACCGGCAGCAGGAAGGGCAGGGAGGCCAGCGCGCAGATCAGCAGCAGGCCCTGCTCTCCCACGGCATCCATCAGTTCGCGCAGGGTCACGGTATGCCCCTTGATCTCGGAGATCAGGTCTCGAAGCGTCTGGCTCAGCGATTTGGACGTATCATCGAAGGTCAGGCTCTGATGCAAGGCGTTTGGCTCCCATATGGATGTGGCGGGCCTCATCCATACCAGCATTCCGCGCCCCTCAGAAGAGCTGGGCCTAATGATGATTGAGCCACTTGTCATAGGCGCCGCAGGCCAGAACCAGAACAAGCGCGCCCACAATATAGGGATTCAATGCCACAACCTGGTGAAGATACTGCATGACGGTTCCTCCAAACCGAAATGACCGGGTGCCTATCAACGCTCCTCGACGTTGACGACAATCCGAAGTCTACGCCCGTTTGGCTTGCTTGGCCATCGGCAAATGACGTTGACCGTTCCCCAGCCTGCGGCAAGCTTCGAGGCTTAAGAAAGCATATCCTTATAAACACTCGAGGTGACGACCATGGGGCTTCGGCTTGTATGGAGCAGGGAAGATAATGGCATTGAGAGGCAGGACCCACTTGCGCCGACCGCCGCCGATGTTCACCGTGAGGCGGCACGGCGTCTTCGCCTGATCGGCTATCACGGGCACCGCGTGCGCTCGCTTGGCACCGGCAAGCTGATGCCGGACGCGATCCGGCACTTCAAGATGCAGGTGGATTTTGTTGCGGAGACATTGTCGGCACAAACGCCGATACCAGCCGATTTCGCCGAAGACCGCTACTGGCCACGGCTCGGGTAAACCGACGCGCCATGTTGCCGCACAATTCGAAGATTTCGTTCTGAAGGTTGGAGGCCTCGCCCGGAATTGAACCGGGGTACAAGGATTTGCAGTCCTCTGCGTCACCACTCCGCCACGAGGCCAACCGGGTATTAAAAGCGTGTGGTGGCGGGCATTTAGAACGGATCTTGAAACTGTGCAAGCCCTTATTCGAAAGCGAGGCGTGATTTTTCCGGTCGTCTTCGTGGGGCTGTGGATGAGTGGCGCAACGTCAGCCTTGGGCCGGCGTCGCGTCCTGCGGTCGTGTCGGCCTTGACGAGGCCAGGTCCCATCCCGTTGCGGTCAGGAGCCGGGCTTTCATTCATGAACGCCAAAGAAGCCGCCTGCGCCGGATGACGGGCGGCTTTCTTCGCTGAATCTCCCCTGCCGGTCAGGCCATGCCGGCGGGGTCGCCGATCGGCATCAGGGCCGGCTTCAGGGTGGGATCGTTCGGGTTCCTGCTGTCGCCGGGATCCTGAGCGGGCGTCAGGGGCGGTTTTTCCTGCGTGCGGTCGGGCACGCCGGGAGCCGGGGTGGGGCCGCGCGGTGTGTCTGCGGGATTGCGATCTGGCAGCGTGGTCGGCATGGAACTGTCTCCCTTGCGTGTCTTTCCTCATCGGCCAACCCGTGCCGCGCGGCTTTGTTCCCTGTTTTTCAGCGCAGCAGGGCGGTTTTTGCGGGTGCCGGAGAAAGCGGTCTTGAAAGCGGACCAAGCCGCCAGTAATACGGAGCCCAGACAGACGCTTTCATGAGGCGAACAGCAATGATGGATTACGAAGCAGCACGCATCAAAATGGTCGACAACCAGGTGCGCACCACCGATGTCACCTCCCATTCCGTGCTGCGGGCCTTCCTCACGGTTCCGCGGGAAGCCTTTGTGCCGGAAAAGGCAAAGGCACTGGCTTATATCGATGAGGATATCGAGGTTGCCCCCGGCCGCTACGTGATGGAAGCCTCGCCGCTTGCCAAGCTGTTGCAGCTTGCTGCCGTGACGAAGGATGACGTTGTGCTGGAAGTGGGTTGCGGCACGGGCTATGCCACGGCGCTGCTGTCCCAGATTGCGAGTGCGGTGGTCGCGGTTGAAAGCGATGCTGGCCTTGCCGCAAAGGCAACGGAAACGCTTGCTGCGCTCGGCTGCGACAATGTTGCTGTCGTGACGGGTCCGATGGAAGCCGGCTATGCCGCCGAAGCGCCCTATGACCTCATCTTCATCAATGGTTCCGTGGAAGAGGTCGGCCAGACCCTGTTTGGCCAGCTTCGCGATGGCGGCCGTCTGGTGACGGTGGTCGGCTATGGCAATGCCTCCACCGCCCGTGTCTACCGCAAGGAAAACGGCGTGCTTTCGGAAGCCGCCTTCTTCAATACCTCCGTCAAGCCGCTGCCGGGCTTCCGCAAGGCCAAGGAATTCGTGTTCTGAGAACACGAAAATTGCCGTCAGGCCCGGATAATGCGGGCCTGACGAGAAAGCTGTGCATCCAGCCGGCCGCCTCATCTGCGGCAATTGTGAAATTCCCCGCCCATCGCGTAGACTTGTGATTGATTCGACAGCCCGATCTCGTGCGAGATCATGCATTTCAAAGCTGTCAACCAGTCATGAACGGGGATCCAGATGGCTCAGTCCAGTGCAGCGCGCGAACCTTCCATGGAAGAAATCCTGGCTTCCATCCGCAGGATCATCGAAAGCAATGATCCGGTGAGCGAGGGGCAGGCCGTGACCGGCGCCCGCAACCGCACTGTAGAGGATCCGACGCGCGATTTCGAGGACGACGAGATCGAACTGGATACCGAACTGGAGGCGCCCTTCGTCGCACAGGTGGCTGCCAACGATCCCGGTGGCAGCTTCGTGCCGTCCTCCGCCGAAAGCCTGCCGCTGCGTCCGACGATCGATCCGGCCATGCGCCAGCGTTTTGCCGAGGAAGCCGGCATGCCGGCCGAGCGGGCGCCTGAGCGCACGCTGTCGCTCGCCGATGTCGCGGCCCGCGTGCGCGCCGCCGCCGGCCGCGTTCCGGAGCCCGTCGCACAACGCGCCGCGCCTGGCCCACAGCCGTCGGCTGCCGCACCGGCGCCTCAGGCGGCACCGGCACCCGTGACCGAAAGCCGGCCCCAGCCAGTGCTGCGCGCCGCCGAACCGATGCGCGCCGAACAGGAGCCTCTCCGTCGCGAGATGGCGCGCGATGTGCCGGCGCCCGAATTTGCCGAACGTCGTCCTGCAGAGTCCGTGGTTACCCCGGTTGTGGAAGAGCGGATCGTGTCCGCCGAGTCGCTGCCGGTGCGGATCGAGGAGCAGGTGTCGCTTCTCTCCGATGAGGCCGGCCAGCGCATTGCCCGCTCGTTCAACGAACTGGCCGACATCTTCAACGGCATTGAGCGGCAGTCGGTGGAAGACATGGCGCGCGAGATGCTGCAGCCGATGCTGCGCGACTGGCTGGACGACAATCTGCCAACGCTGGTGGAGCGGCTGGTGCGCGAGGAAATCGAACGGGTGGCGCGCGGCCCGCGCCGCTGAGCCGGATCTGCCGCCACGCCGAGGGGCCGCTTTCCGGAGCGGCCTTTTTTATTGACTCGTCCTGGGCAGTCCTATTTACAGCCAAGCAAAGCGAACTCGAAATTCTGGTCGGAAAATGCTCGAAAAAACCTACGATTCCGCCGCCGTCGAACCGAAAATCGCAGCCGCCTGGGATGAGGCCGATGCCTTCCGCGCCGGCGCGAATGCCAGGCCCGGCGCCGAGACCTTCACCATCGTGATCCCGCCGCCGAACGTGACCGGCTCGCTGCACATGGGCCATGCGCTGAACAACACGCTGCAGGATATCATGATCCGCTTCGAGCGCATGCGTGGCAAGGACGTGCTGTGGCAGCCGGGCATGGACCATGCGGGCATCGCGACCCAGATGGTGGTCGAGCGCAAGCTGATGGAAAGCCAGCAGCCGGGGCGGCGTGAACTGGGCCGCGACGCCTTCATCGACAAGGTCTGGGAATGGAAGGCCGAATCCGGAGGTCTGATCTTCAACCAGCTGAAGCGGCTCGGCGCCTCCTGCGACTGGTCGCGCGAACGCTTCACCATGGACGAGGGCCTTTCCAAGGCGGTTCTCGAAGTGTTCGTCACGCTCTACAAGCAGGGCCTGATCTATCGCGGCAAGCGCCTCGTCAACTGGGACCCGCATTTCGAAACCGCGATCTCCGACATCGAGGTGGAGAACCGCGAAGTCGACGGTCACATGTGGCACTTCAAGTATCCGCTGGCGGGTGGCGAGACCTACACCTATGTGGAGAAGGACGCCGAGGGCAACATCACCTTCCAGGAAGAGCGCAATTACATCTCGATTGCGACGACGCGCCCCGAGACGATGCTCGGTGACGGGGCTGTTGCCGTGCATCCGTCGGACGAGCGCTATGCGCCGATCGTCGGCAAGCTCTGCGAAATCCCGGTCGGCCCGAAGGAACATCGGCGCCTGATCCCGATCATCACCGACGAATATCCTGACCCGACCTTCGGTTCCGGCGCGGTGAAGATCACCGGCGCGCATGACTTCAACGACCATCAGGTTGCCCGCCGCAACAACATTCCGCTCTATCGCCTGATGGATACGCAGGCGCAGCTGCGCGAGGACGGTGAGCCCTATGCCCGCTGCGCGGAACTGGCGCTCGAGATCACCCGCTCCGGCGAGCTTCCGTCCGAAGCCGAGGTCGATGCGATCAACCTCGTTCCGGAAGAGTATCGCGGGCTCGACCGTTACGAGGCGCGCAAGCGCATCGTCGCGGCGATCAATGCCGAAGGCCTTGCCGTCACCGTCAAGGATGCGGAAGGCAACGACGTTCCCTACGTCGAGAACAAGAAGATCATGCAGCCGTTCGGCGACCGCTCCAACGTGGTCATCGAGCCGATGCTGACCGACCAGTGGTTCGTCGATGCCAAGACGCTCGCCGAGCCTGCCATGGCGTCTGTCCGCGAGGGCCGCACGAACTTCGTGCCGAAGAACTGGGACAAGACCTATTTCGAGTGGATGGAAAACATCCAGCCCTGGTGCATTTCCCGCCAGCTGTGGTGGGGGCACCAGATCCCGGCCTGGTACGGTCCGGATGGTCAGGTGTTTGTCGAAAAGACCGAGGAAGAGGCGCTCGACGCCGCCATCCAGCATTATCTGGCGCATGAAGGTCCGTGGAAGGCCTGGGTGCAGGAGAAGCTCGAAAACTTCGAGCCCGGCGCCATCCTGACCCGCGACGAGGACGTGCTCGATACCTGGTTCTCGTCCGCGCTCTGGCCCTTCTCGACGCTTGGCTGGCCGGACAAGACGCCGGAACTCGCCCGCTACTACCCGACCAATGTTCTGGTTACCGGTTTCGACATCATCTTCTTCTGGGTGGCCCGCATGATGATGATGGGCCTGCACTTCATGAAGGACGAGGACGGCAATCCCGTCGAGCCCTTCAGCACCGTCTATGTGCATGCGCTGGTGCGCGACAAGAACGGTCAGAAGATGTCGAAGTCCAAGGGCAACGTCATCGATCCGCTGGAACTCATCGATGAATACGGCGCTGACGCGCTGCGCTTCACGCTTGCCATCATGGCGGCACAGGGGCGCGACGTGAAGCTCGACCCCGCCCGCATTGCCGGCTATCGCAATTTCGGCACCAAGCTGTGGAACGCCACCCGCTTTGCCGAAATGAATGGCGTGAAGCGCGACCCGAATTTTGTGCCGGAAGCCACGACGCAGACCGTCAACCGCTGGATCCTGACCGAACTGTCGGCCACGATTGCCGATGTCACTGGCGCCATCCAGAGCCAGCGCTTCAACGATGCGGCCGCCAGCCTCTATCGTTTCGTCTGGAATCAGGTCTGCGACTGGTATCTGGAACTCTTGAAGCCGATCTTCTCCGGTGAGGACGAGGTGGCCAAGGCGGAAGCCCAGGCCTGCGTCGCCTATGTTCTGGAAGAGACCTACAAGCTGCTGCATCCCTTCATGCCATTCATGACGGAAGAGCTGTGGGCGCACACCGCAAGCCGCGATACGCTGCTTTGCCACGCGGACTGGCCGGCCGCAGGCTTTGACGACGAGGCGGCCGCCGCCGAGATCAACTGGCTGGTCGATCTCGTTTCCGGCCTGCGCTCTGCACGCTCGGAAATGAACGTGCCGCCGTCCGCCAAGGCGCCGCTGATCGTGGTCGGTGCCACGGCGCTGACCGAAGGCCGCCTGCAGCGCCATGATGCGGCGATCAAGCGGCTGGCACGCGTTGAAACCATCGAACTGGCCGAGACCGCGCCGCGCGGCGCTGCCCAGGTTGTCATCGGCGAGGCGACCGCCTGCCTGCCGCTTGGCAGCCTGATCGATCTCGGCGCCGAACGTGCCCGCATCGAAAAGGCGCTCGGCAAGGTGGACGCCGATATCGACCGCGGCCGCAAGAAGCTCGGCAACGAGAAGTTCGTCGCCAATGCCGATCCCGAGGTGGTGGCGGCCGAGCGGGAGCGTCTGGCAGAGCTCGAGGTGCAGCGCGCCAGCCTGGCAACAGCACTTCAGCGGATCAATGAGGCCGGCTGAGCCAGCCTGCCCCGCGTGGATCTGATTTGCGGCCCCGCTGGCCTTGCTGGCGGGGCCGCCGGCGTTTGAAAGCTGCGAAAAGGTTGCGCGAGAGCCTGGTGCCGTTGGATTGCGGCAGTTGTAGCGCTTCGGCAACAGATGGCTTGAAACCGAGAACGGGATTCTATCAAGTCCTGTATGATGCGGGCATCTTAGAAAAAAATACGTGCGACTCGGTGTATCCAGTACGTGGATCAGAAACTTACGTAAATCTGTATGGGGGAGTGCTGCGGTGCGGCATGCTGAACGAAAGTTGTCTTTTAATCCCAAATATTTAGGCTTCGAGTCAGTTTGGCATGGGAGTGGGAGGAACATGACAAGAAAAATCGTTTTCAAGGGCATCCTGGCGGCTGCCACGCTGGTGACACTGCACAGCGGTGCGCAGGCCGGAGGTCTGGAGCGCGGGGGCTACAATATCGATCTCCTGTTCGATCCGTCGACGGTGGCGATCGAGTCGACCACGACCTATGTAGCCCCCCAGCGCAAGCTGAAGAATGCCAGAGACAACAATCCTCTGGACGGAACGGGCTCGAACGGCATCGGCGGCGGTTCGACAACTGCCGATGATACGGAAGGCTACTGGGCGCCGCGGATCGGCATCAAGGGTGCCATCGGCGATTCTGTGGATTGCATGTTCGATTATTCCCAGCCCTGGGGTGCGCATGCCAAGCCGGGCCGCAACTGGGTCGGTGCGAACAACAACACCGAAACGAAGATAGAGAGCGACAACTATGCCGCGACCTGCTCCTATCGTTTCGATGTCGGTCCGGGCCAGTTGCGTCTGATCGGCGGTGCCTTCTATCAGGAAGTTTCCGGCTTCAAGGAGCGGCTGGTGGCTCCCGCAGGTTTCTCCGGTGTTCTCGGGAACGGCATCGGCCGGCTGGATCTGGAAGGGAATGGCTGGGGCTGGCGGACAGGCGTTGCCTACGAAATCCCGGAATATGCGCTCCGGGCAAGCCTCGTCTACAACAGCGAGGTCAATCTCGACAACATCACCGGCACCGTCAATCTGAGTCAGGTCAATGGCGCGGTGATTCCCGTTTATGGATCTCAGAAGACGCCCGATAGCCTTGAGCTCAAGCTGCAGAGCGGCATTGCGCCGGATTGGCTCGCCTTCGGGTCCGTGAAGTGGACAGACTGGAGCCAGTTGCAGAAGATTCCATTCTGTGCTGTCGGCACGAGTTCGTGTTCGCTGTCGAATGCGGTGACCTCGCTGGAACTGGGTTATCGCGACGGCTGGACCATCACGGGCGGGATCGGCCACAAGTTCAACGAACAGTGGAGCGGGGCCGTCAGCGTCACCTGGGATCGCGGTACATCCCAGGGCTTCGGAACGCAGACCGATACCTGGCTTCTGGGCGCAGGCGTTGGCTATCAGCCAAGCAAGAATGTGGAGATCCGCCTGTCCGGGGCCATCGGCATTCTGACCGGGGGCTCGTCCGGGTCGGTCACGCTGGATGGCGTCAGCTATGGCGGCGATGTCTCCTACAGCTTCAAGGATGATCTCGTCGCGGCCGTGTCGACCTCGCTCAAGGTCCGCTTCTGATCGTTCATCGGGATGCGTTAAGGTCCGGCCGGTGGCCGGGCCTTTTTCACGTCTGGACAACCCCTGGTCGGTTCGTCTTTTGTGACGATTTGGCAACATGTTCCTGCCACAGTTGTCCGCAGTCTTGTCCCGCGACCCTCTGTCTATTTCCCGCCACAAAGCAGGCGCAGCCATAGGGTCCGAAAGACGGGCGGACCTGCGGGGGCGGGGGCGCAAATCGGAGTATTATGGGCGAATTCTTCAGTGAAATGGCACGGATGCACCGGACGGATACTTCCGTCACCGGATACACGCATTTGCCGCATTCCCGCACGGATTCGGGTCGTAGTATTGCCGAAAAGGCCTTCTATCCTTCGCACATCGCAAGCGGCCTGGCCGATTGCTTTCCATGCAAACCGGTCCCGCCTGTACCGGCGTCATTGATCACGTGTGCGGAGTAGGTGCATGACCCCAGTTGAGAGTGTTGTCCGTCGCGATCCGGCTGATATCGAAAGCGCAATGCCCACTGTCCCACACCTAAACATCGGCATGGTTAAGGAAGTCTGAACATGCCGCTGCCTCTCCTGCGCTCCCTCAGCCTTCTGGCCGTCGGACTGACCCTGGTGACAGGGGGCAGCCAGCAGGCCTTTGCCTTCGACATCAAATCCGGCGTCACCAAGGAATCGGGCCCCTTCGATCTCTTCAAGTTCGGTTTCAAGGCCTACAAGAATGGCCAGAAGGCGGATGCCGTCGAGGCCTATAAATATGCGGCGGAAAAGGGCCATACCGGGTCGCGCTGGGCGCTTGCCAACATGTATGCCGATGGCGACGGCGTGACGCAGAACGATTTCGAAGCGTTCAAGATCTACAACGAGATTGCCAGCCAGGGGGTCGAGCCGGGCTCCGAGGACACCGGTTTCTTCGTCAACGCGCTGCTGGCTCTCGCCAATTACTACCGCCACGGCATTCCCGGCACGCCGGTGAAGATCGATCTGTCGCAGGCCCGCCAGCTCTATTTCCAGGCCGCCTCCACCTTCGGGGTGCCGGAAGCGCAGTTCCAGCTCGCCAAGATGATCATGGCCGGCGAGGGCGGTGCGCCGAATGTGCAACAGGCGAAGAAGTGGCTGAACCAGGCCCGCAAGAGCGGTCATCCCGGTGCCATGGCCGTGTTCGGCAATCTCCTGTTCCAGGAAGGTCAGACAGTGCGCGGGCTTGCCTTCATGACGGCCGCGCTCGACCGCTGCAACAAGAGCGATTGTCCCTGGATGGAGGACCTGCAGGAGGATGCCTTCTCGCTGTCCACCGAGCGGGACCGCCGTAGCGCCATTGCACTCTCCCAGCAGTTTGCCCAGGGCGGGGACGACGGCGGCTGATCGCTACATCATCCACCGACGCTGCTGCAGTGCGGTTGCGTTGTGTGGCCGGTTCGTAAATTTCGGGTCAGGCGGTATCAGGCATCGAAGGTGAAGTGACCGATGACGGGCACATGATCCGACGGCTTTTCCCAGGCCCGCACATGTTTTTCGATCGCCGTGGAGGTCAGCCGGTCCGCAGCTTCCGGCGACAGCAGCAGATGATCGATGCGAATGCCGTTGTTCTTCTGCCAGGCGCCGGCCTGGTAATCCCAGAAGGTATAAAGTTTCGTCTGGTCCGTCGTCGCCCGGACGGCGTCGGTCAGGCCGAGATCTTCGAGGCGCCTAAAGGCGGCACGCGCCTGCGGCAGGAACAATGCATCGGTTTCCCAGGCGCGCGGATCGAAGCAGTCGTGCGGTTCCGGAATCACGTTGTAATCGCCGGCCAGAATGAGTGGCTCCTCCAGCAGGAGGCGAGCCTCAGCATGGCGCCGCAGCCGTTCCATCCAGGAAAGCTTGTAGGGGTATTTCACCGGGTCATCGGACGGATTGCCATTCGGCAGATAGATGGAGGCGATCCGCAGCACGCCGGAAGGAACCGAAAACACCGCTTCGATATAGCGCGCCTGCTCGTCGCTCTCGTCGCCGGGAAGCCCGCGCAGAACCTCGTCGGGCTTCAACTTGGAAAGAATGGCAACGCCGTTGAAACCCTTCTGCCCGTGGGTTTCGACATGATAGCCGAGCGCCTCGATATCCAGACGCGGAAAGCCCTCGTCCACCGACTTGATTTCCTGCAGGCACACGATGTCGGGCGCGCTGTCGCTCAGCCACTGGCGGAGATTGTCGATGCGCGCCTTGACGCCGTTTATGTTCCAGGTGGCGATCTTCATGGGCTAAGGATCCTCGTGTCGGTTCCTTTTACCGCATGGGACGTCCATGGGAAGCGGCAAAAGCCGTTCTCCTCAGATGGAGAAGCTCGTGCCGCAGCCGCAGCTTGCAACCGCATTGGGGTTCTTGATCTGGAAGGACTGGCCGAGCAGATTGTCGACGAAGTCGATCTCCGAGCCGGCCATGTAGACGAGCGACAGGCTGTCGATCAGCACCTTGGCCTCGCCTTTTGAAATCACCAGATCGTCCTCGGCCGGGGCGTCGGCGAGATCGAACTTGTAGGAAAAGCCCGAACAGCCGCCGCCTTCCACGGAGACGCGCAGGGCCTGCTTGCCAGCGTCCGCGCCGACGATCTCGGCGATCCGCTTTGCGGCCGATTCGGACAGGGTTACGGAATTTTCGGTCATTGCTTTGCCTTTCTGCCGGGTTCAAGGCCCGGAGATTGCTGTCATCGGCTTTGCGCCAATCCTGCTCTATAGGTATGAAGGGTTCGAACGGGCGTCAATGGGGTCGGCACCGGGCAGGCAGGCTTGAAGGCAGGGCAGGGATGAGCATGAGCATCGACACACGCACACTCGGATTCGGCTCCGGCGAAAGGGCGCCCTATGCGGCCGATCCCTGGTCGTCGCGCGGTCGTCTCGTGCCGGAAGGTTCGAGCCTGACCCGCTCCGAATTCCAGCGCGATCGCGACCGCATCGTTCACACCACGGCCTTTCGCCGTCTGAAGCACAAGACACAGGTTTTCATCGGCGTCGATGGCGATCACTACCGCACGCGGCTCACCCATACCATCGAGGTGGCGCAGATCGCCCGGGCGCTCGCCCGCGCGCTGAAGATCGACGAGGATCTGGCGGAGGGTGTGGCATTGGTCCACGATTTCGGCCATACGCCTTTCGGCCATACCGGCGAGGATGCGCTGCACGAGTGCCTGGCGCCCTATGGTGGCTTCGACCACAATGCGCAGTCGCTGCGCATCGTCACCAAGCTGGAGCGCCGCTATGCGGAGTTCGACGGCATCAACCTCACCTGGGAGAGCCTGGAAGGGTTGGTGAAGCACAATGGCCCGCTGATGGACGCCAACGGCGTCGGCACGCGCGGCCCGGTGCCGCAGCCGATCCTCGACTACTGCGAGATCAACGACCTGGAGCTTGCGAGCTTCGCGAGTCTGGAGGCTCAGGTGGCGGCGATCGCCGACGATATCGCCTACAACACCCACGACATCGATGATGGCCTGCGCTCCGGCTACCTCACCTTCGAGATGCTGGAGGACGTTCCCTTCCTCTCCGGCATGATGGCGGAGGTTCGGGCAAAATATCCGGTCCTTGAGCCGGCACGTTTCGCAAACGAGATCATGCGTCGGCAGATCACCCACATGGTCGAGGACGTGATCGGCGTGGCGCAGGCACGGCTTGATGCGCTGCGGCCGGAAAGTGCTGGCGATATCCGCGCCGCTGACCGCGCCATTGCCACCTTCTCCGACGAAATGGCCGAGACGGACAGGCAGATCAAGAAGCTGCTCTTCTCCCGCATCTACCGCCATCCGGAGATCATGCGCATCCGCGCCGGCGCGGCGCAGATCGTCACGGATCTGTTCGCAGCCTATATGGCCGACCCGTCGCAAATGCAGAGCCATTACTGGGTCAGCCACATTGCGGGCCTTGGCGAGGCCGCGCGTGCGCGCCACGTTGGCGACTATCTGGCCGGCATGACGGACACCTATGCGGTCAAGGCTCACCGCCGGATGTTTGACCATACCCCCGATTTGGGCTAGGCACCCGGCAAGACAAGTTTGAGGTGGCCCGATGGAGGGCTGCCCATTGCGCGGATGCAGCCCATGAACCTTTTCGCCGATTTCGAAGTCCGGATCAAAACCGCTCTGGAAGGCCTCGACATCATCCGGGAGAAGCGCGACAGCGTCGATTTCAGCCGCCTCACGGTCGAATCGCCGCGCGACCCCAGCCATGGCGACGTCGCGACAAATGCCGCCATGGTGCTCGCCAAGCCGCTCGGCACCAATCCGCGCGCGCTGGCCGACGTGATTGCCGCGAAGCTGAAGGAAGATGCCGACGTGGTGGAGGTGACCGTTGCCGGTCCTGGCTTCATCAACCTGCGCCTGTCGACCGGCTACTGGCAGCGCCTGCTGGCTGCGATGATTCGCGCCGGTACCGATTACGGCCGCTCCGTCACCGGCGCCGGCAAGAAGGTGAATGTCGAATTCGTGTCGGCCAATCCGACCGGTCCGATGCATGTCGGCCATTGCCGCGGAGCAGTGGTAGGCGATGCACTCGCCAACCTCATGGGCTTTGCCGGCTATGAGGTCACCAAGGAATATTACATCAACGATGCCGGCTCGCAGATCGACGTTCTCGCGCGTTCCTGCTTCCTGCGGTACCGCGAAGCGCTGGGCGAGGAGGTCGGCGAAATTCCGGCCGGTCTCTATCCCGGCGACTATCTGGTACCGGTCGGTCAGGCGCTTGCGAAGGAATTTGGCACGCGGCTGCACAACATGCCGCCGGAAGACTGGATGCCGCTCGTCAAGGAGCGGGCGATCGAGGCGATGATGGCGATGATCCGCGAGGATCTCGACGCGTTGAACGTGCATCACGACGTGTTCTATTCCGAGCGGACACTGCATGCCGATGGCGCAGCGCGCATCCGCCAGGCGATCAACGATCTCACCTTCAAGGGCCATGTCTATCGCGGCACGCTGCCGCCGCCGAAGGGCCAGCTGCCGGAAGACTGGGAGGATCGCGAGCAGACCCTGTTCCGCTCCACCGAAGTGGGTGACGATATCGACCGTCCGCTGATCAAGTCGGATGGCAGCTACACCTATTTCGCCGCCGACGTTGCCTATTTCAAGGACAAGTTCGAGCGCGGCTATGACGAGATGATCTATGTGCTCGGCGCCGACCATGGCGGCTATGTAAAGCGGCTGGAAGCTGTGGCGCGCGCCGTCTCCGGCGGTTCGGCCAAGCTCACGGTTCTGCTTTGCCAACTCGTCAAGCTGTTCCGCAATGGCGAGCCGGTGAAGATGTCGAAGCGCTCCGGCGATTTCGTCACGCTACGCGAGGTGGTGGACGAGGTCGGTCGCGATCCCGTGCGCTTCATGATGCTCTACCGGAAGAATTCCGAGCCGCTGGATTTCGACTTCGCCAAGGTGACCGAGCAGTCCAAGGACAATCCGGTGTTCTACGTGCAGTATGCGCATGCCCGCTGCATGTCCGTGTTCCGGCAGGCGCGGGACGCTTTTCCCGATCTCGACCTCGAATCGGTCGACTTCGCCGAGGCCGCTTCCGAGATCACGGATCCGGCGGAAATGCAGCTGATTGCCAAGCTGGCCGAATATCCCCGCCTGATCGAGGCTTCCGCCCAGTCTCAGGAGCCGCATCGGCTTGCATTTTACCTTTATGATCTGGCAAGCTCCTTCCATGCGCATTGGAATAAGGGCAAGGACAATCCGGAGTTACGGTTTGTTAAGGATAACGACCGAAAATCCACCATTGCCAGACTTGGGTTGGTGCGCGCCGTCGCGTCCGTCTTGAAATCGGGGCTTGCCATCACCGGCACGGCTGCACCCGACGAGATGCGATAACATCGCCACCATTTTCCCACAAAGCGCTGGCAGGTGCTTTTGTTAGCGTTAGGTGAGTGGACGAGGGAATGGCAGACAACAGCGTTGCACCTGGCCGTATGAGCGGACCGGACTTTTTTGCCGATGACGATCCGCTGGCGGAGCTTGCCCGCATCGCTGGGTATGACGAGCGGCCGGAGCCGCGTGGCTCGTCGCGTCGTGAGCCGGCCTTCAATCTCGAAGACGAACTTCTGCGGGAGTTCGAAAGCTACGATTCGCCAAGGCTCGATCCCGTCGGCGATTTTTCGCTGACGCCGGAGCCGGCCTTCGAGCCCAAAGGGCCTGTCGAGCCGGCCGTGCCGCTGCATGAGATGCGGCGCGTTGATGATCGCCGTGTGCCGCACCCCGCCGATCCCTTTGCCGAACCTGACCCGTTCGCGACCGGTTTTGCGGCACATCACGACGTTGCCCGTGTTGATGATCTGATCCGTGCTGACCGCGCTCCCGAGCCTGCTGCCCGACGGGATGTCGATGCGTCGCCTGTGTCGTCTGTCGATGTGCCGTCGTTCGATGCGCCTGATGCCTACGCTGCCTTCGGTTTCGGTCGCGACGATGCGGCTTTGACGCAGCGCTCTGCGCCGGCACCTGCCCTTGTCGAGCCCGAGCAATCGTCTGCGCGCCCCATCGCCGTGGCACCGGCACCCGCGATGGAGCCGGATTTCGAGCTGGACCTGATCTCGGAACTGGAAACGTCGCTTGCGCCCGTCTCCCCGGCGCTGGCCGGTCGCAAGACCCATACCCGCCCGCCGGCCAAGGCCTATGAGCCGGGCTTTCGCATGCCGCTGACCAATTTCGTGCGTGCCGCCGAGCCGGTGCGCGAACCGGTGGCAACGGCCGTGCGCGACACCCCCCTTGCTGCCGACCCCTTCGCGGACGCGGACCCCCTGACGGCGCGTCCCGAGCCGGTGCCGGCGCGCTCCCCGGCACGCATGCCGATGGAGGATACCTATCTTCCGGCCGCGGCGGAAAGCCGTGTTACGGCTGCCGAACCCGAACCCGAACTTGAGCTGGACGAGATCGAGATGCCGGATCTTCCGGCTGTCGCTGCACGCTTTTCGCCCCGGGACGAGGCACCGGTCGAGATCGAGCGTGATCTCCGCGCTCCTCCGCGTCCTGCGGCAGGTGCCGCCCAGCCGGTGCGCGAGGAGGTTTCGGCCGACCTGATGCATGATGCCGATTTCGAATTGAGTCTCGACGATCTCGACCTTGATCTCGATTTCTCCGACATTCTGCCTTTTGACGACCGCGCGTCCGCGACGGCCGCGGCCCAGCCGGCAGCAGATCGTGTTGCAGCCGTTGCAACCCCGCTCGACGCGCGCCCCGTGGCGCCGCGCGTAGATGAACCGGTTGCGCCGGTCGATGCCCGTCCCGCGCCTGCGGTTCACGCTCCGTCTGTCGCCACCGGCTCGGTCAGCGCATCCGCTGCTCGTGTGGTTGCGGCGCCCGCGCCGCGTCCAGCGCCCGAGGTGTCAACGCTCGGTCCTGCCATTCCGGCGTTCCTGATGAACTCCCGCTCGGCTGCGACCGTTGCCGAGCCCGAGCCCCGCAAGGCGGCGGGTGCAGAGGTGGAAGATGTACCCGCTGGCGCTGATCCCTTCGATCCGGCGCTGTTTGCCGAAACCGACGACGTGATCGAGACTGTTCCGGAACTCGATGTGCCGGATCTGACGCCGCACGAGCCGGAGCAGCAGGCGCCTGCCCATTCGGATTTCGATCTGCATCTCGATTCGGAGCTGGCGACGCTTATCGATCAGCCCGCGCGTCCGAAGAGCCATGAAGCGCCGCGCTCGCGGGCGACGGCAACCGTTGCCACGACCACGACCACGACCACGACCACGAGCCAGCCGGCTGCGGCCGTGGCTCCAGCACCGAAGCAGGAATTGTCCGGCCGCGAGTTCGAGGACTTCGAGCGCGCCCTCGAAGAGGATTTCCGCCGGGCGATGGCCCAGTCCATCCAGCCGGCGGCATCGGAGGACGACGAGGATGACGAGCCTTACGACGTCTATCCTGCAGACGCCCGCCGCCGCACGCCGCGCTGGCTTCTGCCGGCGTCGGCTGCCGGCCTTCTGGTGATCGTCGGCGTGTCCGGCTATGCCTGGTTTGCGAGCGATACCCGTAAGCTCGGGGGCGACGGTGCGCCCGTCATCATCGCCGCGGATACCGATGCGGTGAAGGTCGCGCCGGAAAATCCGGGCGGCAAAACCGTGCCGAACCAGGACAAGGCCGTCTATGACCGCGTTGCCAGCGGTGCCATGCACGATCCCAAGCAGTCTTCTCTGATCTCGTCCGAAGAGCAGCCGATGGATGTCGTGCAGAAGACCCTGATGCCCGACAATCTCCCGCTGCAGGGCGAGGAAGAGGCTGCCGATGCCGCGCCCGCCGCCACGGCGACGGCCGATACGCAGGATCCGCGCCTTCTGCCGCAGCAGCACGGCAAGCCCGGTGAGCAGGCTGGTGCCAATGGCGACCAGCTGGCCGTCATGCCGCGCCGCGTGAAGACCATGATCGTACGCCCGGACGGCACGCTCGTCGAGCAGGTGACCGACGTTCCCGCTCAGCCTGCTGCAGCAAAGACGGCAGCCGCATCGCATTCGACCGATCCGACAACGTCCGCATCTGTGCCGGCTATCGCGCAGCCGCAGCCCGGTGCTGCAACCGACATGGCGGGTGTTGACGTTGCCAAGACGACCACGTTGACCGGAACGGCTCAGGCACCGGCAGCTGCTCAGGCTCCGGCAGGCGTGCCGCAGCCCGGAATGCCGGTTCCGACGGCTCGTCCTTCCGTGCAGCCGGTCAATGTGGTGGCCTCCGTCAACGATCAGGCCGCCGCACGTCAGGCTGCTGCACCGCAGGCGCAGGCTGCCGTCGCACAGCCGGCTGCAACGCCCGCTGCTGCCTCGGCGGGAGTGCCTGGTGGCGGCTACTACATCCAGATCGCATCGCTGCCGAGCGAAGCGGATGCGCAGAAGTCCTACCGCAATCTGTCTTCCAAATATGCGAGCCTGCTGGGTGGGCGTGCGCATGACATCGCGCGCGCCGACGTGCCGGGCAAGGGCACCTTCTTCCGTGTTCGTGTGGCCGCCGGTGCGTCGCGCGACGAGGCGGCGGCGCTCTGCGAAAGCTATCGCGCAGCCGGTGGGACCTGCCTGATTGCCCGCTGATGGCCGCAGCGGCGTCAGAGGGAAGCTGCGAGAACGATATCGAAACGGGGCCCTGGTGCCCCGTTTTTCTTGAGCAAGAATGCGCGGATGATGAAGGGTCTCAGCCATCCGTCAGCCGTCGAGGGGAACAATAGAGCCATGAGCCAAGCCAACACCCAGTCCAAAGCCATGATCCTCGGCTGCGCCGGCCAGACGCTGAGCGCCGATGAAAAGGCGTTTTATCGCGACGAGCGGCCCTGGGGTTTCATCCTGTTTGCCCGCAATTGCGGGGAGCCGCAGCAGATCCGCGATCTCGTGGCGGACCTTCGCGACAGCGTTGGCCGGCCGGATGCCCCGGTGCTGATCGATCAGGAGGGCGGCCGCGTGCAGCGCATTCGCCCGCCGCATGTGGAGGCCTATCCGCCAGCCGCGCGTCTCGGCGAGATTTACGCTGCCGATCGCGGCGCCGGCCTTCGCGCTGCCTGGCTGATGTCGCGTCTGCATGCCTTCGACCTGACAAGACTCGGCATCACTATCGATTGCCTGCCGGTGCTGGATGTTCTGATCGAGGGCGCCACGCAGGCAATCGGCAACCGCTCCTACGGCAGCGATCCTGCCATGGTGACCGCACTCGGGACGGCGGCAGCGGAAGGGTTGAAGGCCGGCGGCATGCTGCCGGTCATGAAGCACATGCCCGGCCACGGCCGCGCCATGGCCGATTCGCATCACGACCTGCCGGTGGTCCACGCCAGCCGCGTCGAGCTGGAGGCACAGGATTTCGCGCCCTTCCGTGCCCTCCGCAGCGAGTTGATGGGCATGAGCGCGCATATTCTCTTCACCGCGATCGATGCAGAGCGGCCTGCCACCACTTCGCCGATCGTTATCAGTGAGATCATTCGAGGCCATATCGGCTTCGATGGGCTGCTGCTCTCCGACGACAGCTCGATGAATGCGCTGAAGGGCACGATCGGCGAGCGCGCGGCCGACATTCTGGCAGGCGGCTGCGATATTGTCTTGCATTGCAACGGGCTGATGGACGAAATGAAGGCTGTGGTGGAACGGGTACCGGTGCTGTCGGGCAGATCGCTGGAGCGGGCAAAGGCCGTGGAAGCGGCGTTTCCGACGCCCGACGCCACCAGCGAAGACGCGGCGCGCGCCGAATTCCGGGCTCTGATCGGCGGAGTCTGAGCCGCGCGGGCGGCAAGTGCTGACGGTGCCCGGACGGTGCGGTCGGCGAAGGTGGGGCGGAACATGGCCGGTGACATATCACAGTCTGCCACTCCAATGGACAGGCTCTGGCAGGACAGCGATGCGCGCGGCTCGACGGAGCCGGCGCTCGTCATCGATGTCGGTGGCTTCGAAGGCCCGCTCGATCTTCTTCTGCATCTGGCCCGCACGCAGAAGGTGGATCTGGCGCGTATTTCGGTGCTGGCGCTGGCTGAACAATATCTGCTGTTCGTCGAAAGCGCGCGCCGCGTGCGCATCGAACTTGCCGCCGATTATCTGGTGATGGCGGCCTGGCTCGCCTATCTGAAATCCAAGCTGCTGATTCCGCAGCAGGCACGGCAGGATGACGGGCCGACGGGCGAGGAAATGGCCGCGACGCTGGCCTTCCGCCTGAAACGCCTGGAAGCGATGCGCGAAGCAGCGACGCGGCTGATCAACCGCAACCGGCTCGGCCGCGACGTGTTTGCCCGCGGGGCGCCGGAGCACATTCCAGAACGCAACGGCGCAAGCTTCGAGGCCAATCTCTACGATCTCCTGCATGCCTATGCCAATCTGCGGCAGAGGCAGGCGGTGACACAGGTCACCATCGAGCGGCGCAAGGTGTGGTCGCTGGTGGAGGCACGCGAGCTGCTGACCACCATGCTGGGCGAGATCAGCGACTGGACGGCGCTGCAGCACTATCTTCTCGACTACATGCCGCCGGGTGACCGGGTAACGGCAACCGCGAGCGCCTTTGCCGCCTCGCTCGAACTGGTGCGGGAAGGCAAGCTGGAAATCCGGCAGGATGGGGTCTTCCAGCCGATCTACATGCGTCGCGGTCCGGGACGCCCCGGCGGCGCGACCGGCGAATAGGAGAGGGGCGTGCAGGTTTTCGAAGAGCAGGAGGATGCACCCGCCGAGGAGCGGGAGCCTGTGCGGACGGCGCTGGATCTTGAGGCGGAGCGCATCGCCGAGGCTTTGGTGTTCGCCTCCGCGGAGCCGGTGTCCGAAGCCTTCCTGCTGGAGCGCCTGCCACGCGGAACGGATGTGCGGACCGTGATGGCGCGGCTGGTACAGCTGTATGCCGGGCGGGGTGTCAATCTGGTCCGCGTCGAGGATCGCTGGGCTTTCCGCACCGCTGCGGATCTCTCCTTCGTCATCCGCCGTGACGAGACCGAGAGCAGGAAGCTGTCAAGAGCGGCGCTGGAGGTGCTGGCAATCATCGCCTACCACCAGCCGGTGACGCGCGCCGAGATCGAGGAGATCCGCGGCGTCCAGACCTCGCGCGGCACGCTGGACGTGCTGATGGAGGCTGGCTGGGTGCGCTTTCGCGGCCGTCGTCGCACGCCCGGCCGTCCGGTCACGCTCGGCACGACACCCCGCTTTCTCGATCATTTCGGCCTCGAAGAAATCCGCGACCTGCCGGGGCTGGAGGAATTGAAGGGAGCGGGACTGTTGTCCGGCCGCATCCCGCCGGACTTCCGCATTCCCGTGCCAATGTCGGCGGATGAGTTGTCCGAAGAGGAAGATCCGATCACCCAGCTGGATCTTGAGGAGCTTGGCCTCTTGACTCCCGGTGGTGGAGAAGAGGAATAGCACGTTCATCTTTAGAGAACGGCATCTTTCCCAGCATGGCATGACGAAGGCCAGAAGCTCATGAACGACATCGCGCCCGAAGGGCTGCCGACATCCCCGCGCCGCCCCGCCGGCGTGACATTTGCGGCCAGCCTCGCCTTCGAGAACATCCGCCACAGCTATCACGGCAAGGAAACGATCCGCGACATTTCGCTGGAGGCGCGTCCGGGCGAGGTGCTGTGCCTGCTCGGCCCGTCCGGTTCCGGCAAGACGACCCTGCTGCGGATTGCCGCCGGCATCGAGGCCCAGACTTCTGGCCGCGTGCTGATCGACGGTCGGGTGGTTGCCGGACCCGATCTGTTCGTGCCGCCGGAAAAGCGTGGCGTCGGGCTGATGTTCCAGGATTATGCGCTGTTTCCGCATCTGAGCGTCCTGGACAATGTCCGCTTCGGCCTCACCGCGATGCCGGCGAAGGCTGCCCATGCCGAGGCCATGGTGGCGCTGGAGCGGGTAGGGCTCTCGCATTATGCCGACAAATTTCCGCATGCGCTTTCGGGCGGGGAACAGCAGCGTGTGGCGCTTGCCCGTGCGCTTGCCCCGCGCCCCGGCGTTCTGCTGATGGACGAGCCGTTCAGCGGCCTCGACTCGCGCCTTAAGGATACGATCCGCGCTGACACCCTGGATGTGCTGCGCCAGTCGCGCGCAACGGCCATCGTCGTGACGCATGACGCGGAGGAGGCCATGCGCATGGGCGATCGGATCGCGCTTCTGAACCACGGCCGTCTGGTGCAGCTCGGCCGTTCGCAGGATCTCTATCGCCGTCCGCAATCGCTGTTTGCCGCGGGCTTCTTCTCCGAGATCAACCGTCTGCAGGGCAGGGTACGCCACGGCGCTGTGGCAACGCCGCTCGGGCGGGGCGATGCGTCCGGTCTGGCTGACGGTACGGTTGTGGATGTGGCGGTTCGCATCTCGCAGGTCATGGTCTCGGAATCGGCCGGTACCATCCGCGCCCGCATCCTGACCCGCCGCTTCCTGGGTGTCGTGGAACTGCTCACGCTTGCCGTGGACGGGCTGGATGAGCCGCTCAGGGCCCGCATTCGCGCCGACCAGCTGCCGGATGGTCTCACAGACGTGACCATAAAGGTTTCGGACGGCGATATTTTGGTGTTTGAAAAAGTGGACTAAACGTCTTACATCGGCAAGAACGCGCAATCATGGAGTGGAGTCATGGGTTCTTTTAGCATCTGGCACTGGCTGATCGTTCTGGTCATCGTGCTCATCTTCTTCGGGCGCGGCAAGATTCCAGACCTGATGGGCGATGTCGCCAAGGGTATCAAGAGCTTCAAGAAGGGCATGGCTGACGAGGACGAGACGCCGCCCGCGACAACGGCGAAGACCGTGGACCACAAGCCGGAAGAAACCAAGTAAGCATCCGGTGCCGCGCCCCGGTGGGGGCGCGTCTCCCGAGGAGCGTCATACATGCTGGACATCGGCTGGACCGAACTCTTAGTCATCGCGGTCGTCTTGATCGTTGTCGTCGGGCCGAAGGATCTGCCGCCGATGTTGCGTGCCTTCGGCAAAATGACGGCCAATCTGCGAAAAATGGCGGGTGACTTCCGCACGCAGTTCGACCAGGCCCTGCGCGAGGCCGACATGGACGATCTGCGCCAGACGATTTCGGACGCCCAGCGCTTCCACCCGGCCAATGCGCTGCGCGAGGCGATCAATCCGCTGCGCGAGATGGGCAACGAGATCCGCAACGATCTCCAGAAGGCGACGACGCTGCCATCCGCCGAAGCGACGGATGGGCAGGCGGCAGGAGAGAATGCTGCCGGAATCGAATCGCTGTTGCCAACCTCCGGGCTCTCGCTGCCGGAGACGCCACCGGCTGTTGCTCCGGTGCATGCTGCAGCGCCGCCTGCGCCTGCGCAGCCGGCCGCGGCGCAGGCTTCGACGCCGACCGCCTCTGTCGCTTCCGTGTCATCGGGGGCTGCTTCTGCGCCGTCTTCAATCACTGCGGCAGCTGCGGCGCCTGCAGCACCTGCGGCATCCTCTTCGCCTGCACAATCGGAACCGATATCTGCCGCACCGGTGAAGAAGCCGCGCGCCCCGCGCAAGCCGAAGGTGGAGGTCGCTGTCGTGGCCGAGCCGGTGCCGGCAGTAAAGTCTGCGGTCCGTCGCGCGCGGACTGCCAAGCCTGCCGTGACCGAAACCGCTTCGACCGCGCCGGTTGCGGAAACCGCTCATGCGGCCAAGCCCGCACCGCGTCCGCGCAAGAAGCCAGCCACGCCCAAGGATAATGCATGACCGGCGATATCGACGACAAGCCTCAGCCGCTCATCGAGCATCTGATGGAACTGCGCACGCGGCTCATCTGGTCGCTGGCCGCGTTCTTCGTGGCCTTCCTGGTGTGCTTCTTCTTCGCCAAGCAGCTCTTCAATCTGCTGGTCATTCCTTACAAATGGGCCGTCGTCTGGGCCGGTCTGGATGTGGCGAAGTCCGAACTGATCTACACCGCACCGCAGGAATTCTTCTTCACGCAGGTGAAGGTGGCGATGTTCGGCGCTCTGGTCATCGCCTTCCCGATCATCGCCTCGCAGCTCTACAAGTTCGTGGCGCCCGGTCTCTACAAGAACGAGCGTGCCGCCTTCCTGCCGTTCCTGATTGCGTCTCCCGTGCTGTTCCTGCTCGGGGCTGCTCTGGTCTATTTCTTCTTCACGCCGATGGTGATGTGGTTCTTCCTCGCCATGCAGCAGAAGCCCGGTGAAGGCGAGGTGGCGATCTCCCTGATGCCCAAGGTGTCGGAATACCTGTCGCTGATCATGACACTGGTCATGTCCTTTGGACTGGTGTTCCAGTTGCCCGTCGTGACGACGCTTCTTGCGCGCGTCGGGCTGCTCACCAGCACCTGGCTGGTGGAGAAGCGCAAGTTCGCCATCGTGCTGGCTTTCGTCGTGGCCGCCGTGCTGACCCCTCCGGATCCGATGTCCCAGATCGGTCTTGCACTGCCGACGATCCTTCTCTACGAGGTCTCCATCTACGCCGCTCGACTCGTGGAAAAGAAGCGCGCGAGTGAAACTGCGGCCGTCCAGGACGCCAGTTCATCCTCCGTCAGCACGTCCGACGAGGCGTAGCATCCGTTCCGGCAGAACGGGATATCTCGGCCGGAGCAAGATTTTTCGGCCGGGCTCATCCTCTCGGCCTCAACCGCAGGCGATCTGGAACGACGATGCTCGATATCAAGTGGATACGTGAGAACCCCGCGGCCCTCGACGAGGCGCTGAAGAAGCGCGGTGCAGAACCGCAGGCCGACGCCATCATTGCACTGGATGAAACGCGCCGCTCCGTCATCCAGACACTTCAGGACATGCAGTCCCGCCGCAATGCCGCCTCCAAGGAGATCGGCGCCGCCATGGCGCAGAAGAACCAGGAGCTTGCTGAAAAGCTGAAGGCCGAGGTGGCGAGCCTCAAGGACGAGATGCCGGTCCTCGAACAGAAGGAGCGTGAGGCGATCGCCGCGCTGGACGACGTTCTGTCGCGTATCCCGAACATTCCGCTCGATGACGTGCCGGTCGGCAAGGACGAACATGACAATGTTGTCGCCCGCGTTGTCGGTGAGAAGCCGCGCTGGAACCACCCAGCCAAGGAGCATTTCGACATCGGCGAAGCGCTCGGCATGATGGATTTCGACCGGGCGGCAAAGCTGTCCGGCTCGCGCTTCACGGTGCTGACGGGCCAGCTTGCAAAGCTGGAACGCGCCCTTGGCCAGTTCATGATCGACCTGCACACCACCGAACACGGCTATACGGAAGTATCCTCGCCGCTGATGGTGCGTGACGAGGCCATGTATGGCACCGGGCAGCTTCCGAAGTTCGCCGAAGACCTGTTCCGCACCACCGACGGCCGTTGGCTGATCCCGACGGCGGAAGTGACGCTGACCAATCTCGTCTCCCAGGAGATCCTGGAGCAGGAGCAACTGCCCCTGCGCTTCACCGCACTGACGCCGTCCTTCCGCTCGGAAGCCGGTTCCGCCGGTCGCGATACGCGCGGCATGCTGCGCCAGCACCAGTTCTGGAAGTGTGAGCTCGTCTCCATCACGGACGCGGAAAGCTCGGTTGCTGAACACGAACGCATGACGGCCTGTGCGGAAGAGGTGCTGAAGCGCCTCGGCCTGCATTTCCGCACCATGACGCTCTGCACCGGCGACATGGGATTCGGCGCGCGCAAGACCTATGACCTCGAGGTCTGGCTGCCGGGGCAGAATACCTACCGCGAAATCTCGTCCTGTTCGGTCTGCGGCGATTTCCAGGCACGGCGCATGAATGCGCGCTACCGCGTCAAGGACGAGAAGGCGCCGCGTTTCGTGCATACGCTGAACGGGTCCGGCACCGCCGTCGGTCGCTGCCTGATCGCCGTTCTCGAAAATTATCTGAACGAGGACGGTTCCGTGACCATCCCCGATGCGCTTCTGCCCTATATGGGAGGTCTGACGAAGATCGAACGGAGCGCGTGAGGGAACAATGCGGATCCTGCTCACCAACGATGATGGCATTCATGCCGAGGGGCTGGCGGTGCTCGAACGCATCGCCCGCACCCTCTCCGACGATGTGTGGATCGTTGCGCCGGAAACCGATCAGAGCGGTCTTGCCCATTCGCTGACGCTGTCGGAACCCTTGCGCCTGCGCGAGGTCGGCCACCGGCATTTTGCGGTGCGCGGCACGCCGACCGACTGCGTGATCATGGGCATCCGCCATGTGCTGGATCGCAAGCCCGACCTTATCCTGTCGGGCATCAATGCAGGCTCCAACATTGCCGACGACGTGACCTATTCCGGTACGATTGCAGGCGCCATCGAGGGCACCATCCAGGGTATCCGTTCGCTGGCGCTGAGCCAGGCCGTGCAGTACGAGGAAGGCAAGCGCAGCCTGCCCTGGGCAACGGTAGAGGTGCATGCACCGGATCTGATCCGCAAGCTGATCGCGCTCGAGCTGCCCGCGGGCACCTTCCTGAACCTCAACTTCCCGCCCTGCACCGTCGATGCGGTGACAGGGGTGACAGTGACGGCGCAGGGCAAGACGGATTTTGGCATCGTGGTCGATGAGCGGCAGGATGGGCGCGGCAATCCGTATTTCTGGCTGCGTTTCGGCAATCGTACCGGACAGTTTGCGCCCGGCACCGATATCCACGCCCTGCGCGACAACCGGATTTCCGTGACCCCGTTGAAGCTCGACCTGACGGATCACGCCATGCTGGCGGCCGTCGGACAGGCCTTGGGAGCAGGTGCTTGAAATCAGGCATGATCGAGAAGGAAGGGTTTGCTGCCCTGGTGCTTCGTTTGCGGGCCCAGGGCGTTACCGATCTCGACCTCCTGACGGCGATCGAACAGACGCCGCGCAGCCAGTTTGTGCCCCCGCAATTCGTCACGGATGCCTATTCAAGCCGAACCATTCCCATCGAATGTGGATCGTTCATGGAAGGGGCGGATCTCGCCGCGCGTCTTCTTGCGCAGTTGCATGTGAAACCAGGCCACCGGGTGCTCGACATCGGCACGGGCAGCGGCTTTACCGCCGCCGTGATGGGCCGCATCGCCGAGCGGGTGCTGTCGCTGGAGCGTTTTCGCACCCTGGTCAAGGCCGCGCAGGGACGCCTTGAAGCGCTCGGCATGCGCAATGTCATCATCCGTCAGGCCGATGGCAGCAACGGTCTGCAGGGGGAGGGGACCTTCGACCGCATTCTGGTGACCGCCGCCTTCGACGCCATTCCGCGATTCTATGCCGAACAACTCGTGCATGGCGGCTCGATGATTGCGCCGCTGATGACGGGCGAGGATCGCTGCATGATGATTCGGCTGACCAAGGTTGGCAGCCGATTCGAGCGCGAGGATCTGTTTCCGGCGCCCTATCTGCCGCTTGTGTCGCACATCGCGGTTCATCTGTGAGCGTGCCGCTGATGCTGATCACGAGTCATGGTTAGCAATTTGCCAAAAAAATGAAGCGCGCGGCAGCGCCTTAACCCAACGGTAAGACTAACGGTCTTTAATGGATCACGAAATAGGTCGTGTCAGTTGGGTCGAGTCATGCGTTTGAAGAGTTCGTCAATGATGAGAAGGTCGGTCACCCGGATGGCGGTGGCGGCTTTTCTGGCGAGTGCAGCAACGGGATGCAGTTCCGACGCCACTCGCTTCTCCGGTCTCTTTCCCGGAAGCGATAATATGACGACAGCCTCGATCCCGCAGAGGCAGGGATCCGGCGCCTACGGAACAGCCCCGGTTCCGAGCGGCGATGTCGGCGGCGATTCTCAAGGCTATTCGCAGGGTGGCGGCGGCTACGGCCAGCCTTATCCGCAGCAGGCTCAGGGTGGCTATGCGCCGGCCAGCGTGTCGCCGGCCCGCAGTTCGGCCGCGCCCATCCAGCGGGCAGCGCTTGCGCCTCCGGCGGGTGCCGTCAGTCAGTCCAGTCTTCCGCCGCTCGGTGAAGCGCCTGCCCGTCAGGAAGCGATGGCGCAGCCGATGCCGGCCACGTCTTCTCCCTCGCCGGTTGCCGCACGCCGGATGGCCGCGGCGAACGATGATGGTGCAGCAACCGGCGCCACTGGTCCCGGCTGGTCGACGACCAATGCGCCGCGCGTCAACCTGCGGCCGGGCGAAAATGCCAAGATCCTGTCCCAGCGCTATGGTGTGCCGGAAAAGGAAATCCTGAAGGCCAATGGCGGGGTGCTGACGCCCGGTCAGAATGTGATCATCCCGATCTATGCGGCCCGTTCCAATGCGGCCAAGGCCGCTGCAGCCTCCGGCGATCTCGCCAATGGCGGCGATGCGCCCGCACCGCTGCGTCCGCAGGGCGACAAGGTCGCCGTGCTGCCGGGTGCCGCTGCCGCGCGGGACAAGGCGCAGGCCGATTCGGCCGGCAAGTTGACACCGCCCTCCGGTGGTGAGCCCGTTCCGCCGAAGGGGGGCTCCTATGTCGTCAAGCCCGGCGATACGCTGAGCAAGATTGCCCGCGCCACCAATACGCCGATCGATCGTCTGAAAGCCGATAACAGCCTGGCTGACGGCCAGTTGCGGGTTGGCCAGACGCTGAAGGTGGCAGGTGCCCATGGCGAAGCCGTTCAGACAGCCTCGGTGCCGCATGCCACCGCAGCCGGTGCGAAGGCGCAGCCGGCCGTTGCCGCATCCTCGGAACAGACACCCGCCAAGGCGACCGAAAAGCCCGCCACCACGCAGACGGCGAGCCTCTCGGATGTGGAAAGCAAATCCGATGTCAGCACGCCGGCTCCCTCATCGACGGGCATCAGCAAGTATCGCTGGCCTGCCACGGGCGCCGTTATCGCCGCCTTCGGCGCCAATGTTGACGGCAACCGCAATGACGGCATCGACATTTCCGTTCCCGAGGGCACGCCGATCAAGGCTGCTGAAAACGGCGTCGTCATCTATGCCGGCAATGGCCTGAAGCAGCTCGGCAACACGGTTCTGGTGCGCCACGACGATGGCAAGGTGACGGTTTACGGTCATGCCGCCTCGATCAGCGTCTCGCGCGGTCAGAAGGTACAGCGTGGCCAGACGCTGGCGCTGTCCGGCATGAGCGGCGACGCCAAGCGTCCGCAGGTGCATTTCGAAGTGCGCAAGGATGCGACCCCGGTCAACCCGATGACGTTCCTCGAATAGTAGTGCGTATGGGGAATGCGAGAAAGCCCGGCATCGTCCGGGCTTTCGTCGTTGTGGCGATGGCTACTGCTGGGCCTGTCTTGCCACGGCGCGCTGCTCAACTGCGGGGCAGGGGTTTGCGCAGGCGTCCCGCCAGATCCTGGATATATTGCCAGGCGACGCGTCCGGAGCGGCCGCCGCGCGTCGTTGCCCATTCCAGCGCTTCATGATGCAGTTGTGCGCGGTCGAGATCGAGAGCGAAATGGTCGGCATAGCCGTCGATCATCGCCAGATAATCATCCTGATTGCACTTGTGGAAACCAAGCCACAGGCCGAAGCGGTCGGAGAGTGACACCTTCTCCTCGACGGCTTCCGACGGGTTGATCGCCGTCGATTGCTCGTTTTCGAGCATATGGCGCGGCAGCAGGTGGCGACGGTTGGAGGTGGCGTAGAACAGCACGTTGTCCGGCCGGCCTTCGATCCCGCCATCGAGCGCCGCCTTCAGCGACTTGTAGGCGGTATCGTCATGGTCGAAGGAGAGGTCGTCACAAAAGACGATGACCCGGTGGCCGGACGCTTTCAGAAGATCAAGCAGCGCGGGCAGAGTGGAAATATCCTCGCGGTGCACCTCGACCAGTTTCAGGCTGGCGCCGCTAGAAGCCTTCACATCGGCATGAACAGCCTTCACCAGCGATGACTTGCCCATGCCACGCGCGCCCCACAGCAGGACGTTGTTGGCTTCGAAGCCCTCGGCAAAGCGAAGCGTGTTTTCGTGCAGGATGTCACGCACATGATCCACGCCACGAATGAGCCGCAGCGCAACCCGGTTCGGCCGTGCAACCGGTTGCAGATAGCGGTTTGCGGGTGCCCAGACGAAGCAATCGGCGGCGTTCCAGTCGTTCACGGCCGGCGCCGGGCCCGCAAGTCTCTCCAGCGCATCGGCCAGCCGGCGAACTTCCATCAGCAGTTCTGCGGTTGCTTCCATGGACATCATCTCCTCCTTGGCGCGGCAAAAGCCCGTTTCCTGCCTTTTCGCTGCGGGTAGCATGGTGTTTTCCAGGCTGAAAGGGTAAGAGGCCTGAATTCGGTACGCCCCCGCCGCCGTTTCTGTTGCATTCACCCCGATCGCGACTATATTCCGGCGGCTTGAAGCGGGGGGTGCCTCCGTATCCGTCTATCCGGGAGTTCTCGATGTTCATTACTGAAGCATTCGCCCAGGCCAGCACTGGTGGTGCCGCCGGCGCCTCTCCGTTCGGCTCCGGCCTTGAAATGCTTTTCCTTTTCGCGCCGCTGATGGTGGTGTGGTACTTCTTCCTGATCCGCCCGCAGCGCCAGCAGATGAAGAAGCGCCAGGAAACCCTGTCGAACATCCGCCGCGGCGACCAGGTTGTTCTGGGCGGCGGCATTTCCGGCAAGGTCACCAAGGTCATCGACGACAACGAACTGGAAGTGGAAATCGCCGAAGGCGTGAAGATCCGCGCCATTCGCACCTACATCGCGGAAGTCCGCGTCAAGGGTGAGCCGGTCAAGACCGAAAACGCCTGATCCCTTTCGGCCAGTCGCTCGAGAGCGGCTGGCCCCGCACCCATCGATTCGAGACCGCTATGCTCTATTTTCCGCGCTGGAAGACGTTCCTGATCTGGCTTTCCATGCTGGGCAGCATCATCATCGCATTGCCCAATGCGCTGAGTGATGCGCAGCTGAAGAACTATCCGTCCTTCCTGCCGCATCACAAGATGACGCTCGGTCTCGACCTGCAGGGCGGCTCGTACATGATGCTCAAGATCGATCGCTCCGAGATCGTCAAGGAGCGTGTCGAGACCACCATCGGCGATATTCGCACGCGTCTGCGCGAAGCGGGAGTCCGCTATACCGGCCTCACTGGCAACGGCCAGCAGATCCAGGTTCGCATCACCGATCCCGCCCAGGTCGATGCCGCCCGCAAGGCGCTGAACGAACTGGTACAGCCGATCAGCACTGGCACGGTCATGGGCACCACGCTGCGCGAAGCGAGCCTCGATGAGCCGGAAACAGGTCTCCTGCGTCTGACGCTGACCGATGAGGGGATCAATTACCGCATGTCCTCGGCGCTCAGCCAGTCGACCGAGGTCGTGCGTCGGCGCGTTGATGAACTCGGCAATACCGAGCCGCTGATTACCCGCCAGGGCAATGACCGCATTGCCGTTCAGGTGCCGGGCCTTAACGATCCGCAGCGTCTGAAGAACCTCCTCAACAAGACGGCCAAGCTGACCTTCCACATGGTGGATACCAGCATGTCGCCGCAGGAGGCGGTCAATGGCCGCCCGCCGGCCGCTTCGCAGGTCCTCTATGGTGCCTCCGATCCGACCACGCCCTATCTCGTGGAGAAGCAGGCCCTGATCTCGGGTGAGAACCTGGTCGATGCGCAGGCAAGCTTCAATCAGCAGACCAACGAGCCTGTCGTCACCTTCCGCTTCGATTCCCGCGGCGCCCAGCGTTTTGCGCAGGCGACCCAGCAGAATGTCGGCCGTCCGTTTGCGATCGTGCTCGATGACAAGGTCATTTCCGCGCCGGTCATCCGCGAACCGATCGTCGGTGGTTCGGGTCAGATTTCCGGCAACTTCACGGTCCAGAGCGCCAACGACCTTGCGGTGCTGCTGCGCGCCGGCGCGCTGCCGGCCACGCTGACGGTGGTGGAAGAGCGTACTGTCGGCCCGAGCCTCGGTGCGGACTCGATCCGTGCCGGCGTGATTGCCGGCATCGTCGCATCGCTGCTCGTCATCGTCTTCATGCTGGTGTTCTACGGCTTCTTCGGCGTGCTGGCGATCATCGCGCTCACGGTCAACATCCTGATGACCATCGCGATCCTGACCGTGCTCGGATCGACGCTGACGCTTCCGGGTATTGCCGGCATCGTTCTCACCATCGGTATGGCCGTTGACTCCAACGTTCTGATCTATGAGCGCATCCGCGAAGAGGCCAAGAGCGGACGCTCGCTGATCCAGTCGATTGATCTCGGTTTCAACCGCGCCTTCGGCACCATCGTCGATGCGAACGTGACGGCGCTGATTGCTGCCGTCGTTCTCTTCTATCTCGGCACCGGCCCTGTGCGCGGCTTTGCCGTCACCCATGCGATCGGTATCGCCACCACGATCTTCACGGCCTATACCCTGACCAACTGGCTGTTTGCCGAGTGGATCAAGCTGCGCCGTCCCAAGCATCTGCCGAAGGGCATCCGCACCGGAATCTTCGACTTCAACGGCGTGAAGTTCATGGGCATCCGCCGCTGGACCTTCACGATTTCCGGTATCCTCGTTCTCGGTTCCATCGTCGGTTTCGGTGTCGGCGGCATGAACCTCGGCGTCGACTTCAAGGGCGGCTCGGTCATCGAACTGCGCGCCAAAGAGGGCGATGCCAACCTCGCCGATCTGCGCAGCCGTCTCGATGGTCTCGGCCTTGGCGAGGTGCAGGCACAGAATTTCGGCGAGGCCAACAGCGTTCTCGTGCGTATCGCGGCCCAGGGCGGTGGCGAGACGGCGGAACAGACAGCACTTGCCAAGGTGCGTGACGCGCTGGAGAAGGATTACGAGTTCCGTCGCGTGGAAGTGGTCGGTCCGGCCGTCTCTGGCGAACTCAGCCAGACCGCCACGATCGGTGTTCTCGGCGCGCTCATCGGCATCCTTGTCTATATCTGGTTCCGCTTCGAATGGCAGTTTGCCGTCGGTGCAATCCTCGCGACGATCCATGACGTGATCCTGACGCTCGGCATCTTCGTGGTCTCCGGCATCGAGTTCAACCTGACCAGCATCGCGGCGATCTTGACCGTGGTCGGCTACTCGCTGAACGATACGGTTGTCGTCTATGACCGCTTGCGCGAAAACATGCGCAAGTTCAAGAAGATGCCGCTTGCCGACCTGATCGACATGTCGATCAACGAAACCATGTCGCGCACGATCCTGACCATGGTGACGACACTGCTCGCCCTCATCGCGCTCTATCTGTTCGGCGGCGAGGTGATCCAGTCCTTCACCTTCGCCATGATCGCGGGCGTCGTCGTTGCGACATTCTCCTCGATCTACATCGCCGCGCCGATCCTGATCGCCTTCAACATGCGCCCCGAAAGCGGGGATGCATCCGCCGCCAAGGGGGCCAAGAAGGCCTCCGACGTCAGCGGTGCGAAGGTCTGATCGATGGTGGAACTGCCCGGTCCCGATGCGCATTTCCCCGGACGCGCGCCGATCGATGCCTATGGCAATGGCGGCTTTCGTTTCGCGGACATGTCGCATCGCGGCTCTCTGATCTGCCTGCCCGTGGGCATCTATGCCTGGGAGATGGCTGAGGGCGATCCGCTGACGGTGGATGCATTTTCGCGCGTGTTGTACGCTGAGGGCGTCGAGTTTCTGCTTGTGGGCACGGGCCGCGATCTGCGCCCGTTGCCGGCACCGCTGAAGGCGGCGTTCCGGGCGCGCGGAATTTCCTCGGACTCGATGGGAACCGGGGCGGCCATCCGCACGTACAACATCATGCTTGGCGAATCGCGGCCCGTGGCTGCGGCGCTCATCGCCGTCTGAACCGAATTTGCGCGGAGGGAAGGCCGTGACGGCTGCTGCCGGCGACCATTGGGACATCTGCCTCTCGACGCTGCGCGAGACGGACCGCGACCGCTATCTGGCCTGCCTCCTGTCTCCGGAGGACAAGCGGGGAGCGCTTGCGGCACTTTACGCTTTCAATGCCGAAATCGCCCGGATTCGCGACGTGGTGCAGCAGCCGCTGGCTGGCGAGATCCGGCTGCAATGGTGGCGCGATCTCCTTTCCGGCCAGGCGAGCGGCGATACAGGCGGCAATCCGCTGGCTGTTGCGCTGATGGAGACGGTGGAGCGTCATCGCCTGCCGCGCCAGAGCCTGACCGACATGATCGAGGCCCGCATCTTCGATCTTTATGACGATCCGATGCCGGACCGCAATGCGCTGGAGGGATATGCGGGTGAAATCGCCTCCGCCCTGATTCAACTGGCCGGTCTGGTGCTCGATGCCCCTGCCGCCATGCAGCAGGCGGAAACAGCCGGTCATGCCGGCGTCGCGCAGGCCGTTGCCGGCCTTCTTCTGCTGATGCCGCAGCACCGCCGCCGTGGCCAGGTCTATGTGCCGCAGGATATCCTGTCCGCAACCGGCCTCGACCGTGACGGTTTCCTGGATGACGCCCGCAAGGAGAATGTCGCACATGCAGTGGGTGCGCTTGCCGCGCTTGGGCTGGAGCACCTGGGTAAGGCGGCCAGGTCAGGCATGCCTTCCGTACTGGTTCCGGCCTTCCTGCCGGTCGCGATTGCCGCGCCTGTTCTGAAGCAGGCCGCACGGCGCCCGCAGGATGCGCTGGACGGCAAGCTGCAGTCGCCGCAATGGCGTCGCCAGCTCTCCATGCTCAAAATGATGGCGCTGAAGCGTTTTTGATGCCTGCAGGTGGCCGGGGCCGGCAATACGTCCGTCCTCAACTGATGGCACGCCTCCACTGTCCTGCCGGCCAGCTTGCGGAGCCCGGTTCCGTCTGGCGGTCACGTTCGGGCAAGCCTCGGCCGCTACAGGGCAGGGGCGGTGAGCGGTGCCGTCTGCAGGGGAGAATTCGGTGTGAGTCTGGTCGTCTGGGCAATCATTTTCGGACTGGTCATTCTGACCGCCTATTACACCACATCCATGGCGCGGGAGCGCGAGGAACTGGATCGACATGATCCGGGACTCGCCATTCTCGAATTCGGGCGTGCCTATCCGACGGAAGCGATCCGCAGCCTGCATGAGACCGAGGATGGCAACACCATCTTCGTGCGCCTCTACGACAACAAGGCCGGTATCATGCGCAATGGCGGCTCGCACTATGCCTGCCATCTGATCCAGCCTGACCGTTCGCGCGTGACGCCGATGTCGAACGGGCGCGGCCTCACGATCGACTTTCTCGATGCCCCCACGCAGAGCGGCAGCTTCGTGTTCTCGACCGCCGCGGAGGCGGCCGAGGTGTCGCTCTGGTTGCTCGGCAACTATGTAACCCGCGAGCCGATCCAGTTAGACGGCGTCCGCGGTCAAGGCGGCAGCCTCTGAGGCCTCCGCAAACACGGGCGCCGGGACGCCCAGCCACGTCGCGCAGTCGGTCAACGCGCGGCGGGCCAGAAGCTGGCGCTTCATCACTGTCTTGTCCTTGCCGCGGAAGCGTTTGACGCCCTCCGGCTTAACGATGGAGCCGGGCTCCAGCTCCGGAAACAGGCCGAAATTGACGTTCATCGGCTGGAAGGAGCGCTTGCCGGGCTCGTCGTCCGAGACCAGATGGCCGCCGGTGATATGGTTGAGGAGCGCGCCGAGTGCCGTGGTGGCCGGCGGCAGGCTGGGGGCCTCGCCTCTCGCCTCGGCAGCCGCGAAGCGACCGGCCAGCAGTCCGATCGCTGCACTTTCCACATAGCCCTCGCAGCCGGTGATCTGGCCGGCAAAGCGCAGGCCGGGGCGCGATTTCAGCGTCAGGCTCTGGTCGAGCAGCGTCGGAGAATGGATGTAGGTGTTGCGATGCAGGCCGCCGAGCCTTGCGAATTCGGCATTCTGCAGGCCGGGAATCATCCGGAAGATCTCCGCCTGCGCGCCATATTTCAGCTTCGTCTGGAAACCGACCATGTTGTAGAGCGTGCCAAGCGCATTGTCCTGCCGAAGCTGGACGACGGCATAGGCCTTGACGGTCGGGTTATGGGCATTGGTGAGGCCCATCGGCTTCATGGGCCCGTGGCGCAGCGTCTCGCGGCCGCGCTCCGCCATCACCTCGATCGGCAGGCAGCCATCGAAATAGGGCGTGCCTTCCCATTCCTTGAAGCCGACGGTGTCCCCGGCAATCAGGGCATCGACGAAGGCGTCGTACTGGTCCTTGTCGAGCGGGCAGTTGATGTAATCCTTGCCCGTGCCGCCGGGGCCGACCTTGTCATAGCGCGACTGGTACCAGCAGATCGACATGTCGATCGACTCGCGGTGAACGATCGGCGCGATCGCATCGAAGAAGGCGAGCGCATCCTCGCCGGTTTCCGCCTGGATCGCGGACGCAAGCGAGGCGGAGGTCAGCGGGCCGGTCGCGACAATCGAAAGGCCCCACTCCTTCGGCGGCAGACCCTGCACTTCCTCACGCACCACGGTGATGCGGGGATGCTGCGACAGCGCCTGTGTGACGGCGTCGGAAAAGCCGTCGCGATCGACGGCGAGCGCCCCGCCGGCCGGCACCTGGTGGCGGTCGGCGCAGGCCATGATCAGCGAGCCGGCAAGGCGCATTTCCGCATGGATGACGCCGACCGCATTGGCGGTGGCATCGTCGGAACGGAAGGAATTGGAACAGACCAACTCGGCAAGGCCGTCGGTCTTGTGCGCATCCGTGCCGCGGACACCGCGCATTTCATGCAGGATGACGGGGATGCCGGCCTCGGCCAGCTGCCAGGCGGCTTCGGAGCCGGCAAGGCCGCCGCCGATGACGTGAACGGGTGTGGAGGAAATCTTTGTCATGGGCGGCTCAATATCATGAGCCGCCCGCTGGTCCAATATCAAAGGCGCCTGCCTGACTAAGCGTGTTTCTGCCGGCGTCAACCGGCCATCGGCGTGCAGAGTTCAACCAGCAAACCGTCCGGGCAGCGAAGGTAGGAAACCACCTGTCCCCACGGCCTTTCCGCGGGTGGCGACAGTTCACGCGCCCCGCAGGCGATGGCCCGGGCATGCGCGGCGGCGACATCCTCGGTCACGAGCGCGATTTCCATGCCGAGCGGCTGCGCAGATGCGTGGGCGGAGACATGACCGCCTGGAAAATTGATCTCGGCCAGCGCCTCTGCCGCAAAGGCCAGCGTGGTTTCGCCGCTCTCCAGTTCGCCATAGGTGCCGCTGTCGTGCAGGAAGCGGGTGGAAAAACCGAAGGCATCGCCGAAAAAGGCGAGCGATTTGGCCACGTCGGGAACATAGGCGATGGTATAGCCGAACTTCATGGAGGTTTTCCTGTCTTTCTGAGGCATGCCAGTGTGTCAGCTTTGTGCGGCGGAGGCGAAGTTGGCCGCAAGCGCGTCATCAAGGTCCGTGGCACGCTTATGCGCCGGGCGTGATTCAATGCGCGCAACATAGGCCTCGAATGCAGGGCGTTTCTCGATGCTGCCGAACTGCATGCCCCACATCAGATGCGCGCCGAGATAGACGTCCGCGCCGGTGAAGCGCTCGCCAGCGATATAGGTGGTGGCGGACAGCGCCTGTTCCAGCGTGTCGAGAACAAGATCATAGGAGCCGTAGCCGACCATGCGCTGCTTTTCTTCCGGCACCACGAAGCCGAGCGCGCGGTTGCTGACCGCGGTTTCCAGCGGTCCGGCGGCGAAGAACATCCAGCGATAGTAGGCAGCCCGTTCTGCATCCGTCTGCGGATGGAGGCCCGCGTCATGGAACGTGTCCGCCAGATAGGCGATAATGCCGGCGCATTCGGTCACCACGAGGTCCCCGTGGCGAAGGGCCGGGACCTTGCCCATCGGATTGATCGCCCGATAGTCCGCGCTTTTCATGTCCGGCCCGTAGGCCAAGAGACGTACATCATAGGGCTGGCCGACTTCCTCCAGCATCCAGCGGGCAATGCGGCCGCGCGACATGGGGTGGGTATAAAGTGTCAACGGTGACATGAGGCTCCTCCAGTATTTGTTCTTCTTATGTTCTTATTGTGCCGCGATGACGGCCGGATGACAAGCCCGTGTGGACAAAGAAAAACCCGGCCGCGAGGCGACCGGGTTCGTCTGTCTCGGGATCGGTGAGATCAGGCGGCCATGGCGGCGCGCAGGTTCTCGTCCACCTTGTCGAGGAAGGCGGTGGTGGAGAGCCACGGCTGATCCGGACCGATGAGGAGCGCCAGATCCTTGGTCATGAAGCCGGCTTCGACGGTATCGATGCAGACCTTTTCGAGCGTCGTCGCAAATTTTGCGAGTTCGGCATTGTCGTCGAGCTTGGCACGATGGGCAAGGCCACGTGTCCAGGCGAAGATCGAGGCGATCGAGTTGGTCGAGGTTTCCTGACCCTTCTGGTGCTGGCGATAGTGGCGCGTCACGGTGCCGTGGGCGGCTTCGGCTTCCACCGTGCGGCCATCGGGCGACAGAAGAACCGAGGTCATCAGGCCGAGCGAGCCGAACCCTTGAGCAACCGTGTCGGACTGGACGTCGCCGTCGTAATTCTTGCAGGCCCAGACGTAGCCGCCGGACCACTTGAGGGCGGACGCGACCATATCGTCGATCAGACGGTGTTCGTAGACGATGCCGATCTCGTCGAACTTTGCCTTGAATTCGGTCTGGTAGACTTCTTCGAAGATGTCCTTGAAGCGGCCGTCATAGGCCTTGAGGATGGTGTTCTTCGTCGACAGGTAGACCGGCCACTTGCGCATCAGGCCGTACATCATCGACGCGCGGGCGAATTCGCGGATGGATTCGTCGAGGTTGTACATGGCAAGCGCCACGCCGGCCCCCGGTGCGTTGTAGACTTCCTTCTCGATCACTTCGCCGTCTTCACCGACGAACTTGATCGTCAGCTTGCCCTTGCCGGGGAACTTGAAATCGGTTGCCTTGTACTGGTCGCCGAAGGCGTGACGGCCGACAACGATCGGCTTGGTCCAGCCCGGAACCAGACGCGGCACATTCTTGCAGATGATCGGCTCGCGGAAGATCACGCCGCCGAGGATGTTGCGGATCGTGCCGTTCGGGCTCTTCCACATTTCCTTGAGGTTGAATTCCTTGACGCGGGCTTCGTCCGGGGTGATCGTTGCGCACTTGATGCCGACGCCGTGCTTCTTGATGGCGTGGGCGGCGTCGACAGTCACCTGGTCATTGGTGGCATCGCGGTTTTCCACCGAGAGGTCGTAATATTCGATCTGAAGATCAAGATAGGGCAGGATCAGCTTTTCCTTGATGAACTGCCAGATGATGCGGGTCATCTCGTCGCCGTCGAGATCGACGACCGGGTTGGCAACCTTGATCTTGTTCATGTATCAGCCTCTTCAATGAACGGGGCTTGCCGCCCCGGCTTAGGTGGACAGAAGTCTCGTGCGCTATAGCACCGCAGAGCCGGAACGCAAAGCACTGCCAGAACAATTGCCATTGCCAAATCGATTGAGGGGGATAATCTCCCGCAACGTTTCCAGACAGGGATTATTGCCGCCATGCGGACCGTGCCGCTCGCCTTACTTTTTGCCTCCTTTGCCACGTTTGCCAGCGCCGCCGATGCCACTGATCCGGTGCGTCAGGTGATGGACATGACCAAGGCCAACTGGGAAAGCGTGGACGCGGGCTGGAAGTTCATCTTCGATCCGGAGCCACTGGCAAAGCTGTTCAGCAAGCGCTTTCAGACAGCCTATAAGGAGGCCGCCAAACACCCGGCCTACGAGACCGAAAACAACCAGCCCGGCGATCCCTTCGGCTACGACGTGGTGACGGATTCTCAGGATGGCTGCCCGCTGCAGAACATCACCATTGCACCTGGCCAGCCGAACGGCGCGGTGACATCCGTCAAGGTCACCTTCAAGCTGTGGACCTGCATCGATCAGGCCGACATCAAGGATTCCGTCAATGAGGTGGATTTCGATGTCATCACCGAAGGCGGGCGTTTCGTGATCGATGATATCCACCGTGTCAGCGAGGGGGAGCGGGATTCGGTGTTTTCGGAAATGCAGGATCTTGCCAAGGGCGAGTGACAGCGCCAAACGGTTTCGCCGCACCGCGAGGCCGTCCCTCGTGAAGCTGCAGACGTGACCAAGGCGCTCCCGGAATGGCATCCAAACCCAAGCTCATCGACTGGATTCACTCGGTAGACCCCGCCCTGTCGCGGGCCCGCATGGGTGCGCGCGTCACGCTGTCGATTGCTCTGTCCGTCGGTGTTCTGGTGCTGGTGCATCTCAATGGGATGGCGTTGCCGCCGATTGCCTTTGGTCTGGCGATCATTCTCTCGATCGAGGGCGGTGTTGCCGTGCGCGATGCCACGCCACGTGGCCAGTTGCTGACCCGCGCGCTCGGCGCCCTCGCAGCGCTGGCCAGCATGTCGAGCGCGATTGCGCTGGAGCAGCACCGCTATCTCTCCGATATCACTTTCCTGCTGATCGTGCTGTTTGCAAGCCTGGCCAGAGTCTATGGACCGCGCGGCTTTGCCATCGGCATGTTTGCCTTCACGTCCTATTTCATCAGCACCTATCTGAACCCCACCTATGACCAGTTGCCGGGAGCAGCCTTTGCGCTTGTTGTGGCGGCGCTGGTGTCGCATGGTGTGCGCAGCTTCCTGCTGCCGGACAATCGCGGCCGGGACCTGCTGCAGGCGCTGATTGCGATGCAGGGCCGCGCCAACGATATCCTCGTCCGTCTGGCGCTTCTTGCCCGCGAGCATGTGACGACGGATGAGGACCGCGCGGAACTGGTACAGCTCCAGGAACGACTGAAGGAAGTCTCGCTGATGGCGGAGGGGCTTCTGCCACGCAATGCCGATGGCATGCTGGACGAAAGCGATGCCGGCGTGATGGAGATCGCCACCGCCATCTTCGACCTGCATCTGGCGACCGAAAGTGCCGTCGTGCTCAGCGTCTACAACACCGCTCCCTTCGGTCTTGTGCATGCGGTGCTGGAGGGCAAGGACGAGGCGGTCAGCCACTGGAGCGAACTGCGCGACGAGACGCCCGACAAGCACCTGCGCGAAACGATCAATGCGTTCACGCTTCTGCATCGCATCCGCACCCGCTTTGCCGGCGTGATTGCCGAGGGTATGCACGACCAGTTCCGAATGCTGGCGCCCCATACGCCGGATCGCTCCGGTGCACGGCCGGACTTTTCGCTGAAGAACCCGCTGGTACGCGCCGCCCTGCAGATCACGGTGGCCTCCGGCATCGCCATGGTGTTCGGCCTGATGCTGTCGCGCGAACGCTGGTTCTGGGCGGTGCTGACGGCCTTTCTCGTCTTCACCAATACCAAGTCGCGGGGCGATACCGCCATTCGCGCCCTGCAGCGCTCCATCGGCACCGTGCTCGGCATTGCCGCCGGCCTCTGTCTGGCCTCACTGATCAAGGGCGATATGGTGGCAAGCGTCGCGGTGGCCGGGCTTGGCATTTTCTGCGCCTTCTATGCCCTGCAGGCCTCCTATGCGGTGATGACCTTCTTCGTCTCCATCGTCATCTGCGTGATCTATGGACTGATCGGCTCGCTGACGACCGAGCTTCTGCTGCTGCGTGTCGAGGAGACGCTGATTGGCGCCGTGGCCGGCACGGCCGTCGCCTTCGTCGTGTTTCCTGCCCGCACGCGCGAGACGCTGGAGGGAGCGATCGGCCGCTGGTACGACCAGTTGGGCCAGCTTCTCGAATCGGCCCGCGCTGGCGCCTCCGGCAATGATCTGATGGAACGCTCCCGCCAGCTCGATCTCGCCTATCGCGATCTTGCCCAGGCCGCTCGACCGATCGGCACGTCCTGGTCGATTGTCACCAAGCCCGGCCATGTACGCCAGACGCTCGCCATCTTCCTCGGCTGTACCTACTGGGCGCGCATGTTCGCCCGTGGTCAGGCCCTGCCGGCGCATGCCATGCCGGCAGAGGACGTCGAGGCGGTCAGCGCCCTGCTGGAAAAGATGTCGGCCGCCCGTGCTCTTTCCGGCGAGCCGTTCTACCGGGCTTCGAAGGTTCGTCGCCAGACCCTCGATCACCTGCCGACCTATCATCTTGGTGCCCGGCAGGGGCTGGACATGATCGGCATTCTGCTCGGCCGCCTGACGCCGCCGCGTCGCGTGACCTGAGGCCGGGCTTGCGCGGAAAAGCACGGAGCGATATCTCCCGCGCGACCAAGCATCGGACGGGATCACCATGGCAGGCACGAACAGCGAGCGCGAACTCTTGACGGAAGGTCCGGCAATCATCCTCGTCGAACCGCAACTGGGCGAAAACATCGGCATGGTAGCCCGCGCCATGGCGAATTTCGGCCTGTCGGAGCTGCGCCTCGTCAACCCGCGGGACGGTTGGCCGAGCGAGAAGGCACAGGCCGCCGCCGCCAAGGCGGACCATGTCATCGAGGCGACACGGGTCTTCGACACGCTGGAAGAGGCGGTCGCCGATCTCAACTTCGTCTATGCCACGACGGCACGCCAGCGCGACGGCTTCAAGGAGGTGCGCGCGCCGGTGACGGCAGCCGCGACGCTGCGCCAGCGCTTCAATGCCGGGGAGCGAACCGGCATCCTGTTCGGCCGCGAACGCTGGGGGCTGACCAATGAGGAGGTGGCGCTGGCCGACGAGATCGTTACCTTTCCTGTCAACCCGGCCTTTGCCTCGCTCAACATCGCCCAGGCCGTTCTGCTGATGTCCTATGAGTGGATGAAAAGCGGCATGGACGATATCGCCGCGACCCCCTTCCAGGCGGTGGACCAGCGGCCGGCGACCAAGGAGCAGCTGTTCGGCTTCTTCGAGCAGATCGAGGAGGCGCTCGATTCGCGCCATTATTTCCATCCGCCCACAAAAGTGCCGAAGATGATCGACAATCTGCGCGCCGTCTTGTCCCGGCCGGGCTTCACGGAGCCGGAAATCAGCGTCCTGCGCGGCGTGATCTCCTCGCTCGACGGCTTCCAGCGCCGCTGGCCGAAGGGACGGAAGCCGAAGACGGACGAGGCGGGGCATGACGGGGGCAATGAGGGTGGCGACAAAGGCGACGCATGAGCTGAAACCGGTTCTCGTCTTTGATTCCGGCATCGGTGGCCTGACCGTTCTGCGCGAGGCCCGCGTGCTGATGCCGGAGCGCGGCTTCATCTATGTGGCCGATGATGCCGGCTTTCCCTATGGCGGCTGGGAGGAGGAGGGGCTGAAGGCCCGCATTCTCGCGCTGTTCGCAGATCTTCTCGACCGCTACGATCCGGAGCTTTGCATCATTGCCTGCAACACCGCCTTCACGCTGGTCGGTGCTGATCTGCGGGCCGCCTTTCCGGACATGACCTTTGTCGGAACGGTGCCGGCCATCAAGCCGGCAGCGGAGCGCACCCGGTCCGGCCTCGTTTCGGTGCTGGCCACGCCCGGCACCGTCAAGCGCGCCTATACCCGCGACCTTATCCAGTCTTTTGCCTCGCAATGCCATGTTCGGTTGGTCGGCTCGGAAAATCTGGCGCGCATGGCGGAAGCCTATATTCGCGGCGAGAGCCTGGACGATGCGGCGGTTCGTGCGGAAATCGACCCGTGCTTCGTGGAGCGGGAGGGCCGGCGTACCGACATCGTGGTGCTGGCCTGCACGCATTACCCCTTCATGGCGAACCTGTTCCGCAGGCTGGCGCCCTGGCCGGTGGACTGGCTGGATCCGGCGGAAGCGATCGCAAGGCAGGCCCGCCGGCTGGTGCCGCCAGCGGATGCAGACAGCCACGGCGTCCACGCCGACTTCGCCGTTTTCACCTCCCATGCGCCGGATTTTCCGACGCGTCGCCTGATGCAGGGCTTTGGTCTTCGCGTATCGTGAGACAACAGGCATAGCGCCTGCGTCACTGTGGCGCATTGGCAACAAGGAAGCCCATTTCCTGCAAATGCAGATTGCAGGACTTGTGGATGGAATGAGCCTGTGTCAGGTTCTTCGCGTCCGCAATTCTTCACGGAAAGGAGGCACGTCATGGATTATATTCACTCTCTCATGTGCCTCACCGGCGGATATATGATGACCCGTGCGCAGGCTCTGTCCGGCACATTTGGCGGTCATCGTACTCAGGCGCATTTCGCCTGATTTCCCAGCTATTTGGCACCTAGACCTCAACCTCTCTGACGCCGCGCGAACCCGTGTCCAAGCCCTCGTGGCCTGACCTGTTTTGCCGTGCGTTTTCCAACCCGCAAAAGGACCCGTTGCCGAGACGCAGCGGGAATGAAGACTCATGTCCAAAGTACAGCCTTTGGTTGCCGACACTGTCGGCGATCTGCATCGTGAACACGGTTTCTGGCGCGTCGCGGCGGCCCTGGCTGCCGCGGTCCTGCGCGAACGGCGCAAGGCCAACGACCTCAAGCACTTCTCTGACCGGATGCTGCTCGATATCGGCGTTCCCGAAAACGAAGTGACGAACGAGTATCGGATGATCAGGCAGCCGATGGTCTTCTGGCTGGGGTTCCGGCTGTGACCCGCGCGCCTCCGTAAGGAGGCGATTGTCCGGCCGGGCACGATCGTGTCCCGTCCGTCATGCAGCAGAGATACCTTCCGCCCTTCGGGGCGGGAGGTTTTTCGCGTTCGACAACAGACAGGAAAGACCATGCCGTCTTTTGACATAAGACGCCTCGATGCCGATGACATGACCGAGGCCGCCGCCGTGCATCGTGCGGCGTTCAACGCCGCTTTACCCTCGCTTGCCGATCTGCACACGCCGGCGGAAGATCGCGTCTACTGGCGTGAGCATCTTTTCGAAACCTGCACCATCTGGGGCGCCACGGAGGGCCGGCATCTGCTCGGCGTCATCGCCGTTCGGCCGGGCTGGATCGAGCAACTCTATATTTTGCCCGGCCGGCAGGGGGAGGGTATCGGCTCGGCGCTTCTGGCGCGGGCCAGGAAAGGGCAGGTGACGCTCGATCTCTGGACCTTCCAGGTCAATGACCGTGCACGCCGGTTCTACGAGACGCGTGGTTTCGTTGCGGTCGAGCAAACCGACGGGCGCGGAAATGAAGAGAGGGAGCCGGACATCCGCTACCGCTGGCAGGTTCAGACCGGCTGGTCGGCGACGTGATAGACACGCAGCCGGTGACCATCCGGATCGGTGGCGGTGAAGGTGCGGCCGAAATCCATGGTGGTCGGAGGCTGCAGGATGTGGGCCTGCCGGCCGATCCAGAGCGCATGCAGGGCGTCCACCTCGGCATCGCTGTCGCAGGAGAAGACGATCTCGCTTGCCCCCGTTGCCCCTGACGTTCCCGGCTCGACGCCGCGCCGATCCCACAAGCCGATTTTGAAACCACCCGCCAGTACGAACATCGCAAAGGTCGGTGAGGCCTCGACGGGCTTGATGTCCAGCAGAACCTGATAAAAGACGCTGCTTGCGGCAACGCTGTCGACATGCAGAAGAATGAAGTTGGCGGGTTTCATGATGTGTGCCTCCGTGTGTTGAGGCCCACAGATCTACGCCGTTCCACTGTCAAGAACTGTCAGCAGCCGCGTTTGAGGCGCCGGCCTGCTGCCGGGCGCGCCATTCCGACAGAAGTGCGGCCTTGCGTCTCGGATAGCGCTCGCCCGTCTCAAGGAGATCGCTGATCCGGTCGGCGCGGAAATGGCGGAAATCTTTCCGGGTCTCGCACCAGGCGACCAGCACGCGCACCTGATCGAAGTAACCGAGCGCGAAGGGCCAGACGCGGCGTGCGGACTTTTGGCCGGAAAGATCCAGATAGGAGAATTGCAGCGTCTGCTCGCGGCGGATAGCCTCCCGCAGCCGCTTCAGGTCGCCCGTCGGGCCTTCCGCCTGTTCCGCAGGCCCGATCAGCAACTGGTTTTCCTCGATCTGGTCGCGAAGCGGCGCGGGCAGCACGGCGGAAATGCGCGCCACGGCGGCGCGGGCAGCCTGCGCCAGATCGCCATCGCCCCGCGCGGCGACCCAACGCGTGCCGAGAATCAGTGCCTCCAGCTCCTCTTCCGAAAACATCATGGTCGGCAGCAGGAAGCCGGATTTCAGCTGATAGCCCATGCCGGGTTCGCCGCGGATATCGGCACCCTGTGCCCTCAGCGTCGCGATGTCGCGGTAGAGCGTGCGCAGCGAAACCGACAGGTCTTCGGCCAGTTGTTCGCCGCGGACGGGACGACGGTATTGCCGCAGCGTTTGAAGGAGAAGCAGAATACGGTCCGAACGCGCCACGATGGCTCCCTGGATTGTATCTTGGTCGCCCTGCGAGGCGGGCAGGCGGCGATGTGCGCATGTCACGCGGCGCTTGCCAAGCGTTTCCGTTCGTGGCTTGCTTCCCGTCATAGTCGAGAGGGAACTGTCCATGCCGATTGAAAACTGGCTTGCCTTCGTCGCAGCCTCTGCCGTCATGCTGGCCATTCCGGGGCCGACGATCCTGCTGGTCATCTCCTATGCGCTGTCGCATGGGCGCAAGGTTGCGGCTGCGACGGTGGCTGGCGTGGCGCTTGGCGATTTCACCGCCATGACCGCTTCGATGCTCGGCCTTGGCGCCCTTCTGGCAGCCTCGGCCTCGGCCTTCACCGTGCTCAAATGGATCGGCGCTGCCTATCTCGTCTATCTCGGCATCAAGCTGTGGCGGGCCCCGGTCGGCGACGCCGCAGCGGCGGATGCCGAAGAGCACGCGGGTGCGGAGCCAGCCTCGAAAATCTTCCTGCACACCTATGTGGTGACGGCCCTCAATCCGAAGAGCATCGTCTTTTTCGTGGCCTTCCTGCCGCAGTTCTTCGACCTGACGCATCCTCTGCCGCCGCAGATGGTGATCCTCGAGGTCACCTTCCTGGTGCTTGCCACGCTGAATGCCGCGCTCTATGGCCTGCTCGCCTCGATGGCGCGCGAGACCGTGCGCAAGCCCGGGATCCGGCGCATCGTCAACCGCACCGGTGGCTCTCTGATGATCGGCGCCGGCCTGCTGGCGGCCGGCTATCGTCGGGCTGCCGGCTGATTGTCTGTTGATCACGCTCCATTGGGGCGCGCAGAATCGCCGGGGATCTGGTAGAGCACTGCCGGATGAGCGGGGAAAAGCCCCCCTCGACATATCATGTGCATGAGAGGTTGAAGGCCGTGCAGGTAGGCATCGATATGGGAACTGTGTCCGGCGGGCAGCCGGCCAAGCTCGATATCGAGGAGCTTCTGGCCACCCGTCTGCTGGTGCAGGGCAATTCCGGGTCCGGCAAGTCGCACCTGCTGCGGCGTCTGCTGGAGCAGTCGGCGCCCTGGGTGCAGCAGGTGATCATCGATCCGGAAGGCGATTTCGTCACGCTCGCCGACAAGTACGGCCATGTCGTCGTCGATGGCGAGCGCACGGAAGCCGAACTGATCGGCATTGCCACCCGCATCCGCCAGCATCGCGTCTCCTGCGTGCTGACGCTCGAAGGCCTCGACCTCGAGGAGCAGATGCGGGCCGCCGGCACCTTCCTCAACGGCCTTTTCGATGCCGACCGCGAGTACTGGTATCCGGTGCTGGTGGTGGTGGATGAGGCGCAGATGTTTGCGCCCTCGGTCGGCGGCGATGTGTCGGAAGATGCGCGCAAGCTGTCGCTCGGCGCGATGACCAACCTGATGTGCCGCGGTCGAAAGCGCGGTCTGGCGGGCGTGATCGCCACGCAGCGCCTGGCAAAGCTTGCCAAGAACGTGGCGGCCGAAGCCTCCAACTTCCTGATGGGCCGCACCTTCCTCGATATCGACATGGCGCGCGCCGCCGATCTGCTCGGCATGGACCGCCGGCAGGCGGAAATGTTCCGCGATCTGAAGCGCGGCAATTTCGTGGCGCTTGGCCCGGCCTTGTCGCGCCGGCCGCTGCCGATCGTCATCGGTACGGTGGAAACCTCGGCACGCTCCTCCTCGCCGAAGCTGATGCCGCTGCCGGATGCGCCGCAGGATGTGGAAGACCTGATCTTCACGCCGGACCCGGAAGAGTTCACGCGGCCGATCATGCGCCGCGCGCCGCCGGCACCGCGGCCGACGACGGATATCCTTGCCGAATTGTCCCGCTCGACGCCCTCCATCAGCACTACGCCGCAGGAACCGAGCCGCCCCTCCCAGCCGGAGCTTTCGCCGGAAGAGCGGGAGGAGCGGCTGGCGGCCGTGCTGTCCGAGATCATCGACGATCCGCAGGCCGCCTATCGCACCGATTCGGTGCTGTACCAGGATTTTCTCGTGCGCGCCCGCATGCGCCGCCTGCCCGGACCGCCGATGTCGATGGCGGAATTCCGCCGCCGGCTGGCGATCTCACGCGCCGGAGTAGACGAGGAAACGGCCGCGACCCCCGGTTGGCAGACGGCGCTGGAGCTTTCCGCCCGCGTCTCGGACGATCTCCAGGGCGTGTTCCTGCTGATGGCCAAGGCGGCGCTGACGGGCGAGCCCTGCCCTTCCGACATGCGCATCGCCAAGGCCTATGGCACGCATTCTGCACGCCGTGCCCGCCGTCTTCTCGGCTATTTCGAGGAGCAGAACCTGATCGTCGTGCATTCCGACTTTTCCGGCAAGCGCATCGTCGCCTTCCCGGATCTCGACGTGCAGACGGCACCGGGCGCGCCGGATGCGACCGATGATGAACCGGCGCGTGTGGACCGGTTCGCGGCGGAGTGAGACTGTTTCCCTCGCGGCGTCGCCTCATCCACCCTTCGGTTACCTTTTCCCCGCGGGGAGAAGGGCGCGCGGCGCCTGTTGTTCTCCTCTCCCCACCGGGGGGAGGGTCGCCGAGCGAGGCGGTGTGAGGGCCCACGCCGCGATAAGCCTATCGTGGCAGACAGCGACCTCTGTATCGTAACGGCGATTGACGGCTTAAACCGCTCAAGCCGCCCGCTCTTCCCACACCTTCACCAGTTCGACGATGGTTTTGACCGCCGTTTCCATGTCCTGAACGCTCACCCATTCCAGCGGCGAGTGATAGGCATGGCCGCCGGTGAAGATATTGGGGCAGGGCAGGCCCATGAAGGAGAGGCGGGCGCCATCCGTTCCGCCGCGAATGGGCGTGATCTTCGGGGAAAGGCCGATGCGGCGGGTGGCCTGCAGCAGGTTTTCCGTCACTTCCGGGTGACGGTCGAGCACGGTCTTCATGTTGCGATACTGCTCTTTGACCGTGAAGGTGAAGGTCGAGCCCGGATAGGCCGAAAGCACCTGTTCGGTGATCGTCTTCAAGAGGTCTTCCTTGTCGGTCAGCCCCTGTTCCTCGAAGTCGCGGATGATGAAGCTGATCTTTGCGCCCTCCATCGCACCGCTGATGCCGACCGGGTGGATGAAGCCCTGCCGCCCTTCGGTCGTCTCCGGCGCCTGGTCCTTCGGCAGACGGGCAACGATCTCGGCGGCGATCTTGATGGCATTTTCCATCTTGTCCTTGGCGGTGCCGGGATGGATGGCGACGCCCTTGATGGTGATCGTCACGCCGTCCGCCGAAAAATTCTCGTTCTCGATCTCGCCGATGGTCGAGCCATCCAGCGTGTAGCCGAAGGCAGCGCCAAGCTTTTCAAGATCCACCTTGTCGGCGCCGCGGCCGATCTCCTCGTCGGTGGTGAACAGGATTTTCACCGGTCCGTGCGGGATCTCCGGATGGTGGAGGAGGAACTGCGCCGCCGTCATGATCTCGGCGACGCCGGCCTTGTCGTCTGCGCCGAGCAGGGTCGTGCCGTCGGTGGTGACGATGTCATGGCCGATCTGGTTTGCGAGTTCCGGATGCTCTGCGACACGGATGACCCGGCTGGTGTCGCCGGTGAGGTGGATGTCGCCGCCCTGATAGTTCCGGACCAGTTGCGGCTTCACGCCGGTGCCGGAAAAATCCGGTGCCGTATCCATGTGCGCGCAGAAGCAGATGGCCGGAACCGCCTTGTCGCTCGTTGCGGGAACGGTCGCATAGACATTGCCGTGTTCGTCGAGATGCGCATCGGCAAGGCCCAGCGCCTTCAGTTCCTGCTCGAGCACGCGTCCGAGGTTCTTCTGCTTTTCCGTCGAGGGCTGGGTCGAGGAGGCGGGATCGGACTGGGTGTCGATCACCACATAGCGCAGGAAGCGATCGAGAACGGTGTCGGTGGGAAGAGACATGAGCGGGCATCCGATTCTGGCTGACGTGATGGCCCGACTGTAGCGTGCCGGACGCAAGGCGGAAATGGCGGATGCGAAAACCGCGCCGGTCGGACCGGCGCGGCAGGGCAGCTTCAGAGAGCCCGGTTAATCGGCAGACTTGGTCAGCGTCGCGCTGCCGTTGCGGGTGGCCCAGAGCGAGCCGAGGATGCCGGCGGCGAGGATGCCGAGCGTGACCGAGAGCGAGACCACCGGCGGGATCTTGGCAAGGCCCAGCATGTCGGCGAGGAAGATCTTCGAACCGATGAAGATCAGCACGACGGAGAGCGCGTATTTCAGGTAGGCGAAGCGGTGGATGAGGGCCGACAGCGCGAAATAGAGGGCACGCAGGCCAAGGATCGCGAAGATGTTGGAGGTGTAGACGATATAGGGATCGGTGGTGATCGCGAAGATGGCCGGGATCGAATCGACGGCGAAGATGACGTCGGCGAGTTCCACCATCACCAGCGCCAGGAAGAGCGGCGTGATGAAGGTCTTCAGTCTGCCGGTCTTGTCGTCGGCTTCCCGCACCATGAACTTTTCGCCGCGCAGGCCATCGGTTACCGGCAACTTGCGCCGCAGGAATTTCAACACGGGGTTGGAGGCGACGTCATATTCCTTGTCGGCCGTCAGCAGCATCTTGATGCCGGTGACGATCAGGAAGGCCGCGAAGAGATAGAGAACCCAGTTGTAGTTTTCGACGATCGCGGCACCGGCGGCAATCATCACGCCGCGCAGCACGATGACGCCGAGGATGCCCCAGAGCAGGACGCGGTGCTGGTAGGCGCGCGGAATGGAGAAGTAGGTGAAGATCATGGCGATGACAAAGATGTTGTCCATCGCAAGGCTCTTCTCGACCACGAAGCCGGTCAGATATTCAAGGCCGGCCTGTTCGCCGCTCTGGAACCAGATCCAGCCGCCAAAGGCGAGGCCGAGCGCAATATAGAACGCGGAAAGGGCAAAACTCTCCTTGATGCCGATCTCGCGGCTGTCCTTGTGCAGGACACCGAGATCAAGCGCGAGGAGAACGAGAACGACGACGACAAAGGTCAGCCACATCCAGACGGGCTTGCCGAGGAGGTCTATGAAAAGGAAGTCCATGACGGCTCTTTCGAAGCCGGATCAAGGTTGACTGAAAAAGCACCGACATCACGGTCGATCCGGCGATACACGTCAGAGGGGCCCGGTGCTGACACGGCAGATGGGAAGCCACAATTTCGCCTTCAAGAGCGCAGCATCAAAAAAATGCAAGGTGACATCGCGGCGCGGCATCGTGGTTAACGCGGCCTTGATCCACGGCCGCGTCGCGGGCGATGTTGACAATTCCATGACTTCCCCCTAAAGACCGCGCCAACGCCGGGTGGAAACGCCCGGTGTTTCATTTGACATGTCCCGTGGTTGTCTCCGGACGCTCCGTGAGAAACCTGTCAGAGCCGCCGCAAGGTTCGGGCTCTTAGGAGGGCGTGTTTCCTCGGGTCCGGTCTGGAAACAGCCCGGTCGTTGTTTGTTTGAGAAGGAAATACGATGAGCAAGCGCGCGTCGTCCAAGTACAAAATCGATCGCCGCATGGGCGAAAACATCTGGGGCCGTCCGAAGTCCCCGGTCAACCGCCGCGAATACGGCCCGGGCCAGCACGGCCAGCGCCGCAAGGGCAAGCTCTCCGACTTCGGCGTGCAGCTGCGCGCCAAGCAGAAGCTGAAGGGCTACTACGGCGATATCCGCGAGAAGCAGTTCCGCGCCATCTATGACGAAGCCAACCGCCGCAAGGGCGATACCGGCGAAAACCTGATCGGCCTGCTCGAGTCGCGCCTGGACGCCATCGTCTACCGCGCCAAGTTCGTTCCGACCGTCTGGGCTGCCCGCCAGTTCGTCAACCACGGCCATGTCACCGTCAACGGCGTTCGCGTCAACATCGGTTCGTATCGCTGCAAGGCTGGCGACGTGATCGAAGTGCGCCAGAAGTCCAAGCAGCTGGTGACGGTTCTCGAATCGGTCCAGCTCGCCGAGCGTGACGTTCCGGATTACATCGAAGTCGACCACAACAAGATGGTTGCCACCTTTGCCCGCGTACCGTCGCTGTCCGACGTTCCGTACCCGGTCATCATGGAACCGAACCTCGTCGTCGAATTCTACTCGCGTTAATCGCGGTGAAAATGGCCCCGAAAGGGGCCATTTTCATATGGGCATCTCATCAGGTCGCTCGTTCATCGAGCGGCCTTTTTCATGCGCGGTGTTTGAGGTGATGCCTGACAACGGTGACGACCAGCGCCACGACCCGGACGCCGAAGGCGATGCTGCCCACCGGGATGCTGACCAGCATCAGCCAGCCCGCGACGAAGAGAAAGGACAGAAGCCCTCCGATGTCGCTGCCGAAGATGATGCAGGGATAGCCGCCGCCTTCGTTCAGCGGACAGCCGGCAACGTCGGCGATTACTGTGCTGATCACGACGCCAGCCAAGGGCAGGAGGGCGAGAGAGAGGATCGCGACGAGCGAGATGGCGAAGGGACGCAGGAGGCTGCGCATCCGGTCCCTTCGCGCGCGCATTATTTCACCGCAGCCTTGCGCGGCATGGTGGGGTGGTCGGCAGCCGTAGACCCGGCTGCGTTTACCGGATCGAGAGACTGGGCTGTTGCCACCGGCGCTTCCTTCGGTCCTTCGCCCATGCGGTTCCAGGCGTCGAGGCCGGCGATCTTGTAGGCTTCGGCCAGCGTCGGATAGTTGAAGGTGTTTTCCACGAAATATTCGACCGTGCCCTTCAGGTTCAGCACCGCCTGGCCGATATGCACCAGTTCGGTCGCGCCTTCGCCGACGATATGGACGCCGAGCAGACGGCGCGTCTTCAGCGAGAAGATCATCTTCAGCAGGCCGGTATCGAGGCCCATGATATGGCCACGCGAGGTTTCGCGGAAATGCGCGATGCCGGTCTCGTAGGGAATGCCGCGCTGGATGACCTCTTCCTCGCTGAGGCCGCAGGTGGAAATCTCCGGGACGGCATAAATGCCATAGGGGAAATATTGCGGCGGCTCGCTGGCGGGAGCGCCGACCGCATGGCGGGCGGCAATGCGGCCCTGTTCCATCGAGGTGGAGGCAAGGCTCGGAAAGCCGACGACGTCGCCTGCGGCATAGATATGCGGCACGGCGGTCTGGAAGGTTTCGGGGTCGACCTTCAGGCGGCCGCGGCTGTCGGCTTCAAGGCCGGCGGCAGGAAGGTTCAGCGTATCGGTTGCGCCGACACGGCCGGCGGCAAACAGCACCATTTCCGCTTGCAGTGATCGGCCGCTCTTCAGTGTCACGCGGCACTTGCCGCCGTTTTCCTCGCGCACGACGGTCTCCACCGTCTGGCCGAAGATCAGCTTCATGTTGCGGTCACGCAGCTGGTAGGCGAAATCCTCGACGATCTCCTTGTCGATGAAATCGAGCATGGTGTCGCGCGGCTCGACCACCGTTACCTGCGTGTCGAGCGCGCTGAAGATCGTGGCATATTCAATGCCGATGACGCCGGCGCCGACAACGATCAGCGAGCGCGGCACCTTCCTGATCTCCAGCAGTTCGTCGCTGTCGATCACGGCTTCGCCATCGAAGGGAATGTGGCCCGGGCGATAGGGGCGGGTGCCTACTGCAAGCAGGATGGAGGCGGCGGTGGTGCGCAGGATCTCCCCATCGCTCTTTTCGATTTCCAGCGTGTTGGGATCGACGAATTTCGCGCGGCCGCGCATCAACTGCACCCGGTTGCGGGCAAACTGATGCTCCAGCACCTCCACCTCGTGATCGAGCGTGATCAGGAGGCGGCGGCGCAGGTCGTCGGCGCTGATATCCTGCTTGACGCGGTACGAGCGGCCGTAAAAACCGCGCTCGCGCCAGCCGGTGAGATTCAGAGCGGTCTCGCGCAGCGTCTTGGAGGGAATGGTGCCGGTGTGCACCGAAACGCCGCCGACACGGCGACCCTGTTCCACGACGAGAACCTTCTTCTCCAGCTTGGCGGCCTGGATGGCCGCGCGCCGGCCGGCCGGCCCGCTGCCGATGACGATGAGATCGTAATGATGCATGGATGTGCCTCGTCTTGGGATGAGATGCCTATTGCACCGCAACAAATGATGTCGGTCAAATCATAACGTCGATTTCTGACCAATTTCTCATCGGTCTGCGACGTTCCCGCAAAAATGCCGGAATCAGACAAAAGCCCCGCATGGACTGACCGATGCGCTGCACAAAAGGCGGGCCGACTGTCGTCAGATCAGCCGCAGGCCCCGGAAGCTCACATGCCCGTCCTTGCCGATGATGATGTGGTCATGCACGGTAATCCCGAGAGGCTTGGCCGTGTCGATGATCGTCTTCGTCATGTCGATATCGGCGCGCGACGGAGTCGGATCGCCGGACGGGTGGTTGTGCATCATCCGACGCCATTTACTATCTTTTTGATATTAAAGGAATTTATGTATTTTTCTTTTCAGGTGGTGCCGGGATTTGGGAGCGGCATTTGATGCGCTATCGTGATCGACACAATTGATCATGGTTGCATCTAGCCAATCCCGTTCAAGCACGACACCACTCTACACCTGTCTTGTTTTCGGATTCTGGGGACATTGATTCGTCGGGGGGCAGCGCACAATCCCCGAGTGAAATATCCTCGTTATTCCCTGTTCCTACGATATCGTCCTTTCCGTCGCGAGCCAACATAGTTTATAAGACCGGCCTCTTTAAGCGCCGCGATATCACGACGCGCTGTCTTGAGGCTCACGGTCCATGCTGTGGCTATCTCCTTCGCATTGCAACGTCCTTCTGTGATTCGGTTCAAAAACCAACGTTGCCGCTTATTGAAGGCGAAGTGATCGGGGACATTTTTAGGGTCACTTTTGCGGACATGATTAGGGTCAGTTTTCAGCCCCTGCGCTGCTGCGTCGCCACCGGCGATTTCACCGGAAGCATAGGCCTCGCGAGCTCGCGCGAGCGAAATGCGATCAACCGCTTCCGTCAGTGGCGTCGCCAATGGACTCTCGATCAGTCCTAAAAAGAAGGCTCTGATCACGGGCGAGGAAACCACCAGCCGTAAGAAATATACGGTGTCTGGCCCGTGCTGCCCCGCAAGCCAGTGCTTGACGGTCCTTTCGCTTGCATCTGTTTGGCGCATAAGCTGTTTAATCGCGCGATGGCTATCGCCATGCTCTTTGCGCAGAAGCTCAGCGATGGTCCGCGCATAGATTTCACGCCCACCGAGGACGCCTTTCCATAGGGGTAATTTCCTGCCCTTTTTCGGCAACATCTTCCGTTTTCTCCGCAGCTAGAATGGTGTCCATGCGGAGAGGCGGCAGAGGCTTGCCACAAACTGCGGCTTCAGACGTCTTAACTGCCGCGGTTATGTCCAGGAGTGCGTGGTAAGATGAACCGGAGACTTTACGACGATAATCGGCCGGGGCAGCCGGAACGCCCCCTTTGCGCTGCCGAATACGTCCGCATGTCGACGGATCATCAGAAATATTCTACGGAAAACCAATCCGACGCGATCAAACAATATGCCCAGTCTCGCGGGATCGAGATCGTCAAGACCTATGCCGATGCCGGGAAGAGCGGTCTCAAGATCGAGGGGCGCGACGCGCTTCAACAGTTAATCGAGGACGTCAGATCCGGGAGCGTCGAATTCACCTTGGTGCTCGTCTATGACGTTAGCCGCTGGGGAAGATTCCAGGATGCGGACGAAAGCGCGTACTACGAATATCTCTGCCGACGCGCCGGTATCGCCGTGGAGTACTGCGCCGAGCAATTCGACAACGACGGTAGCCCGATTTCGACCATTGTAAAAGGCGTGAAGCGGGCGATGGCCGGCGAATACAGCCGTGAACTATCAACCAAGGTGTTTGCAGGCCAAGGTCGCCTGATCGAGAAGGGGTATCGGCAGGGCGGGCCAGCGGGCTTTGGCTTACGTCGAACACTCATCGATGAGCACGGTGTCACCAAGGGCTTCCTCGAACGGGGCGAGCACAAAAGCATCCAGACCGATCGGGTGATCCTAACGCTGGGCCCTGCCGAGGAAGTCAATCTGGTTCGTGAAATCTACCGCTCGTTTGTTCATCAGGGATACAGCGAAAGCCAGATTGCAGCCGATCTCAATAGGCGTGGCATTCCCACAGACCTCGGGCGTCCTTGGACCAGAGGAACCGTCCACCAGGTTTTGATCAATGAAAAATATGTGGGCGACAATGTTTGGAACCGCCAATCCTTCAAGCTGAAGAAAAAGCGCGTCCAGAACGATCCCGAAATGTGGATCCGTGCGCAGGATGCGTTTGCAGCCGTCGTCGAGCGCGAGTTATTCGAAGCGGCAAGAACCATGATCAGCGCGCGCTCCTTTCGCCTCAGTGATGAGGAGATGTTGCAGTCCCTGAGAAAGCTGTATCATCAACGGGGTTTGCTTTCGGGGATCGTTATCGACGAATGTGACGGGATGCCGTCCAGCAGTGCCTATAGCTCCCGATTTGGCAGCTTGCTCCGGGCGTATGGTCTCGTGGGTTTCACGCCGGATCGCGATTATCGCTATATTGAAGTAAACCGCGAACTGCGCAAACTTCATCCCGAGGTTTTGCGTCAGGTGCTTGACGGGTTTCGGACGTCGGGCAGCGATGCCTTGCAGGATCTTCAGACCGATAGGGTCGTCGTAAATGGCGAGTTCAGCCTCTCCGTCGTGATCGCCCGTTGCATGGAAACGCCCACCGGGCTCCTTCGGTGGAACCTGCGCTTCGATACATCCCTCGCGCCCGACATCACGATCGTTGTGCGGATGGACAACGCCAATCGCGAGCCGCTTGACTACTACCTGTTCCCGCGCATCGACATGCTCTCCGAGAAGCTGCGGCTGGGAGAGGAGAATGCACTTGGGCTCGATGCCTATCGCTTCGATGGCCTCGACCTTCTTTATGACATCGCCATGCCCGTTGCACTTGAGGAGGCTGCCTGATGCCCGCTGCTCGCCCCAGTCGGATCGAAATGATCCCAATTTCTCGCATTACCGTTCTGAACCCTCGTGCGCGCAACAAACGCCAGCATCGGGAGATCGTGAACAACATTGAAGCCATCGGTCTTAAGCGACCGATCACTGTGAGTCGGCGCGATGGCGCGGGCGGGCCGAGATACGATCTGGTTTGCGGAGAAGGTCGGCTGGAAGCGTTCCAGATGTTGGGACAGACAGAGATTCCAGCCGTGGTAATCGAAGCCAGCGAAAGCGAATGCCTCGTAATGAGCCTGGTCGAAAACATCGCTCGGCGCACGCCGCGCCCCATCGATCTGATGAAGGAGATCGGTGCATTGCGTTCTCGTGGGTTCAGCGATGCCGCGATAGCCGAGAAGATCGGCGTCGGAGCCTCCTGGGTAAACATGATCGCATCGCTCCTTGAGCGGGGGGAGGAACGATTAGTATCCGCGGTGGAAACCGGGCTGATCCCCATCACCCTGGCAATGGAGATTTCCAAGGCTGAGACGGAAGAGGCGCAGGACCTGCTTCTCGACGCCTACGAGACCGGCAAGCTCAGAGGCAAGAAGCTCGCAGCCGTCCGTCGTCTGCTCGAGATTCGGATGCGAAGCCAGCGCAAGGGAGGATTGCCTGCCGGACGATTGGGTCGAAAGGGGACAGGCGTTCGCCGTATGACGGCCGCTGATCTTATGCAAGTTTATCAGCGTGAGGCGGAAAAGCAGCGTCTCCTCGTCAAAAAGTCGGACTTCACCCAGACGCGGCTGCTGTTCGTCGTTGAGGCGCTCAAGGATTTGATCTCCAAGGACGGATTTATAAATTTGCTGAGGGCCGAAGGACTGGCGACGATGCCTCGTGCGCTTACAGTCCGGGTGTCTGGAGGAGATCATGACTGAAGAGGCAACGGACCGGGAGGATGGGCGCATACGTTTCGCCTTCGATCGTGACTTCGTAACGGTTCCCGTCGCCGCCATCGTGCCACTGAAGACATTGCCGTCCGGCGCCCGGGAGAGCCGCTCCTATTCACAAGTCTTGAGTTCGATCAAGGCGATCGGTCTGATCGAAGCGCCGGTCGTCATGGCCGACGAAAAGAATCCAGGGACCTGGTTTCTTCTCGATGGTCACTTAAGGTTGGAGGTACTGAAAGAACTCGGCATCACCGAAGTCGAGTGCCTGCTCACCGCAGATGACGACACTTACACCTATAACAAGCGCGTCAACCGCATCCCTCCAATCCAGGAACATCGCATGATCGCGCGCGCGATGGATCGGGGTGTCTCGTCGGCTGACATAGCCGCCGCTCTGAACCTCCAGGTCGAGTCGGTGTTGCGGCGTTTCCGGCTACTTGAAGGGATCAGCCCCGAAGCGGCTGAGATGCTGAAGGACACGCCTTGCTCGATGAAGGTATTCGACATCTTACGACAGATGACATCTGTGAGGCAGATTGAAGCCGCTGATCTGATGATAGGTCAGAACAATTTTACCGTGATGTTCGCTCGTGCTCTGCGCGCTGCCACGTCCGAAAACCAGCTTGCTTCGACCAAGAAAGGAAAAGGTGGAGGCAAACCTACGCCGTCGGGTCAACAGATCGCCCGCATGGAGCGGGAGTTGGCGGCACTCCAGACTCAAGTAAAGTCGGTCGAGGAAACCTACGGCATCGACAATCTGCATCTGACAGTCGCGCGTGGATACATCGCTAAACTTCTGGCGAACAATCGTGTTGTTCGCTGGATGGCGGTCCATCAGCAAGACTATCTCACGGAATTTCAGAAGATTGCCGAGATCGACACGCTCGGTTCCATTGCTGAGCCGTCGGTAGCCTAAACATAGAATGGGGACCCGGACCCGAAAAGCGCGGGGACCATGGGAGACGCCGCACTGCGGGGCGGATCAAGCATGGCGGTGGGAATGGCGGCGAACCCGCATGAAGCCCACCAGGCCGGACGTCATATGGTCTGGCCGCATGAGGGACAATGTGCCCCGGTTAACCAGGCGGCGGGCGTGTCGAGAGCGCAGGCCGGCACGCCCGTCGTTTGCGTGTAAAACGATCAAGCATGATAATCTGCGGTCTCGTACTCAATTCGCTTTGAATTGCGGCATTGGACACGGTTCCGCTCGTCCCAGGCGTCAAGCTCGTCGATGTGGTAGAGGACAGCTTTGCCGATCTTTACGAACGACGGCCCGATCTTCATCGAGCGCCAATTTCGCAGGGTGCCCACTGAAATGCTGCCGCGATAGCGTTCCGCTACTTCTTCCGGCGTCAGGAATGTGGTTTGTGACATACGTCCTCCTTTGGCAGAAGTCCTGCCGTTGATGATTAGACATCGTAGAGCTCGAGAGGCATCTCTTAAGGCATTGGCCAATCAGAGATCCGCGCACGTTGGCTAAGCCTCTATCGCGCACGCTCCACCACGGCAGAACATGAACACGCCTGCACAGTCAGGGAAGTATCAATTTGGGGGCGTAGGGAATTCGGATAGGCTGGAATGCAAAAAGGCGGGGTAGGCCAGAAGACATTCTACAATACGGCTATTCACTACCTATGATTCGGAGCTTCATCGCACGGGTCTCCAGGAGATAGGTCTCCACGCCGGCGAGCAGATGCAGGCCTTCCTCCGTGATCGCCGCCCGCGACAAGCCGGGCTGAATAATTTTGACATCGAATTCATATCGATAGTCCTGCCAGCTTGCCTTCAGTTTTTTGAGGAACGCGGCAGTTCCGTGCTCGAAACGCGAGGTGCTGCCTTTTTCAAGACGCAACTTTTCGCGCTTCAGCATGTGCGTGAACATCCTATAAGGGCGATCACGCCAACGTGCTGATTTTTGGGCCTGGCCACAGACCTCATAGAGGTCTTTCACGCGCGCACCTGGTGTGTCCACGCTGGAGTATTTGCAGTGGTGGAGGGTTACTTGCACAAGGCCTTCCGTCACACGAACGGCAACTACGTCCGCGATTTCACCAGCTCCGTCATCGTCGAAAATAAGATCATAGACGTTTCCATCCGCGATCAATGTCTCGATAACCCGTCGCTGGACGGAATCTGAGCGCTTTTCTGGTCCCTGTGATTCTGTTCGAATATTGGTCCCCGACCAGTCCCAAGTTTCCACTCGATCTCGAGAATACGGTTCCACCTCAATACCGTCTGGTAAGGCATACAGATGGCTGTAGATAAGGAGAGATCCGTCTCCGAAATCAATTTGCGGGGAGTCTTCACCAAAAGATTCCGACAGCGTTTTCACTTTGCCGCCAATCTTAATTGTCGCCTTCGGTCCGGATCGTTGCAGATAGCGGGCACCGCCTTCCGCAAAAACGATCTCAAACTCAGCAGCATCAAAATTGCTGTGGACCGAGAAACGCAGTGGCCCTGTCCGTTCATGGTCAAGCAATTCGATATCGCATTCGGCGAATGGGACGGGCCGATCACCGAAGGTAATTTCGACGCGATCCTCGATCTGTGTCAGCAGTGACTCTGGCCAATGGATCGCAACCGGCGGTACTGCGGGCCTCTCGTTGATTTGCCAAGGCCGCATGGCACTTTTGAAAACGCCATCAGTGGTGATCCCCGGATCGTTTACTGCCCGACCGATATCAGCACACCACTCAACCCAGTCGGTTAGATCGCGAACAGGTGAGATAGACCAGAACTTGCCCTTTGCCGAGCAGCCGCGTGAAGCCGGCACGCCGTCGAGGAAGCCGGTGGCAAAGACATTATTTTTGATGCGGGATTGCGACTTTGCGCTATCAAGCCCGTCCGCTACATCAACGCCCATGTACATTGAGTAACGAACACCGCGTCCCTGATGGTGGGTTAGGCCGAGATTGCGGAGAATAAGTCGGTTGAATCCGTGCAGGCAGCGGAAGACTTCCTCTCCTTCGACGCGACGCGCTGTTTCGCCACAGATGACTTTAGCGAGCCGGTCGTAGGGGCCTTTAGCTGAACTGCTGATATAGAGAAGCTGTCGGTCTGGATCCCAGTGGACCATATGCAGGTCCCAGAAGACATTGATGGCATGCTGCGCAGTGGTCCATCCTGCTTGTTCTTCCGATCGAGTGACGAAAATGGCGACGCGCTGGTGTGGGTTGACCTTCATGCCGAGATAGATGCCTGGATTATACAGGTCCTCAGCGCGCAGTGGCTCCCAGGCCTCGCACGACGTTCGATAGACCACCGCGTTCATTTTTGGTTCCAGCGTCTGAAGCGGGATATCGTTCAGATCTCCGACGAAGCCTTTGAACATTTCTGAGCGGCGAACCTGTCGGTCGATCTTTGCCGTGCTAAGGGCCTCGACCAGAGCGTTCCAGTCGGCGTCCTCCGCATAGAGCTTGGCTAACGAACGGTCGATGTCGTCCACGCCAGTATTGGCGATAACAGTGGCATCGCCCAGGCGCGGATCTTGCCGCGTGAAACGGCCAACGAACTGGATGGTAACGGCAATGCTTTTGTGCGGATCATGAAGCGCCGCGATTTTCAATTCCGGAAGATCGAAACCTTCGCCGAGCATATCGACGCAGACGATGACCCGGCTCTCGAAGCGCCTCAATGCGGCCAGGTTTGCACGGCGTTCACGGATAGACTGTTGGCTGTGAACGATGACGGGGTTGAATTCAGGGAACATTGCGCTGTAGATCCGGTGAAGATCTTTAGCGCGCTCGATAGTCTGGCAGCGCGCCATGGCAAGATGGTTGAGGCCAGCGTCCAGATCGCCCTGGAGGACTTCACCAAGCTTTTCGGCAATTGCCAGATCGGCATCAGCTTGGTCGAGGCCAAACACGGCTTCAAAACGAATGGGCTTGAAATATCCTTCTGATTGAGCCTTCTTGAGGGGGTAGGTGTAGATGAACTCCCCGTCTACGCGTCTTCCATCCTCTCGGAAGGGGGTGGCTGTGAATTGAACGATAGGGAGCGGTGGATCTCGATCAACGAAGAGGCCACGAAACCGAGCCCACGTCGGAGCACCGATATGGTGCGCCTCGTCAATGAAGAGCGCTGAAGCACGTTCGGCCATTTGCTCCTGAACGGGCGCATCCGCGCGGCCGGCAATCTGCATTGTGGTGACAATGACATTTGCGCTGTCGAAAATTTGGTCGACCTCCGCTGCACTTGTCGGGATATGCGATAGGCGCATGACAACCGGATAAGAAGCCTTATCGGCCAGGCATTGCTGTTGTCTCAAGACGCCGAAGGTTTCGAACTTGGATGCTATTTGTTCGCGTAAGGCGTCGGTCGGAACCACTACCAACAATCGCTCAAACTTCTCGTGGGCATTTAGAGCGAGCATCGTTTCGGTCTTGCCTGTCCCCGTCGGCATGACAATGGTTGCGGGTGCGGTCGATCGTGTTCTGTGTGCCAGCGCTGCGTGAAGCGCTCCGATCTGAGGGCGTCGCAAACCTGGACGCACCGGCTCATCGGCGCGTCCTTCGCGCAGATATATCGCGTCAGTCCAAGAGGCTGAGACCGCAGACAGTAGATTTACCCGCGTGTTGCGATCCATCGTGGCTACGTTGGCCGGCCGAGCGTTTATCCAGCGACCTTCGCCAAGCTCCAGGGCTTCGGCTATTTGTTTGGCTTCTATGGCGTCAGCCACAAGAAGAATAAGGTCAGCCTCAAGTGGTGTTGCCGTTTTCGCGCTTATAATTTTCAGCGTCTGTCCAGAGGTCAGGATGGTCTCATAGCCTGTGACGCGGCGGATAACGAAGCGACGTAATTTGCAGCGAACGCGCTGGGCTGGAACGATCAACTGACGCACGGTGCTGCCCAGGACCTTACCGTCTACTGCGAGGCGAGGCGGGAGTAGTAGGTCGACCTCCGGGTCAAAGAGGTCATCCTGAGTTGAATCTGCGCTTCGCTTACGGGGAGGCATCTGACCATCCATCGTCCGTTGACTTAAATCTATCATGCGTATATGAACTATACGCATTAAATGTCAACATCCGTATATTTAGTATTCTAATGTTGGAGGCGTTCTTGCGCTGGGGTGTCGAGCAAAGGCTAGAGTTTATCGAGTTCCGCCTGTTCTGGGAGGGATCGATAAATCGCGCTGACATTACGAATTTTTTTGGCGTGTCGGTTCCTCAGGCTTCAAAGGACCTGACCGCCTACCAGGAGCGTGCCCCTGGAAACATGGAATATGACACGCGCGCCAAACGCTATGTTGCCGCAGAGAAATTCGTGCTGCGCTTCCTTGATCCAGATCCTCATATGTATTTGTCGCAGCTCCGTGCCGTAACTGAGGGAATGGTCCCTGCGCATGATTCTTGGATCGCTGCGCTTCCGAAAGCGGATGTCGCTCTGACGCCGAAGCGCGATGTAGATATCGGCGTTCTCAGGGGGGTGCTTGAGGCCGTACGCGAAGGCGCTTCAGTTGAAGTCTTTTACCAGTCGATGAATAAGGTGCGCCCGGAGCCGATTTGGCGTCGTATCACGCCTCACGCTTTTGGTTTTGATGGTTTCCGTTGGCACGTTCGCGCTTACTGTCATCTTGAGCATCGTTTCAAAGATTTTCTCCTTCCTCGCATATTGGAGGTTGGTGTTAAGGGAGAGCCCGGCGAAGGCGGAGAGCAGGATTGGCTTTGGAATAATTATTTCGATGTGATCATCGGACCACATCCTGCGCTTACGCCAAGTCAGCAAAAAGTCGTCGCCAAGGATTATGGTCTCGACCACGGTCACGGGGTGCTTTCAGTTCGCTATGCGATGCTTTTCTACGTATTGAAGCGGTTGGGTCTGCTTGGGGACGCCACAAAACAGAGTGCTCATACCCAGCATATTGTGACCATTAATCGCAAAGAGACCGAAGCGGCGCTTGAAAAAGCGGAGCTTCAGCTATGAATGGGTTGAGTGAGGGCAACTGATGGCTGCGCGGCTTGAAGACATAAAGAACGGCGCATCGGTGCGGGGCGTGGCCTCGGCTCAGGCTGTGCATGTCATTTCGGTGGACTGGATCGGCGATCAGGCGGTCAGCGTCGTCTATCGCGATCACAATGGCGCGGTGGCGGAGTCGGTCCTCTACCGCGACGATGAGCATCGGCTCGATGTCGAACAGAATGGACGCCCGTGGTCGTTCGACGCTGATGGCGCTTTGTTGCGCTTGGTGACGGAGGCCAACCGCATCAAACTGGCGCACTACTTCGATCCCTATCTGGCGATCCATACGAGTCTGGTCGATCCGCTGCCGCACCAGATTTCGGCGGTCTATGGCGAGATGCTGCCGCGACAGCCGCTGCGCTTCCTGCTCGCCGACGATCCCGGCGCCGGCAAGACGATTATGGCCGGGCTGCTGATGAAGGAACTGATCGCCCGTAGCGACCTGGAGCGCTGCCTCGTGGTCGCGCCCGGCAGCCTGGTCGAACAATGGCAGGACGAACTCGGCCAGAAATTCAATCTGGAGTTCGACATCCTTTCCCGCGACATGATCGAGAATTCGCGATCAGGCAATCCGTTTAGCGACCGGGACCGGCTGATCGTCCGTCTCGATGTGCTGGCGCGCAACGAGGAGCTTCAGGAGAAGCTCATGAGCGCGCGCGAATGGGACCTCATCATCTGCGACGAAGCCCATCGCATGTCGGCCACCTATTTTGGCGGAGAGGTGAAATACACCCGCCGCTATCAGGTCGGCCAGAAGCTCGGCCAGGTCTGCCGGCATCTGCTGTTGATGTCGGCCACACCGCACAATGGCAAGGAAGAGGATTTCCAGCTCTTCATGGCGCTGCTCGACGGCGATCGGTTCGAGGGCCGGTTCCGCGATGGTGTCCACTACGCCGACACCGAAGACATGATGCGGCGGCTGACCAAGGAGGAACTGCTCAAGTTCGACGGTCGGCCGCTCTTCCCCGAGCGGCGGGCGCGCACGGTCAAATATCAGCTCTCGGAGGGGGAGGCGGCGCTCTACACCGCCGTCACGGAATATGTGCGCACGGAGATGAACCGCGTGCAGCGCTTCGCGGAGGGCGACGGGAAGAAGCGCAACAATGTCGGCTTCGCCTTGCAGATCCTCCAGCGCCGGCTCGCTTCGTCACCGGCGGCCATCTACCAGTCCCTTAAACGTCGCCGTGAGCGGCTAGAAAACGAACTGGGCGAAGCCCGCCTTGCCGCCAAGGGCCGCCGGGCAGGTACGAGCGAGCCGACAATCAATGCCGACATGCTCGGCAACATCGAGGAATACGGCCAGGAGGAGATCGACGAGCTTGAGGACTTGATCTCGACGGGCGCGACGACGGCCGAGACGGTCGAGCAACTTGCCCTGGAAGTCGAGACCCTGAAGGGCTTGGAGACTATGGCGCTCGGCGTTCTGCGTTCCGGCGTGGATACGAAGTGGAGCCAGCTCAACCGTATCCTCGATGACGATCTCATGGTCGACGCTGCTGGCAACCGTCGCAAGTTGATCATCTTCACCGAGCCGAAGGACACGCTGCACTATCTGCTCGACAAGGTTCGGGCGCGGCTCGGCAATCCCGAGGCGGTCGAGGTGATCCACGGCGGCGTGTCGCGCGAAGAGCGGCGTAAGGTCGTAGAGCGCTTCATGCAGGACAAGGACATGCTGGTCCTGATCGCCAACGACGCGGCCGGTGAAGGCGTGAACCTTCAGCGCGGCCACCTGATGGTCAATTACGATCTGCCGTGGAACCCGAACAAGATCGAGCAGCGGTTCGGTCGTATCCACCGCATTGGCCAGACCGAGGTTTGCCATCTGTGGAATCTCGTCGCGGCCGACACGCGCGAGGGCGAGGTTTACGCCCGACTGCTCGAAAAGCTGGAAGCCGCGCGCGAGGCGCTAGGCGGTCGAGTCTATGACGTGCTCGGCGAATTGTTCGACGGCGTGGCGCTAAAGGATCTGCTGTTCGAGGCGATCCAGTATGGCGAGCGGGAAGAGGTCAAGGCCCGCCTGTTCCAGCAGGTCGATGGTGCCGTCGACCAGGCGAACCTGCTTGAGCTTCTACGCCGCCGCGCCCTGACCAATGACACGATGCCGGAGGCCAAGGTCGAGGAACTGCGCCTTGAAATGGAGCGCGCCGAAGCGTTGCGCCTGCAGCCGCATCACATCCAGAGCTTCTTCGTCGAGGCGTTCCAGCATCTGGGCGGCCGGATCAAGCGCCGTGAAGAAGGGCGCTGGGAGGTCACTCATGTCCCAGTGCGTATCCGTGAGCGGGACCGCCAGATCGGAACCGGCGCGCCGCTTCAGACGCAGTATGAGCGGATCTGCTTCGAGAAAGACAAGATCAACCAGCAGCCGGTCGCGGCATTCGTCTGCCCAGGCCATCCGCTGCTCGAAGCCGTGATCAGCCTTATCCGCGAGCAGTATGAGCAGATCATGCGGCAGGGTGCGATCCTGGTGGACGACACCGATGCGGGCGACACGCTGTCGGCGATTTTCCTGTTGGAGCACACCGTTCAGGACGGCCGTGTCACCAGTGTCGGCAAGCCGCATGTGATTTCACAGCGGCTTCAGTTCGCGGCCATCGACAAGGCTGGCAACACGGTCAACGCTGGCATCGCGCCGCATTTGAATCTGCGCCCTGCCAAACCGGAGGAGGTCGCCAGCGTGCGCGACCTTCTTGACGAGAGCTGGCTGACCACGGATCTGGAAAAGGCCGCGATCCGGTTTGCGACGGTTGAGCTGGCCCAAGGCCATGTCGCCGAGGTCAAGGCGCGACGTCTTCCCGAGATTGAGAAGGTCGAGCATGAGGTGCGCGCCCGCCTCAAGAAGGAGATCAATTACTGGGACTCGCGCGCCTTCGAGTTGAAAGAAGAGGAGCGTGCCGGCAAGAAGACGCGCGTGAATTGGCAGAACGCCCAGCGCCGGGCCGAGGATCTGGCTGAGCGCCAGAAACGCCGTATGGACCAGCTTGAGCGGGAGCGGTTCATTTCATCGCAGCCGCCGCGCGTGCGGGGCGGCATGGTCGTTATTCCGCGCGGACTGCTGGAGGCGCGTCAAGCACCTAGTATTTCCAATCATTTCGCAGAAGATCCGGTCGCGCGCAGGGCGATCGAACTTGCGGCAATGTCAGCGGTCATGGCGGCAGAGCGGGACTTGGGGAATGACCCGGTCGATGTCTCCGCACAGAAGATTGGGTACGACATCGTCTCCCACGATCCAAAGTCGGGGCATTTGCGCTTTATTGAGGTGAAGGGACGCATCGACGGTGCCGACAGCGTGATGGTTACGCGGCAGGAGATTATCACCTCCCTGCACGAACCAGATAAGTTCATCCTGGCAGTTGTATCGGTCAATAGCGGTTTTGCTCATGCGCCGCGCTATGTGCGCGGCCCGCTTGTGGATCGGGAGCCGTCGTTCATGGAAACGGCGATTCAGTTCGATTTGAGGCGCTTGCTGGAACGGTCGGAGCTGCCTCTATGATGATGCATCCCTTGTCAGTTCTGACGCCGTGGTTTTCCTTGCCTGTCAATATTGCCAAGGCGTTCACTGCGAATAGCAGTCTACCAGTACATGAGCTTGATAAGGCAAAGGTTCAGACGCCACGCGCCCACGTTCGGCCATTTCCAGATTCCTGCGGGGTTGTCAGCTTCAGCGCATGGCGGTTAGCACATGCCATCAAGAAAGCAGACTGCTTGCGGTGGCCCTCGACACCCCAGCTTTGGGCAGGTGCAACAGGCTTCCTGCTTGAAAATGGCCATCTTTTCGATTGGGGCAAGGTCGGATTTTCGCTGCATGACGGCATGGCAAGTTACTATGCTGATTTCAGCAGTTCAGGATTGGCCGGGCGTATTGGGCAGGGCATGGCCATTCTTCTTCTGGAAGAGAAGGGGTACGCCTATGTCGGTCGCTTTGAGACCGAATGGAAGCAGCGAGCGGCGACCCAAAACAAGGCTTGGCCGGCAGGGAAAGAGAAGGCTCCCGATTTCATCGCCGAAAACACCCAAAAAGAGTGGATTCTCGCCGAATCTAAAGGTGGATTTGCAGGTTCCGACAGTAAGCCGAATATCAAGGGAGCGCTAAACGAAGGCCTAAAGCAACTTGACGGTTGGGATAAACATATTTCTCCGCAACCGAAGAAGAGCTTCGCGATAGGTACGTTTTTGCGCGAAAGCAATGATGGCTCTGACGAAAAATCGATGATCGCATTTGTCGACCCAGAGCCGGAGACACCGGAAAATCCCGTTGAGTTTCCTGCGGACGCTGTGCGCCGAGCAAACTATGCTGCTTGGCTCGCCGCTATGGGTTTTAATGAGGAAGCGAACCGACTGAGAACCGGCGCCTACTCCGTCGACCGTAGACGTCAGACCGTCCCGGTTATCTCACTCGGTGGTCGTGAATTCGTGGTCCGCATCACGTCCATTTTGCCGAAATCCCCAGATCTCTCAAGCCGCGAGTTTTGGGAGGATTTTCACGATCTGCCTTATCTTCTCTTCAAAATACCTCGGGACGGTTTCCGGATCGAAGTAATTGGGTTGGATCTGAACGTATTCGAGTGTTTGGTTGGCGTCGATTCGACGAAGACATCTGCGAGACTTATGGAATTCAGTCCTCAGCAGACGCAGGATGCGACGTTCGATCTGGAGGGCGGCGCATTCACTGGAAGTATTTTCTCTGATGGGTCGCTGCTCGGTGAATTACGTCATAGTCTTGCAGGCCGTGGCGTCCCAAATTTTGAATGGATAGAGGTGGAATTGTGACGACCTATAAAAAGAAACTCATTGAAGTCGCGATCCCGCTCGAAGCGATCAACGCCGCCTCCGCTCGCGAGAAGTCGATCCGGCACGGGCATCCATCGACGCTGCATCTGTGGTGGGCGCGGCGGCCGCTGGCAGCTTGTCGTGCTGTTCTGTTCGCCCAGCTTGTTGACGATCCGTCGAGTGATCTCGAGAAATTCCCCACGCATGAAGCGCAGGAAGCCGAGCGCAAGCGGCTGTTTGCCATCATCGAAGATCTGGTGAAGTGGGAGAACTCGACCAACGAGGAGGTGCTGGAACGCGCGCGGGCGGAAATCCGGCGCTCTTGCGGCGGCGTTCTACCGCCAGTCTATGACCCGTTCTCGGGCGGCGGGTCGATCCCACTGGAGGCGCAGCGTCTCGGCTTGCCCGCCTATGGGTCCGACCTGAACCCGGTGGCGGTGATGATCGGCAAGGCGATGATCGAGATCCCGCCGAAGTTCAAGGACATGCCCCCCATCCACCCCGGCATCAAGGAGCGGTCGTTCTACCGCAACGCCGAAGGGCTGGCCGAGGATGTGAAATACTACGGCGAATGGATGCGCGAGAAGGCTTGGGAGCGCATTGGGCACCTTTACCCGAAGGTTGACCTGCCGAAGGAGTTCGGGGGTGGCAAGGCAACTGTGATCGCATGGGTTTGGTCGAGAACCGTGCCGAGCCCGGACCCGGCCTTTGCCGATGTGCATGTGCCTATTGCGTCAAGTTTTCTACTCGGTTCGAAACCTGGCAGGGAGGCTTGGATCGAACCTATTGTTGATCGAGTTGAGAAGACGATCAACTATCGTGTTCGACGCGCAGGCACGAAAGCAGAGCTGGCAAAAGCAAAAGAAGGCACAAAGTCAGCGCGCGCAAACTTTCAATGCATAATGTCAGGCGGGGCCATCACCGCCGACTATGTGCGGGAAAAAGCTCAGGCTGGGGAGATGGGCGAAGTGCTGATTGCCGTGGTTGCCGAGGGAAAGAATGGCCGACAGTATGTCGCCCCAGATGCCGCACAGATATTTGCGGCGCAGGTTGAGGGTTTTCAGGAGTCAGCCAAGGATTTTCGGGAGACCAATCTGCAAGGTGCAACACCCGCACGGTTGACAGGTGGCACATGTCACGCATTCGGCCTTGAGAATTGGGGGAAGCTGTTCACCGACAGGCAGGTTATCTCATTGAAGACGCTGACCGGTGTTCTTCCTGAAGTGAAGGAGAAGGTGGTCGCCGACGCGGTTGCTTCGGGTTGGAATAATGACTCAGTGTCTTTGGCCGCTGATGGTCATAGTGCTTCCGCCTATGCCGACGCTATTTGCGTCTATTTGGCGTTTGCCATCAATCGGTCTGCTGATCGCGGTTCCACGATTTGCTCGTGGGACTCTTCCCCCAAAATGGAGGCGCTTAGAAACACGTTTGCTCGTCAAGCATTGCCGATGACTTGGGATTTTGCAGAGGGCAATCCATTTTCTGATGCGACAGGCAACTTCCTTGCGAATGTTGAATGGGTATACAAGGTTGTCGAGCGCTTTGTTCCGAGTAATTGCGGACGCGAAGTTCAGTTTGATGCCCAATCAGTTGATATTCCTGAGCTTTCAGTTATTTCAACTGATCCTCCGTACTACGACAATATCGGCTACGCTGATTTGTCGGACTTTTTCTTTTGCTGGATGAGGGTCTCCCTCAAGCCGTTCTTTCCCGAACTATTCAGTGTTTTGGCAACACCAAAGGCTGAGGAACTTGTAGCCACTGCATTCAGGCATGGAGGCCGAGAATCCGCCGAAGCCTTCTTTTTGGACGGTATGGGGCGGGCCATCAAGAACATGGCTGAACAGTCATCTGATTTGGCTCCTGCCACGATCTACTATGCCTTCAAGCAAAGTGAGGTTGCGCAAGAGGGGGTGAGCTCAACCGGCTGGGCAACCTTCCTTCAGGCGGTCGTTGAGGCTGGTTATGCGGTTGTCGGCACTTGGCCTATGCGCACAGAGATGGCGAACCGCATGGTTGCCTCCGGCACCAACGCCCTCGCCAACTCGGTCGTCCTCGTCTGCCGCAAGAAGGAAGCCTCGGCCGAGGTCATCACCCGGGCCGAGTTCATCCGTGCCCTGAAACGCGAACTGCCCCCGGCCATCGCCGAGCTTCAGGCCGCCAACATCGCCCCGGCCGACATGCCGCAATCGGCCATCGGCCCTGGCATGGGCGTGTTCTCGCGCTACAAGGCGGTGCTGGAATCCGACGACAGCCCGATGACCGTGAAGGCCGCACTGCAACTGATCAACCGCGAGCTCGACGAATACCTTGGCGGCATCCAAGGCGAGTTCGATGCGGACACCCGCTTTGCCATCACCTGGTTCGAACAGCATGGGATGGCGAAAGGCGAATATGGCACGGCCGATAGTTTGGCGCGCGCACGGGGAATCTCTGTCGATAGCGTCAAGCACGCTGGTATCATTGAAAGCGCTGCCGGAAAGGTCCGCATTCTCACCCGTGACGAACTCGACGAGGATTGGAACCCTGAAGAGGACCGACACCTGACGGTGTGGGAGTGCCTCCAGCATCTGGTCAGGCTGCACGAGAAGGACGGCATCTCCCACGACACCGCCATCCTGATGAAGAGAATCATCGCCCAAGCGGAGGCCGTGAAGGACCTTGCTTACTGCCTCTACGACATCAGCGCCAACAAGCGAAAGGATGCGAAAGAGGCCACGGCCTACAACGCTCTGATCGCTGACTGGACCGAGCTGACGAAGGCTGCTGCGGCTATCCATGACACAAGCGGCGATCGTCAGATTCGGCTGGATATTTAAGGGGGAAACGGAACATGGCAAAAAGCACACGCCAACATGTGTTTGAGGGTATGGAGCTGCTGCCTGCGGCGTTGATTCCCTTCGTTGAAAAGCGGCTGGAAACATCTCTTCCGGGCCATTGGCAGGTTCAGGTTCTGGAGAAGCTGCCCAGCCTGCGACCGAACAACACCGGAGCTGTAGGCTGGGACCAGGCTGCGCTCTTCAATGCGATGGATCGTTTCTGGACCGAGGCGTTCAAGGCGGTCCTCGGCCGCGCGGAAAGGTCGCTGGTCAACGAATTGAGCGATGTCCGCAACAAGCTCTCGCACAACGAGACCTTCACCTATGACGATGCGGAGCGGGCTCTCGATACCATGCGCCGGCTGATGGAAGCTATCAGCGCTGGCGAGACGGCCGAACAACTCGGCAAGATGCGCGACACAATCCTCCGGACGAAGTTCACTGAACTTCAGCGCAACGAGGAGCGCCGGAAGACGCAGCGTCTTGAAATCTCGGTCGAGACGGTGGCGGGGTTGCTGCCGTGGCGAGAGGTCGTCGAGCCACACCAGGATGTAGCTACAGGTGAGTTCCAGCAGGCAGAATTCGCTGCCGACCTTGCCAAGGTTCATTCGGGAAGTGCCCCGCCGGAATATCGCGATCCGCGGCAATTTTTCAGTCGAACTTACCTTACGGAAGGGCTGAGCGCGCTGTTGGTCGGGGCGGCGAAGCGGCTATCCGGTGCGGGTGGGGATCCAGTCGTCGAGCTGCAAACCAATTTCGGGGGCGGTAAGACGCACTCGATGCTGGCGCTCTATCACATGGCGGGACCGACGCCGGTGCAGGACCTCTCAGGACTCGACCAATTGCTCGAAAAGCAGGGCCTCAATGTACCGGACGGGATCAACCGCGCTGTGCTCGTAGGCACCTCGCGCGGGCCGCAGGACGTTCTCAACGCGGATGGCGGTCGGAAAATCCGGACGACATGGGGTGAATTGGCCTGGCAGCTCGGTGGAGCTGAAGCATTTGATTTGGTCGCCGAGAACGATGCCAACGGTATCGCACCAGGCTCCAACCTGCTCGAGGCACTCTTCAAGAAATGCGCACCGTGTCTGATCTTGATCGACGAATGGGTCGCCTACTTGCGTCAAATTTACAAGGTCGAGGGGCTGCCGTCCGGGTCGTTCGATGCCAACCTGTCCTTCGTCCAGTCTCTGACCGAGGCGGTCAAGGCCAGCCCCGGCACGTTGCTAGTCGCCTCCCTGCCGGCCTCGCAGATCGAAGTGGGCGGTGAGGGTGGTCAAGAAGCGCTCGCACGTCTCAAGCAAACGTTCAGCCGCGTGGAATCTTCGTGGCGTCCTGCCAGCCAGGAAGAAAGCTATGAGATCGTCCGGCGTCGTCTGTTCAAGGACATCCCCGGCGACAAGTTCCATCATCGGGACAACACGCTCAAGCAATTCGCCAAGCTCTATCGGGAGAACGCGAACGATTTCCCGCAAGGGTGTGCTGATGAAGATTACCGTCGGAAGTTGGAAAAGGCCTATCCGATTCACCCGGAACTGTTCGACCAGCTCTACACCACATGGGGATCACTCGAAAAATTCCAGAGAACGCGCGGTGTCCTCCGCCTTATGGCGCAGGCTATTCACGAGCTTTGGATGAACGGCGACCCGTCGGTCATGATCATGCCCGGCAGTGTGGCGGTGAGTTCGCCACGCGTGGAGCCTGAACTGCTCCACTATCTCGACGTGAGCTGGCAGGCGATCATCGCTGGCGACGTTGATGGTACAACATCGACACCTTACAGGGTGGATCAATCCGCCCCCAATCTCAATCGATATTCGGCAACACGTCGCGTTGCCCGTGCAATCTTCATGGGCACTGCCCCAACAGCGCAGCAGCAGAACACCGGCCTTGACGACAAGCAGATCAATCTCGGTGTGGTTCAGCCAGGGGAGCGGCCGGCGATCTTCGGCGACGCATTGCGGCGGCTGACCAATCAAGCCAAGTTCATGCACTCTGATCTTGGCCGCTACTGGTACTCCATGTCGGCTAGCCTGAATCGCATCGCTGCCGATAAGGCCGCGCAGATCGAGGCGGCTTTGGTTGACGTCACGATCGATGCCGAACTCGGAAAATATGTGAATGGTCTCGCGGATCGAGGGCATTTCGACGCCGTGCAGGTGGCACCCGCATCGTCGGCGGAAGTTCCCGACGAAGCGGGCGGGGTGCGGGCCGTGGTACTTGGCGTAAAGTATCCACATAATGGACGTGAGGGTTCGGAGGCCCTCGGGGAGGCCAAAACCATTCTGCTGCAACGCGGCAGCACACCACGTGTCTACCGCAACACTCTGGTTTTCATTGCAGCGGAAAGCCGACAGCTCGATCATCTGAAAGACGCCGTGCGTGCGTCGTTGGCATGGGGTGAAATCGTCCGCGATACCGAACGCCTAAATCTCACGCAGAGCGACAGCGCACTTGCCAAGGCCAAGTTGGCTGAAGCGAACGAAACGATGAAGACGCGCCTAAAAGAAGCCTGGTGCTACCTGCATTATCCGGCCCAGGAGAGCGCGCATGCCGATTGGGAGTGGCAGTCTGGTAAAATACCGGCGCAGGACGGTCTGCTCGCCCGTGCCAGCAAGAAGCTGGTGGCGGAGGAGGGACTGCTGGTCGAGCTAGGACCTTCGCGCCTCGACAGAGACCTCCAGAAATATATCTGGAACGACAAGCCCCGTTTGTCTCTCAAAGATCTGCGCGAGTATCTGAACCGCTATATCTACCTGCCGCGCCTCAAAGGGCAGGATGTCCTGATCAAAGCTGTACAAGCGGCCATTGGCGGCATGTTGCCTGGCCCATTTGCTTATGCTGAACGGTACGATGACAAGTCAGATTCGTATCTGGGGCTGTCCATTGAGCGTGCAAGCAACGCGATTGTTGTGATCGATAGCGACAGCGTCATCATTAAGCCAGAGGTTGCGGAAGCGCACCGTCCTGTGCCGTCGTCCTCCGACGCGGCGGAGCAAACTGTGACGGCGGGTGGTCCCGCTGCTGCGCCGTCCGTTGCGATTTCAGGTGACAGCGTCACGGCGCAACCAATTGAAAAAAAGCCAACCCGCTTCTTGGGTACGGTGATGATTTCATCGGAACGACCGGCAAGGGACATACATCAGATAGTCGAGGCGATCGTCGAACAGTTGACGACCCTTCCTGGAAGCGACGTCAAACTCCGTCTGGAGATTGATGCTGAGATTCCAGCCGGACTTGAGCGAGCGAAGGTGCGAACACTAATCGAAAATGCAAATACCTTGGGTTTCATTCAGAAGTTGATTGAATGAAAGGACGAGCACGCCGACAGCAGGCGAAGGACGCCGTGACGTCGATCAACCAAACAAACAAGAATATCCATCCGACATAGCTGAGGTAGCCTACGACCAAGTTTTTGCCGAACACTCGCCGTAAAGCTGTGCTGACTTCCTCGCACTAAACCGCAGCATCTTCGCTGCGGCACGGTTCTGAAGGAGTGTGCGTGCTGGGATCGAGTATCGAACTTCGCCACATCAGTTACGTTGTCGCCGCTTCCGAACACGGTAGTTTTCGTCGGGCGGCGGCAGCGCTTGGAGTGCAGGAGTCCGCGATCAGCCGACGTGTGCGTGATTTGGAAATTCGGCTTGGAACGGCTTTATTTGTCCGCTCACACTCTGGTGTCACCCTGACCCTCGCGGGTAAGCAGTTCGTCGACCGGGGACGAAAGGCGCTGTCCGAGATTGGTCTTGCGCGAACGGAAGTTGCCGCTATCGGGAGGGTGGGCGATGGCGAGTTGCGGATCGGCATTCTGTCGTCATTGGGTTCCAGCTTTCTTGCCGACCTCATCCAGAAATTCTCCGAAAAGTACGCGACCATTCAGATGTCGTTTGCCGATGGCGATCAGGCAGAGCATGTCGCAGCGATCCGCCAGCGGCAGCTTGATGTGGCATTTCTGACGGGAACTCTCGAATGGGAAGGCTGTGAATGCCGCCATCTCTGGTCAGAGCAGGTTTTCGTGGCCATGCCGGACCAGCACGTTCTTGCCGAAACCGAGCAATTGGATTGGGGCGACGTGATCGGCGAGCGCTTCATCGTCAGTGACGCCGCTCCGGGACAGGAGATTTACAACTACCTGGTCCAGAGGCTTGCCGGGCTGGGGCGCCAGCCGGAAATCTTGCCGCACAGTGTCGGTCGGCATAACCTCCTGTCTCTGGTCGCGTTGGGCCAGGGACTGACCCTGGCAAGCGAGGGCATCACGGCAACGCAGGTTCCGGGCGTCGTCTTCCGCCCCATAGGTAACGAGACCTTGCCCTACAGCATGGTCTGGTCGGAACAGAACGACAATCCGGCCTTACAGCGGTTTCTGGACATCGCGGCCGCTTTGGAGACCCAAAACGTTTCGTCTGTCACATCGACAGCGTAGTGTGGGACAGGGATTTCTTTGCCTTGGCAAAGCCTCGGTCCGTGGCGATGAACCGCTCCAGCATAGGTACGATCAGGCGGACGGGATCGGCGGGCGACTGACCTGCCTCGCGGGCGAGGATGTCGGCATAGGCAACGAGATCGCGGTGCAGGTCGGCCGGCAGTTCCAGCGTGACCTTGACGGGCTTGTCATCGACGATCACCGAGAGTTTCAATTTCGCCATGTCAACCTCCATAGGGTTCGAGAACAAGATCTCGGGTTACGATTACACGGACCGGGAAGCCCGGCCGAATGGTCAGCGTCGGCGCGATGTTGAGCTGGCGGCTTACGACCTGTTGGCCGGTCTGGTTGATGCTCTGTGACGCGCCTTGGCGCAGAGCCTGGATGATGTCGCTATCGTTGCCGGACGAACCGGCCTGCGCACCAACGCTGAGCAAAGTCGAAAGAGCCGCAGCCTTGAACAACTCAGCCCAATGGTAATCGACACCATCCTCTAGGCCTGCATAGCCTTCGGCATCGGCGCCCGGCTGGCGCTCCAGAACAATCGAGCGACCATTGGGGAAGATCAGCCGGTTCCAGACGAGCAGCACGCGGCGCTGGCCGAAGCCAACGCCATTGTCGTATTGGCCAATCACGCGGGTGCCCTGCGGGATGAGCAGGATCTTGCCGGTCGGGCTGTCATAGACATTCTCCGTCACCTGGGCGGTGATCTGACCGGGAAGATCGGAGCGGATGCCGGTGATGAGCGCGGCGGCAATCACCGCCCCGGCCTGAAGGATGTTCGGCGATGCCGGGGCGGCGATGCGATCAGTCGAAACCGTGCGTTTGTCTGGCGTCTGGTTGAGGAAGGCAAGCTGGCGATCCTGTGCCGACGGCGTTGAGGGCTGCGGAGCCAGGCCTAAACTGGCCAGATCGGGCGTTTGTGGCATCGTCGCTGCCGCTGTCTGTGCCGGATTTGCCGTATTCGTGTTTGAGGACCGCGTCTCGGACGGGGCAAAGAGCCGGGCGGTGCGAGCCGCTTCCAATTCCTGTGCGCGACGCTGCTCTTCCGGATTTGGGCCGGATGGCGGATTGGCGACAACACCGGGTGTCGCGAACGTCTGCCCCCCGTTCTGAGCGTTCAGGATCGGTCGCCCAAGATCACCGGGAAGCGGGGGACCGAGCTTTGGTACACCGCTATAGTCCTTGGGCAGTCCTGCCAGGCCATCCGGCGTGGTGCGAGTGTCGGTCGAATAGAGTTCCTGCCCCTGATTGCCGCCATTCCTGGTCTGAAGGGCATAGATCAGGGCACCGCCAACGCCGAGCCCAGCGGCGAGCCCCAGACCGGCCAGGACCTTGCGTGAAAGCCGCGTGACACGTGGCGGATCAGGGCGAAGACGCATGGACGGCACCGGCTCGCCTGTCAGCGACCGGGTCTCGTCCTCGGCCGCATCGGGCTTCCGGCTTTCCTCCTTTTCGGGATCGATGTCGGTGCTCACGATGCAGGCCTCCCGTCGGTCCGGGAGATGCGGACACGTTTCTGGTCCTTGCCTGCGCCAAAGCGCAATTCGGCGGCGGCAAACAGCCGGTCGACGATCATGTAATTGCCGCGCACGCGGTAGTTCACCAGTTCGGAGGTGTCGCCTTCGGGGCCGACCACGAACAGCGGCGGCATTTCCCCCTGACCGATGCCACGCGGAAATTCGATGAACACCTGCCGCCCGTCATCAAAGGCACGCAGGGGCCGCCAGGGCGCGCGGTCTCCGGTCACGTCGTAGCGGAAATTGACGCGGGTCAGATCGACGCCACTGGCAACCGGCTGGGCCGCCTCGGCCTGTTGGTTCTGTCGGCGCAATGCGATGAGCTGATCTTGTGGATACTGCCAGGAGACCGAGGCCATATAGGTCTTCTCGGTCGAACGCAGTTCCATGTGATAGGTGCGCCGGTCAGTATTGATGACCAGGTTCGTCGTGAGTTCCGGTCGCGTCGGCTTGACAAGGATATGGATCTGTTTGGTGGCGCCTGAGCCGCTTTCTGTATCGCCGATGATCCAGCGCACCGTGTCACCGGCGGCGACCGGGCCGGAGCCGACAAGCTGTTCGCCGGGTTGCAGGCTGATATCGGTAATTTGTCCCGGCGAGGTATAGACCTGATAGAGCGCACCGTCGACGAATGGATAGACCTGCATCGAGTTGATGAAGCCGTTCCTGACCGGCTGCATCCGGGCAGCGGCGTTGGCTTCGCTCACCCGGGCGGCCGGGTCCGCCAGTTCAGGTGCGGGCTTGCCATCCTTGCCGACCGGCTTCAACTGGCCCGGCAGTGGCAGGACCTTCGGCAGCTCGACCACCTGAACCGGCTTTGGCGGATCGGCCGCCAGGACGGCGGGCGCGGCATCGTCATAGGAAATTTCCGGGGGCTTTTGCGGTGTTGCGCATCCGGCAAGCGCGGACGCGTAAAGCAGCAGAAGCGGTAAGCCGGATTTACGGAAAGGCGGAAGTGCGTTGCTACGCGCCGCCAGATGTCCGGCGGTCAGATGAGACGGCCGGATCATGATCCAAGCTCCTTCGACCAGTTGATGGCGTTGATGTAGATCCCGAGAGGGTTTTTCCTGAGCGTGTCGGCATCGCGCGGCGGCTGAACGGCGACGGTAAGGATGGCGGACCAGCGCTCGGTCGCGGCCAATGACCCATCCTGATAGCGGCGCTCTATCCAGGCGACGCGGAAGCTCGACGGCGAGGCGCGGATGACCGATGATACTTCAATCGCGATTTGTTGCCTGCCGACCTTGGCGAAGGGATCATTGGCGCGCGCATAGTCGTTGAGCGCCAGCGCGCCGCCCTGCGTCGTGAAATCATAGGCGCGCAGCCAATTCTGCCGCACGATGATCGGATCGGCAGGAATGCTCCTGACCTGTTCGATGAAACGGGCAAGGTAGAAGGCAATCTGAGCGTCGTTGGGCTGATAGTCGGCGGTCGCAGGTGCAATGGCTTGCGCCTGCCCGAGTTTGTCGACCTGCACCACCCAGGGCACGACCGAACCATTCATCGACTGCCAAACCAGCGCGCCTGACAATCCCGCTGACAAGGCAAGCGAACCGAAGGCCATCAGCCGCCAGTTCTTTGCCTGAACGCGGGCAGAGCCGATGCGATCGTCCCAGACCTGGGCCGCACGCTGATAGGGCGTTTCTGGCTCGGGGGATTTGCCGTAATGGGTGGAGGGTCGCTTGAACATGGTCAGTTGCCTTCGGAGAGATTGACGGACGAGCCGCCGCCGTGGGCATCGCCGGATTTGACGGCGTGCGCGGCCGCCTGAACGCCGTGCGTCATGGTCTGGGAGCGTTTCATGCGCTTCGCCCAGGCGGGTGGGCTTTCGGATGGAGAGGAGGAGCCTGACGCGGCTTCCGGGGCATTGCCGCCCACGGTGCCCGCCGTCGATGACCCGCTGCTGGCCTCGAAGGCGGCGCGAGCGCCTGACTGGTAGCTGGATTTCAGGCTATCGGACGCGCGGCCAGTGGCTTTCTTCAGGGGCGAAGCGGCAGCCTTGGCTCCCGTCGAGGCGACATTGCCAAGACCGGAGGCAACAGCGGAAGCGCCGGTCTCTCCGGCGGCACCGAGGCTGTAGGCGGTTGACGCGCCACCGGCCAGAGCTGCGCCGCCACGGGCGGCAGCCGCAGCCCCGCCAAGGAGAGATGCACCGCCAGAAGCGACGGCGCCGACCGTTGCCGCACCTGCTGCAACCATGCCGCCGGCGGCGAGACCGGTACCGATCGCGGCGCCTGCGCCAAGCTGCGGCCCGCCCGACACGAGGCCGCTGGCGATACCGGGACCGAAAATACCAAGACCGAGCAGCGACAGCGCCGCAAGAACGATGGCCATGGCTTCGTCGATGGTCGGCGTCGCGCCGCCGAAACCGGCCGTGAACTCGGAAAACAGCGTCGAGCCGATGCCGATGATGACGGCCAGCACCAACACCTTGATGCCGGAAGAAATGACATTGCCGAGGACGCGCTCGGCCATGAAGGCTGATTTTCCGAAGAGGCCGAAGGGGATCAACACGAACCCGGCAAGCGTCGTCAGTTTGAACTCGATCAGGGTGACGAAGAGCTGGATGGCGAGGACGAAGAAGGCGAGCAGCACCAGCGCCCAGGCGAACAACATGCAGGCGATCTGGATGAAATTCTCGAAGAAGGCCCAATAGCCCATCAGGTTCGAGATGGAATCGAGGAGGGGGCGGCCCGCATCGAGGCCGGTCTGCGCCACCTTGCCGGGGCGCAGAAGATCGCTCACGGTAAAGCCGGTGCCGGAGGCCTTCAGGCCGAGACCGGCGAAGCTTTCGAAGACGATACGGGCAAGGTTGTTCCAATTGCCGATAATATAGGCGAAGACGCCGACGAAGAGCGTCTTCTTGACGAGGCGGGCAATGATGTCCTCGTCGGCGCCCCACGACCAGAACAGGGCTGCTAGCGTGACGTCGATCACGATCAAGGTAGTGGCGATGAAGGCCACCTCGGGCCGGAGCAGTCCGAAACCGCCGTCGATATAGCGGGTGAAGACTTCGAGAAAATGATCGATGACGCCGGTATTGCCCATGTTCAGCGCGCTCCATTCTCAGGAGATGATGGCTGCGGGCTTGAGGCTGCCGAGGCGGGCTGGCCGAGGAAGCGGCGTCGGTTCTCCGCCCATGCCTTCAGGCAAGCAGGATCGCGGCTTCCGGCTTCGCCACTCCCGCTGCACCGGGCAAGTTCCGCATCGAGCGGATCCGGCCTTGGGGTGGAGAGTGGAAAGGTCGCGGAGGCATCTTGAGATACGTCACGACGGTTCATCTCGATCGCTGTCGCGACAATGGCGACGGCCACGAAAATCACGGCCGCGAGACGCGCGAGGGTCTTGCCGTCCATGGTGTCACCCTCAATTGCCGTAGAACATCTGGGCGCTGCCAGCCTGATAGCCCGAACCCGGCGTCAGGAAGCGGCGGCGTTGTTCGCGGCCCTGTTCGGCAGCGGCTGCCTGTTCGGCCGATTGCAAAGCCTGAGCCCGCCCATTGGCGGCAACGACCGCCGTGAGATCGCTTAGTTGCTGGGCTTGAAGGGCGAGGAGCTGGTTTCCGGCCTGGGTCGCTTGCAAAGCGCCAGTGGCGGACTGACTGGCGCCGACGAGAGATGACATCTCGGTGCGGTTGGTGTCGATATTGCCGACGACAGTGGCCTGTACGCGCATGGCGTCCTGAAGGCCGCCAACCGTGTTCTGCCAACGGGTCTTGGCATCTGAAACGAGTTGCGCATCGGAGGCCGACATGGAGACATTGGCGTATTGGGTCTGGAAGGCCTGATCGATCGCTTGCACATTGTAAGCAATGTTCTGGGCCTGGCTAAGAAGCTGCTGGGTGCGGCTCACCGACTGCTGGAGTTGTTGCAGAGACGAGTATGGCAGGCTTGCCAGATTGCGTGCCTGATTGATCAGCATCTGTGCCTCGTTCTGGAGCGAGGTGATCTGATTGTTGATCTGCTGGAGGGCGCGCGTGGCGGAAAGCAGGTTCTGCGCATAATTGGTCGGATCGTAGACGATCCATTGCGCGGACGCCGTTGTCGTCAGCAATGGCGACACCGAGATCGGGATGGCAAGAGTGGCGGCGATCATCACCGCGCGGGTGTGGCCAGAGAAATGACGAAGCGTCATGGCAGTGTCTCCAGGTTGGTGAGGTTGGGGATGAGGTCGGCGGCCCAATCGACGCCGCGATGGCGCAGCCAGGCGTCGAGGAAACCGTCCGCGCCATGCTCGGCGACAATCGCGGTGATGGCGGTTTGATCGGTTTTCGACGATGCGGCGCAGAGCGCCAGCGCCACCTCCGACAGACCCAGCTCGAACAGGCGGTTGCCTCGGCGGGACTGGCAGTAATAATCACGCTTTGGCATGGCGCGGGCGAGGATCTCGATCTGGCGGTCGTTGAGGCCGAAGCGGCGATAGATGGCGGTGATCTGTGGCTCGATCGCGCGCTCGTTCGGCAGCAGAAGCCGGGTCTGGCAGCTCTCGATGATAGCGGGCGCAATCGCCGAACGGTCGATGTCGGACAGAGACTGTGTGGCGAAGATCACGCTGGCGTTCTTCTTCCTGAGAGTCTTCAGCCATTCGCGAAGCTGGCCGGCGAAACCGTCGTCGTCGAGCGCGAGCCATCCTTCATCGACGATGATCAGCGTCGGCGATCCGTCGAGCCGGTCCTCGATGCGGTGAAACAGATAGGCCAGAACGGCGGGTGCGGCGTCCGTGCCGATCAGCCCCTCGGTCTCGAAGACCTGAACCGTTGCGGTACCCAGATGTTCTTGTTCGGCGTCGAGCAGCCGGCCCCAGGCACCGCCGATGCAGTAGGGGCGGAGCGCCTGCTTGAGGTCGTTGGACTGGAGGAGGACGCACAGGCCGGTGATGGTGCGTTCTTCAACCGGCGCGGTGCTGAGCGATGTCAGTGCCGTCCAGAGATGCTCCTTCACTTCCGGGGTGATGGCGACGCTCTCTCGGGCGAGGATCGCGGCGATCCAGTCAGCAGCCCAGGCGCGTTCGGCGGCATCATCCACTCGGGCGAGCGGCTGAAGGCTGACAGAGGTATCCGATCCATCGGTCAGGCCGCCGCCGAGATCATGCCAGTCACCGCGCATGGCGAGCGCCGCCGCGCGGATCGAGCCGCCGAAATCGAAGGCGAAGACTTGTGACCGCTGGTAACGCCGGAACTGCAAGGCCATCAGCGCCAGCAGGACGGACTTGCCGGCGCCGGTCGGGCCGACGATCAGCGTATGGCCGACATCGCCGACGTGAAGGGAAAACCGGAACGGGGTTGAGCCTTCGGTCTTGCCGAACAGCAATGGGGGCGCTGCAAAATGCTCGTCCCGTTCCGGCCCCGCCCACACCGCCGAGAGCGGGATCATGTGGGCGAGATTGAGTGTGGAGATAGGCGGCTGCCGCACATTGGCGTAGACATGCCCCGGCAGGCTCCCCAGCCAGGCATCCACCGCGTTGATGGTCTCCGCCATCGCAGTGAAGTCGCGGCTTTGGATGACCTTTTCGACCAGCCGCAACTTCTCATCGGCAATACGGGGATCATTGTCCCAAACCGTCACGGTCGCGGTGACATAGGCGATACCGGCGTAATCAGCGCCGAGTTCTTGAAGCGCGAGATCAGCATCCGCCGCCTTGTTCGAGGCATCGGTATCGACTAGCACGGATTGTTCGTTGGTCATCACCTCCTTGAGGATGGCGGCAATCGACTTGCGCTTGGCGAACCATTGGCGACGGATTTTGGTCAGCAGTTTCACCGCATCGGTCTTGTCGAGCAGGATGGCGCGTGTGGACCAGCGATAGGGAAAGGCAAGCCGGTTCAACTCGTCCAGCAGGCCCGGTGTCGTCGCAGTTGGAAAGCCAGTGATGGTGAGGACACGCAAATGCGCTGATCCCAGGCGCGGCTCCAGCCCGCCGGTGAGCGGCTGATCGGCGAGTAGCGCGTCGAGATAGATCGGCGTCTCGGGGACGCGGACGCGGTGCCGGTTCGTGGAAACGCAGCCGTGCAGATAGGTCAGCGTCTCGCTGTCATCGAGCCAGCAGCATTCCGGCATGAAGGCTTCGATCAGGCGCAGCAACCGGTCGGTACGATCGGCGAACCCGGTCATTATCTCGTGCGGATCGATGCCGGTCTTCTCGCGGCCCTCGTAGAGCCAGGTCTCGGCACGCGCAGCGTCTTCGGCTGGAGCCAGATAGGTGAAGGTTAGGAAGTAGCTGGACTCGAAATGCGCACCGGCTTCCTCGAACCCAGCCTTGCGCTCTGCATCGACCAACGCCGATGCAGGGTCAGGAAAGCGGCTGTCGGGATAGCTGTTCGATGGATGGCGCTGCGCCTCGACGAAGATCGCCCAACCCGAGCCGAGACGGCGGAAGGCGTTGTTGAGGCGGCCAGCGATGGCGACGAGTTCAGCGGGTACGGCCGAATCCAGATCGGGACCGCGAAACCGGGCGGTGCGCTGGAAGCTGCCGTCCTTGTTGAGCACGATGCCGGAACCGACCAGCGCCACCCAGGGCAGGAAGTCAGCGAGCCGGGTGTTTTTGTTGCGGTATTCGGCGAGGTTCATCATCGGCGTGCGCCCTCAAACAGTGAGATGTGCCGGGATGCGCAGATGACGGCGTCCGACCTCGACGAAAAGCGGGTCGCGCTTGGCCGCCCAGACCGCTGCGAAATGACCGATCGCCCAGATGAGGATGCCGATCAGCCAGAGGCGCAGTCCGAGGCCCACTGCACCGGCCAGTGTGCCGTTCAGAATCGCGATGGCGCGTGGCGCGCCGCCGAGCAGGATCGGCTCGCTGAGCGCACGGTGGACCGGCACTGTGAAGCCCGGAACCTCGTCACCTGCTGGCATCATCAGACCAGCGCTCCACCGCCAAACGAGAAGAATGACAGGAAGAAACTCGATGCCGCGAAAGCGATCGACAGGCCGAACACGATCTGAATGAGACGACGGAAGCCGCCTGACGTGTCGCCGAAGGCCAGCGTCAGGCCCGTGGTGATAATGATGATGACGGCGATGATCTTGGCGACCGGGCCTTCGATCGATTGCAGGATTTGTTGCAGCGGTTGCTCCCACGGCATGGATGAGCCAGAGGCATAAGCGGGCGCGGCCATCACCACAGAGAGTGCAGCGACCGACACGGCCATGGTGAGGCGGTTGCGCGTAAGGCGCTGGCCCAAGGGATGGGAGGGCTGAACAGCAGGCTTCATTGGGAGGCTCCTTCTTCTGGCCGGGGGTGAATTGTGGCGGGCGCGATGCAGTAATCACCGTCAGGGCCGAGGCCTTCGACACGCGCGAGTTCGGTGAGGCGGCGCGCTGAACCGCGGCCGGACAGCACGGCGACGAGATCAATCGTCTCGGCGATCAGCGCGCGGGGGACAGTGACGACCGCTTCCTGAATGAGTTGTTCCATCCGTCGCAGTGCGCCGATAGCTGATCCGGCGTGAATCGTGCCGACGCCGCCGGGATGGCCAGTGCCCCAAGCCTTCAACAGGTCCAGCGCCTCCGCGCCGCGCACTTCACCGACCGGGATACGGTCGGGACGCAGGCGAAGCGACGAGCGGACGAGATCGGAGAGCGAGGCGACGCCATCCTTGGTTCGCATGGCGACGAGGTTCGGCGCGGCGCATTGCAGCTCGCGCGTATCTTCGATGATGACCACGCGATCGGAGGTCTTGGCGACTTCCGCCAGCAGAGCGTTGGTCAGTGTCGTCTTGCCGGTCGAGGTGCCACCGGCGACGAGGATGTTGGCGCGAGAGGTCACGCCTTCGCGTAGCGTCTCTGCCTGTGCCGCCGACATAATCCCGGCCGCGACGTAGTCTTCGAGCGTGAACACAGCGACGGCGGGCTTGCGGATGGCGAAGGCAGGGGCTGCGACAACGGGCGGCAACAATCCCTCGAACCGTTCGCCTGTCTCGGGCAGTTCGGCCGAAACGCGCGGGGCACCGGAATGAACCTCGGCGCCGACATGGTGCGCGACCAGGCGCACAATGCGCTCTCCATCGGCGGGCGACAGGTGTTCCCCCGTATCAGATAGTCCGTTAGAGAGCCGATCGATCCAGATACGCCCATCGGGGTTCAGCATGACCTCAACAACGGAAGCGTCTTCCAGAAACCGGGCAATGGCCGAGCCAAGCGCCGTGCGCAGCATCCGCGCGCTGCGTGCGAGGCCTTCCGAATTGTGATGTGAAGCAGCCATCCGATCCCCATTTCTGCCGGGAGCGAACAAACGCTTTCGGCACGGGGATGATTAAGAGAGCCAGATTTTGGGCGGGCTCAACAGATTTTCGTCGTCGTAGGGATGTGGCGTGCAAATACAGGAGAACGGCGGGCCTGCTTACCCCTTGTCTTCGGAAGGCGCCTCGTCAAGGGTGGGCTATGGTCGCCTTCATCTATATTGTCATCGCTATCGAGAGCCTTGCGAAGGCCGTACGTAGATAAATGTGCCCGATATAAACTTCATAAAGGCATTTTGTGACGTCCATAGCGGTCATTCATTGAAAATTCGAAGATTATGTGTTATGTGCCTTTTATATCAGGCATGAAACTAATTCATGACCGGCATAAGAGGCAAAATTGATGGCTTCGACCATTAGAACCTATTCGCGTGCAACGCAGGAGGCGCTCGTCCTCATGGGCGGGCAGATCAAGCTTGCCCGTAAACAGCGCAAGATGTCGGAAGCCGATCTTGCGGAACGCATCGGGATTGCCCGCAGCACGTTACAGATGATCGAGAAGGGAAGCGCCAAGGCGGAAATCGGACTGGTGTTCGAGGCAGCTCATCTGGTTGGCGTGCCGTTGTTTGTCAGTGAGCCATCGGCCCTTGCCACCCAGATTGCCCGCGTCGAGGACAAGCTGGCGCTACTACCTCAGTCAATCCGCCGCCCGCGCACGGAGGTGAAGGATGACTTCTGAGCGCAAGACAGGCGATCGGCAGAGTTCAAGAGCGTTGCCGCGTGAGGCCTATGTGTGGATCTGGTTGCCCACAAGCACGGAGCCTGTCGTCGCCGGCCGTCTTGCCCGCGACGGCGACCTTCACGTCTTCAACTACGGCCGGTCCTATCTGGAACGTCCCGACGCCATCCCGATCTATCTGCCGGAATTGCCGTTGCAGCGCGGCGCGCTTGTCCCGCAGGCACCGCTCGACATGGCCAGCGCCTTGCGCGACGGATCGCCCGATGCCTGGGGGCGAAGGGTCATCATAAATCGGCTGACGGGTCTGAAGGGTGTTGACGCACAAGCGGTCGAATTCGATGAACTGACCTACATGCTGAATTCTGGCTCCGACCGCATCGGCGCTCTGGATTTTCAGGCGTCGCCGGATCGCTATGAGCCACGCGAAGCTGAAAATGCAACGCTTGAGGAGTTGCTGGAAGCGGCCGAGCGCGTCGATCGGGGTGAGCCTATTCCGCGAGCGCTCGACAAGGCTTTGTTTCATGGCAGTTCCATCGGCGGTGCCCGGCCAAAGGCGTTGATCACCGATGGCGAGGACAAGTTCATCGCCAAATTCTCGGCGACGAATGACACCTATGCCATCGTCAAGGCGGAATATGTGGCGATGCGCTTGGCTGATGTGGCCGCTGGGCTCAACGTCGCCCCCGTTAGGCTGGTCAAGGCCAACGGCAAGGACGTGCTTCTGGTCAAGCGCTTCGATCGCACGCGCACGGAAAAGGGATGGACGCGGCGTGCGATGGTCTCGGCGCTGACCATGTTCGGCCTGTCCGAAATGCAGGCGCGCTATGCCAGCTATCGCGATCTTGCCGACATCATCCGCGCCCGTTTTACCGATCCGAAGGAAACGTTGCGGGAACTGTTCGGGCGCATGGTATTCAACGTGCTTTCGGGCAACACCGACGACCATGCCCGCAACCACGCGGCCTTCTGGGATGGCGCGTCACTCTCGCTGACTCCCGCCTACGACATCTGCCCCCAGCAGCGCACCGGCCGCGAAGCAAATCAGGCTATGCTGATCGGGGAGGACGATCGGCGTAGCCGCTTGGAAACCTGCCGCGCTGCGGCGTCCGCCTTCTTGCTCCATGACGACGACGCACGCGCTATCATAGGCGCCCAAGTTGACGGTACCCGGGCAACGTGGAACGAGATTTGCGATGAGGCCGAACTCAGCGCTGTTGATCGGGCGTTTCTTTGGGAACGACAGTTCCTGAACAAGTATGCCTTTGACGGATAGAGATCAAAAACCGTTCGTTTGACGAATAGCTGCGTTTTGAAGTTTTGACGGCGAAAGAGCGAATGGCTGAAATGGGGCCGACTGCGGTCTGTCCGCCAACCGACAACATTGCAAAAAAGGCGGGCATTCGAGCATGGCTCGCCCTGACCTATTGCTGACATCGGCGATGTCAGTTTCCCAGCAACTGTCGGGGCCGCCAGTATTTCAAGGCTGGTCGTCCTACGCGATCGAAACTATTCCTCTTGACGTGTCCCACGGTTCTGAACTTCTGTCTCCACCGCCGCAAGCGCAGCCTCCTGCATCGTTGACAGCTTGTAAGCGCTTCGGATGCTGCTCACACGCTTGCGCGCCTCAGCTTCCGCTCCAACTATTTCACCGAGAATTTGGGCGACAAGGATTTGCGCATCGATCCAATCGGGGTTGCGGTCGGCAAGCGGCCCCGCGATCTCGAAAGCGAAGCGATGATCCTTATTCATAACATAGCTCATGGCGAGATGACGGCTCGCTTGATTGTTGGAGGCCGCAATAATGGTTCCTCGGCAGCAAGCATCGACCAAAGCTGCGTAGAGCGGGTGGCTTTCGCCGCCATTGAGATTGATCGCGATATGAACGCTAACCCCCACGTAGTCGTGAGTCTGAATGAGTTGTTTGAGCATGGCCGCCTTGGAGTTGCCGTCGTCGTCGTTCAAAAGCGGCAGGAGGAGCATCTCAAGCTCGGCCTGGAGGGCCGTATAGTTACTGCTAAACGGGATAGTGAACACACCCGCGAGAGGCCCGGTGTGAACGCTGGCAAAGCCGAGAAGGCAAATAAGCCGCTCGTCCGTTGACATGGCTTGGGTCATGGATGCGACAAGCGCATCGTGCTCGACCTTTGTCTGGCCTTTGTGGTTGGTACGAAAGACCCCTTCGTTCTTAATGAAGGATTTATAGCGAGCCATCACCGCTTCCAAGCGAACCGCCCAAGTTGGCGAGTGGGCTTGCGCGTCGAAGAAGGCGAAGACGCTCTCGTGCGGTTCGCTGCCGATTTCGCCGAGGACGTGGCAGATCAGGTATTGCTGAAAGACGGTTGCGTGTGGCGCGTAGCGGACGAGCACCTCTGACAATGGATAGGGCGCGCCGCCTCGGCATGACATAACAAGATCGAGAACACCCTTAAAGTCGAAATCGGACAGGCCATCATTCAAGGTGTCGAGAAGGAATTGATGCGCCTTACGGAACTGGTGTGTGTGATAGCGTGCGCCGCTGCCGAAGTGCTCCGTCTCCTTGATGTCTTCGATGCCGTCGGAGCCCATGAACGCTTTCCAGAAAAAATCGCGTGCAGTTCCCTTCTGGTTTTCATCGCCGTCGAGCCAGCGCCTCAGATTCTTGGCGTATTCCTGCTCGTCGTTGATGAGTGGTAGCTCGGGCGGAGCAGCGGGGGGTGGCTCGGCGGCTCCCGCAAAGGGTTTCACTGCCGAATGACCCATGGTCACGCCGTAGAGCCGGGCGCCGTCGGCAGCATACATACGCAGGAAAAGAACGGCAAAGCACTGTTTGTTGAAGGCAGCGGCGACCCGAGCGTAAAACGCGAGCGCCTTGTCGAGGTCGAAGGCGTTGAGGTCGGCGAGAAGCATGGGAAGCGTTTCCGCCTCATCGATTTCAAGATGAGCTCCGATCTTGTCGCGAACCCTGCGGGTGGCTGCGAGATCGGTTTCAAAATGCGATGCGGCGACAAAATCATCAATCGCTGCTGATGACTGGTTTTCTGCCTGCACAAGTTTGTTCAGCCCGTCCATCGCCTGCAAGGCGTCGGCTGCGACCGGGCGCGTGACGAGGCAGTCGCAGAAGCTGACGATGTCCGTAACGATGCGTTCTTTGAAAAGGCGCGCGATCGCGGGATACGCGGCGAGTTTGCCGTGAAGTTCCAGCTGTAGCGCGATCCAGCGGCGGATCAGGGCCAATTGACCGGCACGAGCATGAACAGGTGTCGTGTTAAGGACGGCGGAAGTGTTGCCGCGCGCCATCGCAAGCGAGTCCGTCCCCATTTCGACCCAGGTGCGGGCATCCAGCGAGCGCTGGACTTGGTGAAGGATCTCTACGATCTTCGGATCAGAAAGCTCAGCCGGTACGGCATACGGAACGTAACCGGGCACCGTCAGCGCCCCGAGACCCTCATAGATTTCCCGCGCGCCGTCGACAAAATAGCTGAGCTTAACGATCTCGATATCGTTCCAGAGCTCGATGCGTTTGCCGAAATCGAAGTCTTGTACATGGGCACCAATCTTGTGCCGCGCGACTTTGAAATATTCTTCAAATTCGGTGGCATAGGCCTCCTTGGCCGTGTGGAACGCGTTTGTGTCAAAGCCTGCGTCGCGAAGTGGACGACGAAGACCCCGCGCATGCGCGATTAAATTCTCGGCCCTGACCAGGATATGCCGCGCGATGGTACGCGCAAAAAACGGATCGGTGAGGTTCGTCGCTAGATAAAAGGCGATCTGCATCTCTTCGGCGATGAATCGTAGTTTCTCAATCCGGCCTTGAACCATGGTGCCACCGTTAGCAAAGTTTCAAAGAGTCTACTTTTTACAATTTCGTAGTCGTGCATTCCATCAGAAAGCGAGCCGCGACCGTTCGCACTAAACACGGACCGTGCCCCAAGCGCTATCAACGTGCACTTTCGGTTTGAGACGAGGCCTCCCGCAATGGTCGTTTTGACGGCGCAAACAGCCATGTTTTGTGACTGGTTGCAAAGTGGCTGTGACCGCAATCACAATGGGCCGTTAAGTCGATTATGTTTGGCCGAGCAACCTCACCCATCCACATCCTCAGCGATCTCCTGCCGGAGCTGTGGCCCCTTGGCCAGCCGCCGTCCAAGCGCCGTAACAAACGCCTCGTAGCGCTCGCCGGTCTTCGCTCGGGCGGCCTGCGCGGCGGGTTCCGGAAGGGCCGGGGTTGTCGACAGCCAAAAGCGAACGAAAACCGCCAGGGTTTCGACCGAGATCCCGACATCGCGTTCGAGGCGCGCCATGCGACGGTCGATCTGATCGATTCGCTTAGTGAAGGCTGCTTCCTGCCGCTCGGCCGCATCTGGCGACAGAAAGGATTCGATCGCGGCTTCGGCAATGAGTGACCTCGACTGATCGCGGCGTGCGGCATGCTCGACGAGACGTTTCATGACCGCGGGTTCGAGATAGACGGAAAGGCGTTGTTTGCGGGGTGACTTCGTCATTTGTGCCTCACAGGTCCATGCCGTCGTCGGGATCGAGCGAGACCTGACGTGCCACACCCTGCATGACACGGGACAGGCGGCTATTGCGGACGGCGTCTTCGTCCGTTTCGTCCGGCAGGTCGATCTCGAATTCATTGTCGATTGGGGTTTTCTTCTCGATCGGTGCGACACGGTTGAGTTCCGGCTGATGCCGCCGCTCGGATTCGGTCGGATCTTCGTCATCCTGATCGCCACCAGCGGGGAGAGACGCGGAAGCGTCCCGCTTCGCAGGCACCGGTAAGCCGGTCCAGTCGTCGGGCTGTCCTACGTCTGAAGCCGCAAGCTTCGGCGGGGGCAGAAGACGTTCCTTGAATCGTGCATCTTCGTAATAGCGGGCCTTTTTCGCGCGGATCGGCGCGAGGCCCGCCGCCATGACGATTTCGTCGGTCGGCGGCAGTTGCATGATTTCGCCGGGGGTCAGAAGGGGGCGCGCCGTCTCGGAGCGCGAGACCATTAAATGTCCAAGCCAGGGCGAGAGCCGATGCCCGGCATAGTTCTTCATCGCCTTCATTTCGGTGGCGGTGCCGAGTGCATCCGAAACGCGCTTGGCGGTCCGCTCGTCATTGGTGGCGAAACTGACGCGGACATGGCAGTTGTCGAGGATCGAATTGTTTGCGCCATAGGCTTTTTCGATTTGGTTCAACGACTGGGCAATCAGGAAGCTCTTGAGGCCGTAGCCTGCCATGAAGGCCAGTGCGCTCTCGAAAAAATCCAGGCGCCCAAGCGCCGGAAACTCGTCGAGCATTAGGAGAAGGCGGTGCCGTCCGGCCTTGGCCTGCAAGTCCTCGGTCAAACGGCGCCCGACCTGGTTGAGGATCAGACGGATCAGCGGCTTGGTGCGGGCGATGTCGGACGGAGGGACGACGAGATAGAGAGTTGCCGGATGTTTTGTGGCGACCAGATCCATGATCCTCCAGTCGCATCGCCGGGTGACTTCAGCAACGACCGGGTCACGGTAGAGCCCGAGAAACGACATGGCGGTCGAGAGCACGCCGGAGCGTTCATTGTCGGACTTGTTGAGGAGTTCCCGCGCGGCGCTGGCAATGACGGGGTGCGGACCTGCTTCGCCCAAATGTGCGGTTTTCATCATGGAGGCGAGCGTCGACTCGATCGGGCGGCGGGGATCGGACAGAAATGCGGCGACACCCGCCAGCGTCTTGTCAGGCTCGGCATAAAGGACATGCAGGATGGCCCCGACCAGCAAGGCGTGGCTGGTCTTTTCCCAATGGTTGCGCTTTTCAAGGGAGCCTTCGGGGTCGACGAGGATGTCGGCGATGTTCTGGACGTCGCGCACCTCCCATTCCCCACGGCGCACCTCGAGCAACGGATTGTAGGCGGACGATTTGGCGTTGGTCGGATCGAAGAGCAGGACCCGACCATGGCGGGCGCGGAAGCCAGCCGTGAGCTGCCAGTTTTCCCCCTTGATGTCATGGACGATGGCCGAGCCGGGCCAGGTCAGCAGCGAGGGGATGACAAGACCGACACCCTTGCCGGATCGGGTTGGGGCAAAACATAGGATGTGTTCGGGGCCGTCGTGGCGCAGATAATGCGCGTCATAGCGGCCGAGCACGACGCCATCTTGCCCCAGAAGACCTGCGGCCTTCACCTCATCGGCTTCGGCCCATCGGGCGGAACCATAGGTCTCGACCTTCTTGGCCTCACGCGCCCGCCACACCGACATGCCGATGGCCACGGCTGCCGCGATCAGGCCGCCGGACGCCGCGATGTAAGCGCCTTCGACAAAGATCGGCGGTGCATAGGCGTCATAGGCGTACCACCACCAGAAGAAGGCAGGCGGCAGGTAAAAGGGAAAGCCGAATAGGCGGAACCAGGGCTCGCCCAGTTCCGGTTGGAAGGCCAGCCGCCAAGCTACCCATTCGGTTGCGCCCCAAACGCAAAGGAAGACAATCGAAAGAACGGTGAGGATCTGGCCCCAGAGAATTTTGGTCGCGGACATGGGTTTCGTCTTTCGTCAGAAGGTCAAAGGCCAACCCCGCGCTTGCGGGCAAAGCTCCAGTCGATACCGCCATCGGCGCGGGTGATACCGGAGACATGGCGGTCGAGATGTTTTTCGAGTGAGGGCGTCCAGGGCACGAGCTGGAAGCCGAGACCGTCATCGATCATGGCGAAGCGGCCGGAGGCGAGCGTGAGCCGGCGGCGATAATCGCCGGTCACATAGTCGCCGGTTCCCGAAGTTTTGAACGGCCGACCGGTCTCTGCTGCGATCGCGTGCCCCACCTGTTTCAGTTCTTGGCTTCGCAGGGTTTCGATTAGACCTCGCGAAAACATCACCTGGCTGCCGCGACGCTCGGCAAGGCTTTGTGCGACAAGATGATCGGCGCGGGCCTGTAGGGCCTGACGCACCTCCGCGCCGAAGCCGCCGTCGGAGAGCGCATGCGGATCACGGGCGATGTTCTGACGATCGAGCCAGGTCGCGCCGGACGCGGTGATCTGCCGGTCAATGTCGTAATCCGATCGCACCGCGAGTGCCGCACGACGCAGGCCGTTGGCGTCGTCGAATTTGCGCAGCTCGACGATTGAACCGGGCGTGCTGTCGCCAGCAGCGTCGAGGTTGGAAAGCCTGATGTGGTGTGTGCGTCCGTCCACACCATCGACCACGGCATAGGCAGTGCCCTTCAGCTCGTCATCGAGGCCGCGGGCGACAAGTCGCCCGACAATCGCGTCATCGAGACTTTCACCGGCGAGGACGAAGCTCGCTGATCCGCGTTCGATGCCGCGATCGGTTAGCGCCCGGTGCATGCGCTTGATGATGTCGCCGCGCTCGCCAAGCGCTCGCAAGGTGGCTTCTGCCTTGTCGTCAATGATCCATTGTCCCGCGCCAACCGCATGGGCGAGGCCGAGGGTTTCGAGCTTGCGCAGCCGGCCGACTTTCTGGGCGTGAAACTCGTCGGGCCGCTCAGCGGTGACGGGTGCCATATCGATGATGCCATGGGCGTTGCGATCGCGGGCCAGCTGTCGATCGAGTTGGGTCCAATGCTCAGCGTCGATCTGCGCGGTCAGGCTGCGGCGGATGTCGAGATCTGTGCGCGGCCCCAGCTCCTGGGTGACGAGGTCGGCGGCGCGGGCGCGCATGCCGTCTTTGATGTAGTCTCGGGCGATAACAAGGTCCTGGCCATCGTCGGCGCGACCGCGCAGGATGACATGCACATGCGGATTGTCGGTGTTCCAGTGATCGACGGCCGCCCAGTCGAGCTTGGTGCCGAGATCCTTTTCCATCTGGCCCATCAGGTCGCGGGTGAAGGATCGCAGGTCAGCCATGTCCGCCGCATCCTCCGGCGAGACGATGAAACGGAAATGATGACGGTCGCCGTCCGCCCGCTCGGCAAAGGCTTGTCCATCCACCTCCGTCTCGCCCGGACCGAAGAGATACGCCTTATCGTAACTTTCGCTTTTGCTCCCTTCAGTCGCGGCAAGGGTCACACCATCGCGGCGCAGATAATTAAGGTGGGTGGTGAGCGGTGTTGCGCGGGCGCTGTGGCGGACTACGCGGGTCTTGATGACAACGACGCGGGAACGGCCGGTCAGAAGGTGATTGGCGCGCACGCTCGCCGTTCGGCCCCGGCCAAAAGTGGAGCGGGTGCCGGCGCTGATGCGGCCAGAGCGGGACACATGGCCGCCAGCCTTCTGGGCCGCTGCCAGGGCCTGAGCGATGAAGGGCCGTGTGGCTTGTGTGCCGGAACTGCGCACGCGGCCAGGACGGATACGAAAGTCCTCGTCGCCACTCATCGCGAAACTCCAGCACATCGCGGCAAGGCATTGAATTTGCGCAAGGAATGGCAGTTCTGCGAGGTGCTATACTTCATCGCACCTCGCAAACGTGATGCGTAACCCATTGAAAACAAACGACCGACCAAGCCCGCACCTCGCGGCCTTTTATCTCGCCATCCTTCGGTCGTGTTGCCAGGTCTCGACCTCTGCGCACGCTTCTCTACGCCGGCGTCCGCTATCGTGCGCTCAGGAACCCGCGCGCTCATGGTGTGCTTCCTGAACTGGCGCGGGCGACAAACAGGCCATCAGACTGCGGCTCGATGGCGGAGACATCGCGCACATCCGCTGTCGCCTGAGCCTGCCAAGACGGGCGCTTTTCCGGTACGGGAATGGCGGTCTGGTGGGGGGCGTTCTGCGCGATAAACAGCGGTGCCTGTGTCCAGGTGACGGCATTCGACGGAGCCACCAACATGCTGTCCGATGGTCCATCGGCATCAAGCGACTGCGCCACGAGAGCGACATAGGCGCGGGTTTCGCTGGGCAGCGTTCGGCCCTTGAGAGAGGCTTCATAGCGTCCGGGGCCAGCATTATAGGCGGCGATCCAGCCGGGCGAGCCGTAACGGTCGAACAGTTCCCGGATATAGGCTGTGCCTGCGATAATGTTGTCATGCGGATCGTAAGGATCGGCGCCCAATCGGTGCCGCGCGCGCAAGTCTTTCCAAGTCGCGGGCATGATCTGCATCAGGCCGATTGCGCCCTTTGGCGAGATCGCGTGTGGATCGCCCGCGCTTTCCGCCGTCATCACGGCGCGTATCCAGCGCGCGGGAAGCTCAAACCGGGTAGCGGCCTCGGCAATGTGATCGGCATATGAACCGCCGGGGGACGGCGTGATCCGCGTTGGCGGTTCGGCAAACGCAACACCTGACAGCGGGCTCAGAAGAACGAGGCCGGAAAGGAGAAGAGGGAGCATACGCATAGCGTTAGTCCCGACCTTCGCGCTTTTGCGGGCGGTTCCAATGCAGCGACCAGGCGTGACCGGCGTCATCGTCGCGGAAGAGATTGGCGCGGATCGGTTGCGGCAGCAGCGGGTCATCGAGAGCCAAGGCGATGAATTCGCCCGCGCGTTCGCCGGTACGCCTCCACCCGGCTCCAGCCTCCGGGCCGTCCTCGGTGTCGAGGTGGACACGGTAGTCCGGCGCGCCTTCCGTGTCGGACTGGGGAATGGCGACAAGCACCAGTTCGGCGCTCAGCATGAGCGTGCGGATGTGGCCGGAAAAGCCAGAAGGGTTGCGCGTAAACTGTCCGATATGTGTCATGGAAACCTCCTGTGAATGTTGGAAGAAGACGGCAACGCGGACGCTCAAGGCGCTGTTGCGCGCCAGATGAAGCGGCCCGTTCCGGTAGGGTCGGTGTAGAGCGGGTACGCCTTGCCGATCACATCCTTGACCGGCAGCGGGCCGAAATAACGGCTGTCGAGGCTGTCGCGGGCAGCGGGATTGAGCAGAAAAATCACGTTCGGAGCGATGTGCTGGCAGCCCTGCCAAACCGGCAATTCACGGCCGCGACTGTCACGGTCGAGCGCGGCGGCGGCGAAACGTCCATCAATCATGATGTCGTGGCCGATCCGGCAGACCTGTTGCCCGGACAGGGCCGCGATGTGCTTCAGGAGGGGAACGCCACGACCGATATAGCCGCGCGCGACCATGAAATCTTCGAGCGCCTCGTCCGGTCTGACGACCACCAGATTACCGGCCTGGAGCTTGCCCGCCGGGCCAACGGAATAGAAGCCGATCGGCGTACTGGCGGTGGCGTTCCAGAGCAGTCTCATCGGCATAGCGTAGAAGGTGGTGACACCGATCGCTGCAAGGGCCGCAGCCGCAGCGAGAAGATAAAGGACGCGCTTCATTGGCTGACCTCCTGCCGCTTGAGCCATGCCCGGTGACGCGCCAGCGTGTAGGGGCGTGGCGGTTCGCCAGTGGCAAGGCGATTGTGGAGATGACGCCAGTGATCGGGCGCAACAGCGCACGGGTCGATCCGCAAGGCCTCAATGGCGTCGATGTGGCCCAGAACCCGTTCGACCTTCGGCCAGCTCGCCACGTGCAGCAGGATGTCGCCGCCGGGTGTCACGGAGGGAACGGTCTGGAAGCCTTGTCCTGGTCGCACCGTGCGCACGACGTAGAGATGCGAACTGACCGTTCCGAAGCGGTTTGCTGCCCAGCGGACGAGCGCGAAGACTCTCTCCGGCGCGAAGATGACGCAGCGTCGGCGGCGATCGATCAGGCGTTCGGATGTTTCATGGCCGAAGCGTATCCAGTGTTCGGTCTGCTTCTCGATCCACACCAGTTCGACCTCGGTGAGTTCGCCAGCCTGTGCTGCCGCAGGCGAATCCTGACGAAGCTGTTGCCTACGGGTCATCACGCTCATGACGGCTCTCCGACATCGGCTGGAAACTCCCGCGCGAGCAGATCGCGCAACATGTCGGCAACGGTCATGCCGCGGCGGAAAGCAGCGATCTTGATGCGCCCGCGCATGTCCGGTGTAACGTCGATGGTCAGACGTGCGGTGTTGAAGGCGGTGTCAGTGCCACGCGCTGGCGCATCAGGGGCCTTGATCCAACTCTCCGGATCGGCGGGCCTGGCGGCAAAGCCGCGACGGGATGGGCGCTCAGCCATGACGATCCCTCCCGGCAGCAAGGCTCGTGATGTCGTCGGCGAGCCGGGCAATTTCGCGCGCGGCTGGCCCATCGGGATCGAGTTCCTGCACCAGTTGCCCGGATTGGGCGGCGGCGGCGAAGACGATGCGCTGGCCGATGGTTGCGCCGAGCACAGGCGGGTCATGATCGGCAAGACCGTCAGCCGTTTCACGGGCGAGTATGGTGCGCGCCGCACAGCGATTGAGGACGAAACGGGCGGCAAGGTCCGGACGATAGATGCGGGCTTCTTTGAGAAGGGCGAGCATTTCGGCGGAGGCCCAGCCGTCGAGTGGTGACGGCTGCACGGGGATCAAAATCAGGTCCGCAGCCAGAAGGGCCGAGCGCATCAAGCCCGCGACACGGGGCGGACCGTCGATAACGACATGGTCGGCGCTGTGGGCGAGTTCCGGCGCTTCACGGTAGAGCGTATCGCGGGCTAGTCCGATCACGCCGAAGAGCCGAGGCCGGCGCTCGTGCTCGCGTTGCTGCGACCAGTCCAGCGCTGAGCCCTGCGGATCAGCGTCGATGAGGGTGACACGCTGCCCCTGCAGCGCCCATTCGCCTGCCAGATGCAGCGCCAGCGTCGTCTTGCCGACGCCACCTTTTTGATTAAGGAGGGCCACGATCATGACACGCCTCCCGAACAATCCGGAGAGCGGCTCTTGGTTATCGGTTTTCCGGCGCTTTCCTGGGCGTCAAAGGCACCGTCAGATGGGTTTTCCCCATCGCGCGCGCGCATCAAGAAGTTAGAACCTGAGTTAGATTCTAAGTTAAGGGGGCGATTTCCGCTTTTATGTCCGTAGTTTAGACCCTGTTTGGGTTCCTGATAGCACGAGGGGCCGGTTCCTGATGGCACGTGTCCGAGGGTTCCCGATGGCACGAGGCTATCCACAGCTTGTCCACAGGCGGGATCACGCTCGAATGCGAGCAGCATACGCCCGCCGACCTCGACCTCAAGAAACAGCGTGTAGCCCGGCAAGGGCTGCCGGCGCACGATGTCGCGCAGTTCGAAGGCAAAGCGCTTGAACGGCGATAGCGCACCCGATTTCTGATGCAGGTGACGGAAGTCGAACCGCCATCCGTTACGCTGCCGTCCGCCATGTTTGCGAACAAGGCGGTAGAGCCAGCGGTCAAGCCCGCCGGTCAAATCGAAATAGGCCCGGTCAATGGTCAGGATGAGGGCGTTGTCGAGGACGGCCTGATAGAACCAGTCGGGGACGATCATCTCGATGCCGTCCGGGCGACCGGTCCGATCCGTACGCTCCTTCCATTCGTTGATCCAGGAGAAGCGATGGCGGCGGCCTTCCGCCGCCTGACGGATGGAGGTACTCACCGTCGTCGATTGCAGCCGGTCCAGCGCTGCCTTGAGGCGCTGATAGTCGCGAAGCGACGTGCCGCGGCCGATGAAGGTGAGAATTTCGTAGGGTGTGGCTGCCATGAGGCGTGAGGTGCGCAAGCCGGAATCACGGGCCTCGACGATCTGGCTTGCTGCCCAGATCAGGATGTCGGCATCCCAGATGGTCGCCATGCCATGGTCCGGCACGGCCTCGACGCGGATCGAGACGGCGCCCGCGACAAAGTCGATGGGCGTCACACGATGCGATTTGGACAGGGAAAAGAAGGGATAGGCCATGAGATCCTGCGCATCTCTGGGCGCGAAATCTCCAGGGAGTGCCCGAAAGAGATCGAGCTGCCCACGTTCCGAAAGGGTTCGATGCCGCGCCGACATGGGATAGGGACGCCGGGTCAGCGCGCGAGGTGGCTTGGCTGGCCGCCCGACGGAAAGCCATGGCGCTTGGCGGGAAGAACCTGACCCCGCGGATCGGTTGTCGACGTCACCGCGCCACGCTCGGCCCAGGCTTGCAGGTCGTCCACGGCGTAGACGACGCGGCCTCCGAGCTTCTTGTAGGCCGGGCCGGTGCCATAGGTGCGGTGCTTTTCAAGGGTCCGGGCAGATAGGCTGAGGAATTCGGCGGCTTCCTTGGTGCGCAGAAAGCGCGGCGGCAAAACGGCGAGATCGGGTCGCATGGATCGGCCTTTCGTGGTGTGCGTTGGAACCGTCGGGAACAGACGGCGAATGCAGGCCACGATGGCGAAGGGAAGCAGGTTGGATGGAGGAGGAATTTGTGGGGGACGAATTTCCCACACCGCGTCAGTAGAAGAGTTTCAGGGTTTGCGACGGTGGCGAAGGAGTTTGCGATAGCCGCCGGAGATCATGGTGCGGGCGTCGCGGAGGAGCGACATCACCGAATGGCGGATCGGGGACACTTGCCATTCGCTGCGGCCCAATCGTTTGATGCGGAAGAGGCTCTGGGCGATCTCCTTCTGGGTGGCGCCGGAGCGCAATCCATCGATGGCCTGTAGCATGCGCCGCGCCCGGGCGCGTTGTTGTCGCGTCAGGCGTGCGTCGGGCGGCACGGACCGGCCATGAAGGTGAGCGAGGAGGCGATAGACGGCTGCGAGCCGGTCGAAGCCTTCCAGCGTCAGGGGAATGATCGCGGCAAGGGGTGCGGCGTCCAGGCTGAACACTTGCAGCCTTTGATCGTCCAGCAGAGGCAATAGCGCGTGAAAGCCGTCAATGCCTTGCTGGTCGGCCGACAAGGCGATCGGCAAAGGACTGTCTTGCGTGGGCATGTCTTGCAGCACCGGCGGCGGTGATGACAACAGAACCACGCTGGTATCGGCTTGCGGAAGCCAGAAGACGGGGGCGTCAGGCAGGTCGAGGGCGGGATCGACGGCGAAATCGCAACCCCCAGTGCTGGCGGATTTTCTCCGTCAGCTGTTCGCGGTCCCCGCCGGGGTCGTTCAGGGCTTCATAGTCTCTGTCGTAGCTTTCGTTGCGGCGCAGCCATTCCCAGGCAAGGTCGGAGGCGCTCAGGGTGTCGACGTGTTCATAGTTCGCGGCGGATCGCCAGCGAGACGCATCTGGCAGCATCAGAACCCTCCATCAATGGTGCCGAATTGAGGGAGGCTTAAGATTCCCGGATGAGTTGTCGGGCGGAAGACAAAGAGTCGGCATCGCCTGATGCCGTAGAAGCATCACCGCGTTAAGCGGGCGGGTTTCTGCCGATCAGTTCGCGATAGCCATGTTCGCTCATCCATTGGGCACGGGCGAGATGAGCGGCATGAATGCGGCGACATCGTTCCGGATCGGCCTCTGGATCAAGGTCAAACAGAACTTTCATGACATCGCGCCAGTCAGCGCCGTCGCGCTCGGCATCCAGGAGGCGCAGGTAGAGCGTCATATGCTCCTGGTCATAGGCCGTGAGCGACGCCCCCGCCGGTGGCTCGTCCTGAAAATGTAAGGTTGATTGCGCCATTACCTGACACCGTAGCAGATGATTTCCACGCCGTTAACTCTATGCACCGAGTCCATGACCCGGGCATTATGAAGAACGGGGAAGGCAGGCATGTTGTTCTCGGCGATCAGAAGACGGTTATCTTTGCCGGGACTGTTCATGATGCAGAAGCACGCCTTCGCCCTTGTCGGTCAGCAGGAGCACAATGCCGGCCGCCTCCAGTGCCCTGCGAACCTGATCGCGCGTGGTTTCATACACCTCGAGGCCACTTTCGGATTCGAGGCGCTTGAGCGCGGTCAATGATACTCGGGCCTTGTCAGCGAGCGTCTCCTGCGTCCATCCCAGCAACGCGCGTGCGGCCCGTGATTGTCGGGCGGTGATCATGCATGATCACCTCCCACCGGCAGCAACGCATATGCCAGAACTACGACTATATTAGTCGCTCTTGGCGCGCGGTGCGAGTAAAAACCGTTGAAGATCGCGGCGCTAACCGGAATTGGCCAGCAACTGATTCGGTTGTCAGAGGTAAGACCCCGGCCGGAGGGCCGGGGCCTTTGCGCCGGGGTCAGTCGCCGCGGCGTCCATTGGGGCGGGACCAGATCAGCGAGTAGGTCTCGCCGTCTTCGTCGTCGAAGAGGTTGGCGTAGATGGGGGCGTTGAAGCTCGGATCGTCGAGCTTGAGGCCGAGATAGGGCCGGTCGTCGTTGGAGCGCTTCGACCAGGCGGCTCCGATTTCTGCCCGGCCGACCATGACGCGGTGGCTGGGGGCGTTTTCGCCGTTGGCGCGCAGGTCGGGGACGATGCGGACGCCCTTGGCCTGAACGCTCAGAGTGACGATCTCGCCGGTGAACTCGTTCGAGCCGGTTTTCTTGAAGGTGCCGATGGTAGCCATTTTGAAATCTCCGTTTTTCGTATTCGAGCCCGCCACCGTAGCGGCCTCGATGGTGATCGGGAGGCCGGAGGCGATCGACGCCGCATCGCCAAATCATTCGATGATGGCGACCGGAGCAAAGCGGAGGATGGCGACAGAGCGGTTTTCTTGGCTCGCGAGGAATGGGTGAAACCCAGGGGAAGAAAATTGCGTCGCGCCATTGCGGCTTAGGCGGTCGAGGCGAAGCCGTCCTTCGGCCAGATCAGCCCATTGGAGAGGCCGTGCAGGTGGCGGTTCTCAACGCGTCCGAACGGAGATAAATGGCTGCCTTGGTTCCTCATGAGCCGGCATAGGCAGTAACATCGAGATCAATTGCCTGAGACCTGACCTTCGTCTTGCATGATCCTGACAGATTTCGACCGATAACCAGCCGCATTGCCGTATGGTCGGCGGGCTCAGTCAGAGGCATTTCTCTCGAGCGGCAGGGGTGGCTGTGTTCAACTGGCTTGCTCGACGACCGTTGCCAACGCCGATCCACGCTACCTTTGAGGCACAAGAAAACGGAAGGCCTCGCTTGGCTGTCGAACTGCGTTGATCACAAAGACTACGCCCGCGCCATGCTCCCGCTCGATGGCAGGGTTGCCGCCATACCCGCTACCCTTAGAAACGCGGTGATCCCCACGGCGACCGCGCCGATGACAGAAAAGATGATCTGCCAGGTTTCCGACGGCATCGTATGCTTGACGATACCGTGCGTAGCGTGAAAGCCCGCGATTGCCGCCGGAAGCACAAAGGCAGCCGCGACCAGGAGCCTGATCCAGAGAGGGCGCACAACGATCAGCAGAAATTGGCCGATACCAAGGGTCAGTGCCGCGCCGACAAGGCCGATGAGGATTGCGCCTGGCCATCCGGCGCCAGTGCCATAGGCCCAGGTTCCGATCGAAACCCCAGCGAATATCGGTAACGCGAAGACCGCGAGCGTGAACAGCAACCAGCACAGGAAGCCAATGGCAGCGATGGATGCGAGAATGCCGAGAAAGATCATGGTGGTGTCTCCGGGAGATGAACTCTGACGGTTGCGCCTCCACCACCACCACGGCGCAGCCAAAGTATAGCAAATCGACGATGAAAAGAGGAGTGGAAACCGCCGGTTTCCGCCATTTGAGGCGAGGTGTTCGCCCCACTAAGGGGCGAAGGGATCGATTTCGCGCAGGATCGAGGCCTCGTCGCCGTCGAATTCGGCGGCCGGCGTAACCGAGAGCGTGCCGTCGCCGGCGCGGAAGATGATGATGGCCACCATCAGGGTTGAGGCGAGGCTGAGAGCGAAGGCGTAAGCGTCGGTGGAGGACATTGATCCGGCTCCTGTTTGAAGCGGAGGACCATCCCCCGCTGACAGGCGCCCGAAGTGACCGGCCAAGGGCCGCAATCACCGATGAAGGCGAAGCCGCAAGCGGCGGCACGCGCATGCGTAGTCCGACCCTTTACGGGTTGATGGCGTCAGGCCATTGGGTGGATCAAGGATAAGCGCAAATAAAGCGGGGTGGTTCCCATTCGAATACTCGTCGGGATCAATTGCGTTCGGTGATGGATTGACTTGCTGCGTTCGTTTACTGTGCCTTGACGCGTGGCCTTGGCTTCGGCATCGTCCTGGCTATGTTCTCAGCGCCTAACGCCGTTCGCCTTCGTGTATCGATTGATGGTATCCAGCCAGCCATCTGGCGGCGTCTGGTCATACCTGCACACTGGAATCTCGAACACCTCCACCTTGGAATTCAGGCCGCGTTCAATTGGTGGAACTACCATCTTCACGAATTTCATATCGGCGGATTGCGCTTTGGTGATGTTGTCCTTCTGGAAGATGGGGCGGGTCCAGATGATCCGCGCGTTTTCAATGAACGGGATGTTCAACTTAAGGATTTTTCGCGATCTGGAAGCACTTTTACCTACACATATGACTTCGGCGACAACTGGCGACATACGGTTGAACTGGAGGAACGGCTCTGGCTTGATGTATTTCCCAAAAAGGCCATCTGCGAGGACGGTGCCTTTGCTAGACCGCCTGAAGACGTCGGCGGAACCTCGGGATATGAGCACTTTCTCGAGGTGATGGGCGATATTGAAGACCCCGAACACGCCGACATCAAGCGTTGGTGTGGTGGGCACTTCGATCCCGAGTGGTTTGATCTCGACCTCGTAAACAAGGATGTCGGCAACGCACTGAAACCAAATGTTCGCCGCAGGCTGCATCAGCCCAAGCCAAAGCGGGTGTAGACGTTCCAGCGGCGCTCACGCGCCGCTCCCGCCAAATCGATAAACCGGGATGCCCAGCTTGCGGGCCTTGTTGGCGAAATTGTCCTGAATACCGGTGCCCGGGAAGACGATAACGCCGATCGGCATGACGGAGAGCATCTGGTCATTGCGCTTGAACGGGGCGGCCCTAGCGTGCTTCACCCAATCGGGCTTGAAGGCGACCTGCGGGACGTTTCGATGGTCTGCCCAGCGGGCGGCGATCTTCTCGGCACCTTTAGGTGAGCCGCCGTGCATCAGCACCATGTCTGGGTGTTTGGCGTGAACTTGGTCGAGCTTGGCCCAGATCAGCTTGTGGTCGGCGGTGTCGCCGCCGGTGAAGGCGATCTTCGGCCCCGCAGGCATGAGCACTTCGGTCTCGGCGCGGCGCTTGGCGGCCAAGAAATCACGGCTGTCGATCATCGCGGCGGTCAGATTGCGATGGTTGACCATCGATCCGGTGCGAGGCCTCCAGCTTGATCCGGTCTGGCGCTCGAAATGGTCGGCGGCCTGGTCGCGCATCAGTTCGAAGGCGTCACGGCGTTCGAGCAGCGTCTGGCCCTCGGCGGTGAGGCGTTCCAGCTCAACCGACTTCACCTCGCTGCCGTCCTGTTCGCGCTGAAGGCGGCGCTGCGACTGCTCGTTATCGTCCAGTTCGCGTTCGATCCTGTCTGTAGCACGGTGGAAGAGATTGACGGTCGACCAGAGGAGATCGTCGAGGTCGGGTTCGAGGCGGGTGTCTTCCAGGGTCGAGATCAGTGCGTCGAAAATGTCGGCGATGGCACCGGCGACGCGGCTGCCTTCGGGTAGCGGCCTGGGGTCCGGTTCGTCCGTGAATGGGCGATGGCCGTAGAGCTGAAGTTCCTGGAGGAGATGGTCGGTGGGCGAGGACTCGTGGTGGGGCTCAAAGTCGTCGTGCTCGGACATGGGATGCTCCATCGGTGTGGACCGCGACCGTCGCGGCCTTCATGGCGACGAAGCCCATGGGCGGGACGGGCCTGCACCCGGACGCGGGCAACGCGACCGGGCCGGAGCAAAGCGGAGGATGGCAGAGACCGGCTATTTTGCTTCGCGATGCAAAGCCCCCGCGGGGCGGTGGAAAATAGCCGGTCGTCGCCATTGCCTGCCCGGCTCGTCTATGGGCCGATCGCCCTCTCGAAGGCCGAGGCGCGGTCCTCTTCCGATGGTTGGGGCATCCGAGAGCATGGCGATGAACCCCGCCACACGTTTCCCTGCCGGCTATGCCGCCGCGCCCAAGAAGCGGGCCACGTCCTGCGGGGCGAGTTGCACCCGGATCTGTGCCCGAAGCGCCTCCACGCCGAACTGCCGGAGATCGTCGTTGAAGTCCTTGAGCCTCGGAGACAGGGTGATCGCCTCGATCCCGGCCGCATTGGCCCGTTCGATCAGGCTGTCCCGCGCCCCGTCGCCTGCCGGATCGTTGTCGCGAAGGATATAGAGCCGTCGCAGCGTGTCTGGGAACAGGATGGCTGCGAGATGTGCCGATGAGAGCGCCGCTGCCATCGCCATGGTCGGTATCGCCTGCCGTGCCGACAGGACGGTCTCGATGCCTTCGCCCGCAGCCATGACATCGCCAGCAATGCCGAAGCGTACCGCGTGACCGAGCAGGTCTCCCATTGCCTTGCGCGGTGTGTCTATCGGGGCTTTGCCGGAGCCATCTGGCGTGAGCCAAGTCCGATGTACTCCGGTGATCCGACCGGACAGATCCGTGACGGTTGCGATCATGGCGGGCCAGATCTCGGTCGGCCCATCGTCGTCGGGCCGATAATAGCAGCGTGGATGGAAGCGCAGGTTTCCGGTTCCGTGCAAAGCCGTAATGCCGCGTGTGCGGAAATACGTTTCCACGGGTGTGCTGCTGATCGGTTTCGATATGGCGAACAATCGCCTTGCCGCCTCGGCCGTGCCTGACGGGGCTGGCGTGCTTGGTTGCTTTTTCTCAGGTGCGGATTCGGGACGCGGCATGCTGAGAAAGGAACGCGCCTCGGCGACGACATCGGCGAAGTCAATGAGGCCGCAACTCTCCCGGATCACGTCGAGCAGGTCGCCATGTTCACCGGTGGCGGCATCGGTCCATTTGCCGGCCGGTCCCTTCATCGTCTCCTTGAGCCGCACGAACATCGAGCGGCCCGGCGTGTTGCGTGCATCACCGACCTGCCAGTAGTTGCCCTGACGACGGCCGGCGTCGAGATAGTGGCGGCACACCGCCTCGGCCTCCCGGCCGAGACGGGTCGCCAGATCGGAAGCGTCGAGCCGCGTCATCATGCTGCCTCACGTTCGCCGATGCGTTGGATCGGATAGCGGCCCAGCACGCGCTCCAGTACAGCCGAACCGGCGGCATCGGTCGGCACGAACATTCTGAGCTTCCAGGAGATGATCTCGTGGAACAGACCACAGGTGGTGAGCCGCTCGCGCATCGTGTCGGTGAAACCTGACAGTTCGATGCGGTTGGCGCCCATGACACGGACGCGACGAAGCTGAAGCCCCTCAGTGAGGTCGAGGATGGTGCGCCCATCCATCAGCGCCATGAAGGCGTCGGCGGGCGTGAGCGTAGCTGCGCCGGTCGTGGTGGCGTTGGCCGCCCAGGCCGGCGAGACCTTGCGGCCGACGATTCGTTCGCCGTCGTCGGTCTGGAGCCGATAGACGCGGGTGGATTCGTTCGGCAGCCGCTTCCAGATCGGCAGCAACAGTCCGGAGACGATATGGATCGTACTGTCGGAGAACTCCGGCACATCCGCAACCTCGGCGGCCCAGGCCGTGACGAAGGTGCTGCGTTCTGCCTCGATCCAATGGGTCTCGCCCATCATCTTCAACGGAATCGTGTGCGATTCCATTGGCCGGACCAGCCGGACGCGGCGTTCGATCTCACCATCATCGAGCATGATCGAGGTGGCGGGGATCTGCACGGCGGCGCGGCCCGAACGCTCGTTGACCAGCATTTTGGCGCTGGATTCGCCCAGATGGGCGAGCACGTCGTCCAACGCGACCGGATGGTTACGGGTCCGCTGCGCGATCGTGAGCAGCCGGGTCTCGGCACCCGTGCCCGGATGGGTGTAGATGGTCTGGCGGTCCGTGATGGTGAAGCCTTCCGCTGTCAGCGTCTCCAGTCCGACATCGTAGATGCCGGCGGCGATGGCGCCTTCGATCTTGGCGGTGAGAAGCTGCTCGAAGGCGGTGAACAGCACGCCTTGAAGCTCGATGGTCAGCGCCAGCAGCCGGTTGAGGAAGGTGGTGATCGGGGGCAACTCGTCCTTGATGCCGTTCGCGTCTATCAACTTCAGGCCGGTGGCGGACTCGAATCGCTCGAGCGAGCAGCCTTCGACCTTGCCTCGCACCAGCAACAGATAGAGCTGGCGCAGTGCATCGCGAGCGTAGGGGCTTTCCAAATTGTCCTCGGGGCGGAACAGGCCTTGACCGCCCGTCTGACGCTGGCCGCGCGTAATCGCCCCCAGCGTATCGAGGCGGCGGGCGATGGTGGAGAGGAAGCGTTTCTCCGCCTTGACGTCCGTGGCGATGGGCCGGAACAGCGGCGGCTGCGCCTGGTTGGTCCTGTGCGTGCGGCCGAGCCCTTGGATCGCAGCGTCAGCTTTCCAGCCGGGTTCAAGCAGATAGTGGACGCGCAGCCGCGTGTTCCGGGCCGAGAGTTCGGCGTGGTAGCTGCGGCCGGTGCCGCCCGCGTCCGAGAAGATCAGGATACGCTTGGTGTCATTCATGAAGCTTTGCGTCTCGGCGAGATTGGCCGCGGCCGCGCGGGTCTCGACGACAAGGCGGTCGCCACCCGAAGGCGTGCTCTTGCGGACGATGCGCCGCGAACGGCCCGTCACCTCGGCCACCAACTCCGTGCCGAAATGCTGGACGATCTGGTCGAGCGCGCCGGGGACCGGCGGTAGGGAGGCAAGCTGCGCGATCAGCTCGTCGCGGCGCGCAACGGCTTCGCGGCTTTCGACGGGCTGACCGTCGCGATAGACTGGCCGCGAGGTCAGATTGCCCTCACTGTCGGTGAACGGCTCGTAGAGCTGCACGGGGAAGGAATGGGCGAGGTAGTCGAGAACGTATTCCCTCGGCGTGATGTCGATGCGAACGTCGTTCCATTCCTCGGTTGGCAGTTCGGCCAGACGGCGTTCCATCAGCGCTTCACCGGTCGAGACGATCTGGATCACGGCGGCATGGCCAGCTTCGAGATCGCTACTGATCGACCGGATCAAGGTCGGCGTCTTCATGCTGGTGAGCAGATGACCGAAGAAGCGCTGCTTGGCGCTCTCGAAGGCCGAGCGTGCGGCTGACTTGGCCTGCCGGTTCAATGTGCCGCAAGCGCCAGTGATATTGGCCGCTTCCATAGCCGCATCCAGATGGTTGTGAATGATGGCGAAGGCCCCTGCATAGGCGTCGTAGATGCGGGTCTGCTCCGGCGACAGCGCATGCTCGACCAGCTCATATTCCACGCCGTCGAAGGAGAGCGAACGGGCGGTGTAAAGGCCGAGCGCACGCAGGTCGCGGGCCAGCACCTCCATCGCTGCAACGCCGCCATCCTCGATCGCTTCAACGAATTCGGCCCTGGTCGAGAACGGAAAATCCTCGCCGCCCCAGAGCCCGAGCCGTTGGGCGTAGGCGAGGTTGAGGACCGTGGTGGCACCAGTCGCCGAAACATAGACAACGCGGGCGTTCGGCAGGGCATGCTGCAGGCGCAGGCCAGCGCGACCCTGCTGTGAGGCGGCCACATCGCCGCGTTCGCCCTTGCCGCCACCGGCATTTGCCATCGCGTGCGCCTCGTCGAAAATGATCGCTCCGTCAAAATCAGAGCCCAACCATTCAACGATCTGCCGGACGCGGGAAACCTTCTCGCCGCGGTCGTCGGAGCGTAGCGTGGCATAGGTCGTAAATAGGACGCCTTCCGGCAATGTGATCGGCCGCCCTTGGGGGAAACGCGACAGCGGCGTGACCAGCAGGCGCTCCATGCCGAGCGCCGACCAGTCACGCTGGGCGTCTTCGATCAGCTTGTCAGATTTACTGATCCATACCGCCTTTCGGCGACCCTGAAGCCAGTTATCGAGAATGATCGCCGCAGACTGGCGGCCTTTGCCGACGCCGGTGCCGTCACCGATCATGAAGCCGCGCCGAAATCGCACGGCGTCTTTCGCATCCTCGCGCGCAGCACTGACCAGGTCGAAGGTGGCGTCCACCGTCCATGATCCGGCGAGATGGTCGGCGTGCGCTTCGCCCGCATAGATGACGGTCTCGAGTTGGGCGTCGGACAGCAGATCATGGATATTGGCGGGAAGGCGTGGCCGATAGCTCGGCTTGGGCGGTGCGACCGATGCCATCGCGGCGGATTGCACGAGCTTGGTCGGGTGCGCCTGAGAGTCGATAATACGGATCGACTGCAATCCGTATTCTTCATAGATGCCATCGGACAGGCGTCCGCCGTCGCCGTTCGGCCTGTCGACGGTCTCGTAGGCAAGCGGCAAGCCCTCGGGTTCGGCCAAAGGCGCAGTCGCTGGCGCGACCTTGGAGGCACGATTGATATAGCCGCGCACGCTGCGCGGGGCAGTGGCCGGAGCCGCTGGGACCATGATGGAGGGGTCGAGGGAAAGCCGTTCCGGCAGGTGCTCGGTGAGCCAACTCAGCAAGGTGGCTGCGTTGGGCGCGATACCGGGCGTGACCGGGAAGACGGTGGGAGCATCGGCAGGGCGCTTATCGATGACGGTCAGCCGCGTCGGAAACGTCGTGCCATGCTTGGCATAGACCGAGCCGTCGATGGCGGCAGAGAACACGATCTGCCCGCGTTCCTGCAATCGCATGAAGATGTCCGTCCAGGCCGGATTATCGGGAGCGAAACTGGCGCCGGTGATCGTGACCAGACGGCCACCGGGAGCCAGGCGCGCCAAGGCTGAAGCGAGATGGCGGTAAGCGGCGTCCGCCGTGCGACCCTCGACATTGGCCATGACCGAGAAAGGCGGATTCATCAGCACGACGCTGGGCCTGATTGCCGGATCGAGATGATCGTCGATCTGCGCCGCGTCGAAGCGGGTGACGGAAATCCCCGGAAAGAGAAGGTTCAGCAGCCCGGCGCGGGTATCGGCCAGCTCGTTAAGGACGAGGGTGCAGCCGGCGATCTCTGCGAGGATGGCCAGCAGGCCGGTGCCTGCCGAGGGTTCCAGCACCCGGTCGGCCCGGGTGATGGCGGCGGCATGGGCGGCGACCAGGCCAAGCGGGATCGGCGTCGAGAATTGCTGGAAGGTCTGGCTTTCGGTCGAGCGCCGCGTATGTGTTGGCAGAAGGCCGGCGATTTTCGTCAGCGCGGATAGCCGTGCAGTGGGCGTTCCGGCTTTGCGGAAAAGCGTATGTCCGTATTTGCGGAGAAACAGGACGGTTGCAGCCTCGCAGGCGTCATAAGCCGTCTTCCAATTCCAAGCGCCGGTCGTATCCGACGCACCAAAGGCGGTTTCCATCGCAGCACGCAAAACGGCGGCCTCGACACGCTCGCCACGTTCGAGATGCGGCAACAGTAGGTCGGCTGCGGCGAAGATGGCGGCGGCGGGCTCGGGGTCGCGGCCAAGCGGAAGCGTCACGGCAGCGGCGGCCGTCGCGGATGTGGAGATCATGTTCATTGTGGGAACCTCACGGAGAGCGGGAAGGAACGAGCCTGCGCGGCGCTCTCTCTCGACCGCTCCGGCTCAACCCGTCCCGGCAGCCCTCTCACTCTCACGACGTCAGCATGGAAAAAGCGCCCGACCGCGAGGTGGGCGCTTTTCGAAGGGGTTCAGTTCCAGAGCCCGTCCGCGATCTCGGAGGCGACGAGTCTGCGGGCTTTGCGGACCAGGTCGTCGCCGCAGGTATCGACGTGGCCGAAAAAACGGGCACGCGCGCCATTTTCTGTCCAGTCGGCATAGGTGCAATATTCTCGAGCGTTGGATCGAAACGCCCGCATGTCGCTGGCCCAATGCGGCTTGGGCTCGACAACGACGGTGAGGCCGCCTCTGGTTTCCGGCCAGGGCAGGGACCGTTCATGCGGCGGATGCTGGCGATCCGCCGCGAAGATGGCGTCGATGTCGGTCATGGCGCCTGTCCCGGATCGTTCCGTACGAAGCCTTCAGGATCGTCAGGATCGGGCGGCAGGTACGCGTCATAGGGGTTGCCTTCGGCGAGATGGCCGAAAGGCGTGAAGACGTAATCACCATCGTCTCGCCCCACGGCGCAGATGACGTAGCGCGGAATGCCCGTCGCCGCGTCGAGGCACTCCATGAGGGCGAGATTGCCGTCGCCCGCCGCGCGCAGCAGGGTCTGAAAATTGCTCCGGGCATGGGAGGGGATGCTCATAGCGGGCCTCCCTCGCCAGAGATAGTCTCGGCAAGCCAACCATCGGTGTAGATCCAGTCCACGGTCTCGCCGGTGGCGAGGTCGAGGACGTGAGCACCGCCGCCGAAGCCGTCGAGACGCGGCCGCGAGCAGGTATTGCCGTATTGAAAGCCCCATCTGCCAGTGAGGCCGAACTCGGCGGCGCAGCGTTTTACGAACTGGATGACGCGCTCGGGATCGCCGGTCACGTCGTCGCGCATCCAAAGCTGGCCGCCGCCGTGCTCGGGCTGGATCGAGAGAAGAAAGCCTTCGGAGGGCGGTTCCTCCGACGCGCCTTCAGCGGAGAGCGCGTTGTAGAGGTCGAGCGCACGGGCGGCGTTCTCGGGTGTGGTCACGTCGAGCAGGCACGAGAAATGAGTGAAATAATCTGCCATGACAGGCTCCTGATATGAGAAAGCGCGAGCCCCGTCTCGTCACTAAGCAAACTTTGGGTCTTGGGGCCGGGCTGATAGGGTGGAGAAGGAAGGTGCAGGACGACAGTTGCCGTCCCGCATTGCCTGCTATTCGGCGGCGACGGCGTGCGAAGCCTCGTCCTCTTCGTCGGAGAGCGCCTCGTCGTCATCGAGGAATGCAGGGAGCGCTTCGTCGCCTTCGCCGTTCATGGCCGGTTCGTCTTGATCGATCAGGCGCAGCGGCTCGGGCAGCCAGCCGGTGTCGGCCAACAGGCGTTCGGCTTCCTTGGCCATGTCGCCCTTTTTCAGATGGTCGATGAGCCCTGCTGCCCGTTCGCCGGCACCCTCGCGCACGGCTTCGAGGATGCGGGGCTTGGTGACGCGGCCGAGATAGTTGCCGACGGTCGGCTTCCAGCCTGCCGTCGCCATGTCGAGGTCAACCGCTCGCGCCAGCCGGTCGGCTTGCGCCATGCGCACATCCAAACCATGCTGACTGATGCCCGATCCGTAAGGGTTTGGCCGCTCGAACAGGGCGTTCACGCCGAAGCTGACGCAATGGGCGAGCAGATCGAGGCGTGTGCCATCATCGAGGTGGCTCAACCAATCCCACAGCGCCTGATCGTCGGCGGGAACATGATCGCCCCAGCGTTCGTGCCGTTCGGCGACCTCACGCGCGGGTGTGCTGTCTTTCAGCTCCTCGGACTGTGCCGAGAAGAAGACATGATTGACGCGGGCCTCGAGGCAGCCAGCCGGTGGAGTGCGCCGGAAGGTGTCGCTGACCAGCTTGTGCAGCAGCATGGTCATGGCGACATCCGGATGTTCGGCGACCGCGTTGCGCAGAGCCAGGGTACGATGCGCGGTCAATTCGATGACGAGGCGCTCGGGCAGCGGCTTGATGCCGTCTTCTTCGTCGTCTTCTGGCTCCGCGGCCTGACCGCCGATGGTGACGAAGGCGCGTTGAACCGCGGGCGCCGCCTGCTGGCCAGCTCCACCGTCAACCTCTGGCGCATCGCTGCCATCGGTCCCAGGGGATCGTTCATCCTCGGGGCGGACATAGCCGCGATTCACCGAAAGCGAGCCGTCGGCATTAAGGCTGACGAAGACGCCGGCGATGGCGACGTCAGCCGGGTCGTAGATCGACGGGCGCTGCTCAAAGGCGTTGAGCGCTTGTTCAATCTCGCCCAGTCTCGCGTCGATATCGTCGGGCAACTCGTCGGCCTCAGAATATTCGGCTTCGAGCCGGTCACATTCCTCGCGCAACGCCTCACGAGTGGCACGTTCCTCGTCGGTCAGGTCGACCGTGACACCGACAAGCGCCCGAAGTCCATGCGCGTGGCCGTAAGGAAAGGTCAAGCTGGCTTCGACCCATTTCCAGCCTTCTCCCGCGATCTCGTCGGCGACACTCTTGAGCTTTTTGGCCACCAGGCGGTCGAGCAAGGCGGCATCTTGAAGCCAGCCGCCATCGTCGGACTGGAACAGGTCGCGCAGCACAGTGCCGCCGGCCGCCTCATAGGTTTCGATGCCCACAAAGACCGCGCGCTTGTCGGAGGCCCGTACCGTGGTTTCGGTCAGCATCCGGCGGATCTGATAGGGCTCTTTCTGCCAGCTATCCTTGACTGCCTCCCAGACCTGTTCCTGACGGGCATGGTCGGCGCTGACGGTGAAGGCCATGAGCTGTTCGAGCGTCATGCCATCGTCGGCATAGATCTCGAGCAAAGTCGGCGAGACGGAGGCGAGGCGAAGGCGCTGCTTCACGACATTGACGCCGACGAAGAAGGCTGCGGCGATGGCTTCCTCGGTCATGCCCTTGTCGCGCATGGCCTGGAAGGCGCGGAACTGGTCGAGTGGATGCAGCGGCGCGCGCTCCATGTTCTCGACCAGCGAGACCTCGTCGACCAGGATGTCGCTGTTGGCGTCGCCGACGACGCAGGGCACCGGTGCGGTCTTGGCCAAGCGCTTCTGCTTCGCGAGCAGTTCGAGCGCGCGATAGCGCCGGCCGCCGGCGGGCACCTCGAACATGCCGGTCTCGGTGCCATCGGCGTCGAGGACGGGACGGACATGGAGGCTCTGGATGAGACCGCGACGGGCGATGGATTCGGCCAGCTCCTCGATCGAGACGCCGGCCTTGACGCGCCGGACATTGGACTGGCTTAGCACCAGTTTGTTGAAGGGGATGTCGCGCGCCGACGACAGGGTGATCTTCTGAATGGCAGTCGCCATGTTCGTTACTCCGCGACGGGCGGCCGGGAGCCTCTCTCTCGACCTCCAACCCGTCACGAAGCGAAGCGCCGCCCTCTCACTCTCAGAGGGCAGCGCCGGGCGGGCGGAAAGGCGTAAAGTCGGCAGCCCACTTCTCCGCCTTTCCGGTTTTTGAGGATCGTCACGCCGCCTGCCGTTCGTGGTCGGCTGCATCGACGTCGGCGCCCGGCAGGAAGCCGAGCAGCCAGTCGGCCGCCTTGCTGGCCTGGGAAGCGGCGCGCACGATGGCGCGATTGTCCTCGCGCAGCACCTCGAGCCAGGAGCCGATATAGTCGGCATGGCGGACGGTGGGTGTGATGCCGAGCGAGGCGCAGCAGAAGGCCGCGTTGATCTCGGCGACCAGCTCCTCGAAGGCGTATGTCTTCGAGCCGAAAGAACCCGAGAAATCACGGTTCAGGCGCGAGGGGTGGCCCGTGGCGTGCCCTAGCTCATGCAGGGCCGTCCTGTGCCAGTTGATCGGCTCGAAATAGGCCTGGGGCGGGGGCACCTGTACGTAGTCGTGTGCGGGCACATAGAAGGCGCGGTCGCCGCCTATGCGGAAGTCGATGCCTGTCGCCCGGATCAGCGCCTCGACCTGTGGTTCGATGAGGCCGGGCGGCGGGGCGACGATGGCGACATCCTCCGGGAGGCCGTCGCATTGCGCCGTATTGAACACCGTGAAGCGCTTGAGGAACGGGATTGCGGACGCTTCCTCGCCGGTCTCGCGGGCGCGGCGCTTTTCGTCCTCCGGCGTGAACCGGTCGGCATAAACAACAGTCGTGCCGCGTTCGCCGCGGCGGACGTTGCCTCCGAGTGACAGGGCTTGGCGGAAGGTCAGCCAGCTCTGGCCGGGGAAACCTTGCTGGATCACGGCACCCCAGAGGATCAGGACATTGATTCCGGAATATTGCCGTCCGGTGGCGGCATTCCTCGGCATGGCCAAGGGTGCCTTAGCAGAAGCTGATCCCCAAGGCTGGACCCAGGGCACGCGCCCGGCCACCAGCTCGCCGATGATTTTGTCGGTGATATCGTCATAAAGGCTCGATCGGTCGGAACCGGCGCGCCCGCTGCGGTCATTCCTCAACATCGTTGTTCTCCGCGACGGGCGCCGGAGACCTCTTCTCCAGCCCTCAACCCGTCACGGAAAGCCCGTCGGCACTCTCACTCTAAAGGGGGCGTTGCGGGGGCTCCCCGCAGAAGGGGGCGGCCGAGACCTCGGCTCGGTCACAGGGGAATGCCTTCCCCCATATCAGGCTGCATTCCCAAGGGCTTCCTTGAAAACTGTCAGAAACTCGCGTATATTTCCGACAGGAGAACGACAATGACACGACTGACCGAACAGATTTTGGCCCATGCAACGGGATTGCCCGAAGGCACCCCTTTGTCCGCCAAGGGCTTGCTTCACCTCGGAAATCGGGCGGCCGTGGATCAGGCATTGTCGCGTCTGGCCGAGCGCGGGCAACTTATCCGTGCTGGTCGTGGCGTCTATCTGCGTCCGATAGCCAGCCGGTTTGGGACGCGTGCCCCTTCTGTCGAGCAGGCAGTCGAGGCTCTTGCCAGCCAAAAGGGAGAAATCATCGTTTCGAACGGCGCCGCCGCGGCGAACGCCCTTGGCTTGACGACGCAGGTGCCCGTCCGCTCGGTCTATCTGACCTCCGGGCGCAGCCGGAAAATGCACCTCGGAAAGCAGGTCGTGGAATTGCGACACGCGCCGCGCTGGCAACTGGCCCTCGCCAATCGCCCGGCGGGGGAGGCCGTGCGGGCACTGGCCTGGCTCGGCCCCGAAAGGGCGGAAGCCGCGCTGACAGCATTGAAGCGGAAGATGCCGCCCGGCGTATTTGGAGAATTGGTTGCCGCTGCACCGCAGCTTCCGACATGGCTCGCGCAGAGCGTAGGAAAGGTGGCCTATGGCTGACGTCTTTCTCCAGCTTTCGGATGAGGATCGACGCGATGCGCTGGGCGTAATCGCCGATCGCTCGGGCCGTCCCATCCATCTTCTCGAAAAGGATGTGTGGGTGGTGTGGGCGCTGGCGACACTCTACGAAGCGCCTCTCGGAGAACATCTGGTTTTCAAGGGTGGCACATCACTGTCGAAAGCCTATCAAGTCATCCGCCGGTTTTCCGAGGATGTGGACCTGACCTACGACATTCGAGCGATCGGACCCGATCTGGTCGGAGACAATGGCGAGGGGCTGCCGAAAACGCGAAGCGAGGAAAAGCGCTGGTCCAGCGAGGTCCGCAAGCGGCTGCCGGCATGGGTCGCGGATGCCGTACAGCCGGTGATCGGAAATGCGCTGGCCGCCGAAGGATTGGCGGCAGCCGTTCGTGTCGAGGATGATAAGCTCTTCATCGACTATGAGGCAACTGCGGTCGGGTCCGGCTATGTCGCGCCCAGCGTCATGCTGGAGTTCGGCGCCCGCTCGACGGGTGAACCGGCGAGCCTGCGCGACGTCGTTTGCGATGCGGCCGGCCTGATCGATGGGCTGGTATTCCCGGCGGCGCGACCGCGCGTCATGCACGCCGAGCGGACCTTTTGGGAGAAGGCGACGGCGATCCATGTCTTCTGCCTCCAGGAAAGGCTGCGCGGCGATCGCTTTGCGCGCCACTGGCACGATGTTGTTCGGCTGGATGAAGCCGGCTTCGCCGACGCCGCTTTTGCCGATCGCGGCTTGGCCAAAGCTGTCGCTCGCCACAAGTCGATGTTCTTCGCGGAGAAGGCAGCCGACCGCACGCCGATCGACTATGCAGCGGCGGTCAATGGCGGCTTGCAGCTCGTGCCGGTCGGCGACGGCGCGAAGGCGCTGGAGGATGACTATGCCCGCATGGTCGAGGATGGGCTGCTTTTCGATGACGCCGAACCCTTCGAGGCGCTCATGGCACGATGCACCGAAATCACAGCAAGAGCCAAAGATGCGGCGAACAAAGAGGGAGGAAGTTGATGCGGATAAAGGGAGTCGAAATCGAAAACTTCCGACTACTGCGAGATGTTGCGGTTGGCCTAGAAGAACGCACTACGCTGATTGTAGGACGAAACAATAGCGGCAAGACTTCGATCGCGGAGCTGTTCCGACGGCTCCTCGGCGAGAAGGTGCCGTCATTCAAGATCGAAGATTTTTCCCTGGGTTGCCACGAACGTTTCTGGACGGCGTTCGAAGCCTTCCAAGTCGGGGGGGCAGCGCCAGACGTCGTCGCACTACTCCCTTCAATCAAGGTCACGATCGACATCACCTATGACGTCAACGCTCCAGACCTCGGGCCGCTGAGCGATTGCATCGTCGATCTTGACCCGAACTGTAGCGAGGCAAGGCTCATCTTCATGTATGGCCCTCGGGCGACCGCGCCGGCAACGCTTTTCGCTGACCTGGCGGTCGTTGAGGATGTTGCGGCCAACCGTCTAACCTTGTTTCGGGCATTGGGCAGTCGCCTGCCAGGTGCCTACGCGGCGTCGTTGGAGGCGGTCGATCCCAATGACCCGACCAATCGAAAGTCGCTAGAGCCAAAAACGCTCACGGCGCTGGTTCGGGGCGGCTTCATCAATGCACAGCGCGGCCTCGACGACGACACGCACCGCGAGCGGGATGTGCTCGGAAAAGTCGTTGAGGTGCTCTTCCAGTCGGCTCTCACCGATCCCGTCGATCCCGAGAAGCGGACGACGGCTGAGCAGCTCAAGGCTGCCGTTGAGCAAATTCAGGGTGATCTGCACGCCGGCTTCAACGCGAAGCTCACCTCGCTTCTGCCGACGTTCGACCTGTTCGGTTATCCAGGACTCTCCGATCCCGGCCTAGTTACTGAGACCAGCTTCGACGTCGACAAGCTGCTGAACGATCACACCAAAGTTCGCTACGTCGGTGTCAATGGCATGACCCTGCCCGAAACCTACAATGGGCTCGGGGTGCGCAATCTGGTCTACATGCTACTTCAGTTGCTGCGGTTCTTCCGCGAGTATCAGGCTGCGCCGACAGCAGCCGGCGTGCATTTGATCTTTATCGAGGAACCGGAGGCGCACCTGCATCCCCAGATGCAGGAGGTCTTCATCCGACAGCTCGACCAGATCACTAGCGCCTTCGTCGTCCAGCTCAACGAGAACATACCTTGGCCGGTCCAGTTCGTCGTAACTACCCACTCTCCGCATATGGCGAATGAAGCGCGCTTTGAGGCCATGCGTTACTTCCTCTCAGTTCCGGATGGGGAGGGCATGCGCCGCTCGGTTGTGAAGGATTTGCGCAAGGGCATGGGCGGCGCACCCGAGTCCGATCGCGAATTTCTACATCAATATTTGACCCTGACGCGGTGTGATCTGTTCTTCGCTGACAAGGCGGTCCTAATCGAGGGCACCGCGGAGCGTATCTTGCTTCCGGCGATGATCCGCAAGACTGACAGCGCTGCTGCTGGTCAACCGCAGCTCGGCAGCCAGTATCTCACGGTGATGGAGGTCGGCGGCGCCTATGCGCACCGCTTCTTTGATCTCCTGTCGTTTCTCGAATTGCGCAACCTCATCATCACCGACATCGACGCGGTGAAGCCGAACGATGGCGGAAAGCGTGTCGCCGTGCCCGTGGCGGAGGGTCTGTTCACCAGCAATGGGTGCCTGAAAGCCGCGTTCGGGGACGACGTTTCGCCGGAGGCGCTGCTAGGAAAGACCGTGGCTGAGAAGACAACTGGCATTCGGCGCATCGCGTTTCAGATACCAGAAGTATCGGGCGGACCGTGCGGCCGGAGCTTCGAGGACGCATTCATCCTAGCCAATCCGGCACGCTTTCCTCTTGGCGACGGTGACCACGCGCTTGCGGCCTACGCGCTGGCCAGCGATCAGAAGAAGTCCAGCTTCGCGCTAGAGCACGCGATCGAGCACACCGACTGGAATGTTCCTCGATATATTGCCGAGGGACTGCGCTGGCTGGCGGAAGGTAATCCCGCCCCCGCGGAGCCGGTTCCGCCGGTCGCGGTCGAGATCGTTGCTGACGCCGTAGGCGTCGCGGCGAACGTAGCCGAGGTTGGCGACAATGGCTGAGGAAGCGGAGAATCCCGCAGACGCCGCTGGTCGCGTCGCGCTTGAGCGGATGTTTGCCTGTCTCGACGAGGGGCGCAGCTTTCGTCTGGAGGCCGGCGCTGGAGCCGGGAAGACCTACTCGCTCGACAAGGCGCTCCGCCGCCTGATCGATCGCCGAGGTGCCGAGTTGCTTCGCCGGAGCCAGCAAGTCGGCTGCATCACCTACACCAACGTTGCCAAGGACGAGATCATCTCCCGCATCCAGGCTCATCCGGCGGTGCGCCCTGAAACGATCCACGGTTTTTGCTGGTCCATTCTGCAGGACTTCCAATCGACGCTCCGCGCGCTTGTGCCAGCTCTTGAGGGTTGGGCGGAGCGTCTCGAACCTGTTGGCGGCATTGGAGCCCGCCGTGTCCACTACGAGCTGGGATACCCCAGCGTCGGCGACCATCAGATAACGATTCGGCATGACGACGTTCTGGCGCTGATGATTCAGGCGCTTGCCTATCCGAAGTTCCGATCGGTCCTGACGGCGCGTTATCCCATCCTGCTTATCGACGAATACCAGGACACTGACGCCGGTTTCGTCGATGCGATCAAGGCGTGGTTCCTGGACATGGGCCAAGGTCCGCAACTGGGCCTGTTCGGCGATCACTGGCAAAAGATCTATGGCGAGGGCTGCGGGCTGGTCGAGCACGCTGCGCTGGAAGTGATCGACAAGAACGCGAATTTCCGATCCACTGACCCAATCGTCCAGGTTCTCAATCGAATGCGGCCGACGCTGCCACAAATGGTGCGCGATCCCGCCATGCCGGGCGAAGCGCGTGTGTTTCACACCAACCTCTGGCCCGGCGTCAGGCGGACCGGACAAGGCGGTGGGCACTGGACCGGGGATACCAGCCCCGAGGCCGCAAAGGCGTATTTCGCGCATATCAAGCATAGGCTCGCGACCGAGGGCTGGGATCTCGCGGTCGGGAAAACCAAGATTCTCATGCTCAGCCACAGCGTCCTAGCTCGCGAGCAGGGCTATTCCAGCATCCCACCGATCTATGGCCAGTTCAACGATCCTTGGCTGAAGAAGGATGATCCCCACCTCAAGTTTCTCGCCGACCAGTTGGAGCCGGCCTGCGCCGCCTTTGAAGCGAAGCGATACGGTGAAATGTTCGGATGTTTTGGAACCGGGACACCGAAAATCCACAAGCACGCGGACAAGGTGGCGTGGACGGAGGCCATGACCGCACTCATAGCGCTGCGGGCATCGGGAACGATCGGCGATGTTGTCGACTTCATGGCCGCTCAGCCGCACATGCGCCTTCCCGAGCCTATGGAAGAAGCTGAGCGACGGCTGGCTGACGCCGGCCCTGAGCCGGTGGAAGGAGAGCCCCGTCGCGTTACCCGGCTTCGAAAGCTGCGTGCGATCCCGTATACCGAACTGATTGCCCTTGACCGCTTCATCGATGGGCACACACCTTTCGCCACCAAGCACGGCGTAAAGGGAGCGGAGTTTGAGAACGTACTGGTGATTGTCGGTCGCGGATGGAACAAATATAATTTCGGCCAGATGCTCGAATGGATCGAGCCCGGCCCGCCCGCCGACAAGACCGAGTTCTTCGAGAACAACCGCAACCTCTTCTACGTTGCATGCTCCCGGCCCAAGGTCCGCCTTGCCCTCTTGTTCACGCAGGTGCTCAGTGAAAATGCGATGGCGCGGCTTGCGGCATGGTTTGGGGCCGACAACATCATCGCATTGCCGGCGGAGCCAGTAGAAGAGGTGGTGTGACCTTGTGGCCAGCACCAGGACATCTGCGTGACAATGACTGTCTTGCTACGGTCGAGTTGCTGGCAATGCGGCTGCCACGATCTGGTGTCATGGGTCTTGGCCGCCTCGTTGACGGTGCCGGTGTCGCATCTTGGCGCACCTGGGCGGAGAAGTCGCCCTTCGATCTCAACGATGTCCTGAAAGCGCGGGATGAGAACGGAAATCATCGGTATGGGTTCGATCTCACGATCCCGCGGATCGATGCGTATGATCGGTTTTCAGACCACATATGAGTGCTGCCAAAGGTCACGCTAACGCTTGCCCTGGTCGTAGCCGTTGCCGCCTTCGACGATCCCGGCCGCTTTCAACATATCCCCGATGGAGCGCACACCGATCCTGCAGGTGGCGACTACGCGGTCGTATGACTGATGGTTGGCAATGCACTCCGTGTTCCGACCCATCGCGATCTCTTCCAGCGCGGCCTTGGCGGTAGATCCGGTGGGGGAGTGGAGTTCGGGTGCGTAGAAATCCTCCAGCCGGATCTCCACCCAGTTGGCTGGCCCTTGGCCGACAGCCACGCACAACGAGTCGCCGTCACCGACATATACCACGGGACCGGAAAAGTGCGCGCCGCGGTGTAGATAGGACGGCATCGGACCACGATCTGGAATGGCCTTGCAGGGATCGGCTTTGGCGATGGTCGCTGTAGCCAGCACCGTGAGCATTGCCAACCCAATTTTGAGACGTTTATGGTTCATGCTGCTGCCTTCAACCGCTTTTTGGCGAGCATGGCGCGGACGAACTTGTCCCATTTGGCCATGCCAGCGCGCTTCTCAACCATGTAGTTCCAGCGGTCGTAATGCTTGGAGCTGACATCCTGTAAGGCGTGGTTTTGGAGGCGGTCGCGGATTTCCTTGGGAATGCCAGCCTTGCCGGCCAAGGTTTTGAAGGTGCGACGAAGGTCGCGGTTGGTCGCGTGGGGGATCACGCCGCGATCTCGCTGGCGCCAGATGAAGCTGTAGAGGGTGCCATGGCTGACGGGCTTTGAGGGGTCTTTGGCAGACGGGAAAAACCAGCCGTACTCATTTGGGATGATCGATTCTATCAGCTCAGCGGCCAACGAGGGCACCGGAACAGCGTGCGGCTGAAGATTCTTGGTCTTAGTCCAGTCGATGATCCGTTCCTTGGCGTCCCATTGATCGACATGAAGGCGAGCGATTTCCTCGACTCGTTGGCCGGTCAACATGATAATCTGAACGGCGCGTGCATAGGAGGGATGAACCGGGGTGTCGGGGCATTCGAGCCAGCGATAGAGGCGAACGAACTCGTCCTCACTCAACCAGCGCGTCCCAATTGTCTTGGGTTCCGTCGGTATGCCCGCCGCGGGATTGTAGGTCAGGCGGAAGCGACGCGCGGCTGTGGACCGATAGTCGTGCTCGGATTTCAGGCCCCAGCTGAAAGCGGATCGAATATAGCTGCGTACATGATCGGCCATTGAACGCTTGCCGCGCTCATATATTGGTCGAATGATCGCCGTGATCTCAACCGGCTCGATGTCGCGGGCCGGGCGGTTACGGCCGAGCGTATCCGCGATTTTGTTGAGGCCTTTCTCAGCTTCCTTCCAGGACGATTTCCCGCCCTCCTTGAGGTACGCTACATACGCCTCGAACAGGTCAGCAACCGTCCCCGGTCGAGTGTCGCCAGCTATTTTTATGCTTCGGCCTTTCTGGATCATATCAGCGAAGTCGCGATTGAATAATTCGCGCGCCTTGCTGAGGGGCATCGATGGATAGGAGCCGAGCTTCTTCTTGAGGCGCTTAGCGTCGCGCCATTGCTGCGCCATCCAGTCCGCGGTGACGCGGGTAGGCATGGGCTTCATTACGAGGATCAAGCGGCCCGTTCCGTGTCCCTCGCCATCGACTAAGGTCAGCTGCTTGCCGGTCGTTTCCACCTGCTTCAAGGCGCGGCGAATTTCTCCATCTGTAAGGCTTGGCATTGGGATTCTCCGTCGGCTTCCAACTGGGGTCGCTCGACGGGTTCGTGGGGTCGGCGACTGGGGGCAAAAAGGGCTTCGATCCCCTTAAAACCGACCCCAATATGCCACAGTGACCGACTCTACGACAAGCCAAAAATGTCTTGTGTTTCAGAGTGATGGTGCGTGATTGAGCGTGATTTGAAAGGCCAAGTGGGATGGTTGTGCACGAGGATGATGGCGGTGGCGGACAGTTCCAGCGCCCGGCGCACCACCTCGCGCGGATAGACGGGCGTATGGTCCACCGTACCGCGGCCCTGCACTTCGTCGGCGATCAGCGCATTGCGCTTGTCGAGAAAGAGGATGCGGAACTGTTCGCGTGCCTCATAGGCCATGGCGGCATGGCAGTAATCGATCACGGAGGACCAGGAGGACAGCACCTGCTTGCCGCGCAACTCGCTTTTCAGGATGCGCTGGCCGACCGAGGCAATCAGCTTCAGGTCCAGCGCCACGCTTTCGCCGACGCCCTTCACCTCCTGCAACAGGGTTGCTTCCGCACCGAAGACGCCGGCGAGATTGCCGAAGCGATCGATCAGCGCCTTGGCTATCGGCTTGGTGTCGCGCCGCGGGATCAGACGGAACAGCAGGAGTTCGAGGATCTCGTAATCGGCAAGTGCCGTGTCGCCATGTTCGCGGTAGCGGTTGCGCAGCCGGTCGCGGTGGCCGTGATAATGCGCCGGCGGTTCCTCCACCTTGACGGGATGGGACTTCTTCCCGTTGCCGGGCCTGGGCGCCTGTTCGGCAAAGAAACCGCGCTCGTCGGAAAACAGGTCATCCACCTCCGCCGCCCTCTCGTCGGGTCCGTCAGACGTCTTGGAGGAAGGCAGAGGCGGTTGCGGCATGGATTACCCTTTGAGCGGCGCAAGACCGGGACGATCGAGACCGCCCGGCGACAGGGTGAAGATCTCGCAGCCCGTGGCGGTGACGCCCACGGCATGCTCGTACTGCGCCGAGAGCGAACGGTCTCGGGTCACCGCCGTCCAGCCATCGGACAGAACCTTCACATGGGGCTTGCCGAGATTGATCATCGGCTCGATGGTGAAGATCATCCCCTCGCGCAGTTCCGGGCCTTCCTCCGGCGTACCGTAATGCAGGATGTTCGGGCTGTCATGGAACAGGCGGCCGACGCCGTGGCCGCAGAAATCGCGCACCACCGAGCAGCGCTCCTTCTCCGCATAGGTCTGGATGGCTGCACCGATCGCGCCGGTACGCACGCCGGGTTTCACCACGGCAATGCCGCGCATCAGGCATTCATGGGTTACTTCCAGCAGCCGCTCGGCGGCGCGCTTGATCTGGCCGACCGGGTACATGCGGCTCGAATCGCCGTGCCAGCCGTCGAGCACATAGGTCACGTCGATATTGACGATGTCGCCCTCACGTAGCGGCTTGTCATCCGGCATGCCATGGCAGACGACGTGGTTCAGCGATGTGCAGACCGAATATTTATAGCCGCGATAGTTCAGCGTGGCGGGCAGGGCGCCATGGTCCATGCCGAATTCGAAGACGAAACGGTCGATCGCGGCAGTGGTGATGCCGGGCTTGACCATTCCGGCCAGTTCGTCCAGGCAGCGTGCCGTCAACTGGCAGGCGCGGCGCATGCCGTCAAAATCCTCGCCGGTATTGTAGAGCCGGATCGCTCCCGTGTTCTTCTTCGGCGCGGAGGCCGCCTCGATATAGGTTACCATGGATTCACTTTCGTCTCGGTCAGGTTGTTTTTAACCAGCCGGTCCGTCTTCGTCTATCGGGATCGGCCTTTCCGGGCGGATTCCCTGCGGTGAAACCGTGCAGGAGACGGCATAGGTCTCCACGCCCTGGGCTCTCGCCCGGCGAAAGGCCACGCCATAGGCCGGATCCAGTTCCTCGCAGATGCGAAGACGGGTGCAATCGGCCCGCTGGATCACGTAGAGCATGGCCGCCCTGTAGCCCGCCGTCACCATCGCCGCCAGTTCGTCCAGATGCTTGGCGCCGCGGCTGGTCACCGAATCGGGAAATTCGGCAAGTCCGGGTTGCCGCATGTAGTGGACGTTCTTCACCTCGATATAGGCCGGTGGTCGGGCGTCATCCAGAAGCAGCAGGTCGATGCGGGAGTTCTGGCCATAGCGCTGCTCGCGCTTCAGCGTTGCGTAGCCGGAAAGCGCCGGAATGAGGCCGCTGACAACAGCCTCTTCCGCCAGCCTGTTCGGAAGGCCGGTATTGATGCCGACAAGCGTGCCGTCGGCTTCCACCATTTCCAGCATGTGGCGATATTTGCGGCTCGGGCTGTCGTGCTCGGACAGAAGGATACGCGAGCCGGGCGTGGTCAGGCCCCGCATGGAGCCGGTGTTGGGGCACGAGCCGGTGATCTCGGTGCCATCCTCCAGAATGGCATCGAACAGAAAGCGCTTGTACCTGCTGATGAGCCGTGCCGATACAAGCGGCGGATCGAACTGCATGTCCGAAAATCCCTCTGGCAGAATGGGCGAGGCTCGGGCTGAGCCTGCCCGATCCTAGATGGCTTTGCGGGCACTTGTCTTTCGACGAAATCCGGTTTCCACGTTTTGCTGGAGCGGCGCTAGCTTCGCACCAGCACATAGGTTCCGGGTGCTTCTCCCAGCGGGGCAGGGCCTTTCGCGCCAGGCTTCCGGGCCGTCACGCGGTCAGCATTGCGTGCCTCGATCCAGGCCTGCCAGTGCGGCCACCACGACCCCGGCGTCTCGTGCGCGCCGGCGATCCACTCGTCCAGCGCGCCGATTGCCGGCCCGTTGGTCCAGTACTGGTACTTCTTCTTGTCCGGCGGGTTGACGACACCGGCAATGTGGCCGGAGCCGCTCAGGACAAAATCCACCGGTCCGCCGAAGAAGCGGCAGCCGGCAAACACCGAGCGGGCAGGGGCGATATGGTCTTCGCGGGCGGCGAGGTTGTAGACCGGGATCGTCACGTCCGCGAGGTTCACCTTCTGGCCGAACAGGGTCATTTCGCCCTTGCTCAGCCTGTTCTCCAGATAGCAGTTGCGCAGGTAGAAGGCGTGGTTGGCCGGCGTCATGCGGGTGGAATCGGAATTCCAGTAGAGCAGGTCGAAGGCCATGGGCTCGCGACCCTTGAGGTAGTTGCTGACCACATAGGGCCAGATCAGCTCGGAGGCGCGCAGCATGTTGAAGGCACTCGCCATCTTCGAGCCCGCCAGATAGCCGGTCGCCTTCATCTGGCTTTCGAGCGCGTCGAGCTGTTCCTCGTCGACGAAGACCTTGAGATCTCCGGCATGCACGAAATCCACCTGGGTGGTGAGGAAGGTGGCGGATTTGACGCGCTTGTCGCCGCGGCTGGCGTGGATGGCCAGCGTTGCTGCAAGCAGCGTGCCGCCGACGCAGTAGCCGATGAGATTGATGTCCTGCTCGCCGGTTGCCTCCTCGACGGCCGACAGCGCGAAATCGATGCCCTCCTGGCTGTAGGTCTCCCAGGTCATCTCCGCATGGCGCTCATCCGGATTGACCCAGGAGATCACGAAGACCGTGTGTCCCTGATCGACGCACCACTTGATGAAGCTCTTTTCCGGGCCAAGATCGAGAATGTAGAACTTGTTGATCCAGGGCGGCACGATCAGCAGCGGGCGCTTGAACACCGTGTCCGTTGTCGGCGCATACTGGATGACCTCGCAGACGGCGCTGCGGGCTACCACCTTGCCGGGGGTGAGTGCCAGATTCTGGCCGACCGCAAATTTCTGGTAGTCGGTCTGTCGCAGGCGAAGCTCGCCGCGGCCGGCGGCAATATCTTCCGTGAGCATCTTCATGCCCTGCACCAGATTGGCGCCGTCCGTCGAGACGATCTCGCGATAGACCTCGGGATTGGTGAAGGCGAAGTTTGCGGGGGAAATCGCCGCTGTCATCTGCCGCACGTAGAAGGCGGCCTTGTGGCGGGTGTGGTCGTCCAGTCCTTCCGCCTTCTCCACCATCTTTTCCGCCCATTCTGCGGTGACCAGATAGATCTGGCGCAGAAGGGCGAAGAAGGGGTTCTTGCGCCACTCCTCGTCGGCAAAGCGTTTGTCCTTGCGCAGCGTGTCCGGCTCGCCGGGATCGCCCTCACCGGACAGCCGGTTCAGCGTGCGCATCCAGATGCCCATGTAGGATTGGAGCAGAAGCCCCTGTGCCTCCAGCGTGCGTTGCGGCTCGGACATCCAGTACTCGATGACCTTGGAGAGGGTCTTGATCATGTCGGCCACGGGGTCGATGGTGTCGACCACCTCGCCGCGCTCACGCGGCGCCAGCCACTCGGTGGCCGCCTTGCCAAGGTTTTCCGCCGCCTTTGCCAGGTTGACGGCCAGCTTCTGCGGATCCTTGACGATATAGGCTTCCAGCGACCTGGGATCGAAACCCGCGTAGTCGCCACCGGAGGCTCCTGTCTTCTCCCGCGCATCCATGGCTGTCCGCTCCCCTCGTTCTGCCCTGCTTGTTCGTTGTTTTGGTTTTTACATTGTGCCCGAAACCGAATACAAGTGCCAGCAAGACAGGCCCGATATGGGTCATTTTTGAAGCAGAATAGGGTTGCATCAATGGTAGGACTGGCGCTGGGGCTCAAGCGTTTGCCGGGGATCATCGCGATCGTGGCGGTACCGCTGGCTCTGGCCGGCTGTAACTCGTTTGCGCTCGACAACGGCAATTCGACGGCCCCGCCGAAGGCTGTGGTGGTGGGTCCGAAGGACGTGCCGACGCCGGTCGGCCTGACGAAGAAGGATACCGGAACCTATCCGACGTTCGGCCAGCCGCTGACGGCTGCCAATACGCAGATTGGCGATGACGAGGCGACCACGTCACAGGCGCAGCTTTCCAGGCTTGCCGCCGCGCGTGCCTCGGGTGCCATGAGCGAGGCGGAGTACCAGCGCCGCGTTGCGGAACTACGCCGTCTGGCCGCCCAGCATGCATCGGATACCGAGAGCCAGATCGCCAAATAGCGCTTGCGTTCGACCGGTTTTGGACGCAAAGCAACCGCGTCGGGAGGCGTTGCGATCGGCGCATCCCACGGGCCCTGGATTTTCCCCGCGAGGATCATGATGGAAGAGTTTCACAAAGTCCGCAGACTGCCGCCCTACGTTTTCGAACAGGTCAACCGTTTGAAAGCCAGCGCGCGAGCGGCAGGCGCGGACATCATCGATCTCGGCATGGGCAATCCCGACCTTCCGACCAACAAGTTCATCGTGGACAAGCTGGTGGAGACGGTGCAGCGGCCCGATACGCATGGCTATTCGTCGTCCAAGGGCATTCCCGGCCTGCGTCGGGCCCAGGCCGCCTATTATGCCCGCCGCTTCGGCGTGAAGCTCAACCCGGACACGCAGGTCGTGGCGACACTGGGGTCCAAGGAAGGCTTCGCCAACATGGCGCAGGCAATCACCGCACCGGGTGACGTCGTGCTCTGCCCGAATCCGTCCTATCCGATCCACGCCTTCGGCTTCCTGATGGTGGGCGGCGTCATCCGCTCCATTCCGGTGGAGCCGAACGAGGAATTCTTCCGGGCGCTGGAGCGCGCGGTCGCGCATTCGATTCCGAAGCCGATCGCGATGATCCTCTGCTACCCGTCGAACCCGACGGCGACCGTCGTGGAACTGGACTTCTACAAGGATGTGGTGGCCTTCGCGAAGAAGCACGGCATCTTCGTGCTGTCCGACCTTGCCTATTCGGAAATCTATTTCGACGGCAAGCCGACGCCCTCCATCCTGCAGGTGCCGGGTGCCATCGATGTGGCGGTGGAATTCACCTCCATGTCCAAGACCTTCTCGATGGCCGGCTGGCGCATGGGCTTTGCCGTCGGCAACGACCGGCTGATTTCGGCGCTGACACGGGTCAAATCCTATCTCGATTACGGCGCCTTCACGCCGATCCAGGTGGCGGCCACCGCGGCGCTTAACGATCCCGACATCGAGCAGCATATCGATGAGGTGCGCCAGACCTACAAGCGCCGCCGCGACGTGATGGTCGAAAGCTTCGGGCGCGCCGGCTGGGATATTCCGCCGCCGGCCGCCTCGATGTTCGCCTGGGTTCCGATCCCGGAAAAGTTCCGCCCGCTCGGCTCGCTGGAGTTTTCCAAGCTGCTGATCGAGAAGGCAGACGTCGCCGTCGCGCCCGGCATCGGCTTCGGGGAACATGGGGACGATTACGTGCGCATCGCGCTCGTGGAGAACGAACATCGCATCCGCCAGGCGGCGCGCAACATCAAGCGGTTCCTCGGAACCGCGGACGACACATTGCACAATGTGATTTCGCTCAACGCACATCGCTAGGATTTTTTCATCCCGGGCGGCGTCCTGTCGCCCGCTCTTTCTCGACAGGAATTGACGCATGGCAGACGCCCTCAAAATCGGTATTGCGGGTCTGGGCACCGTTGGCGCAGCGCTGGCACGCATCCTCGTTTCGCGTGCCAACGAACTGGCCATCACCTGCGGGCGTCCAATCGCCATTGCTGCTGTTTCCGCCAGGGATCGCAGCCGTGATCGCGGCGTCGATCTGTCTGCTGCAACCTGGTTCGACACGCCGGAAGCGATGGCCGAAACGGCTGATATCGACGTTTTCGTGGAGCTTGTCGGCGGCGCGGAAGGTTCGGCCGAACGGGCGGTGCGTGCCGCACTTGCCCGCGGCCTGCATGTGGTGACTGCCAACAAGGCGCTGCTCGCCCGCCACGGCGTGGAACTGGCGCGCGTGGCCGAGGAAAAGGGTGTTCTCCTGAACTTCGAGGCGGCCGTTGCCGGCGGCATTCCCGTCATCAAGGCGCTGCGCGAATCGCTGACCGGCAATACGGTGAGCCGCGTCTACGGCATCATGAACGGCACCTGCAACTACATCCTGACCCGGATGGAGAAGGAGGGGCTTACCTTCGAGGCCTGCCTGAAGGAAGCCCAGCGTCTGGGCTATGCCGAGGCCGATCCGACCTTCGACATCGAAGGAAATGACACCGCCCACAAGCTTGCGATCCTGACGACGCTCGCCTTCGGCACGGAAATCGCCGCCGACGAGATCTATCTCGAGGGCATTTCGAACATCTCGATCGAGGACATCCATGCGGCGGCCGAGCTTGGCTATCGCATCAAGCTGCTCGGCGTTGCCCAGAGGACCGAGAGCGGCATCGAGCAGCGCGTGCATCCCACCATGGTGCCGCATGATTCGGTGATTGCCCAGGTCGATGGCGTGACCAATGCGGTGGCGATCGAATCCGACATTCTGGGCGAGCTGCTAATGGTCGGCCCCGGCGCCGGCGGCAATGCCACCGCCTCCGCCGTGCTTGGCGATATCGCCGACATCGCCAAGAGCCGGCCCGGCGCGCAGCGCGTGCCGGTGCTCGGCACGCCGGCAGCAAGCCTTGCGCCCTACCGCAAGGCCCAGATGCAGAGCCACGAGGGCGGCTATTTCATCCGCCTCACGGTTCTCGACCGTGCGGGCGTGTTCGCCAGCGTCGCCACGCAAATGGCGCAGAACGGCATCTCCCTGGAATCCATCGTGCAGCGGGCCAATGGCGGTGCACCGACCGATGCCAAGACGATCATTCTCGTGACCCATGCCACGACGGAGGATTCCGTGCGCAAGGCGGTGGCGGGCATCAAGTCCGGCAGCTATCTCGCAGGCGAACCGCAGGTCATCCGCATCGAGCGTCCGAAGGCCCTCTGAGGCGGCAGACCCTCGTCATAAGGCCTTGCGAATAGCGACTCTGGTCATGAGTCGATTTTGGGCGTAGACTTCCCTTCGTACTTCATGAGCGAAGGGAGGCGCCTGTGATGTCCGTTATTCCATTTTCATTGCGTCGGAGGACCGAGCCCGATCTGCGGGCAGGGCCGGAGGATCGTCTGCTTGTGACCGGTCCGCCGGTGCAGCCGAGCGAGGTGAGCGAGGAGGATGCGCTCGACACCGAATCCGATCACCACTGGGGTGTTGCCATGGCATTGGCCAGCTGGCCTCTCTGCCTGGGCGCTTCGGCGGTTCTTGCTGTCATCTGACCTATGTGATCGAGAGGCTCCGGCGCGCCGGACAACAACGGCACTTCAGATTTGCCGCGCCATGCACTAGAAGGCAGGGCATGTATGCCTTTGCACGACTGCAGCGTCTGAAAGCCCCTCGCCATGTCCGAACCGGTTGACCCCGTCTCGCGCGCCTTTCTGGGCGTGGAGCGTTCTGCTACTGGCCAGCGCTGGGTATCCCGGCTGGATCAGGCCGGCCAGAACCGGGCGCTTGCCATGGCGCAGGTGCACGGCATTCCGGAGCTGATTGCGCGTGTGCTCGCCGGTCGCGGCGTGACGCTGGACGATGCGCCAGGCTTTCTTGATCCAACGATCCGCAACCTGATGCCGGAACCCTATTCGCTGATCGATTGCGAGAAGGCGGCCATCCGGTTGGCGGATGCGGTTGCGCGCCGGGAGAAGGTGGCGATCTTTGGCGATTATGACGTGGACGGTGCCGCTTCCTCTGCGCTGTTGGCGCGGTTCCTGCGTCATTTCGGCGTGGATGCCGAGATCTATATCCCTGACCGCATCTTCGAAGGCTATGGCCCGAACGCGGCGGCGCTACGCCAGCTGGTTGCCGGCGGTGCGCAGCTGATCGTGACCGTCGATTGCGGCTCGACAAGTCATGAGGCGCTGGCCGCCGCGGCAGAAGAGCGATGCGACGTGGTGGTGATCGATCATCACCAGATGGGGCATGAATTGCCGCCGTGCCAGGCGCTGGTCAACCCGAATCGTCAGGACGACCTGTCGGGGCAGGGGCATCTCTGCGCGGCGGGCGTCGTGTTCATCGTGCTGGTCGCCACCGCCCGGCTGCTGCGCGAGCGCGGCGATGGCCGCACCAAGGGCCTCGATCTGCTCGGCCTGCTCGATCTGGTGGCGCTCGCCACCGTGTGCGATGTGGTGCCGCTGAAGGGGCTGAACCGCGCCTATGTGGTGAAAGGTCTGCTGACGGCGCGGCACATGGGCAATGCGGGGCTGGCCGCACTTTTTCGCAAGGCGGGCCTTGGCGGTCCGGTGACGCCCTATCATCTCGGTTTCCTGATCGGTCCCCGGATCAATGCGGGCGGGCGAATCGGCGATGCTGCGCTCGGCAGCCGGCTGCTGACCCTCGATGATCCGGCCATGGCCGATTCGATAGCAGCGCAGCTCGACGATCTCAACCGCGAACGGCAAGCCATGGAGGCGGCCATGCTGATGGAGGCGGAAGCCGAGGTGATCGCCGAATACGGCACCGGCGAAAATGCCGCCGTCATCGTCACCGCGCGGGAAAACTGGCACCCCGGCATTGTCGGCCTGCTGGCGGCGCGGCTAAAGGAAAAGTTCAAGCGGCCGGCCTTTGCCATTGCCTTCGATCCGTCGGGACGGGGAACCGGCTCCGGCCGTTCGATCCCCGGTTTCGACATGGGGCGCATGGTGCGTGCTGCCGTCGATGATGGCCTGCTGGTCAAGGGCGGTGGCCATGCCATGGCGGCGGGTCTCACCGTGGAACGCAGCAAGCTTGGGCTGCTGCGCGCCCATTTCGAAGCGGTGGCTGAGAAGACGGTACCGGATCTGGTCGCCAATCACATGCTGAAGATCGATGGCGCTCTGGCGGCCTCCGGGGCAACGCTGGCCCTGATCGATCAGATGGAGCAGGCCGGTCCCTATGGCTCGGGCCACAGCCAGCCGGTCTTTGCATTGCCGGCGCACCGCATCACCGATTCGCGACTGATTGGCACGTCGCATGTGAAGGTCACGCTGCAGGGCATGGATGGTAGTCGCCTCGACGGAATCGCGTTTCGCGCCGGTGACACGCCGCTCGGGCAGTTGCTGCTGTCGTCGCGCGGTCAGACGCTGCATGTGGCGGGATCGCTCGGTGCGGATCACTGGCAGGGCAGCCGCCGCATTCAACTGCGCATTCTGGATGCCGCGAAGGCCGTCTGACAAGGCGCGCGGGATGGTTCCGCTCTGCATCAGAAGAGTACAGGCAAACGTTCGAAACGAACGACCCAAAGCCAAATTTAGCGATATATTGAGAAAGTGAAGTGGCACGCCCTAGGGGAGTCGAACCCCTCTTCCCAGAATGAAAATCTGGTGTCCTAACCGATAGACGAAGGGCGCGTGCGCTTCGTTGTGTGGCGCCCTTATAGGCGGGCGCCGATTGTCATGCAAGCGTCAAATTTCACTTTTCGCCTTGTGAATCGCAAAAAAATCATCGTGCTGAGCGGCGGCTGTGGAAAGGCGGAAAGCGACGCAAATACAAAGAGGTATCGCAAAGGAACTGCGCAGAATGTCAGCGTTCTAAACAGGAAAACATCGCAGAGAGTGGCACGCCCTAGGGGAGTCGAACCCCTCTTCCCAGAATGAAAATCTGGTGTCCTAACCGATAGACGAAGGGCGCGTGCGCTTCGTGGTGGCGCCCTTATAAGCGGAGATTTTTGACATGCAAGCGAAAAGTTGCCGCATCTCTGAACTTTTTTGGACAAGTGAAATGCATGTCGCGCCGCGTGCGCGACGGCGCAAGCCAGTAAGATTGGAAGCCAATGAAGACTGTTTGCAAGAAGGAAAGTGGCACGCCCTAGGGGAGTCGAACCCCTCTTCCCAGAATGAAAATCTGGTGTCCTAACCGATAGACGAAGGGCGCGTGCGCTTCGTGGTGTGGCGCCCTTATAGGCGGGCAAAATCCGGGAGGCAAGCGTGATTTTGCGCAAGCGACACAAAATCCGCAGCATGTGCGATACGATCTGTGGATAACAGAAAGTTGCATTCTATCAGTGTGTTAACTGCCAACGTTGATTCAGCCTACGAGGGCTCTCTCACCATAGGCCGTCCTTTGCTCCGCCCGATGATGGCGTTGCCGGGGAGGCCTGTGCGCTGAACACGCTGCCCGCCATGGGGTTGATGCGGCCGACAACCTGCACCGGAGCCGGCGCATCCATCGCGGGCATGCCGGGGGCTGTGGCTGAGGGGGAGGACATCGCGTAAAGACTGCTGGCGCCGGCACGCACCGCCGTTGGCTGGTTGACCAGTGCAGCGAAATCGGACGAGGGCTGCTGCGCTGCCTGAGGTTGGTGCATCGCGCTCTCCGAGGGGGGCGTTTCCGGCGGACGGTAGGCGCGGCTGCGCCGCTGCAGCGAACCATCGGCGGACACGATCATGGGATCGACATAAGCGCTGGCGGCTGTGTCTGCGGGCGCCGCCACCGCTGCCGTCGCCACCTGCTGCGCCTCGGGCATCTTCGCTGCGGCCGCAGGTGCCGGCTTTGCGACAGCCGTGATGGCCGGCTTTGGTGCGGAGAGCAGGTTGACGCAGCCGGTAAGGCCAAGGCTGATGCCGATCACGGCGAACAGTGCGCCTGGCACCTGGAAGGTCTTGGAGGTGTGTGGCGTGGTCTGCATGCGCTTCCCGGTCCTGCTGGATCATCACTGCCGCCGAGCATGCGCCGGCAAGCCTGTGTCAGGCTTGCCGGGATGCGGATCGAGGCCGGCAATTCGCGCGCATGAAAAAGCCGGCGCGTGGCGCCGGCTCAACATGGGACAAGACCGCCTGCAGGCAGGCTCTGTGCCGGCTTATCAGCTATCGGCTTACCAGCTGCCGGTGTTGGGCATCGAGATCCAGGGTTCTGCCGGTTCGAGGGCCGGTCCCTTCTGCAGCAGTTCGATGGAGATGCCGTCCGGCGAGCGGATGAAGGCCATGTTGCCATCGCGCGGCGGACGGTTGATCGTCACGCCGAGGTCTGCCAGGCGCTGGCAGGTGTCATAGATATTGTCGACCTCATAGGCGAGATGGCCGAAATTGCGGCCGCCGGTATAGTCTTCCGGGTCCCAGTTGTAGGTGAGTTCCAGAAGCGGGGCGCGCAGGGTTTCGCCGGCTTCCACATCCTTCTCGGCGGCGAGGAAGATCAGCGTGAATCGACCCTTTTCGTTTTCGATACGGCGGACTTCCTTCAGTCCGAAAATGCGGGTGTAGAAATCGAGCGAGGCATCAAGGTCCTTGATCCGGACCATGGTGTGCAAGTAGCGCATGAATGGCTTTCCTCCTGATCGGGCGGTCCCGGTCATGCCGGGCGCTGCTGGGATATGCAGCACTGGTCAGCCTCAGGCAAGGCGTTTACCCTATAAAGAAAGGGATAACACGTGAGCAGGGTCTTGCGCTGGACGAACGGCGCAATGTTAACATATCCTCTAAGAATCAGTTAACCGATCGACCGTGACGCGTAATCCAGGGGCTGACAGTATGGCGGACAGAATGTCATCGAAGGACGTTGCGAGTTTCGAGGAGCTCGGTGGCGAACCGGTAGAACTGATCGAGATCACCGGTGTGGTGAAGTGGTTCGATGTTGCCAAGGGATTCGGTTTCATCGTTCCCGATAACGGCATGCAGGACGTGCTGCTGCATGTGACCTGCCTTCGGCGTGACGGCTACCAGACCATTCTGGAGGGAACCCGGATCGTGGCGCTGATCCAGCGGCGTGATCGCGGCTATCAGGCGTTCCGTATCCTTTCCATGGACCAGTCGACGGCGGTGCATCCTTCGCAGCTGCCGCCGGTACGCACCCATGTGCAGGTGACGCCGACGAGCGGGCTGGAACGTGCACTGGTCAAGTGGTTCAACCGCACCAAGGGATTCGGCTTCCTGACGCGCGGTGAAGGCACCGAAGACATCTTCATCCACATGGAAACGCTGCGCCGCTTCGGCCTGACGGAACTTCGTCCGGGTCAGGTCGTTCTGGTGCGCTTCGGTTATGGTGACAAGGGCCTTATGGCTGCCGAAATTCACCCGGATGGTCCGAGCGTTCTCCCAAGGGCTCATTGATGCGTCGTATTTTCACCGGTCTTGTCGCGAGCGCCATCATGGCGCTCTTTGCGTTTTTTGCCTCCGCATCGGTCGCGCAGCTGCGTTTCGATACGCAGCCGCTGGCAATTGTCACGGCCTCCGGTGTGCGCCACAACTTTACGGTTGAGCTTGCGCTTGATTCGCAACAGCGCCAGCAGGGGCTGATGTACCGCACAGAGATGGCCGAGGATCGCGGCATGCTGTTCGATTTCGGCGGCGCAAGGGATGTGTCCATGTGGATGCGCAACACGCTTCTGCCGCTCGACATGCTGTTCATCGATGCCGCAGGCCGTGTTGTGAACATTCACCAGGGCGCCGTGCCATTGTCGGAAGCGATCATCTCTTCCGGTGGCCCTGTGAATTACGTGCTGGAGCTGAAAGGCGGGGTCGTGGCCAGTCGTGGCATTGCCATCGGCGACCGCGTGGAGAGCGCCCAGATCGCCCGGGGGCGCTGAAAGGCGGGCAGGGGCGCGCGGGGGCTTCGCGGTCTTGTCTTGATTACCCCGGGAAGCGGTTCCAGTCTTTCCAGTGACTTGCCGAAGACGGTGTTATTTTGCAGTTGCGGCCAAAACGCGAACCGTGTATCTCGACTTTCATCGTTGGCACGGAGTGTAGCGCAGTCTGGTAGCGCATCTGGTTTGGGACCAGAGGGTCGGGAGTTCGAATCTCTCCACTCCGACCATCGCTGCCGAAGGCGTCTGGTTGACCGCCGGCGGGCTGGCAATGCCTCTGGGCATAGGCCGCCAGCGGCGGATACCCGGCTTCGGTCGGTGTAATTGGCGCCTAAGGGAGCGTTGAGACGTATGACGGCCAAGATTTTCCGTCCCGCAAAGACAGCCATGCAGTCCGGCAAGGCAAAGACTCATCTCTGGGTTCTTGAGTTTGATCAGGAAGAGCCGCGCCGCATCGACCCCGTCCTTGGCTACACCTCTTCCAGCGACATGAAGCAGCAGGTTCGCCTGACCTTCGAAACGCTGGAACAGGCCAAGGCCTATGCCGAGCGTAATGGCATCGAGTACCGCGTGATCCTGCCGAAGGAAGCTGCGCGTCAGGCCGTATCCTACAGCGACAACTTCCGCTTCAATCGCCTTCAGCCCTGGACGCATTGATCCGGGTTCTGCCTCTCAGGCCCCTTAGCTCAACTGGATAGAGCAACTGCCTTCTAAGCAGTAGGTCGCAGGTTCGAGTCCTGCAGGGGTCGCCACTGGCTAGGATGTTATTTCGCCCGCCGATCTGCTTGCTTCGGTAAGTTCCGCGCCGAAAGCGGCGAAAAAACGCCGCCGACAGGGGATCTCCACGGAACGATCAATGTCGGTTTTCGCGCAATCGCATCTCGAGAAGGTCGAAAGGTCGGGCGATCTCGTGCGGATAAGCGGTCTGTTCTTTCGATCCGTCCCGTCAGACCATGCCGACCAGGTCCTTACGCCGCCGGTCAGCGACAAGGCTGGTCGTTATCATAGGCCCGGGCAACCCATTCTGTATACAAGCGCGACGCTTGACTGGTCGATCATCGCCGTTTCCGGATACATGCGTGACGATAATTGCCCGCGCGTCGTTGTGCCTTTGCGCGTCGATGATGCGCTTGTCCTGGATCAGCATGATGAAGGCGCCTGCCTGCGACTTGGTATTGATCGGGACTTGTCCAACGAATCCTGGGCGAGGGCGTTGGCGGAAGGGCGGGAGCCGGGCTCCTGGCGGAACGCCGACAAGGCACGTGCCTGCGGCGCAGACGGGCTTGTCGACCGGTCCAGAATGATTCCGGGCGGATGGCATTTGAACCTGTTTCGCTGGAACGACTTGGGCGGGCCGAAAGTGACGGTCTGCGGCGGTCCCATCGATATCAAGCTATCGTCCGGCGGCGCCAAATGGGGACTGTGATCCCGCTCGACTGGACGTTCTGAAACGGGACGCGGCGTTGTCAGTGGTGATCGTGTTACGCCGCGGTGAAACCTTGGCTGCCCGGCGTCTTGATGATGTTCCGCCGTAGGTAGGGGCGCATGCCCATATCAACATCTTGAGGGCGTCGGAATGTGCAACGCTCATGCCTTGAGAAGGATAGCCGCTTCTTCTGCGGCGGCAACGAAGGCCTCGCGGGCTGCGTCATCGGTCTGGCGGCCGGCATCCACCGCAGCCAGTACGAGGAGGGCGCGGTCCAGTGCAGGCCCCTCGTCCAGAGGCCAGTCCTCGATCATCGCCCAGGCGGCTGCCTGCGTCGAATCGATCACGACGTCTTCTGCGGGATCGCCAAGACGTACGACGACGGACTTCTTCCATGCTTTGCTCATGCTCTGTCTCGCTTGGTGATCGGCGGATGACGCTTGCGGATTGCTCTACGCTGAAAGGCGCGTCATCGGATCCGCAGCTTGTCTGTTCCCGATCAGGAAAGGTTCATATTGCGGGGCTGTAGCCTGATTCAGTTGGCGAGGCGAGAAAATTCGCGTCTTTCCGGAAGGTGGTGCAGGCCGATCAGCGGTGCTGACGTTCCAGTTGCAGAGGTGCGTGCGTGCGGTGGGTTTCCGCATATTGCACGACAACAGGCAGGGCGACGGTAAAGAGAATGAGCGCAACGATGAATGCCGGCCCCTGGATCGCCATGGAACACCTCTTGAAATCCATCGAACCCGGTTCGATGTTCGTTAAGGCAGATTGTGACAAAAAGGTGGCGCCTCGTACAGGCAAATCCGCGTGTGAACGGGCGGTCTACCGCATTTTCTTTCCGACAATCCCTCACCACGCTTGCAATGCGAAAGATTTGTGACTATCTAACGCACATCACCTGTATCGATGGCTTCCTGCTGTGGCTCTGCTGCGCGTTCGATGCCGTCCAGGTCAGAAAGGGCGCTCCCCGCAAGGGTCGAGCGCCCTTTCTCATTTCCGGCAGAGATGGCGCCATGCCTGGGTGACAGCATGGATCGGTAGCGAAGTCGCACGGCGGCTTGTCGGTCGTGCAATTGCGCGAGAAAGCCGGCGCGAACCTCGCTCATGCTCAGGCTGCCGCTGACCCATCCTTCGATCAGGGCGAGAAAGCGCGGATCCGTGTCCAGCGACATGCCGTGTCTGTCGAGTCTTGCAATGACTCTTTCCACGATAATGCGGCGCGATTCCTCGCTCATATCCGGCCTTTGTGCCGATACGCCATACAGCCTCGGGTTTTCATGTCTCATACGCTCCAGCAATGCGCCGCGGACAGGCGAATCGTCTGCCACAAGGGCGCTCGTGATGCGCAGAAAATACGGCAACAGAAGGTCCTGTGGCGCAAGCGGTAGTCTCTTTGAGGGGCTGCTACCAGATCCCGCTGTCGCGCCAGTAGACGATTGCGATCATCAGCAACATCGCCAGGGCTGCGCGACGCGCCAGAAGCAAAAGGGCGTGGCGTGTCTGATCCTGACCCGCGTCGGTGGCTTCTGACTGATTTGGTGCAGGCTCGAAGGGCAGGGATGTCATGGTCACTCGATTGCGCTCAATCACTGCTGATGCAGCCAAACGCTGCCTGCAGACGATTGTTCCGTAAGGCTTCAAAAATCGCTGGGCGTAGGCCAAGGCCTTGTGTCGGCATGCTGTTTCCTTGCCTGCTGTCCACTGAGAGGATCCCTGTTTGAGTCACGCTGTTATAACACGGAGTCTGTGTCGCAATCATTCAAGAATTGTTGCGGTTTGATATTCCACATGTATTGCTGTCCCATTGTGAGACGATGGATCAGATGCGGAAAGCGCACGCGCTGCCGAGCGGAACAGTCATCCACGTCGTGCCTCTACCAGAGGTATCTGATCATCCTGCCAAGCGCTCGACGACGCGTAGGGATGGAAACGGTCGAGGGGAATCCGACAGAGCGCATGTAACCGTACCCACCAAGGGCAGCCCCCGTGCCTGCATGGGACTGCGTTTCATGTTAGAGGTTCTGAATGCTCGAAATCCCGGTTTCGCGGCAACGGTTTAGAAGCCGGCGGAAAATAGCCCCTTCAAATGGTCCTGAACATCTATTAGCTTTTGTGTCGTCATGTTCGTCAAGGCGACAGCGCTGTGAAAACTCGGAAGACAGGCCCGCGTACCGACGACAACGGCACAGTCTGTCATGCAAGTGATCAGTCACACGTGAATATCCATGCGGGCGCATTGAACCCGCATGCGTGATCATCCCCCCACCCATCACAATCAAACTTCAACCGGAGCGGGCTGCGGGTCGAAGGATCGTGCGCTCGCGGGACAGACATATGGATATTCTACATCAGTTCAGTCCGGCCGTCGTACAGGTCGCGGAGATTGCGGTCCTCGTCCTTCTGCTGTTGCTCATCCTGTGGCGCAGCGGATGTGTGCGTTACATCCCCAATGACAGATTGGGCGTGCTCGAAAAGCTGTGGAGCATGCGCGGTTCCGTCGAGAATGGTTTCATTGCGCTCAACGGAGAAGCGGGGTTCCAGCCGAAGGTGGTGCGCGGCGGCCTCCACTTTTTCATGCCGTTCCAATACGCGCTCCACCGCGCCAATCTGGTGACGATACCGCAGGGTCAGATCGGCTATGTCTTTGCCCGCGATGGTAAGCCGTTGCCCCCCACGCAGACGCTTGCCTCCAATGTGGAAGCCGACGATTTTCAGGATGTGCGCGATTTCCTCACCAAGGGCGGCCAGAAAGGACCGCAGCGCAAGATCCTGCGCGAAGGAACCTACGCCATCAATCTCGCGCAATTCATCGTGCTGACGGCGCAGTCAACCTATGCCATCAATCTCAATGCCGCCGAGGAGAAGCTGTTCTCCGACATGTCATTGCTGATTGCCGAACGCAGGGGCTTCGAACCTGTCATCATCGACAACGCCTCGGATATGATCGGCATCGTGACCGTGCATGACGGCCCGGCGCTTGCCGAAGGCGAGATCATTGCGCCCACGGTCGCGAACGATCCCGCCGACCCGCATTTTCATAACAATTTCCAGGATCCGGAACGGTTTCTGGCTGCTGGCGGCTATCGCGGCAGACAATTGCAGGTGCTGGCTGACGGCAGCTATTTCATCAACCGCATCTTTGCGACCGTCGAACTCGTCAACAAGACGGTCATCCAGGTCGGAACGGTCGGGGTGGTCGTCTCCTATACCGGCCGCCGTGGCACGGACCTTTCCGGCCAGAGTTACCGTCACGGGGAACTGGTCGACATTGGCGAACGCGGCGTCTGGTCAACACCCCTCTTGCCCGGGAAATATGCGTTCAACACCTATGCCGGCAATATCGTCATCGTGCCGACCACGAATTTCGTTCTGAAATGGACGAAGGAACAGTTTGGCGAACACCGGCTGGATGAGAATCTCTCCGAAGTCTCGCTGATCACCAGGGATGCCTTCGAGCCCGTCCTGCCGCTCTCTGTGGTCGTGCATATCGATTACATGAAGGCGCCCCTGGTCGTGCAACGTTTTGGCGATATCAAGCGGCTCGTCGAACAGACGCTCGACCCCATGGTGTCGGCCTATTTCAAGAATATTGCCCAGACCAAGACCCTGATTCAGCTCCTGCAGGAGCGTAGCGAGATCCAGAGCAAGTCCGGCGAAGAGATGCGGGAAAAATTCGCGGGCTATAATCTGGAGCTGCAGGAGGTTCTGATCGGCACGCCACGGGCCAATAACGGCCAGAACAGTATCGAGCAGATCCTGATGCAGTTGCGAGAGCGCCAGATTGCCGTCGAAAAGGTGGAAACCTACAAGCTGCAGGAGGCTGCTGCGATCCAGGAACGGACCTTGAGGGAAAAGGAAGCACTTGCGGAGCAGCAGGCAAAGATCACGACCTCGGCCCTGACGATCGAGATCAGCGAGAATGAAGGCAAGGCGCAGCTCGCGCGCACCCGTCAGCAGGCCGAGACGATACAGGTCACGGCGCGGGCCGAAGCCGAGAGGGTCCGTTTGTCCGGCCAGGGCGAGGCGGACCGGATCAAGACCGTTGCCCTTGCCGATGCCGAGCGTATCAAGGCGACCGGCTTTGCCGATGCTGAAAAGGTGCGGGCTGTCGGTCTGGCGGAAGCCGAAGCAACCGAAAAGAAGGTCGCCGCCTTCGGTGGCCCGGACTATCAGCTGCATTCGCAGGTTCTGATGCGCTTTGCCGAAGCGATCGAAAACGGAAGGCTGCCGCTCGTCCCGCAGTTCCAGGTCGGCAATGCTGGCGAAAAGGGAAGCGCCAACGGTCTGGTGGAGATGATGCTGTCCATGCTGATCGCGGATCGCGCAGGTCAGCAACACGCGTCACCGCAACAGGTGGCACCGACAGATCCGAAATGACGGCCTGATCGCGAGCGCCGTCCGCGGGGGGAGCAGCGGATCGTCGTTGCCGTCGGTGGACCAGGGGCCGCGTGCCATCGCGCTTTGGTTTCATGCGGCGGTGGGCGCTCCCGTTCAGCCGGTGACTTGTCTGAGGCGCAGGCAGGCTTCTGCTCAGAAGTTTCACCGCTGCGTTGCCGGCCTTCCGGCAGGGCAGCCGCTGCGCGGGTCAAAGGCGGCGTTGCTTCGCTCTCGACTGTATACCCACCCACGGGAAGACATTGACGATGCAAAAGGGGCGCCGCGTGGCGCCCCTTCAACGGATCGCTGTCCCGGACACGGATCAGTGCAGGATCTGGCTGAGGAACAGCTTGGTGCGTTCGTGCTGCGGATTGTCGAAGAACTCGGCCGGCGAGTTCTGCTCGACGATCTGACCCTGGTCCATGAAGATCACGCGGTTTGCCACCTGGCGGGCAAAGCCCATTTCGTGGGTCACGCAGAGCATGGTCATGCCCTCTTCGGCGAGGCTCACCATGGTGTCGAGCACTTCCTTGACCATTTCCGGGTCGAGAGCGGAGGTCGGCTCGTCGAACAGCATGATCTTCGGTTTCATGCAGAGCGAACGGGCAATCGCCACGCGCTGCTGCTGGCCGCCGGACAACTGCCCGGGGTACTTGTGCGCCTGTTCCGGGATCTTGACACGCTTCAGATAGTGCATCGCGATCTCTTCCGCTTCCTTCTTCGGCATCTTGCGCACCCAGATCGGTGCCAGCGTGCAGTTTTCGAGGATGGTCAGGTGCGGGAAGAGGTTGAAGTGCTGGAACACCATGCCGACTTCGCGGCGCACCTCATCGATCTTCTTGAGGTCGTTGGTCAGTTCGATGCCATCCACCACGATCTTGCCCGCCTGGTGCTCCTCCAGGCGGTTGATGCAGCGGATCATCGTCGATTTGCCGGAACCCGACGGACCGGCGATGACGATGCGCTCGCCGCGCATGACGGTGAGGTTGACGTCGCGCAGCACGTGGAAATCCCCGTACCACTTGTTCATTCCGGTGATCTGGATGGCCACATCGGTGCTCGATACCGTCATGGCCTGCGGCTTGGTGGTCGTTGCAGACATGAGTTTATCCTTATCCTTTTAGCGCTTGTGGCCGGTGTCGAGATGGCGCTCCATGAACAGGGAGTAGCGCGACATGGCAAAGCAGAAGATCCAGAAGACGAAGCCGGCGAACACGTAACCGGTGACCGGCGTGACCGGGGTCGACCAGTTGGCGTCCGACTGGTTCAGCGTGACGATGCCGAGCAGGTCGAACATCCCGATGATGTAGACCAGCGAGGTATCCTTGAAGAGGCCGATGAAGGTGTTGACGATGCCGGGGATGACCAGCTTGATCGCCTGCGGCAGGATCACCAGTCGCATCTTCTGCCAGTAGCTGAGACCGAGCGAATCGGCGCCTTCAAACTGGCCCTTCGGCATGGCCTGAAGGCCGCCGCGGATCACTTCCGCCATATAGGCGGAGGAGAAGAGCGACACGCCGATCAGCGCGCGCAGCAGCTTGTCGAAGGTCCAGCCGTCCGGCAGGAACAGCGGCAGCATGACGCTTGCCATGAACAGCACCGTGATCAGCGGAATGCCGCGGATGATCTCGATGAAGAGCACGCAGAGCATCTTGATGACCGGCATGTTCGACCGGCGACCGAGCGCGAGCAGGATGCCGAAGGGAAGCGAGACGGTGATCCCGAAGAAGGACAGGATCAGCGTGACCATCAGGCCGCCCCACAGCTGGGTTTCGACCGGCTGGAGGCCGAAACCGCCGCCGAGCAGGAAGAAGGCGACGACCGGCAGGACGATGAACAGCGCTAGGGCGTTCCAGCCCTTGAATGGCGCCTTCGGCATCAGCATCGGGATGAGCAGCACCACGAACATCGCCATGACCAGCATGGGACGCCAGTAGAGGCTGGACGGATAGCGACCGAAAATGAACTGCTGGAATTTGGCGGAGACGAAGGCCCAGCAGGCGCCCGACTGGCCATCCGGCAGGATGCCGCCCTGCGAGACGGTGGCGCAGGCCTTTCGGTCGGCGCCTGTCCAGCTCGCATTGATGAACAGCCACTGGATCAGGCCGGGCAGGATATAGGCCAGCAGCGCAAGGGCTGCGAGCGTCAGGATCGTATCTCCGGCCGAGGCAAACAGGTTGGTGCGCAGCCAGTGGATGACGCCCACCTGGCTGGACGGCGCCGGCTTGGCCGGTTCCATCTGGCGGCGAACATAGGAGAAGTCGGTCACAGCCATCTTATCTCTCCACCAGAGCCATCTTGGCGTTGAACCAGTTCATGAACAGCGCCGTGGTGACGGACAGCGACAGGTAGATCACGAGCCAGAGCGCGACGATCTCGACGGCCTGACCGGTCTGGTTCAGCATTGTGCCGCCGACCGCCACGACGTCGGCAAAGCCGACGGCGACGGCGAGCGAGGAGTTCTTCGTGAGGTTGAGGAACTGGCTGGTCAGCGGCGGGATGATGATGCGCATCGCCTGCGGGATGATGACGAGGCGGGTGGTCACGCCCGGGCGAAGGCCGAGCGCGCTTGCCGCTTCGGTCTGGCCCTTGGCAACCGCCATGATGCCGCCGCGCACGATTTCGGCGATGAATGAGGCGGTGTAGAAGGACAGCGCCAGGAACAGCGAGATGAATTCCGGACCGACCGTGCTGCCGCCCGTCAGGTTGAAGCGGCCGGCAATCGGATAGTCGAAGGTGACAGGCGAACCGAGCGCCAGGAAGGTGGCGGCAGGCAGGCCGATGATCAGGACGATCGCCGTCCAGCCGGAGCGGAACTGCTGGCCGGTGCGGGCCTGGCGCGCGCGCGCCCAGCGGAAGATCACGATCGAGGCGACAATGGCGACGACGAGCGCCACGCCCACCATCCATGCTCCGTTGCCCCAGATCGCCTTCGGGAAGAAAAGGCCGCGATTGTTGAGATAGGATGCGAGCGGAAGCGCGATCGAGTCGCGTGCCTGCGGCAGCACCGCGATCACGCCCTTGTACCAGAACAGGATGACCAGCAACGGCGGAATGTTGCGGAAGATTTCCACATAGACCTGCGCCAGACGGGCAATCAGCCAGTTCTTCGACAGGCGGGCGATGCCGACGACGAAGCCCAGGATGGAGGCCGTAATGATGCCGAAAAAGGCAACCTGCAGCGTGTTGAGCAGGCCGATCAGCAGGGCGCGGCCATAGGTGGAATCGCTGCTGTAGGGGAGGAGTGTCTGGGCGATGTCGAAGCCCGCACGGCCCTGGAGGAAGCCGAAGCCCGAGGCGATGTTCGCCTTTTCAAGGTTGTGAATCGTGTTCTGGGTGATCTCCCAGACAAACAGCGCGACCAGCGCGACCGTCAGAACCTGGTAGAAGATGCCACGAACCTTCGGGTCGTAGATAAGCGATGATGTTGAAGACTGCTGAGTATCCGGTTTTGCCAAACTTGGCGCGAAGCCTGCCATCGGCGCCTTTCCCTCTTTTTCATGCTCGTTAGAGCTCGTTATTGCCCGTATCGGGTTCTTTTATACGTCGAAAGGCGGAGTATACCCCGCCTTTCGTGGTTTCGGAGGTTCGAAAGGCGCTTAGCGGATCGGCGGAGCGTACTGCAGGCCGCCCTTGGTCCACAGAGCGTTCAGGCCACGCTCGATCTTGATCGGGGTTTCCGGGCCAAGGTTGCGTGCGAAGACTTCGCCGTAATTGCCGACGGTCTTGACGATGTTGTAGGCCCAGTCGTTGGTCAGGCCGAGATCGGTACCGATCTTGCTGCCTTCTTCGGCACCCAGCATGCGCTTGATGTCCGGGCCGCCCTTGGTCTTCATCTCGTCGACATTCTTCGAGGTGATGCCGAATTCCTCGGCACTGACCATGGCGTAGTGAACCCAGCTCACCACGTCGAACCACTGGTCGTCACCCTGGCGAACGGCCGGACCGAGCGGCTCCTTGGAGATGACTTCCGGCAGAACCACGTTTTCGTCGGGGTTCTTCATCTTCAGACGGATGGCATAGAGGCCGGACTGGTCGGTGGTGTAGACGTCGCAACGGCCGGCGTCATAGGCGCTGGTGGCGTCGGCTTCCTTCTCGAACACGACCGGGTTGTACTGAAGGTTGTTGGCCTTGAAGTAGTCGGCGAGGTTGAGTTCGGTGGTGGTGCCCTGCTGCACGCAGACAGCGGCGCCGGAGAGTTCCAGAGCCGACTTCACGTTGAGGCTCTTCTTCACCATGAAGCCCTGGCCGTCATAGTAGTTGACGGTGCGGAAGTTGAAGCCGAGCGAGGTGTCGCGGCTGATCGTCCAGGTGGTGTTGCGGGTCAGGACGTCCACTTCGCCGGACTGCAGGGCCGGGAAGCGGTCCTTGGAGGAGAGAGCCACGAACTTGGCCTTGGACGGATCGCCGAATACGGCAGCGGCAATGCCGCGGCAGTAATCGACGTCGATACCGGACCAGTCGCCCTTGTCGTTCGGGTTCGAGAAGCCGGGGATACCCTGGCTGACGCCGCAGGTGACAACGCCCTTTGCCTTGACGTCGGCAAGCGTGGCAGCGGATGCAGCCGAGGCAGCGCCAAGGACTGCCGCGCCAATCGCGGCTGACAGAATCGTCTTTTTCATTTTCCCAACCTTTGTCTGTTGTTCTTTATCGACCCAAGTCTCGCATCACCACGCCGTGAAGGCACCGGGGCAAGACCGCTCGCGTAAGGCCTCCCAAACGAGCTGGCCTTATCACAGTCGCAAATGTGGGCAGGGGTCAAGTCTTGCACTTTAAATTAGCGCCACAAATCCGACAAAATGCAGTGAGTTGGTAATATATTAGGCAGTTCATGCATTTTTGTGCAGTGGATGCCTATTGCGACGACAGGTTGCCGTGCTTTCCACGCATGGGTGTAGTGGCAACCATGCGGGCAGGTCTTGACCCGTGCCGGCCTTGGCCTCACAACTCCGGCTTCCTGCAACCTAAAAACTCTGGCATCCCATGAAAAGCAAAGATTCCCTGCTGGCGGGTGCGGGTGACAACACCCGTCTTGCCCATCTCGGTCACGATCCGATGAGCTATCACGGCTTCGTCAATCCACCCGTGGTGCACGCCTCGACCGTGCTGTTTCCCAATGTCGAGACGATGGAGAATCGTGGCCAGAAATATACCTATGGCACGCGCGGGACGCCCACCACGGATGCCCTGTGCGAGGCTTTCAATGCGCTGGAAGGGGCGGCGGGTACCGTTCTCGTGCCCTCGGGGCTTGCCGCAATCACGGTGCCTTTTCTCGCTTATCTCTCGGCCGGAGACCATGCGCTGATTGTCGATTCGGTCTACACGCCGTGCCGGCATTTCTGCGACACCATGCTGAAGCGGCTGGGTGTCGAGGTCGAGTATTACGATCCGGAAATCGGGGCAGGGATCGAGGCGCTGATCCGGCCGAACACGAGGCTCGTGCATACCGAGGCGCCGGCCTCCAACACCTTCGAGATGCAGGACATCCGGGCCATTGCCGAGGCTGCCCACCGGCATGACTGCGTGGTGACCATGGACAATACCTGGGCGACGCCGCTTTTCTTCCGTCCGCTGGACTTCGGCGTCGACGTGTCGATCCATGCCACGACCAAATATCCTTCCGGCCACTCCGATATCCTGATGGGCTCGGTTTCCGCCAACGAGAAGCACTGGCCGCGCCTGCACGAGACGCAGATCACCCTCGGTATCTGCGGCGCGCCCGATGACAGTTACCAGATCCTGCGCGGCTTACGCACCATGGGTGTGCGTCTGGCCCACCATCAGGCGAGCGCTCTTGAGATTGCCCGCTGGCTGGAAGGCCGGTCCGAGGTCGCGCGCGTGCTGCATCCGGCGCTGGAAGGCTTTCCCGGTCATGCGGTCTGGAAGCGGGACTTCAAGGGAGCCAGCGGCATCTTCTCCTTCATCCTCAAGGCAGGCGATGCGGCCGAGGGGCGCAAGAAGGCGCATGCCTTCCTCAATACGCTGTCGCTGTTCGGGCTCGGCTATTCCTGGGGCGGCTATGAGAGTCTGGCGCTCAAGGTCAATCTCTCAGACCGCACCATCCGCAAGGCGCCGCCGGAAGGCCCGGTCATTCGCCTGCAGATCGGTCTGGAAGATGTGGCCGATCTCATCAAGGATCTGGAGGCCGGTTTTGCCGCGGCAGCGAGCGCCTGATCAGGTGGTCGCGTCGTAGCCATAGAGCCAGTCGAGGTCCGCCGCGAGCGCTTGCGGCGGACGCAGCGCGAGAACCATGTCGCGGCCGATCCGCAAGGGGCCACGGACGTGATAGGCGAAACGATTGAAGGCGCCGCGTGCTCGCACGCGTGCCGCCCGCGCCTTGCGCACCTTCTCATAGTCTGCCAACGCCTGCGGCACGGTGGCGGCCGTGGACAGCCGCATGGCCAGTTCCCAGCCATCCTCGATCGCCATGGCCGCGCCCTGGGCGGCAAACGGCATCATGGCATGGGCGGCGTCGCCCACAAGGACCGTGTCCCTGCCATTCTGCCAGGCGCCGTCGCTCACCTGGTAGAGCGGCCAGAAGCGACCGGAATCCATGCATTTCAAAAGGGAAACGATCTGCGGATGCCAGCCGCCGAACTGCTCCAGCAGAAGACGCTTCTGCTCGATGCTGGCATTGGCCTCCCAGATTTCCCCGGGATTGAGGCCTGCGGCGATTGCCACGATGTTGAAGCCATCGATCTCGCGGAGCGGGTAGCAGACGAGATGGCAGGAGGGACCGAGATAGGCGGTCACCGTATCGGGCTGCAGGAAGGACGGTGCGTCCCTGCTGGCAAGCGTAAAACGCCAGGCGACATTGCGGGAGAAATCCGGCTCGGGCGCCGCGGCAATCTCGTCGCGGGTACTGGACCAGACGCCGTCTGCGCCAACAATCACGTCCGGGGCTTCGCCAATCAGGTCGGCGAGGACGTCGCGATTGTTGCGGTCGATGCGTCGTCCAAGATGCAGGACGGCGTTGCGGTCGGCCACGACAGCATCCATCAAAACGCGTTGCAGCGTGCTGCGATGGGCAACGCCATAGGGCGCGCGCCAGCGTTCGCGAGCGAAACGGCCGGCCGGCACATGGCCGAGGCGGCCGAGCGATTTGCCGGAGACAAGCGCAATCCGCTCCGGCTCCGTCCATTCTCGCTCCAGCGCGGACAGAACGCCGAGACGCGCCAGGATGCGGCTGGCATTGGGCGAAATCTGCAGGCCAGCGCCGACCTCCGCGAGGTAGGGAGCCTGTTCGATCACATGGCAGCGAATGCCACGGTTTGAAAGCGCCAGGGCGGTGGTCAGACCCGCCATGCCGGCGCCAATGATCGCGGCATTGCGTATGGACATGGGAATGCGCCCGATCAGGCGGCCTTGACGTGGAAGGTGCAGCCCGGCGGATTGGTTTCGCCGGACTTCAGGGCCGGGTTGTAGCGATAGAGCGTCGAGCAGTAGGAGCAGATCTTCTCGTTGTCGTCGCCCATGTCGATGTAGATGTGCGGATGGTCGAACGGCACGTTGGCCCCCGTGCACATGAACTCCTTGACGCCGACCTCGATGAGGCGGTGCCCGGCGTCGTTCTGGAAATGGGGAATACCGTGATGACCGGCCATGTTTGCACTCCATGCTGTTCATTCGTGCCTGCCCTGACGATCGGCCAGACGTTGACGCGAACCTTACAGATTGCCCGCGCGAAAGTGTAGGGGTAAACGGGGCACCGCATGGGGATTTTCGTCGCAGGGCGGTTCAAGCGGCCGCACTCTTCGCCTATGGTCCCGCCTTGACAAGGAAGCCTGCCATGAACCTGAACCCGCCCGCTTTTTCTACCTTTACCCATCAGGGCCTGACGCTTGCCTATTTCGATGAGGGCGAACCGGCTGGCGAGCCGGTGGTGCTCGTTCATGGCTTTGCCTCCACCGCCAATGTGAACTGGGTCTATCCGGGCTGGCTGAAAACGCTGTCGGATGCCGGCTACCGGGTCATCGCGCTCGACAACCGCGGCCACGGCGCCAGCGACAAGCCGAAGGATGCAGAAGCCTATCGTCCGGCCGTAATGGCCGAGGATGTGGTGGCGCTGCTCGATCATCTGGGGCTGCCGGATGCGCATCTGATGGGCTATTCCATGGGCGCACGCATCTCCACCTTCGCGACGCTGGCCCATCCAGACCGGGTGCGCTCGCTGGTGCTCGGCGGCCTCGGGATCGGACTGACCGATGGCGTTGGCGACTGGGACCCGATCGCCGACGCGCTGCTGGCGCCGTCGCTCGATGTGGTGACCCATGAGCGCGGGCGCATGTTCCGTGCCTTTGCCGACCAGACGAAAAGCGACCGCGCGGCGCTTGCCGCCTGCATTCGCGGCTCGCGCGACCTCGTGGCCCGCGAGGCGATGGGGCGTATCGAGGTTCCGACCCTGATCGGCGTTGGCACCAAGGACGACATCGCCGGCTCGCCGCAGGAACTGGCGGCGCTGATGCCGCATGCGCGTGCGCTGGACATTCCAAACCGTGACCACATGCTGGCCGTCGGCGACCGGGTGTTCAAGGCCGCCGTTCTGGACTTCTACCGCGAGATCGCGTGAACCCGGTTCCGCCGGCGCCATTCGCCGGCATTGGTGTTTTGCGCAAGATTGTTCTATAAATGGTCTCTCCCATAAACGAGGGTACTGCCATGTCGGCACGCACTGAAATCCGCCCGCAGGAGCCGATTGCTTCCGTCGATCCGATCTGGGACACGCTGCGCCATGAAGCACGCGCCGGCGCCGAGCGCGATCCGCTGCTGGCCGCCTTCCTCTATTCCACGGTGATGAACCATCGTTCGCTGGAGCAATGCGTCGTCCATCGGATCTGCGAGCGTCTGGATCATCCGGATCTGCAGGCGGTCCTGCTGCGTCAGGCCTTCGAGGAAATGCTGGAGGACTGGCCGGAATGGGGCGCCGTCCTGCGTGTCGACATCCAGGCCTATTACGACCGCGATCCGGCCTGCATGCGGTTTCTTGAGCCGGTCCTCTATTTCAAGGGTTTTCACGCCATCCAGACGCATCGTCTGGCGCACTGGCTGATGGAGCGCGGCCGGCGCGACTTCGCGATGTATCTCCAGAGCCGTGCGTCGAGCGTGTTCCAGACGGATATCAACCCCGCGGCGCGCATCGGCAAGGGGATCTTCCTCGATCATGCGACGGGTTTCGTGGTCGGCGAAACGGCGGTGATCGGCGACAATGTGTCAATCCTCCACGGGGTGACGCTGGGCGGTACCGGCAAGGAGGGGGCCGATCGTCATCCGAAGATCGGCAACGGCGTGCTGATCGGTGCCGGCGCCAAGATCCTCGGCAATATCCAGATCGGCAATTGCTCGCGCGTTGCAGCAGGATCCGTGGTCCTGAAGCCGGTTCCGCCGAAGACCACGGTTGCCGGCGTGCCGGCCAAGGTGGTTGGAGAAGCCGGGTGTTCGGAACCATCGCGCCTGATGGACCAGATCCTGCGTTCAGAGGATTGATGTCGGCGAAAGCGGCGCCATGTTTCCCGCGGCCAGCCAAGCGCCGTGCGGGCAGGGCAGGCATGCGGGGATGAGCGGCGCAGCGTTCTTTACTTTCGCCGTGATCCCGTGGCAAAAGCCCCGCAACCGAGAACACTGACGGAGAGACACCAGTGAAAGCCGACGAAATCAAGAAGCTCGATGCCTACTTCAAACGGGTTTTCAACCCTTCCATGAGCGTCAAGGCACGTCCGCGCAAGGACGATTCAGCCGAGGTCTATGCTGGTGACGAGTTCCTGGGCGTGGTCTACGTCGATGACGAAGACGAAGAGCGCTCCTACAATTTCTCCATGGCGATCCTGGACGTCGATCTCTGATCCTTTGGAACCGTTTTCGCACGGGTTGACTGATTGCGGCGGGCTCTGATCGAGACCCGCCGTTTTTCATGGGTGCGCGTCCTGGTTGATCGCGAATCCTGCGGCATTCGGTCCAAAACTGCCATTTCGCAGGTGCGTCACAGTTTCTTGCCTTGACTTTCGCAGTGCAAAAATATTCCATCAGTAATTGCGAATTCACCTACAGGAGGCGGACAATGTTCAACTTCGACGAAATCAGCCGTAAGAACAAGGAAGCGTTCGATACCGCGCTGCGCAGCTATTCCGAAATCGCCAAGGGCTTCCAGGCCATTGCCACCGAGACCGGCGACTACTCGAAGAAGTCCTTCGAGGATCTCACGAGCTTCTTCGAGCAACTGGTGGGCGTGAAGAGCGTCGAGAGCCTCTACGAGCTTCAGACGAAGTTCGCAAAAAGTTCCTACGAAGGCTTCGTGGCCGAGGCGACGAAGATCAGCAGCATGTATGCCGATCTCGCCAAGACCGCCTACAAGCCCTATGAGGCGCCAGTCGCCCGTGCAACGGCCGTGGTGACCTCGGCGGCCGCCTGATTCCCCGACAGATTCGAGCCCGCAAGAGCTTCGGCAAACCGGCTGCGCAAGACGCGTGGCCGGTTTTTGCTTTGTATACGCCCTTCGTCTGACGGGAAATTGTCCCTCCTGTCCCCTCATGCAACGAATAGTGATTGCGTGCCGCCGCGAGGGGCTTAAAATCAGCTTCAGGCGAACTAGATATGTGCATCTGATGTCCGGCTCCGGCTGATCGTTCGGACGAGGCTTCGGACAGTTGGGGATTGAAGGAAAGATGATCGCTTTGCCGATCTACATGCAAGACGGGAAGGATGGACAGGGAGACAGCGGCAATCGCGGCACCTCGGTGATTACGCGCACCAAGGCGAAGACGAAGAAGCCGAACCTCTACCGCGTCCTTCTGCTGAATGACGATTACACGCCGATGGACTTCGTCATTCACATTCTGGAGCGTTTTTTCCAGAAAGACCGCGAAGCGGCCACCCGCATCATGCTGCACGTTCACAATCACGGGGTCGGCGAATGCGGGATCTTTACGTACGAGGTCGCTGAGACCAAGGTGAGCCAGGTCATGGATTTTGCCCGCCAGCACCAGCACCCGCTGCAATGTGTCATGGAAAAGAAGTGAGGACCGCGCGTGCCAACATTTTCGCCTAGTCTTGAAAAGGCGCTGCATCAGGCACTGACTTTCGCCAATGAGCGGCACCACGAATACGCGACGCTGGAGCATCTGCTTCTGGCGCTGATCGACGATTCCGATGCGGCCGCCGTGATGGGCGCATGCAATGTCGACCTGGACGCCCTGCGCAAGACGGTGTCCGATTACGTCGACAACGAACTGGCCAATCTCGTCACCGGTTACGACGAGGATTCCAAACCCACCTCCGGTTTCCAGCGCGTCATCCAGCGCGCCGTCATCCACGTTCAATCTTCCGGTCGCGAGGAAGTGACCGGGGCGAACGTTCTTGTCGCCATCTTCGCCGAGCGTGAAAGCCATGCGGCCTATTTCCTGCAGGAGCAGGAGATGACCCGCTACGATGCGGTCAACTACATCTCGCACGGCATCGGCAAGCGGCCGGGCTCCTCGCAGGTGCGCACGCCGCGCGGAGCCGATGACGGCGAGGCAGATGCCAAGCCTTCTTCGCGCGAGCAGGAGGACGGTTCGGCCAAGAAGCCACAGGATGCGCTCAAGGCCTATTGCGTCAATCTGAACGACAAGGCGCGTGACGGGCGCATCGATCCGCTGATCGGCCGCCACGACGAGGTCAACCGTACCATCCAGGTGCTGTGCCGCCGTTCCAAGAACAACCCGCTCTATGTGGGCGATCCAGGCGTCGGCAAGACGGCGATCGCCGAAGGTCTTGCCAAGCGCATCATCGAAGGCAAGGTGCCGGAAGCGCTGGCGGATGCGACGATCTTCTCGCTCGACATGGGCACGCTGCTTGCCGGCACCCGGTATCGCGGCGATTTCGAGGAGCGCCTGAAGCAGGTCGTCAAGGAACTGGAAGAGTTTCCGGGCGCCGTGCTGTTCATCGATGAGATCCACACAGTGATCGGCGCCGGTGCGACGTCCGGCGGGGCCATGGATGCGTCCAACCTCCTGAAGCCGGCGCTCTCCTCAGGGGCGATCCGCTGCATCGGTTCGACCACCTACAAGGAATATCGCCAGTTCTTCGAAAAGGACCGGGCGCTGGTGCGTCGCTTCCAGAAGATCGACGTCAACGAGCCGTCGATCGATGATGCGATCGAGATCATGAAGGGCCTCAAGCCCTATTTCGAGGAGTATCACAAGCTTCGCTATACCAACGAGGCGATCAAGTCGGCCGTCGAATTGTCGGCCCGCTACATCTCCGACCGCAAGCTGCCGGACAAGGCGATCGACGTGATTGATGAAACCGGTGCCGCGCAGATGCTGCTGCCGGCGTCGAAGCGCCGCAAGCTGATCACCGAGAAGGAGATCGAGGCCACCATCGCCACCATGGCCCGCATCCCGCCGAAGACGGTGTCCAAGGACGACGAGATGGTTCTCGCCAACCTGGAAAAGGAACTGCGCTCCGTCGTCTATGGCCAGGACAAGGCGATCGAGGCGCTGGCAACCGCCATCAAGCTGGCGCGTGCAGGCCTGCGCGAACCGAACAAGCCGATCGGCTCCTACGTGTTCTCCGGCCCGACCGGCGTTGGCAAGACGGAAGTGGCGAAGCAGCTCGCCTCCTCGCTCGGCGTGGAACTCCTGCGCTTCGACATGTCGGAATACATGGAGCGGCACACGGTCTCGCGCCTGCTCGGTGCCCCTCCCGGCTATGTCGGCTTCGACCAGGGTGGTCTTCTGACCGACCAGGTGGACCAGCATCCGCATTCCGTCGTGCTGCTCGATGAAATCGAGAAGGCGCACCCGGACATCTACAACATCCTGTTGCAGGTGATGGACCATGGCTCGCTGACGGATCACAACGGCAAGAAGATCGACTTCCGCAACGTGATTCTGATCATGACCACCAATGCCGGCGCCGCCGAGATGGCCAAGGCGGCCATCGGCTTCGGCTCGTCCAAGCGCACCGGCGAGGACGAGGAGGCGCTGAACCGGCTGTTCACGCCGGAGTTCCGCAACCGCCTCGACGCGATCATTCCCTTCGCGCCGCTGCCAACCGAGGTCATCCATCAGGTGGTGCAGAAGTTCGTCATGCAGCTGGAAACCCAGCTCTCCGAACGCAATGTGACCTTCGACCTGCATCAGGATGCGATCGCCTGGCTCGCCGACAAGGGATACGACGAACGCATGGGCGCGCGTCCGCTGTCGCGCGTCATCCAGGAACACATCAAGAAGCCGCTCGCCAACGAAATCCTGTTCGGCGCGCTGCGCAAGGGTGGCGTGGTGCGTGTCACCGTCGGCAAGAAGGATGACGGCCAGGATGGTCTGATCCTCGAATCGATCCCGGAAGCCGCACCGGTAAAGCCGAAGCCGGAAGCCGAGGTGGAAGAGGTCGAGCAAGAGGTGAAGGCCAAGGCGAAGCCGGGTAAGGAAAAGCCCGGTAAATCTGCTGGCAGTCGCGAGAAGCCAGCAAAGGCGGAGGCGGAAGGTGACGTGCTGACCGAGGAACCGCAGAAGCCGCGCAAGGGCACAACCGTTCCTCGGGTACCCAAGAAGAAGTAAGGCGTCTTGCCTGAGATGTCGTGCCGGGGCTTGCGTCCCGGCACATTGCGTTTTGCCGGTCGGTTCCGAGCGGCGTTCCCCGGACTGACCGATGTCTTCTCCTCCGCTTGATGTGCGTTCCAACTTTTTCTGGTTCTTTGTCGGCATGCGGGGTCTTACCTCGCTGCCTGCGCTGATCCTGATGACCTCCTTTGTCGGCTTCAGCGCCTTTGCGCTCGAATCCGGCATCACCCGCGACCAGGCGGTGTTCATGACGCTTGCCGTCTGGGCGCTGCCGGCCAAGATGATCCTGATCGGCACCATGGCGGGCGGGGCGCCGCTTGCAGCCTGCTTTCTGGCCGTGACGCTTTCTTCGATCCGCATGATGCCGATGGTCGCCTCGATCATGCCGGACATGAAGAGCGAGAAGAGCCCTACCTGGCTTCTGCTGTTTCTCTCGCATTTCGTGGCGATCACCTCCTGGGTCTTTGCGATCCAGCATCTGGAAAACGTGCCGCGCGAGCGGCGCACCGCCTATTTCGGCGGCTTTGCCATCACCCTGACGCTCGTCAATGCAGTGATCGTCGGGGTCTGCTACGGCATCGTCGCGCAGTTTCCCCCGCTGGTGTCCGGTGCGCTGTTCATGATGACGCCGGTCTATTTCTTCGCCTCGATCTGGGCTAGTGCCCGCCATTCCGTCGTGCGGATTGCCTTCGTGGTGGGGGCCACGGCAGGGCCGGCGATGGCGCTGGTCGATCCGCGCTTCGATATCGTCTATGCCGGTCTTGGCGGCGGCGCGCTTGCTTATCTGTTCGACCGTTTCGTGATCCGCAGGGCAGGGCGCAGGATGACGCCTGCGTCCTCCCTGGAGGATACGCCATGACGGACCATGGCTGGTGGATCTATCTTGTCATCATCGTGGCCGGCTGGCTGGCGACCGACATCTGGCGCTGGCTGGGTGTCCTCGTCGGCAACCGCCTGGACGAGGAATCCGAGGCCCTGCACCTTGTGCGGGCGGTGGCAACTGCACTCGTGATGGCGGTCACCTCGAAGCTGGTCTTCTTTCCGACGGGAACGCTCGCCGATTCGCCGTTGTGGTTGCGGCTCGGCGCGCTCGGCATCGGCTTCGCCGCCTTCCTCGTCGCGGGCCAGCGGGTCATTGTCTGCGTGGCGGTGTCGATCTCGCTTTTGATCGCAGGGCTGGCGTTTCTCTGAAAAATGTCGGCGGTCACCGCCTTGCCCTTGTCCCTGATCTCAAAAGATCAGGCGATCTGGATGACGTGAACCTCGGAAAATTCCACCGAGCCGCGGCCCTTTCGCTTGGCTTCATAGAGCGCCTGATCGGCCGCTGCCACGAGGCGCTGCGGCGTGTCGGTGGGATCGTCCGTCACGGCAACGCCGAGGCTTGCGCCGATCGCGACTTCCTGTCCCTGCAGCAGATAGGGCATCTGCAGTCCTGTTGCGATCTGCCGGGCAAGCCGGTCCGCCTCGTCCGACGAGGAGAGTCTGGGCTGAACGACGAGAAACTCATCGCCGCCGCGTCGCGCGGCGAGCGCCTGTGGTGGCAGAAGTGCCCGCAGGCGGCGCCCTACCTCGACCAGGATGGAATCGCCCGCGTCGTGGCCGAAGGTGTCGTTGGCGGCCTTGAAATGGTCGAGGTCGATGAAGTGCACGGCGACCGCCTGCCCCGGACGGACTTCCTGCGCCATGAACAGCCTCTGCAATTCCCGGTCCACCGTGAAGCGGTTGGCAAGTCCTGTCAGCGCATCGCTGCCGGCCAGCGCGGCCAGTTCGGCGCGGGTGATCAGCGCCTCGAAGGTCAGGCGGTAGGTTGTCTGGATCAACTGGATGCTCGCAAGCGACATCATCAGCAGGAACAGCCCGAGCAGCTTGTGCAGCAGGACCGGGTGAAACAGGAGGACAACGATATAGGGGAGAGCGGCAATCTGGGTGCAGGCAATGGCAAGGCGCGGACGCACCGCCAGGCGCGACAGCACCCCGGTGCAGTAGCTGACCAGGAACACGGTAGAAAAAAGCTGTGCCTCGGTTGGGCCGCCGAGAAAGGTATAGCCGCCGATCGCAGCCACCAGCAGGGAAAACAGCAGGCTGCCGGCTGCATGTGACCGCTCCCAGACACGAACCGATCGACGCTCCCGCCATCGGCGATAGGCCCGGTCGATGGCAAAACGGAGGCTTGCAATCAGAAGGGCCAGAACTGCAAAGGCTGCGAAGACGGCGTCACCGGAGGTAAAGGCCACGAGGCCGCAGAAGAAAGCCGCAGCAAAGCCGATGAAGACCACATTGAAGGTGGAGGCGTAGAGCTGGTCCACCAGCTCGGCCTTGATCGGCGCTTCCCGGTCGATCCGGGCGTGCTTCGTGCGATGGGACGTCATGCTCTTGCCTGTTGCAAAACGGTGGCTGCCGGCAACCTGATACAGGGCGAAGCCGCGGAAAGAATGTGCTCACCCCGGTCTGATCCTTTCTCGAAAAGGCGTGAACGGCGCCCGTCAGCTTCGCGTGAAGCCCAGGCAAGCGCCGTTTTGCCGATCAGAGGGCGTCACGCACCTTCCGGGCATGCTCCGCAAGCACCGCATGGTCTTCCATCTTGCCCGTATGGGGCTTCAGTGGTTCGCCCTCGCGGCGCGGGATGACGTGAAAATGCAGGTGGAACACGGTTTGTCCGGCGGCGGGTTCGTTGAACTGGGCAATGAACACGCCGTCCGCTTCGAAGGCATCCTTCGCGGCGACCGCAAGTTTCTGGACAACCGGGATAACATGCGCAAGGACGGCCGGATCGGCGTCCAGCAGGTTGCGCGAACCGGTCTTCGGAATCACAAGCAGATGGCCGGGTGCCTGGGGCATCACGTCCATGAAGGCCAGCGTATGCTCGTCTTCGTAGACCTTGTGGCAAGGGATCTCGCCCTTCAGGATTTTTGCGAAGATGTTGTTCTCGTCGTAGGCCTGCACGCTCATCGCTTGCTCGCTCCCCTGCTATGTCGTTGGTCAGTCGTGGTCCTGCCGCTCTCCCTTGCGGAAGGGGCTGTGCTCGGTCAAGACCTCGCCGGTATATTCCACCTGCCGGCGCTCCTGTTCCAGATAGTCGGCGACGGCGCGCCGCAGGCCCGGATGAGCGATGTAATGCGCCGAATGGGTGGTGACCGGCAGGTAGCCACGCGCCAGCTTGTGTTCGCCCTGGGCACCGGCTTCCACACGCGCCAGACCCCGCGCCAGCGCGAAATCAATCGCCTGATGATAGCAGACCTCGAAATGCAGGAAGGGGTGATCTTCGATACAGCCCCAATGGCGGCCGAACAGCACCTCTTCGCCGATGAAGTTGATGGCGCCCGCCACGTAGCGTCCGTCGCGTTTCGCCATGACAAGCAGGATGTCATCGGCCATGCGTTCGCCGATCAGCGAATAGAAGCGGCGGTTGAGATAGGGGCGGCCCCATTTGCGGCTGCCGGTATCCATGTAGAAGGTAAAGAACTGGTCCCAGATGTCCTCGGTCAGGTCCCGCCCCGTCAGCCAGTCGATGCTGATGCCGCCCTCCAGCGCAGCACGACGCTCCTTGCGCAGGTTCTTGCGCTTGGCGGAGGAGAGTTCCGCGAGGAATGCCTCGTGATTGGCATAGCCCCTGTTGATGAAATGGAACTGCTGGTCCGTGCGGTGCAGGAAGCCGGCTTCCTCGAAAGCCTCGATCTCCGTCTCCGGCAGGAAGGTGACATGCGCGGAGGAGACGCCTGCCTGGCGCGTGACTTCCGCAAGACCAGCTGCCAAAGTCTGCTGAAGGGGAGTGCTGTTCTCTCCTGCCAGTGTCAGCAGTCGCGGACCGGTTGCCGGCGTGAAGGGAATGGCGCACTGGATTTTCGGATAGTAGCGCCCGCCGGCCCGCTCGAAGGCATCGGCCCAGCCGTGATCGAACACATATTCGCCCTGGCTGTGGCTCTTCAGATAGCCGGGCACGGCACCGACCAGCCGGCCATCGCCATCCTCCAGCAGCAGGTGATGGCCAAGCCAGCCGGTCTTTGCTGTCGCAGAGCCCGAATCTTCCAGTGCCGAGAGGAAGGCATGCGACAGGAAGGGATTATAGGGCACCCCACCCCCGCGTCGTGTTCCCGACAATGCCGACCAGCGGTCGGGGCTGATCGCAGAGAAGGACTTTTCGACGCGGAGGGTAAGTGTGTCTGTCATGCGGCGGAAGGAGCGCTTTCTCTCGGGTCGAAACCCTCGAAGGTCATCTGGTCTGCATGAGTATAGGTATGCGCGCGCGCCTTTTCATCCCTCACCGTCCAGGTAATCACCGGAATGCCGCGACGCTTCTGCGCATCGATGAAACTGTTGGGCAGATGCGCCCAGTGGTAGGAAATGAAATCGAGGCCGAGCTGCATGGCCTCGTCGTGGCGGAAGAATTCCTCCGGCGTATCGCCCATCGCCGTCAGTCCGACCGGATAGGGGGAGCCGGCGCGCTTCAGGTCCTTCAGCAGATGATGGTCGAAGCTCATCAGCGCCACCTTGCCCTGGTATCCGTCCAGCTGTTCCAGCACCGTTTCGGCAAAGCCCTCGTCCTCGGCAGCGCTCTGCCCCTTCAGTTCGATGACGAGCGGGACCTTGCCCTTCACAAGATCGAGAAGCTGGCGCAGCTTGGGCACGCGGTCGGCGGTGCCGCCAACGGTCAGCAGTCCAAGTTCGGCGGAGGTGCGTTCGCGCACCTTGCCGGAAATCCCGCACAGACGGTCCAGCACATCGTCATGGAAGACGACCGGTTCGCTGTCGGAGGCAAGCTGCAGGTCGCATTCGATGGCAAAACCGGCCTCGACGGCGCGCGAAAAGGCCGAGAGCGTGTTTTCCCACACGGCATGGTTCATGTCGTGATAGCCGCGATGGGCAACCGGCAGATCCTTGATCCAGGAGGCATCCGTGCTCATGCGTCGACATCCAGGATAGCGTCGACCTCGACGGCCGCATTGAAGGGCAGGGCGGCCATGCCGACGGCGGCACGCGCATGCTTGCCGGCATCGCCGAGCACGTTGGCGATCAGGTTGGAGGCGCCGTTCATCACGAGATGTTGTTCCACGAAGCCGGGAGCGGAGGCAATGAAGCCGTTCAGCTTCAACACGCGGCGGACCTTTCCGAGATCGCCGCCAAGCGCTGCCTTTACCTGCGCCAGAATGTTGATCGCGCACAGTTCTGCGGCGCGCTGGGCTGTTGCAACGTCCACTTCGGCGCCGACCAGGCCGGTGACTGCGACCTTTCCGGCCTCCATCGGCAGCTGGCCGGAAATGTACAGCGTATTGCCGCTCAGCGTGTAGGGCACGTAATTGGCCGCGGGCGCTGCCGCAACGGGCAATTCAATCCCCATCTCCTTGAGGCGGCTTTCAATCGCTTCCGACATTTCATTCTCCGCTTTGATTGTAAAATTGACTCGATTCCGTCACACATGACGCTAAGCATCACTCGATGGCGTTCTTATAACATTGCCTATCGAGTCCCATAGGAGTTTGTGGATGTTGCGACCGAGCCTTGCGACCGTCCTTCTTGCAGGCAGCACCCTTGCCGTCGTCAGCCCTGCCCTTGCGGGCATGGAGGGCGCGCGCACGCTCATCCCGCACCGGGCGGTTTATGATCTCAAGCTCAAGGATGTGTCGGAACGGTCCGGGATCGAGGGCATGTATGGCCGTATGGTCTATGAGTTCACGGGCTCTGCCTGTGCCGGCTATACCACCAATTTCCGTTTCGTAACCCGCGTCGATACCGGTGAGGACATGCGCCTGACCGATCAGCAGACGACGACCTTCGAGAACCTGAAGGCCGGCAGCTTCCGCTTCGACACCAAATCCTTCACCGATGACAAGCTGGACCGGCAGGTGACAGGCGAGGCGAGTGATCAGACGACCGGCATCAAGGTGGCGCTGGCGAAGCCCGATGCGCGGCAGGTGGAACTCACACCTGCGCAGTTTCCGACGGAACACATGCTTGAAGTCATCGAGAATGCCCGGCAGGGCAAGCGCTTCTTCGAGGAGCGCCTGTTCGACGGCTCGGAGGATGGCGACCAGAGCCTCATCACCACCACGGTGATCGGCAAGCCGCAGACGCCGGCCGCTGATGACGTGGATGCAGGCAATGCCGGCGAGTTCGCCAAGAAGCCCTATTGGCCGGTGACGATTGCCTATTACAACGAGGATCAGAAGACGGATTCGCTGCCGATCTATCGCATGTCCTTCAAGCTCTACGACAACGGCATCACCCGTGACCTCACGATGGATTACGGCGATTTCGTTCTCTCGGGCACCTTGTCCAAGCTGGAAGTGCTGGACAAGGGACAGCCGCAGGACAACTGCCACTGATTGCGGGCGGGGGCGCCTCCGTACCGGCTGTCGCTGCCAGTCATGGCGGTGCGTGGGCTGCCGTGTCACCTCCGGTATCCGGATAATCCGGCTCCCTGATGAAAATCAGACCGCAAAAGGCTTGCATTTCCATCACAATGCAATTATGCGCAGCCCATTCCACACGTGAGGCTTGGGGCTATCCGGGAGAAATCCGGATCGTTCCGCCGGTGGTCGGTGAGATCCGACTGTTCGTCTCGCGGGGGTTAAACCGGAAACTAGGAGAAAAAGGCATGGCATTGCCTGATTTCAGCATGCGTCAGCTTCTTGAAGCTGGCGTTCACTTCGGTCACCAGACGCATCGCTGGAACCCGAAGATGAAGCCGTACATCTTCGGTGATCGTAACAACATCCACATCATCGACCTCGCCCAGACGGTTCCGATGCTGTCGCGCGCCCTGCAGGTCATTTCCGACACGGTTGCCCGTGGCGGTCGCGTCCTGTTCGTCGGCACGAAGCGTCAGGCTTCCGAACTGATCGCCGACAGCGCCAAGCGTTCGGCCCAGTACTACGTCAACTCCCGCTGGCTCGGCGGCATGCTGACGAACTGGAAGACGATCTCGAACTCGATCCAGCGTCTGCGCAAGCTCGATGAAATCCTCGGCTCCGACGCCCAGGGCTTCACGAAGAAGGAGCGCCTGAACCTCGAGCGCGAACGCGAGAAGCTTGAAAAGGCTCTCGGCGGTATCCGCGACATGGGCGGCACCCCGGACCTGATGTTCATCATCGACACCAACAAGGAAAAGATCGCCATCGATGAAGCCAAGCGCCTGGGTATCCCGGTCGTGGCCATCATCGACTCGAACTGCGATCCGGACCTGATCGACTACCCGATCCCGGGCAACGACGATGCGTCGCGCGCCATCGCGCTCTACTGCGACCTGGTTGCACGCGCTGCAATCGACGGCATCGCCCGCCAGCAGGGCGCTTCCGGCCGCGACATCGGCGCCATGGCCGAAGCCCCGATCGAGCCGGCTCTTTCCGAAGAGACCGAAGCCTGATTGGCCGGGGAGGGCGCTGTCCTCCCCTGATCTTTTCGGGGGCCGCGTAAGGTGGTCCCCGGATGCCAAGGCGTCCGACGCCGGCGAAAACGCAATTTCGCCATCAGATGCGTGATATCGCGCGGACGATCATTCATCACGCTGTCATACTTCCGGGTACATTCGTGCCCCAAACGGGCGCCGGCCCTTCCGATTCCGGCAGGCGCACCCCCTGATTGGACAAGAGGCAAACATGAGCGAAATCACAGCCGCAATGGTGAAGGAACTGCGCGAAAAGACCGGCGCAGGCATGATGGACTGCAAGAAGGCGCTCGCCGAGACCAATGGCGACATGGAAGCCGCGATCGACTGGCTGCGCGCCAAGGGCATTGCCAAGGCCGACAAGAAGTCGGGCCGCACGGCTGCCGAAGGCCTCGTCGGCATCGCCTCCGCCGGCACCAGCGCTGTCGTCGTCGAAGTGAACTCGGAAACCGACTTCGTCGCCCGTAACGATGCCTTCCAGGATCTCGTTCGTGGCGTTGCCTCGGTTGCCCTTTCCACCGACGGTACCGTTGATGCCATCAGCGCCGCCTCTTACCCGGCCACCGGCAAGCCGGTCGCCGACACCATCAAGGATGCGATCGCCACCATCGGCGAAAACATGACCCTGCGTCGCGCGGCAAAGCTCTCCGTCGAGGACGGCGTGGTCGCCACCTACGTCCACAATGCTGCTGCCGACGGTCTCGGCAAGCTCGGCGTTCTCGTTGCCCTGAAGTCCACCGGCAACAAGGAGGCGCTGAACGCCATCGGCCGTCAGGTTGCCATGCACGTCGCCGCCACCAACCCGCTCGCCGTTCGCGCCGAGGAAGTGGACGCAGCGGTTGCCGAGCGCGAGCGCAACGTCTTCATCGAGCAGTCGCGCGCGTCGGGCAAGCCGGATGCCATCATTGAAAAGATGGTTGAAGGCCGCATGCGCAAGTTCTTCGAGGAAGTGGCCCTTCTCTCGCAGGCTTTCGTCATCAACCCCGACCTGACGGTTGCTGCTGCCCTCAAGGAAGCCGAAAAGGAAATCGGCGCTCCCGTCGAGATCACCGGCATTGTTCGTCTTCTGCTCGGCGAAGGTGTCGAGAAGGAAGAAACCGATTTTGCTGCCGAAGTTGCTGCAGCCGTCAAGCATTGATTCTCATTCGAGAATTCCTGGGTAAAGAACAAGGGCGTCGCGTGACAACGCGGCGCCCTTCGTGTATCGGGCATTCGGTGCGATCCTCGAAGGAGTTTCCATGTCATCCTCCACTCCCGTCTACAAACGTGTGCTGCTGAAAGTCTCCGGCGAGGCTTTGATGGGTAGCCAGGGCTTCGGCATCGATGTTGCCGTGGCCGACCGCATCGCCTCCGACATTGCCGAGGCACGCCGCATGGGTGTGGAAGTGGGCGTCGTCGTTGGCGGCGGCAACATCTTCCGTGGCGTCGCCGTGGCCTCCAAGGGTGGTGACCGTGTCACCGGCGACCACATGGGCATGCTGGCGACCGTCATCAATGCGCTGGCGCTCGCCACCTCGCTGCGCAAGCTCGACATCGACACGGTAGTGCTGTCTGCCATCGCGATGCCGGAAATCTGCGAAAGCTTCTCGCAGCGCCAGGCGCTGCATCACATGGACCAGGGCCGCGTGGTGATCTTCGCCGGCGGCACGGGCAATCCCTTCTTCACGACGGACTCGGCGGGTGCGCTGCGCGCCGCCGAAATCGGTGCCCAGGCGATCTTCAAGGGCACGCAGGTCGACGGCATCTATTCCGCCGATCCCAAGAAGGATCCGGACGCCACCCGTTTCGAGAGGCTGACGCACAGCGAGGTCCTCGAAAAGGGACTGGCCGTGATGGATGTCGCCGCCGTGGCGCTGGCGCGCGAAAATGCCATTCCGATCATCGTCTTCTCGATCCACGAAAAGGGCGGGTTCGGACAAATCTTGACTGGCGGTGGCCTCAAGACCATCGTGACCGACAATTGAGGCAGGGCGCGTCACCTTGCGCCCCTGCAATTCCAGAATGGAGTAGAAGATGAGCGGAGCCATCGATCTCAATGACATCAAGCGTCGCATGGACGGCGCCATCACGGCCTTCAAGAACGATATCGCGTCGCTGCGCACCGGTCGCGCCTCGGCCAACGTTCTCGATCCGGTCATGGTGGAAGCCTATGGCTCGCGCGTGCCGCTGAACCAGGTGGCCAACGTGACGGTACCGGAGCCCCGCATGCTCGGCGTTTCCGTCTGGGACAAGTCCATGGTCAACGCCGTTGACCGCGGCATCCGTGAAGCCAATCTCGGCCTCAACCCGATCATCGACGGCCAGAACCTGCGTATCCCGCTGCCGGAACTGAACGAAGAGCGCCGCAAGTCGCTGGTGAAGGTTGCCCACGACTATGCCGAAAAGGCGAAGGTGGCGATCCGCCACGTGCGCCGTGACGGCATGGACGCGCTGAAGAAGGCGGAGAAGGACGGGAGCATGAGCCAGGACGACAGCCGCGTGCAGTCCGACAAGGTTCAGAAGATGACCGACGAGACGATTTCTGACGTCGATCGCTTGCTTGCGGAGAAGGAAAAGGAAATCATGCAGGTCTAATGGACCTGCCTGACGCTTTTTCCTCCAACGCGAAATAACGGATGCTCCATGGCAAGCGGTGACCTTCTCTCCCCTCCCAGACATGTCGCGATCATCATGGATGGCAACGGACGCTGGGCAAACGAAAGGGGGCTGCCGCGCACTGTCGGGCACAGCAAGGGCGTGGAGGCCGTGCGCCGCACCGTGGAGGCGGCGGCGGATTTCGGCATCGAATACCTGACGCTGTTTGCCTTCTCCTCGGAGAACTGGAGCCGGCCGGAAGAAGAGGTGTCCGTACTGATGGGGCTTCTGCGCCGCTTCATCCGGCGCGATCTTGCCGAACTCCATCGGTCCAATGTCCGCATCCGTGTCATCGGTGAACGGGACGGTCTGCAGGGCGACATCCTGCCGCTGCTGCTGGAAGCGGAGGACACCACGCGCAACAATACCGGCCTGACTCTTGTCATTGCCTTCAATTATGGTGCGCGTGACGAGATGGTACGGGCCATGCGCCGTCTTGCGCGGGATATCGAGGCCGGACGCATCGCGGCCGAGGATGTGACCGCGTCCGCGATCACCGAGCGTCTGGATACCGCGGGCATTCCCGACCCGGATCTCATCATCCGCACCAGCGGTGAAGAGCGGCTGTCGAACTTCCTGCTCTGGCAGGCCGCCTATTCCGAATTCGTCTTCGTGCCCGAATACTGGCCGGATTTCGACCGCGACCTGTTCCTCAAGGCGCTGCGGAGCTTTGCCAATCGTGACCGACGCTTTGGCGGCCTGTCGGCGAGCAAGGCGGCCACGGCGGTGGCGGGCTGATGTCGGTCGAACTGAGGCAGCGGATCCTGTCCGGCATCGTGATGGCGGCGGTGACGCTGGCTGCCACCTGGGTCGGCGGTCTCGCCTTCCGCGCGCTTGCGGCTCTGATCGCCGTTCTCGTCTATTACGAATGGTCGAGGATGACCCGGCTGGCGGAGCGTGATTTTCGCGGTCATGCGCTGGGCTGGCTGTCGGTTGCTGCCGTTGCGCTCAATCTGCTCATTGGAGACGAAGGTTTGGGGACGCCCATTGCGGGCGGCTTCATCGTCACTGCGATCCTGTTCATGCTGGTGCGCGGCGGCACTGCGTGGCTTCCGGGCGGCATTGCCTATGCAAGTTTCAGCGGCATTTCGCTGGCGGCGATCCGCGGCGCTGACCAGCCGGGTTTCGTGGCCATGTTGTTCGTGTTTGCCGTGGTCTGGGCGACGGACATCCTGGCGTATTTCGTCGGACGCAGGCTGAAGGGGCCGAAGCTTGCGCCGCGCATCTCGCCCGGCAAAACCTGGTCGGGCGCGATTGGCGGCACCGTTTCCGGCGTCGCTGCCGGCTGCCTTCTGTCGCTTGCCTTCTTTCCGGCGCTCTCGCCGCGCACCGTCGTCATCGCCTTTGCGCTTTCGGTGGCCAGTCAGGCGGGCGATCTTTTCGAATCTTTCATCAAGCGGCGTTTTGGCGTCAAGGACTCCAGCCATCTGATTCCCGGGCATGGTGGCGTGATGGACCGCGTGGACGGCCTCGTTTTTGCCGGTTTCGCAGCATTTCTTCTTGCAATCATGCATGCGGCATGGTCCGAAGATGGCGGAACGTCGGTGGCGGCAGTTCTGTTCGGGCTTTAGGCACCGGGAGGTTAGGGGCAAGAGATGTTGGCAACGGCAGGGTTCATCACCGGCTACATCATTCCGTTCATCCTCGTCCTGTCTCTGCTCGTCTTCGTGCATGAAATGGGCCACTACCTCGTCGGCCGCTGGAGCGGGATCCGCGTGACAGCCTTTTCCATCGGATTCGGGCCGGAGCTTTTCGGTTTTACCGATGGGCATGGTACGCGCTGGAAGCTGTCGCTCATTCCACTGGGCGGCTATGTGAAATTTTACGGTGACGAGGATGCCGCCAGCCGGCCGGGTCACGAGCGGCTTGACGCAATGACCGAGGCGGAGCGTGCCCAGACACTGGCAGGGGCTGCACTGTGGAAACGGGCGGCGACGGTGGCTGCGGGCCCTGTCGCCAATTTCCTGCTGGCGATTGCCATCTTTGCCGTTTTGTTTGGTGTCTACGGCCGGATGATCGCCGATCCCGTGGTGTCGGAAGTGCGTCCTGATAGTGCTGCGGCCGAGGCCGGCCTGCAGCCGGGCGACCGGCTGATGGCACTCGACGGTTCGAAGATCCGCACCTTTGACGATGTGCGCCGCTATGTGAGCGTACGCCCCGAGGCGCGCATCATCGTGACGATCGAGCGCGGTGGGAAGGAGATGGACGTTCCTGTCGTTCCGCGCCGTTCGGAGATTACCGATCAGTTCGGCAACAAGATCGAGATGGGCCTGATCGGGATCGTCACGAACGAGCAGAGCGGCAATTTCCGTCATGTGACCTATACACCGGTTCAGGCGGTGCATCAGGGCGTCATCGAGACCGGCCAGATCATCTCCGGGACCTTCCGCTATATCGGCAACCTGGTGACGGGGCGCATGAAGGCAGACCAGTTGGGCGGCCCTGTCCGGGTTGCTCAGGCCTCGGGACAGATGGCGACGCTCGGCATTGCCGCCGTGATACAGCTTGCCGCGGTGCTCTCGGTTTCCATTGGATTGCTCAACCTGATGCCTGTTCCGGTGCTGGACGGCGGTCATCTTCTGTTTTATGCCATTGAAGCCGTGAGGGGAAAGCCGTTGGGAGCAGGGGCGCAGGAGGTTGCCTTCCGCATCGGTCTGGCGATGGTTCTAAGCCTCATGGTCTTTGCCACGTGGAACGACATCAGCAATCTGATCGGCTGAAGAAGTTTCTTGTAAACCAATTGTTTACCTTAATTTCAGGTGTTCGTGGCGATTGGGTCACGCCTTGGAAGGAAGTAAACAGAAATTAACGGGATGCCTTGCTTGTAGGGTAAAAGCAGGTAAAACGACACACGTGGCCGGAGTCGGGCCTGGCTCGCCGAGGGACAACGGGAAAAGGTAAGTATTGAAAATGAAAGCTGGTTCAAAGTTTTTGAACGCAGTATCGGCGTTTGCGCTGTCTGCTGGTGTTGTCGCGTCTGGGGCCGGTGCTGTCGTTGTTGCTTCTGCTCTTTCCGCCGAGGCTGCCGTCATCCAGAAAATCGATGTTCGTGGCGCCCAGCGCGCAGGGGCGGCTGCCGTCCGCTCCAATCTTACCATTCGTCCCGGGGTGAATTTCTCGAATTCCGACATCGATGAGTCGGTCAAGCGCCTCTATGCGACCGGCTTCTTCTCGGATGTGAAGATCGCCGTGTCTGGCTCTACGCTTGTCGTGACCGTCAACGAAAGCCAGCTCGTCAACCAGGTCGTGTTCAACGGCAACCGCAAGATCAAGGACGACAAGCTTCAGTCTACGGTCAACACCCAGCCGCTCGGTCCTTACAGCGAAGCCATGGTGAAGGCCGATATCGAGCGTATCCGTGAGGCCTACAAGCAGATCGGCCGCAGCGATGTGCAGATTACGACGCAGACCGTGCCGGTTGGGCAGGGGCGCGTGAACCTCGCGTTCGTGATCAACGAAGGCGACCGTACCAAGATTTCCGACATCAAGTTCATCGGCAACAGCGCCTACAGCAGCAGCCGTCTGCATGACGTGCTGGTGACCAAGGAAAGCGGCCCGCTGTCTTTCCTGACCCGCAAGGACGTCTATACCGAAGACAAGATGAAGGCCGATGAAGAGGCGCTTCGCAAGTTCTATTACGACCATGGCTATCCGGACTTCCGCATCGTCTCCTCCGATGCCGTGCTGAACGAAGCCAAGAACGAATACACGCTGACCTTCACCGTCGAGGAAGGTGCGCGCTACCGCTTCGGCAACGTGACTGTCGACTCCACCGTTCAGGGTCTCGATGCATCCGCCCTGAAGAACGTGGTTCAGACCAATGCGGGCGATGTCTACAAGGCAAGCGACGTCCAGAAGTCGATCGAGGCAATCCAGAAGAAGGTTGCCGAAGCCGGCTACCCGTTTGCTCGCGTCACCCCGCGTGGCGATCGCAACTTCCAGACCAACACGATCGGTCTGTCCTATCTGGTGGATCAGGGTGAGCGCGCCTATGTCGAGCGCATCGACATTCGCGGCAACACCCGTACGCGTGACTATGTCATCCGTCGCGAGTTCGATATGAGCGAAGGCGATGCCTTCAACCAGCTGATGATCACGCGCGCCAAGCGTCGCCTGGAAGCTCTGGGCTATTTCTCGAAGGTCAACATCACCACGCAGCAGGGTTCGGCACCCGACCGTGTCGTGATCGTTGTGGACGTCGAGGACCAGTCGACGGGCGCCTTCGGTATCGGTGTCGGTTATGCGGCCAATGACGGTGTCGTTCTCGAAGCCTCCATTGAGGAAAAGAACTTCCTGGGTCGTGGCCAGTACATCCGTGTGGCTGCTGGTGGCGGTCTGAACGACTCCCGCACCTACTCGCTGAATTTCACCGAGCCGTATTTCCTCGGCTATCGTCTGGCGGCTGGTTTCGACGTCTTCAAGAACCAGACCTCGTCGAACGACTATTATGACTACAACGAGCAGGGCTTCACCCTGCGCGTCACGGCGCCGATCACCGAAACGCTGGCGACGACATTCCGCTACACCTACAAGGAAATCAACTACGACGGCACGAATGACTGGCAGACAAACCTGTCGCAGCCGTTCCAGGATCTTGTCCGTGGCGGCGACTATGTCCAGTCGTCCATTTCGCAGACGCTGACCTACAACACGCTGGACAGCATGACCCTGCCGCGCGAAGGCATCTACGCGTCGGTCACGCAGGAATATGCCGGCCTCGGTGGCGATTCGCAGTTCTACAAGATTTCCGGTCGCGCCCGTTATTTCCAGCTGCTGTCGGATGAACTCGACATGATCGGTCAGATCGCCGTTGGTGCGGGTCATGTGGTTGCTACCGGTGATCATCTGAACGTCTTTGACCAGTTCACCTTTGGTGGTCGTCAGGTTCGCGGCTTCAAGAATGATGGTATCGGTCCGCGCGCTGGCAGCGATGCGATCGGTGGTACGACATACTTCAACGCGTCGGCCGAAGTCTCCGTGCCGATGCCGGCCCTGCCGCAGGATGCCGGTCTGCGTGCCAACTTCTTTGCCGATGCCGGTACGCTCTATGGCAATGACGTTCCTGTCGCCAGCGGGCTTCAGTCGGATAACTCCATCCGCGCTTCGGTCGGTATGGGCGTTACCTGGGCCTCGCCGTTTGGCGCGTTGCGCTTCGACTATGCCGTCCCTGTCGCGAAGGAAGATTACGACAGGGAACAGCGTTTCCGCTTCAGCATGGCCAACCAGTTCTGATATCTGGCGTCCAGAACGCGAACTGGAAAACTGTTCTGGAGCTCAGGGCAATGGACAACAACGACTTCTTTCCGCCGCATGATGGCGTGAGCCTTCGTGAGCTGGCTTCGTATCTTGGGGCGGAATTGCTGGATGAAACGAAGGCGGAGCGTCTGGTGCGCTCCGTTTCGCCAGTTTCGCGGGCGGGCGAAGGGGATGTTTGCTACATTCTCTCGCGTAAATTTCGAGACGAGCTCGAGACCTGCAATGCCACAGCCATTCTTTGTGAGCCGGCACTTCAGCCTCTGATCCCCAGTCATATCGCCATCTTGTCCACGCCGAAGCCGCATACGGCCTTTGCGCGTGCCGGCGCGTTTCTGCATCCAAAGGCGATGCGGGTTGTTCCGACTGTCTCTGGCGAGGGCATTTCGCCGGCAGCCTATGTCGACCCGACTGCCCGGCTGGAGGCCGGTGTCACCGTTGAGCCGATGGCGGTCATTGGCGCGCATGTTGAAATCGGGTCCGGAACGCGCATCGGTGCAGGTGCGGTTATCGGTGCGGATGTCAAGATCGGTCGCAACTGCTGTGTTGCGCCGACGGCGTCTGTCATGTGTGCGCTCATCGGCAATGGCGTGATCATTCACAATGGGGCGCGCATCGGCCAAGATGGCTTCGGCTTTGCGCCTGGTCCTGCCGGCATGCTGAAAATGGTGCAGATCGGCCGGGTTATCATTCAGGATAATGTCGAAATCGGCGCGAACACGACGATCGACCGCGGCGCGATGGACGATACCGTGATCGGCGAAGGTACCAAAATCGACAATCAGGTTCAGGTCGGCCACAATGTTAGGATCGGCCGGCATTGCGCTTTTGCCAGCGGTGTTGGTATAGCGGGCTCGACGCGTATCGGCGATGGCGTGCAGATCGGCGGTGCAACCGGCGTCAATGGCCATATCACCATCGGCAATGGCGCACAGATCGGTGCAGCGGCTGCCGTGATCGGATCTGTGCCGGCAGGCGCCCGTTTTGGTGGCCACCCGGCCCGGCCCATGCAGGATTACCTGCGCGATATGGCAGAGGTGCTTGCGCGGTCTGACGAACGGTCGAAGAAAAGAGGAAAAAGGAATGGCTGAGCAGGAAAAGGCAACGCTCGACTCCGTCGATATTCAGGAGATCATGAAGCTTCTGCCGCATCGGTATCCCTTCCTGCTGGTTGATCGCATCATCGAGATCAACGGCGACGAGAGTGCTATTGGTGTGAAGAATGTCAGCGCCAACGAGCCGCATTTCACCGGACATTTTCCAGAGCGGCCGATCATGCCGGGTGTGCTGCTCGTCGAGGGGATGGCGCAGACCGCAGGTGCGATCTGCGCACGAAAACAGGGTGAAACCGGCAATCTCGTCTACTTCATGACCATCGACAATGCGCGCTTCCGCCGTCCGGTCGTGCCGGGTGATCGTGTGGAATATCATGTCGCCAAGCTGAAGCAGCGCGGCAATATCTGGAAGTTCCACTGCGATGCCAAGGTGGATGGTGTTCTCGTCGCGGAGGCCGATATCGGCGCCATGATCCGCACGAAGGACGATGCATGAGCACGATTGCTGCCAGCGCCCGAATCCATCCGCATGCCGTCGTGGAAGACGGCGCCGTCATTGGCGAGAACGTTGTCATCGGGCCGTTCTGCCGGATCGGCCCGCGTGTCGTCCTGCATGATGATGTCGAGGTCGTTTCGAATGCGGTCGTCACGGGTTTGACCGAGGTCGGCAAGGGCTCGCGCATTTTTCCGATGGCAGTGATCGGGGGCGTATCCCAGAGCCTTCATGAGGCCGGCGAGGATTCGCGTCTGGTGATTGGCGCGCGCTGCACCATGCGCGAAGGCGTCACGATGAACACCGGAACGGTCGGCGGCGGCGGCATCACCAGCGTTGGTGATGACTGCCTCTTCCTCGCCAATTCGCATGTGGCGCATGATTGCCGCCTGGGCAATGGCATCATCCTGTCCAACAACGTCATGCTGGCCGGCCATGTGCAGGTGGCGGATCGCGCGATCCTCAGCGGTGGCTGCGCCGTGCATCAGTTCAGCCGCATCGGCCGTCAGGCCTTCATCGGCGGCCTGTCTGCCGTCAATTACGACGTCATTCCCTATGGCATGCTGAACGGCAATCCGGGTCTGCTGGGGGGACTGAATGTCGTCGGCATGACCCGTGCCGGGATCGACCGTGCCGTCATCCATCAGGTGCGCAAGGCCTACAAGGCGATCTTTGACGGCGAGGGCGCCATTCGCCCGAAGGCGGCTGCGATCCGCGACGAATTTCTTGACTGCCCGGAAGCGATTGAGGTCATCGACTTCATCCTGGCCGACAGCGACCGGGCGATTTCTTCGCCCTATCGCGGCAAGGCGTAAGGCCGTGGCGTCCGCTCCCGTTCGCGACCGGACGGGACGTCTGGCGATCATTGCTGGCCATGGCTTCCTGCCTCTGCATGTGGCGGAAGCCGCCCGTGCGGCAGGCGATGAGCCCTTTGTCATCTGCCTTGAGGATGAGGCGGATCGCGATTTTTCCGCCTTCGATCATGCTGTGGCCGGCGTGGGCGACCAGGTGCGTATCGAAAGGCTGTTGCGCGAGCGAGGGGTCAAGCGTGTCGTGATGTCCGGCGGGGTGCGGCGGCGTCCTGAACTGCGCCAGATTCGCCCGACGGTTTCGACCCTCCTCAAACTGCCGCAGGCGTTGAAGACCCTGCTTGCTGGCGGGGATGACGCGGTGCTTCGCATGGTCATCAGCCTGTTCGAAGGCATGGGTTGCCGGGTGGTCGGGGTCCATGAAATTCTGCCTGGCCTGCTGGCCGATACCGGCACGCTCGGCCGCCACACGCCGACCGACGAGGATCGTCGCGATATTGCGCGCGGTGCAGAGGCTGCAAGGCTTCTCGGCCAGCTCGATGTAGGACAGGGCGCCGTCAGCGTTGGCGGACGCATCGTTGCCCTGGAGGGCGTGGAAGGGACCGATGCCATGGTGTATCGCGTTGGCGAGCTGCGCGCCTCGGGTCGCGTGTCGCGACGCCGACGCGGCGCCCTCGTCAAGCTCTGCAAGCCGCAACAGGACATGCGGGCCGATTTGCCGACGATTGGCCCCTCCACCATCACCGCCATCGTATCGGCGGGTCTCGGGGGCATTGCCGTGGAAGCCGGCCGGGCTTTGATCGTGGAGCGCGAAACCATGTTGAAGGCCGCCGATGATGCTGGTGTTTTCGTCTGCGGCATCGACGCGGGATTGCCGTCGCTGGGCATCGGATCATGAGCGAACGGGTGCTGAAAATCGGTGTCATTGCCGGTGAAGTTTCCGGCGATCTGCTGGGCGGAGATCTCGTTGCGCATCTGAAGCATCGCTGGCCGGGTTCTATTGAACTCATCGGCGTCGGGGGGGACGCATTGGAAGCCGAGGGGTTGGATTCGCTGTTCGACTTTTCGGAGCTTTCCATCATGGGCCTGACCCAGGTGCTGAAGCGCCTGCCGCAGTTGATGCGGCGCATCCGTCAGACGGCAGATGCGATCATTGCGGCACGGCCCGATGTGCTGATCATCATCGACAGCCCGGATTTCACCCATCGTGTCGCCCGGCGCGTACGCAAGGCGCTGCCGGACCTGCCTGTCGTTGATTATGTGTGCCCGAGCGTCTGGGCCTGGAAGGAGCACCGGGCAACCGAGATGCTCGCCTATGTCGATCAGGTGCTGGCTGTTCTGCCGTTCGAACCGGAGGCTATGCAGCGACTCGGCGGCCCGAAGACGGACTTCATCGGTCACCGTCTGACGGCGGACCCAGATGTCCTCAGGGTCCGCGCAGCGCGTGCCGGGCGCGGACTTCCCGGGGACGAAGGTATCAAGACGATCATCATCCTGCCGGGATCGCGGTCCACAGAGATCAAAATCCTGATGCCGGCCCTTGAGGAAACGGTGCGACTGCTGTCCGAGCGCAATGATGGCCGCGTGCGGTTTCTGTTGCCCACCGTGCCGCGGCAGGAAGCGTTGGTGCGCAGCCTGACCGCCGACTGGATCGTCAGGCCCGAGATCACGGTGGGCGCCGAGAGCAAGTGGCGTGCCTTTGCAGACGGCGACATGGCGATCGCAGCTTCCGGCACGGTGACCCTGGAACTGGCGCTCTGCGGCGTGCCGACCGTCTCCATCTACAAGGTTGACTGGCTGATGAAGTTCATGCTGTCACGCATCAGGATCTGGTCCGCCTCGCTGCCGAACCTGATTGCCGACCAGCCGGTCCTGCCCGAACATATCAACGATCTCGTCCGGCCCGGCTATCTCGCGCGTTGGGCGGAATGCCTGTGTGCGGATACGCCACAGCGTCACGCCATGCTGCAGGGCTTCAATACTGTCTGGCAGCGGCTGGCAACGGCGGTTGCACCCGGCGAAGCCGGGGCAGGACTGGTCCTTGCGCTGCTTGACCGCCGTGCTCACGCGGATGGCACGACAGTTCCCTGATGAAAGATCATCTGCCAGCGGCCGTCTCTGAAGGCCCATATGGAACTGCGCAGCGTTTCGCGAATGCTGCCCGTCCATGATCCCGTGCGGCGGGCACGATAGGTGATGAGCACGACCTCGCCCGCCAGCTCCTTCACGACATAGTCCAACGTCTCGAGGCGTTCATCAGGGGCGGATGGTGTTTCCGCTGCAAGGGCCGCGACCGTCGTCTGCCGGTCGAAGATACGCCCGGAGCTTCCGAACTCGATGAAATCCTCCGCCAGAAGATGGGTCACCCGATCTTGTGCAGTGCGGATGGCGGGTTGGTGCAGGCACTGTTCCAGTGCAATGATTGTCTCGGCCGTTTGCCGGTTCATGGGCAGCTCTTCCCGTTGTGGCAGCGTCCCGTTCGTCCCAGTCAAGGGTCGTCGCGCGATCGCAACCGCATTCACTGTCGCAGAAGCAGGGTATAAAAAAAGCCCGCGATGATGGTCGCGGGCCGTGTTGTTACTGTCTGTGAGCCGGCTTAGCGCTTGGAGACCGGTACGTAGTCGCGCTGGGCAGCACCGGTGTAGAGCTGGCGCGGGCGGCCGATGCGCTGCTGCGGATCTTCGATCATTTCGGCCCACTGCGCGATCCAGCCGACGGTGCGGGCAAGCGCGAACAGCACGGTGAACATGGTGGTGGGGAAGCCCATCGCCTTCAGCGTGATGCCGGAATAGAAGTCGATATTCGGATAGAGCTTCTTTTCGATGAAGTAGTCGTCCGTCAGCGCAATCTTTTCCAGCTCCATGGCGACCTGCAGCAGCGGATCGTCCTTGTGGCCGAGTTCGCCCAGAACCTCATGCGTGGTCTTCTGCATGATCTTGGCGCGCGGATCATAGTTCTTGTAGACGCGGTGACCGAAGCCCATCAGGCGGAACGGGTCATTCTTGTCCTTGGCGCGGGCAATGTATTCCGGAATGCGGTCCGGCGTGCCGATTTCCATCAGCATGTTGAGTGCCGCTTCGTTGGCGCCGCCATGTGCCGGGCCCCAGAGGCAGGCAATGCCAGCCGCGATGCAGGCGAACGGGTTGGCGCCCGAGGAGCCGGCAAGGCGAACGGTCGAGGTGGAGGCGTTCTGCTCGTGATCTGCGTGCAGGATGAAGATGCGGTCCATGGCGCGCGCCAGAACCGGATTGACCTGATATTCCTCGCAGGGAACGGCAAAGCACATGCGCAGGAAGTTCGACGCATAGTCGAGGTCGTTCTTCGGGTAAACGAAGGGCTGGCCGATATGGTATTTGTAGGCCATGGCGGCGATCGTCGGCATCTTGGCGATCATGCGCAGCGAAGCGACCATGCGCTGGTGCGGATCGGTGATGTCGGTGGAATCGTGATAGAAGGCGGAGAGCGCGCCGACCGTGCCAACCATGACGGCCATCGGATGGGCATCGCGGCGGAAGCCGGTGAAGAAGCGGCTCATCTGCTCATGCACCATGGTGTGGTGCGTTACGCGGTAGTCGAAGTCCTTCTTCTGCGCAGCCGTCGGCAGTTCGCCGTAGAGCAGCAGGTAGCAGGTTTCCAGGAAGTCGCCATGCTCCGCCAGCTGTTCGATCGGATAGCCGCGATGCAGGAGGACGCCCTCGTCGCCGTCGATGAAGGTGATCTTGGATTCGCAGGCCGCGGTCGAGGTGAAACCGGGGTCATAGGTGAAGGCGCCGGTCTGCTTGTAGAGCGCGCCGATGTCGATCACGTCAGGCCCGATCGTGCCCTTCTTGACCGGAAGGTCAACCTTCTTCTCTCCCAATCCAAGATGTGCGCTTGTGTCCGTCATACTGATCCTCCGATGGGCGGAAAGGCGCTGAAAGCGCCAGATGAGTGAAGCCTCTGAAAGTAGCTATATGATCTAACGCGTGCTGCCAAGCACTTGCCGCGGGTAATTGTGCACCGCGAAATCCGTAACTTCACCCGGGTTTTCGGGTTCCCGCGAAGCGCTTTGGCGGGTTCTCTGCGTTTCAATCGATCCAATTGAGGCTGGCCCTGTTCTGCCGCAGAAAGCGGCAATTGACCGCCGCAGCTAAACAGGTTCAGGTTGTATTTCTGTTAAGGGCGGGCGCCATTCTGCGGAGGGTGCGTGAGGCAGGCGGAAACCCCGGCGAGCGAATCGAGACGAGAGGCGGAAGCCTTCCGCCAGCCTTCCTTTCTGCCTGTTCCGGCCCTTCTGGGGGAGGGAACGGCGCGTGCTCCGCTGACCTGGGACATCTCGGCGGACACCCCGTCAATATTGCGTGATCGGTCCGATCCGACACGGTGGTGGCAGACCATGCTGGCGGAGGAGCTTGCCCATGGACGCGGCTTTCTGCTTCTGCCCGTGTTTTTGGGGCTGGGGGTCATTCTCTGGTTTTCGGCCACTGCCGCGCCACCGGCCTGGCTGTCTGCCATGGGCCCGGTGCTGGTCGCGCTTGCAATCTGGACCGGACGGCGCGGGCAGGGGGCCGGGAGAACATGCCTGCTGGTCGCGGGGCTCGTCCTGTCGGGCTTCGGGCTTGCCCATCTGGAAAGTCTGCGGAATGCCACCGTTATTCTCGATCAAGCCGTCGTGACGCGGTTGGAGGGGGTGGTGGAGCGGCGTGAGGCTGTGGCGGGCGGCCGCTGGCGCTATACGGTGCATGTTCTCAGAACTTTCGAGCCGGTACTCTCCCGGCCCCCCGAGCGGGTGGCGCTCCTGTGGCGCGCGCCGCATGAACCCCTGGCATCGGGCACGCGGATCGAGGGGCGTGTGCGCCTGTCTCCCCCCTCCGGGCCCGCGCTTCCGGGCCTGCTGGATTTCGGCTTCACCGCCTATTTCGAAGGAACCGGTGCGGTCGGCTTCTTCTACGGGCGTCCGCTCATCCTGGGCGTGGCGGAACCGCCAGGCGGCTTTCTGGCCGGGTTGCACGGCGCACTCTTCGATCTGCGTGCCAGCATCGGCCAGCGCATCCGTGATGTGGTCGGGGGCGATGCCGGTGCCTTTGCAGCCGCGATTGTGACGGATGAGCGGCGGGCGATTTCGCCAGCCACCGTGGAGGCGCTGCGCCTTGCCGGCCTTGCCCATATCGTGGCGATCTCCGGGCTCAACATGGCGCTGGCGGCCGGCATTTCCTTCGTTGGTCTGCGGGGAGCCCTCAGCCTCATCCCTGGCTTTGCCGAGCGTGTGCCGATCAAGAAGATTGCCGCCCTGGGTGCGCTTCTACTGGTCACGGCCTATTACCTGATTTCCGGTTTCGGTGTCTCGGCCGAACGTGCCTACGTGATGATGGTCATCATGCTGGCCTCGGTTCTGTTCGACCGGCCCTCGATCAGCCTGCACAATGTGGCCCTCGCAGCCGTGCTGATTCTGGTCCTGACGCCATCCGCCGTGCTGGGCGCAAGCTTTCAGATGTCGTTTGCGGCAACTGTTGCCCTCGTGGCCGGCTATGAGGTCTGGATGCGCGGTGGAGCTTGGGAGGATCGCGGGCTGCTTGCGGGCGCGCACTCATTCCTCGGGCGACTCGTCCTGCCGTTGTTCGGCTTCGCGGCGGGCGTGCTGGCCACTTCGCTGATCGGCATGCTGTCGACGACAATCTTCTCGCTTGCTCATTTTCACCGGCTGGCCGCCTATGGTCTTGCGGGGAATCTGGCAGCCATGCCGCTGATTTCGATTGTCGTGATGCCGGCCGGATTGGTCGGCATGCTGCTGATGCCCCTGGGGCTTGATGTCCCTTTCCTGACACTGATGGGATGGGCGCTGCAGGGCGTGATCGCGATTGCCGAAACGGTCGCAGGCTGGGGAGGCGAGGTGGCGACGGGGCGACCGCCAGCTGGCTTCCTGCCGCTGGCCTCGGCCGGCTTCCTGCTGCTCACGCTGCTTCGGACGCGCCTGCGTCTGCTTGGTCTGCCGCTGATCCTGGCCGCTGTCGCCATGACGATCATTCCGGAGCGTGCGAGTTCGCCGGATCTGCTCGTCTCGGAGGATGGGATCCTCGTTGCCCTTCTGGACGGGCAGGCCGCGGCGACCAACCGGCGCCGACCTTCGGATTTTCTATACCGGCAATGGCAGGATGCGTTGCGCATCGAACAGACCAGCGCACCGCGCCTGTTGTCGCCGCCGCCTGACGCTGCGGCCAACCGAAAGGCAGCCCCTGGAATCCAGAGGGGTTCTGCACAGAATAAGAGAATCGAGCAAACAGAACGGGAGCCGGCGTCAACTGTCACGACGACGACCGACAGACAGTCTCAGCGAGCCGCTGCCAAAGTGCCGCTGAAGGCCGGCGAGGCGGAAACCATCCTGCAGACCCTGCGCAGAGACGCCGAAAAACAGCCGGGACGCTTTGTATGTCTTCCCTCGTCCGGCTGTCTTGCGATCACCTCGCAGGGGGCGACACTCATAACCGTTGAGGACAATCGTCTCACCGGAACCGCTTGCGACCGCGCAGATCTCGTCATTGCGCCACAGGCCCGCTTCGATGAGTGCCGTTCCGGCGCTCTCCTGCTGAGCGCCCAGACCTTGCGCCGCACCGGATCCCTGATCGTTCGTTTTCGCGACAGCCGACGAGTCGAAGACTGGCGCGCGGAAGCTGCCATCATGTCACATGAGCGCCCCTGGAGCGTTCATCGCAGCTATGACTGGCGACGCCGCAGCTTCGAGACAGATGTGCCGGAACCGGTGCGCCGGCTGGTCAGTGATAGCGGCGGATAAGGCCGACCAATCTGCCTTGTATCTTCACCCGGTCCGGTCCGAAGATCCGGGTCTCATAGGCCGGATTGGCCGCTTCCAGTGCGATCGAGGCCCCCTTGCGGCGGAACCGCTTCAGGGTTGCCTCCTCGTCATCCACCAGCGCCACCACGATATCGCCGGGCGTGGCTGTGCTGCCATTGCGGATGATGACCGTATCGCCGTCGAGAATGCCGGCCTCGATCATCGAATCGCCCTTCACTTCGAGTGCGTAATGCTCGCCGGTTCCCAGCATCTCTATCGGTACCGCAATCGAATGCGTATTGTTCTGGATGGCCGAGATGGGCACGCCGGCAGCAATGCGTCCCATGACAGGAACAGTTGCCGTTCCCGTATATTCTTCCGCAGGTGCCGCTGATGCGGCGGACTTGGCGGGCGGCGTCTTGCCGAGACTGCCTTCGATAACACTGGGTGAGAAGCCGCGACGGGGCTGGGCCGGCGGCACATAGGATTCCGGCAGCTTGATTACTTCCAGCGCGCGGGCACGGTTTGGCAGGCGGCGAATGAAACCGCGCTCCTCCAGGGCTGTGATCAACCGGTGGATGCCGGACTTCGACGCCAGATCAAGCGCATCCTTCATTTCGTCGAAGGAGGGCGGCACACCGGACTCCTTCATGCGTTCATGAATGAACAGAAGCAGTTCCTGTTGTTTGCGTGTCAGCATATGGCAACCCCGAGCCCGAAACAAATACAGAACAGACCCTATCTGTTCCTTATGTGTTCTGCAAGCCCCCAAAAGCCGGGTGTTTTTGGGGTGACCGGCTGATGGAGGCGCGATAATTAATCGGGAATGGCGCGCATAATTATTCTGGAATGAAAACGGGCCTGCGCGCTTGATTTATAAAGATTTTTCGTTGGAAAATGGGGGTGCGCAATGCGCCAATCGGTGGAAGCGTTTTGCGCCGTTCCGGCATAATGGTTAAGTAACTGAGTTGGCTTGCATTATTGGGGATAGCGTCCATGTTTTTGTCCGCAGATCGAAAAGATTGCGGATACCTTTGCGGATAGTGATCAATCTAATCCTTTTTGTGCGGGCTTTTCACCTCTTCCCAGAGGGTTGCCCAATACTGAACTTCCGGGTCGTATCCCTCGTTGAAACGCCCTGTTTGGAGTATCGCTCGCAACCGCTCAACAGCGGCTTCTCCATAGGGGGGAACCTTACCCTGATCTAGTTCGCGGTCATGATCTATGGATTCCTCGGCTTTGTTGACGATCTCTTGAATGATGCTTAGCCGCGCATCATCGTCATACATCCGCCTCAGCGAGAAAATTACGTCTATCTCGTCCTGAGATATGTACCATTTTGGTATGAACCCCGGATTTTCCGCAGAAGCTTGAGCAATGCTTCGGTTGATAGACATTTGATATTCTTCAAATGGGGTTTTGTATTCGCCAAAAATCAAGGCGGCAACAGTTACGTTTCCTATTCCTGCTATCTTCTTGATAATTTCACTATTGGGTTGTCTGCGTCCGCTCTCGTAGTTCGATAATGTTGCACGATCCACACCGACGAGGTTGGCGAACTCCGCTTGAGTTTTGTCACCACGAATTTCTCTAATCCGCTTCCCAATTGCCTTGGATGCTTCGTTATCGAAACTTTTTCGTGTTGACATGTGACACCTTTGAAACATATTGATGGAGTGCTTCGACAGCGAAACATCTAGGAGATTGCTATGATCAGTAACCGGGAAGATGTCAAACGACAGTTTGAATGTGCAGGCATCAGCATCAGGGAATGGGCAGAGCGGAGAGGCTACAATCCCCGCACAGTCTATGCGGTTTTGAACGGTTCTCTGGGTGGGAAGCGTGGTGTCAGTCACCGCATCGCTGTTGACTTGGGTCTGAAGGAAGAGAGTCCTTCGACCATTCCGGGCTTGAAGGCCGCTTAAGATGGAGTGGATCGACAGCCAAATCTTGGCGAGCTTGTATGGCGTCGATCAGCGAAACGCTCGTCGTGGCTGCCACAGGATAATGGTCGGGCGAAGCATGTCCTGGCATGGCCACCCCCTTGAAGTCCGAACCTTCCACGGTCGCGGCGGTCGATCCGGCATTCAATATCAGGTCAAGGTTTCCAGCCTTCCGCCGCATCTCCAGGAGCGTTTGAAGGCCTTTCAAATGACCGATGAGGCCGTTTCAAGGCTCCGTCTTGGCGATGATACGGCCCGCTTCGAACGGGCCTGGAAATACGAGATCATCGCCCCGGCATTGGCTCACCCGTTCCGCAGCCCGGAACGCAGGGCGGTAATCGATAAGCTCGACGGTGAATGGAAGCTCGATTGGACGGGATCGCGGCGCAAGCTGACAAAATCCACCCTCTACAGGTGGATCGAGATTTACGAGAACGAGGGCATTCACGCGCTTGCGCAGAAGGTCCGGCGCGACAAGGGGCAGAAACGGGTATTCATCAACCAGTATTGGTCGAACGCCGTTCCTTTTGACGATTTCGCCAAGGAAACCATTGCCGAGGATATCGTGCAGTTCATTCGCGGGCTGATCGTGAAGGGAACAACGCGCAAGATCATCCAGTTCATGGCGTCCGCCGAGTTGCGCCGCCTGACAGCGGCCTACGGTTATCCGGTGGATGACAATGCACAAGCGGAAAAGCTCTTCGGCATTCCCGATGCTCTGATCACGCAAGAGGCGCGCTTCAAGGCTGTCTACCGGCATGATTTCGACCGCAAGGCCAGCGAGGATAACAAGCCCCGTATCCGCCGCACGATCGCCGGTCTCCAGCCCATGGAAATCGTCGTCATGGACGTGCACCATATCAACGTCATGGTGCGCCGGGAGAACGGCACCTGTGCCACGCCGAAATTTCTCGCCTTCCATGACGTGGCAACGAACCGCGTGTTCGGCGATCTGGTATTCCTGAATGAGCGGGGCGGGGTGCGCAATGTCGATGTGATCGATGCTTTCAAGCGCATGTGCCAGCATCCGGCCTTCGGCATGCCGCAGAAGCTTTATTGCGACAACGGCTCGGAATACGGGTTCGCGGACTATCTTGAAGACGCCTTGAAGCTCAATTGCAGTGTGACGACCTTCAATTCCGAGGATCGCGCCCGCGTCATTCGCGCCAAGCCATACAACGCCTCCGCCAAGGTGGTCGAAGGCTTCTTCCGGCAGATGAACCAGCAGTATTTCCGGCACATTCCAGGCTGGATAGACGACAACCGCATGAACCCGAAGCGGCGCGAACTCGGGAAGCCGATGCCGCCGTTCGAGGACGGTTTCGACGCCTTCTGCGAAACGGTTTTCGGGCTTCTCAGTGCCTACGAGCGTCTGCCGCAGGGCGGTGCTTTGGGCGGAAAGTCGCCAGAACAGGCATTTGCCGCGCATGTGAAGGATGGATGGGCGGCAACGCTGATCGATGAAGCTCAGTTCTACATGGCGTTCACCAAGCCGGAAAAGCGCAAGCTGAGTAAACATGTCTTCAGCCTGGACGGGCGGGAATGGACATGCGACGAACTCGACAGATGCTTCGAAAACACAGTCATCGTCCGCGTGCCAGCCTATCACGGCTTCAATGAGCTGCTGGTGGAAACGCTCCAGGGAGAACGGATTGGTTGGGCAAAGCCGAACGTCCAACTCCCGTACGATGATCCGAGAGGCGCACAGACCAGTGCCGCCCGCGACAAGAACCGCAAGCGCGCTCTTCGCGAGATGAAGCGTTCGGTGCCTGACATCGATCCGCTGGAAAAGCTGATCGACATCGGCAAGTCAACGCCGGATGTCGTCCCGAACCCACCTGCCGCGCTGATCTCGGTCGATGTGGATTGGAACCGGGAACGGGCCATCGTGCCGAGCAAGACGGCCAAAAAGACGCGCCAGCAAATGGAAGAAGAGCAGCAGCGCCTTCGTGAGGCTCGAATGCTCATGATCAATACCGCAATCAGTGGAAAGGGCCTCTAATGCGTCTCTCCAAGCCAAAAGTCCCGGATCGTAGCCTCTTCGTTGAAATCGCGCCGGTGCACGATATCCGTGGCGGTATCGCTTATGCGCGGAACTTCGGATGGCCTACACGTATTATCAGCCCTCCTGGCTGCGGCAAAACCACGGCCCTGTACTATCTATCGCAGGAGCTTGGCGGGGTCTATTGCCACGTAGGGCAGGCGCAGAACAGCACGCCGGATATGTACCGCATGCTGCTGGAAGCGGCAGGGCGTCTTACCGACAAGAAGTTCACCCGCGACTTGTTCGCCGAAGTCATTTCGACGTTCGAAGACAGAAATTGGGACGGTTTGGCTCATAAGCGACCGCGCAAGCTTCTGGTCGTAGATGAGGTGCAAAACCTCGTCGCAACGGCACAGCGTGAATTGCTGAATATCCAAGAAACCTGCAACCTCGCGCTGGTTATGAGCGGTAATGGCGTACGCCTTGCGGGGTCGCGGATTGACAAAGCCGCATGGGAACAAATTGACAGCCGGGTAGGGATGGAAATCGTCCTCAACCCTTTGACAGAACACGACTGCCAGCTAATTGCCGCCGCTTATGGCGTTGAGGGCATGGACACTTACAAGGCAGTCTCAAACTACGGCACTCAGACCAGCGCCCGCCTTTTGGGCCAACTGCTCGAGAGCGCGAAGCTGCTAACCCATAGCGGCGGCGGAATCAAACTGGCCCATATCCGCGCAGTTTTAGAAGGTAATCCGAAGCTCGGATCACCGCAGCTTTTGAAATCCGAAGCGGCCTGATCGCCGCTTCCTGAAAGTTCACATCACCTGAAACCCGAGGCTTCGCACCTTTGTGCGGCGTAGGCGGAGCTATGCCAAAATGAGGACGACAATGAAGGAAAAACATTCCGAACACAGCATGCTTCGCACAGGCCTGCCGCAAAGCGAAATGACGGTTTCCAGTATCATCAGGGATACGGAAAGGCACGTTCGCGCCATGTGTCGCGTGATGCAAGTTTATGAAGATAACGCGTGCCACAGCATCCGAAATATGGAGCAGGATTACCAAGACCTGACTTCTATATTTTCCGCTTTTTATGAATACGTAGACGGGAAGATGGATGCTCTGAGCCAGTTATCCGACGAACTTGAATTCGACTTGAGCCGGATATCGCTATCCAAACTGAAAACCAGCGAGGACTTTCGCCGCAAGCCGTTATCGCCAGAGGCGTTCAGATCCCAACAGGATTACGAGGCATACCTTGCTACTTTCGCCCTCACACGGGACGAGCACTCTCGGAGGGAGAGATAATGATCGTGCGCGCAAGTTCAAACGGCATTACCAAAAAGCAGATCGCACTCCTTCATGTGGCAAAGCGTGATCTGGGGTTGAGCGACGAAGACTACCGGGCGATCCTTGCCCGGTACGGTAAAGCGGAGAGTACGGCCAATCTGGATTTGTCGGGCTTCAATCATGTCATGCGGTACATGACGGCATGCGGTTTCCGTTCCACCTGGACGAAGCGAACCTATGGCTACCGACCGACGATGGCGACACCGCCCCAGATCGATCTTATCCGTTCGCTATGGGTCAAATGGAAGGGGTCTGATGATCCTGATGATGTCGAGCTAAACAAGTGGCTTGGCCGATTTCACAAAGTTGGCGCGCTGCGGTTCGTGGACAACAAAAAGGCCGCGAAGGTCATTTCCGCGCTCAAGGCGATGCTTGCTCGCAAGCAGGATCAAAATTAAAGGGGTTTTGAAGCCCTCTGGCGCGGTTTGGGCTTGCGTTGCGTGAACCGCCTATCTCAGCCTGTCAAAGGCCGTCAGGCGTTCCTTATTTTAAATCCCACGGGCGTCGAACAGCATCCGGTCCTCACCACGATTTCGAAGCCTCCTCAATGCCCATAGAGGCCGTTTGAGGGATCGGCGGGCCGGATACCGCTGACGATACCGCTCTTGCTCTTCCCGGTGCTCTGTGTGAGTTTCGATTGTCTTTCGTTCGAGGCCGCTATCCGGCCTGACCGTAGAACGGAAGACCAGGGCGAACGGATAGCGTTCGCGCCAACCATCCTAACCCGTCGATCCGCCTGACACCGTGGTCCACAATTCCTTGTGGCTGTTCACAACCTCTTGCGGCTGATTTGGTATGAGCCGGAAAGTGGGATGGTTCATAAAAAGATGGAAATCAGTTGGGCAAACCTCGACGGCGAAGAGAATACGGCGAAAGTCGAGGCATCTCTGCGGCCTATCATTGATGCTGTAGGTATCCATGTCGCGGCGGAGTTTCTGCTGTATTTCAGGGGGCGGTACTTTTACGTCGGTTCGAATAGACGTAAAAAAGTAAGCGCCGCTTCTAAGCTGTTCGGGGCTGAGGAAATTGGAAGAATTTCAGAGGCTCTGACGAATGCAGGTTATGGCTACCAAAACGGCAAGAGCTATCGGGTTCCGAGTGCCACGGCCTTCTTAAGCCGTTACCTTCGCTCCAAGGGCCTGAAGGTCGCTGAGATTGCCAACCGCCTGGGTACCACTGACGTTACCGTCGGGAAACACCTGAAGTCAGAACAGGAGCGGCAGCGACTAAGGGAGCATGCGCGCAGGAGACAATTGGACCAGGCGATTGAAGAGGCTGTGTCTCTTGGCCTGGTCGTTCGCGTCAAGCAACCGCAGAAGGCGGCACTGTGATGGCGGTGACCGACGGCAACCCGTCAGCCTTGACAGTTGACCTTTCCAACCAGATCGCCGCTGATAACTCGCAGTGGGTTCACATCCTGCCAGCCGGAAAATCTCAGGGTCGGGATGGGCGCGGACCGTGGTCCCTTACCGATCCCGCTGCCGTCATGCTGGCAACCAGTCATTATCACGGCACGTCACAGATGGTGGTCGATTACGAACACCAGTCCCTGACGGCCTCAAAGGGTGGACATAAGGCTCCGGCTGCCGGATGGATTTCCGGTCTTGAAGCCCGGCCAAACGGCATCTGGGCCAAAGTGCAATGGACCGTAGAGGCCGCGAACCTAATCCGAGGCAAGGCTTACCGCTATCTGTCTCCGGTCTTTCAGCATGATGCTGCGGGCAATGTCACCCGCGTGATCAACGTTGCCCTCACCAATACCCCCAATCTTGATTTGACCGCCGTGGCGCGGTCGGAGGTCTTTTCCATGAATGAAGAACAGATGGCCGAACTGCGCAATCTTCTCGGTCTCGCAGCCGACGCGGATTTCACAACCGTTCGAGATGCGGTCGCGACCTTGATGCATTCCGCAAATACCGCAAGTCCGGACCCGTCCAAGTTCGTACCAATCGGAGAATTCGAACGCGTCGTGTCGGAAGGCAATAAGCTGCGGCAGGGCATAGGGCAGCAGGCCGCAGAGGCACATGTTGACGGGCTCATCAAGGGTGGAGCACTCGCACCCTTCCTGAAGGGTTGGGCAGTCAACCTGTGTTCGATCAACAAGCCGCAGCTTGACGGTTTCATTGCCCGTACCGGCCCGCACTTCACGCAGATGATGTCCGTCCAGGTGCGATCAGCCACACCGTCCAGCGGCCAGACCGCCGTTCTTTCCGACAGCGAACTGGCCGTCTGCCGGACCATGGGGCTTACCGAGGCCGAATTCATCAGCGCCCGTGAAGGCGCGTAACGAGGACCACCATGCTTATCAACCGAGCAAATATCGAGACCGCATTCACCGGCTTCAAAGCCTCATTCAATCGCGGTTTTGAAGGTGCAAAGCCTTCGTACAGCCGCGTTGCCATGACGATCCCATCGACGTCGTCCAGCGAAAACTACGGCTGGTTGGGTCAGATCCCGAAGATGCGGGAATGGCTGGGAGACCGGATCGTCAACAATCTGTCGGCCCACAGCCATACGATCACGAACCGGAAGTTTGAGAACACCATCACGGTCAAGCGTGAGGAGTTCGAGGACGATCAGTACGGCATCTTCAGCCCGCTTTTCGAAGAGATGGGCAAAGGCGCAAAGGAACTGCCTGACGAACTGGTCTATGCCCTCCTTACGCTCGGATTCAGCAGCAAGTGCTATGACGGGCAGTATTTCTTCGATACCGATCATCCGGTCAAGAACGCTAACGGAGAGCTGGTCTCTGCCTCCAACTCGGACGGCGGCAGCGGCTCACCCTGGTTCCTGCTGGATGGGAACCGGGCGATCAAGCCGATCATCTACCAAGATCGCACCAAGCCGCAACTGACCAGCCTCGACAACGACAACGACGAAAACGTCTTCTGGCGTGACGAGTATGTCTACGGCGTGCGCATGCGCGCCAATGCGGGCTTCGGCCTGTGGCAGTTGGCCTATGGCTCGAAACAGGTTCTCGACGCAACCAACTACGCTGCGGCTCGCGCCTCCATGATGAGCCTTCGTGGAGACAGTGGCCGTCTTCTCGGGATCACGCCGACGCTGCTGGTCGTCGGGCCTGCCCTTGAAGAAGCCGCACGGGAACTCATCCTTTCCCAGACCAGGGCGGCTGGCGAGAGCAACCCGTGGCGGGACTCAGTCGAACTTCTGGTCACGCCTTGGGTTGGTTGATGCTTTTCGGCCTCGTCTGATCTGCAACGAGGCCCTGCCAGACGGCATGAGGCGACCATGCCGTCTGGCTCCATTTCGCTCACCACGGATGAACTGGGAGCGGATACCCATCATCCCTTGTCCTCGTTGGGGGATGATGCTCGGCTGGTTCGCCAGCCGCCCCGGCAGCGTCCGCCGACCGCGCTGCCGGGGATATTGAACCGGCACGCTTGGGCGGGTTCGAAGCCGCTTCAATCCTTGTTTGAGGCAATTTCGAAATATCCTTCGCCGAGCTGATATTCGCGGACGGCCTACGAAGCGCAAAAAGGAACGTTTGATGTCTGAAGCAAAACAAGATGCCACCGTTCACGTGACTGCGACGTTCGAAAAATGCGCGGAATGTGGCCGTTTTGCCTTTCCGAAGGGAACGGTCACGTTAGCCTTGGATGAGTATGAGCTTTTGAAGTCGAAGGCCTGTGCGGTCGATCTCGGTTTGATCAAGAATTATCGAAATCTCTCCAGGACACGAATCGCCCGCAATTCAATGCACGCCGATTTTGTGTTGCGGCGCTTGCCCACAATGACTGTGAGCGAGATCATGGGGGCGTTTGTGAGAGAATTCGGCGAGGGGCTGATTTCGCGCTCGCAACTATATCGTTTCGCCCAGGATATGGGGGGCAGGCGGAAGGACTGAACTCATGTCTTTTCGCCGGAAATCGAGACAACTCGACAAAGACCTGATATTCCCGGTTGTTCCCATGAAAAGGGCTACGTTCCGGGTTATTGATAACATGTACACTGAGCCGAAGAGACAATCCGGGCTCATTGGTGAGGACCCTCGCCACAGATTCGGCGGGAATCGGTGGATGCTGCCGGCTGGGGTGATGCAGTGCACAAAATGCCATCCGTGAGGGATGGTCATTCCAGCCGGGAGTCTTCATCATGCGCATGCTGTTTTCGTCCGTCCTGCCGTTTGCAATCTCGATGTCCCTTTCCCTTCCCGCATCTGCCGCGGCTCCTGTCTGGCCAGATACTCCGGTCATGCGGCTTGAAGCGCTCGCCCTTTTGCAGACGCTGAATGCCGAATTGCTCAGTCATGACAGCGCGACACTGACGCTCGATCGCTGGTGTGCAGCCCACCACCTCGCCGATGGCGAAAAAATCGTTGCCGAACGGATAAAGGGCGAAGACAAGCCCGCTTCAGAGGAGGTGCGTCATCTGCTGAACGTGTCCGGGGACACGCCACTTGCCTATCGTCACGTGCGGCTGAAATGCGGATCCGTCGTGCTTTCGGAGGCGGACAACTGGTATATACCTGCTCTTCTGACGCCCGAAATGAACAGGACGCTGGAGACCACCGACACCGCCTTTGGCCGTGTGGTGCAGCCGCTGCACTTCCAGCGCCACACGGTTTCCGCCGACCTCCTGTGGCAGCCGCTGCCGGCGGGATGGGAAACGGGAGCCGCGGCCCAGGCCGCCACGTCCGGCGGTCTCGACATGCCCGATTATCTGCTGCGCCATCATGCCTATCTCGCAACGCCGTCCGGCACGCCATTCAGCGTGGTGGTCGAGACCTACACAAAGAGCATCCTCGGCTTTGCACCACGGGACGTGACGGCACGCTGATCTCCCTATCACCTGCCCAGGCGGGCTCGCGGGTGACAGGCTGTCGTTCGGCTGGTATGAGCGCGCTCACGAAGGTGGCATCCGGACGTGCCGGATCCATGGTTTTACCGGAATGTGGGATCGATCATGTCAGTCACAGCCAATGCAGTGGTATCCGTCGGCGAGGGTGCAAGCCAGGTCCAGTTCTCAAACAGCGCACGCCTGTCGCTCATCTGTGGTCCCTGCCAGATGGAAAGCCGTGAGCATGCCTTCATGATGGCCGGTGCCATCAAGGACATCTGCGACCGTCTCGGCATCGGTCTTGTCTACAAGTCCTCCTTCGACAAGGCCAATCGCACCTCGATTGCCGGCAAGCGTGGCATTGGCCTCGAGAAGGCCATGGAGGTGTTTGCCGACCTGAAGAAGGAGTTCGGCTTTCCGGTGCTGACCGACATTCACACCGAGGAGCAGTGTGCGATCGTTGCCGAGACGGTCGACATCCTGCAGATCCCCGCTTTCCTCTGCCGGCAGACCGATCTTCTGGTGGCTGCTGCCAGAACCGGGCGCGTGATCAACGTGAAGAAGGGCCAGTTCCTCGCCCCCTGGGACATGCGCAACGTTCTGGCCAAGTTCACCGAAAGCGGCAATCCGAATGTGCTTCTGTGTGAACGGGGCGCATCCTTCGGCTACAATACCCTGGTGTCCGACATGCGCTCGCTGCCGATCATGGCGGCCATGGGCGCGCCGGTGGTCTTCGATGCGACTCACTCGGTGCAGCAGCCGGGCGGTCAGGGTGCCTCGACCGGCGGCCAGCGTGAATTCGTCGAAACGCTGGCGCGTGCCGCGGTCGCCGTCGGCGTTGCCGGTGTTTTCATCGAAGCGCATGAGGATCCCGACAATGCGCCCTCCGACGGCCCGAACATGGTGCGCCTCTCGGAGCTTGAACGTCTGCTGGAAAAGCTTCTGGCGTTTGACGCCGTTGCCAAGGGCTGAGCGGGCGAACCCCGGCGTCAGGCAGTCATCAGAAGGGGGGCGTCCAGGCCCCCTTTTGGTGTCGACTTCCAGGATGACGGGTCCTCAGGAGGCCAGTCGGAAGCCTTGCTGCGACCGTGTGCTGACGGTTCGGAAACGGCCAAGCTGGCTTCCCAGATCCCGTGCGCAGGTTTCGAGGTCGCGGCAGGCCGCATTCGCCTCCTCCGCCATGGCCGCATTTTTCTGCGTGACCTGATCCATCTGGCCGACCGCATCGCTGACTTCGTCCAGAGCGCGGGATTGGTCGCGCGCTGACTGCACGATGGCATCGATCAGGGTACCAACCTGCTCCATCTGATGTTCCATTTCCGTCAGTGCGTCGCCGGTGCGGTTGACGAGGCCAACGCCGAGGCCGACTTGCGTGTTGGACACGTCGATCAGCTGGCGGATCTCGCGCGCGGCATTGGCGGAGCGGCTTGCGAGTTCGCGGACCTCCATGGCGACGACTGCAAAGCCCTTGCCCGCCTCTCCGGCGCGGGCCGCTTCCACGCCCGCGTTCAGCGCCAGGAGATTGGTCTGGAAGGCGATCTCGTCGATCACGCCGATGATCTGGCGAATCTGCGTCGATGACTCCTCGATCTTGCCCATGGCGGCGACGGCATCGCGAACGATGGTGGTCGACCGTTCCGCGCCGCGCCGGCTCTCTGCCATCTGGCGGTCTGCCTCCTGCGCCCGCTCTGTGGTGGCGCGCAGGGTGACGGTGATCTGGCTGAGCGCGGATGCCGCCTCCTCCAGCGATGCCGCCTGCGCTTCCGTTCGGCGCGACAGGTCGTCGGTGCCGGTGGAAATGTCGCAGACCCCGGACTGCACCGTCTGCATGGCGACCGCGATGCTCAACAGCGCCTGTTCCAGCGACTGGACGCTGCCATTGAACTGTTCGCGCAGCATCTCGTAGTCCGGTGCAAAGCGGTCCTCTATGCGAATGGTCAGGTCGCCGCGTGACAGCGATTCGAGGCTTGCGGCGAGTGTCGCGATCACCTTGGCGCGGGCGGCGTCTTCGCCGGCCTTGCGCTCCATGTCGTCCCGCTCTGCCTGCATGGCCTGTTCGCGCGCCTCCTCCTGTTTCTTGCGGGCTGCGATGCGCTCCAGCGCGTTTTCGCGAAACACGGTCACCGCGCCGGCCATTTCTCCGATCTCGTCGGCACGATCATGGAAGGGAACCGGCTGGCTGTAATCGCCTTTGGCAAGAATACTCATATAATCCCGCATGCCGTTCAGCGGTCTTACGGCACGACGATGCAGCAGATAAAGACCGGCCCCGAGTAGAAGCAGCGCGCTGCCGGCTGCACAGAGAGAAATCAGCGTCAGCCCGGTCGTTTCGGCAGACGCCTGCCTCTCTGCCGCTGCCAGGAAATCGTTTGCCTTGGCCACCAGTTGCAGCACATTGGCCTGGTGGCGCTCGAAGGCCGCCTTCAGGGCGACCGTCGCTGCCTTGACCTCATCTGCGTTGCCGGACGTGACAGCGCTCGCATAGCGCCCGGCAAGGATCGTCCAGAAGGCATCGGCGGTCGGTTCGAGCTGTTCCTTCAATTGCGCCTTCAGGTCCGATGCAAGGCCTGTGCCCGGCCAATAGGCCTTGCGCTCGTCATAGGACTTCTTCAGGTCGGCAATCTTCGCCAGATTGCCGCTGGCCGCCTCCGGATGATAGGCGCCTTCGGTCGCCAGCAGATAGGCTTCCACCACGAAAAGCGGCGGCGGCAGGATATCGGCGACCAGATCCTTGCCGTAGACGATCTGCTGATACACCGGTCCGTTCACCCGCAGACGGTCGAAGGCGTAGGTCTGCAGCCCGATGGCGAGGGCCACGCCACTGCCCACCAGGATGCCAAAAAGCGTGAGGCTTCGCGCGATCGTCAGGTTCATTGCATGCCCTCCCGGCCAAAGGGCGAAAGCTGGTTGTGCCGCCTGTTGTGCGGGCTCCGCCGGGTCAATAGTTCATGCGAAATGAATTACTTTTTTGATAAAAGCCAAGCCAAGGTTTCGCTCCCAGATTTGGAACTGCCTGTTCTGCTTCCGGTCTCGGTTTAGCCCTCAGCCGGCATCCGCCGCACAGCGCGTGATCATGGGGCCGGCGACGGAACTGTCATTCTCCTGCCATTGTATTTTCTGTACCGTTGGATAAGACAGGCAGTGATTTCCACCGCACTTACCAGCAGGAAAAGTCCATGACAGCCATCACCGATATTATCGCGCGCGAAATTCTCGACAGCCGAGGCAATCCGACCGTTGAGGTCGATGTTCACCTCGAAGACGGCAGCATGGGCCGGGCGGCCGTGCCGTCGGGCGCCTCCACTGGCGCGCACGAGGCCGTCGAGCTGCGCGATGGCGGCAAGCGCTATCACGGCAAGGGCGTCGAGAAGGCTGTCGAAGCCGTCAACGGCGAAATCTTCGATGCCATCGGTGGCCATGACGCCGAAAACCAGATTCTGATCGACAACCTGATGTGCCAGCTGGATGGCACGCCGAACAAGTCTCGCCTCGGCGCCAACGCCATCCTCGGCGTGTCGCTCGCCGTTGCCAAGGCTGCTGCCGAATCGGCGGGCCTGCCGCTGTTCCGCTATGTCGGCGGTCCGAATGCCCGCCTGCTGCCGGTGCCGATGATGAACATCATCAATGGCGGTGCCCATGCCGACAACCCGATCGACTTCCAGGAATTCATGATCATGCCGGTCGGCGCGGAAAGCATTCGTGATGCCGTGCGCATGGGTTCGGAAGTCTTCCATGTTCTCAAGAAGGAGCTGGCTGCCGGCGGTCACAACACCAATGTCGGTGACGAAGGCGGTTTTGCGCCGGGCCTGAAGAGCGCACCTGAAGCGCTCGACTTCATCATGAAGTCGATCGAGAAGGCCGGTTATCGTCCGGGCGACGACATCCATCTCGCTCTCGACTGCGCCTCGACCGAGTTCTTCAAGGATGGCAAATATGCGCTGGAAGGCGAGGGCCGCACGCTTGAGCCGGAAGCCATGGCCGAGTACCTCGCCGAGCTTGCTGCAAAGTACCCGATCATCTCGATCGAGGACGGCATGGCGGAAGATGACTGGAACGGCTGGAAGTATCTGACCGACAAGATCGGCTCCAAGGTGCAGCTGGTCGGCGACGATCTGTTCGTCACCAATTCGGCGCGCCTGCGCGACGGCATCAAGATGGGCGTTGCCAACTCCATCCTTGTGAAGGTCAACCAGATCGGCTCGCTGACGGAAACGCTCGATGCCGTCGAAACCGCGCACAAGGCGGCCTACACCGCCGTTATGTCGCACCGTTCGGGCGAGACCGAAGACGCAACGATTGCCGATCTCGCCGTTGCCACCAATTGCGGTCAGATCAAGACCGGCTCGCTGTCGCGTTCTGACCGGATTGCCAAGTACAACCAGCTGATCCGCATCGAGGAACTGCTGGGTCCGCAGGCTGCCTTTGCCGGCCGCGCCGTGCTGAAGGCCTGATCGGCCTTCGACAACGAAACAGAAAACGAGGGGCGGTGCCGAAAACGGTTCCGCCCTTTTTCTTTTGCCGGGCCGTGGCGATAAAGATGGTCAACGATTGTTTAATCAACTTCTGCCAATCTGACAGAACGTAATGCGTTTCAGGGCAAAATCTCGCATGTGGACGAGGCATCACAAAGAACGGAAACTGGGTCGCCTGATCCTTCCGGCGATCACCGCCGCCTTCCTTTCCTATTTCGGCTATCATTCCGTTCACGGCGATCTTGGCCTGATCGCGACCGAGAAATTCGAACGCATGCGCCTTGAACGGGCCGCGCAACTGGCCAAATTGGTTCAGAAGCGGCAGGCGCTGGAGCGTCAGGTGCAGTTGCTGAGCGACGGTTCGCTGGAAAAGGACATGCTGGACGAGACTGCGCGCTATCAGTTGAATGTGTCGCGCGGCGATGAGATCGTGATCTTCAACAACTATTTCTAAATTAACCGAATTCCAGTTAATTCAGCTTTTTCCCTGAAATTTCATGGCTTTGATTATCATGTGAGCCATGCATTTATGGCATTGCTGGGGCGAACATTCTTGCCTATGGTACGCATAACCAATCAAACACGCAGGGAGGTTATGAATGGCGCCGAAGCAAGTCGCGTCCGCCGCCGGTCGCAAGACGGCAGCGAAGCCTGCAAAATCCAATGGTGGAGCTATCGCTGAATTCGATAAGGCCGAGGAACTCAAGGCCTATCGCGAAATGCTCCTCATCCGCCGTTTCGAGGAAAAGGCCGGCCAGCTCTATGGCATGGGTTTCATCGGCGGTTTCTGTCACCTTTACATCGGCCAGGAAGCTGTCGTTGTCGGCATGCAGATGGCGTTGAAGGAAGGCGATCAGGTCATTACCGGTTATCGTGATCATGGTCACATGCTGGCTTGCGGCATGAGTGCGCGCGGCGTCATGGCGGAACTCACTGGTCGTCGGGGCGGTCTTTCCAAGGGGAAGGGCGGCTCGATGCACATGTTCTCCAAGGAAAAGAACTTCTATGGCGGTCACGGCATCGTCGGTGCGCAGGTTTCGCTCGGCACCGGTCTCGGTTTTGCCAACAAGTATCGCGGCAACGACAATGTCTCGCTTGCCTATTTCGGCGATGGCGCCGCAAACCAGGGTCAGGTCTATGAAAGCTTCAACATGGCGCAGCTGTGGAAGCTTCCGGTCATCTACGTGATCGAGAACAACCGCTACGCCATGGGCACCGCCGTATCGCGCGCCTCCGCCCAGACCGATTTTTCGCAGCGCGGTGCCTCCTTCGGTATCCCCGGCATTCAGGTCGATGGCATGGATGTGCGCGCCGTCAAGGCGGCCGCCGACGAGGCTGTCGAGCATTGCCGTTCCGGCAAGGGTCCGATCATTCTGGAAATGCTGACCTATCGCTATCGTGGTCACTCGATGTCCGACCCGGCGAAGTATCGCTCCAAGGATGAAGTGCAGAAGATGCGCTCCGAACATGACCCGATCGAGCAGGTGCGTCTGCGTCTGGTGGAAAAGGGCTGGGCCTCGGAAGACGAACTGAAGGCCATCGACAAGGATGTCCGTGACATCGTGGCCGACAGCGCCGATTTCGCCCAGAACGATCCGGAGCCGGATGTGTCCGAGCTCTACACCGACATTCTGCTTTAATCGGGGAGGGAACCCATGCCGATCAATATTCTCATGCCCGCCCTCTCTCCGACCATGGAAGAAGGCACGCTGTCCAAGTGGCTGAAGAAGGAAGGTGACAAGGTCACCTCCGGCGACGTGATCGCCGAAATCGAAACCGACAAGGCGACCATGGAAGTGGAAGCCGTCGATGAAGGCGTGATCGGCAAGCTGCTGATCGATGCCGGCACCGAAAACGTCAAGGTCAACACGCCGATCGCCGTGCTGCTGCAGGAAGGCGAAAGTGCCGATGCGATCTCGGCGGCACCGGCATCCGCACCGAAGGCCGATGCTGATACGCCGGCTGCGACCTCGGATGCCGCCGGTGGCAAGGCACGCGAATCGTCCTACGAGCCGACCGCTGCCACGGACACCAAGGTTCCGGCCCAGCCGAAGGCGGCCGTGGCTGCCGATCCGGCCATTCCGGCCGGCACAGAAATGGTGACGATGACGGTGCGCGAAGCGCTGCGCGATGCCATGGCGGAAGAAATGCGCCGCGACCCGGACGTCTTCGTCATGGGTGAGGAAGTCGCCGAATACCAGGGCGCCTACAAGATCACCCAGGGGCTGCTGCAGGAATTCGGCGCCAACCGCGTCATCGACACGCCGATCACCGAGCATGGCTTTGCCGGCGTCGGCGTCGGTGCGGCCATGGCCGGCCTGAAGCCGATCGTCGAGTTCATGACCTTCAACTTCGCCATGCAGGCGATCGACCAGATCATCAACTCGGCCGCCAAGACGCTCTACATGTCGGGCGGCCAGATGGGCGCGCCGATGGTGTTCCGTGGTCCGAATGGTGCCGCTGCCCGCGTGGCGGCCCAGCACAGCCAGGATTACGGCGCCTGGTACAGCCACATCCCGGGCCTGAAAGTCATCCAGCCCTATACGGCGGCCGATGCCAAGGGCCTTCTGAAGGCGGCGATCCGCGATCCGAACCCGGTCATCTTCCTCGAAAACGAAATCCTCTACGGCCAGTCCTTTGAAGTGCCGAAGCTCGACGATTTCGTGCTGCCGATCGGCAAGGCCCGCATTCATCGCCCCGGCAAGGACGTGACGATGGTCTCCTGGGGCATCGGCATGACCTATGCGGTCAAGGCTGTTGCCGAGCTGGAACAGGCCGGCATCGATGTCGAACTGATCGACCTGCGCACGCTGCGTCCGATGGACCTGCCGGCCGTGATCGAGTCGGTGAAGAAGACCGGCCGTCTGGTGACGGTGGAAGAAGGCTTCCCGCAGTCGTCCGTCGGCGATTTCATCGCCAACTCGGTGCAGCGCGAGGCGTTCGACTATCTCGATGCCCCGGTCATAACGATCGCCGGCAAGGATGTGCCGATGCCATATGCGGCCAATCTCGAAAAGCTCGCTCTGCCGAATGTCGGCGAAGTGGTCCAGGCCGTCAAAGCCGTCTGCTACAAGTAACGGGAGGGCAGGCTCATGCCGATCAACATCACCATGCCCGCCCTCTCTCCCACGATGGAAGAGGGCAATCTCGCCAAGTGGCTCGTCAAGGAAGGCGACACGGTCAAGTCCGGCGATGTGATCGCCGAGATCGAGACCGACAAGGCCACGATGGAAGTGGAAGCCGTCGATGAAGGCGTCGTTGCCAAGATCGTCGTTCCCGCCGGCACCGAGGCCGTCAAGGTCAACGCGCTGATCGCGATCCTCGCCGCCGATGGCGAGGATGTGGCGGCCGCTGCCGCCGGCGGCGGTTCGGCCGCACCGGCACCGAAGGCGGACGCTGCACCGGCTCCGGCCAAGGCGGAGGCCGCGCCTGCCGCGTCCGCTGCACCGGCTGGCGCGCCTGCCGCTCAACCGGCTCCGGCTGCGACCAATGGCGACCGCGTCTTCTCCTCGCCGCTTGCCCGTCGCGTGGCGAAGGAAGCCGGCATCGACATTGCCAAGGTATCGGGCTCCGGTCCGAAGGGCCGTGTCGTGAAGTCGGATGTCGAGAAGGCCGTGGCGGGCGGTTCGGCAAAGGCCGCACCCGTGGCTGCCGCACCGGCCCCTGCTGCCGCACCGGCACCGGCGCTTGCCAAGGGTCCGTCGGACGAGGCCGTCCTCAAGCTGTTCGAGCAGGGTTCCTACGAACTCGTGCCGCATGACGGCATGCGCAAGACGATTGCCAAGCGCCTGCAGGAAAGCAAGCAGACCATCCCGCATTTCTACGTGTCCGTAGATTGCGAGCTGGATGCGTTGCTGGCCCTGCGTGCCCAGCTCAATGCCGCTTCCCCTGAAAAGGATGGCAAGCCGGCCTACAAGCTGTCGGTCAACGACATGGTGATCAAGGCGCTGGCGCTGGCGCTCCGCGATGTTCCGGATGCCAACGTCTCCTGGACCGACAGCGCCATGGTCAAGCACAAGCATTCCGATGTCGGCGTTGCCGTATCGATCCCGGGCGGCCTGATCACGCCGATCATCCGCAAGGCCGAGACGAAGAGCCTGTCGGCCATCTCCAACGAGATGAAGGACTATGGCAAGCGCGCCAAGGAACGCAAGCTGAAGCCGGAAGAGTATCAGGGCGGCACGACGGCCGTGTCCAACATGGGTATGATGGGCGTCAAGAACTTTGCCGCCGTGGTCAATCCGCCGCATGCCACCATTCTGGCCGTCGGTGCCGGCGAGGAGCGCGTGGTCGTGAAAAAGGGCGAGATGAAGATCGCCAATGTCATGACCGTCACGCTCTCGACCGATCACCGCGCTGTCGATGGCGCGCTGGGAGCCGAACTGCTCGGCGCCTTCAAGCGCTACATCGAAAACCCGATGGGCATGCTGGTGTGACGAGATGAGGAGAGGTGGCTTGTGCTACCTCTCCACGTCTTTCTCCGGGAGGGAGGCTGCCGATGAAAACCGTTCTTGCCTATGGCGACAGTCTGACTTGGGGCTATGACCCGGTGTCGCGCAACCGCCACGCCTACGAGGATCGCTGGACAAGCGTTCTGCAGAAGGCGCTGGGGCATGGAGTGCGGGTCATCGCCGAAGGGCTGAACGGCCGGACCACCGCCTATGACGATCATCTCGGCGATGGCGAGCGCAACGGGGTAAAACTTCTGCCGAGTCTGCTGGCGACGCACAAGCCCCTCGATCTCGTTATCGTCATGCTGGGTACCAACGATCTGAAGCGCGGAATCCAGGGCACGGCGATCGGTGCGACGAATGGCGTCAAGCGGCTGGTGAAGCTGGTGCAGCATCACGACTGGGGTTTTGATTTCGAGACGCCGGACGTGCTGATTGTCTCGCCGCCGCCGATCTGCGAGACGGCGGATGCCCTTTTCGGCGCGCAGTTCAATCAGGCGATCGACGAGGGGGCGATGCTCGCCAGCATGTATCGCGACGCGGCTGACGAACTGGGCTGCGGCTTCTTTGATGCTGGCTCCGTCGCAAGCACCACGCCGCTCGACGGCATTCACCTCGATGCGGACAACACGCGCGCCATCGGCCGCGGCATCGAGCCGGTGGTGCGGATGATGCTCGGCCTGTGAGGCTGCGCAAAAGTTTGATCAGGGTCAAGGAGGACACGCAGACGGTGAGAGTAGCATGACAGTCGAAGTCACGAAGACGGAGGGACGGTCATGTCGAATACCCCACACCATCTCGCGGAGGAATTTCCGGAGCATCTTGTGAAGATGCGCCACCTGCGTGAAACGGATGGCCACTTTCACCGGATCGCAACCGCATACGAGGACATCAATCATCGCATCCATCGGGCCGAAACGGATCTGGAACCCTGCGATGACGTCCGCATGGCGGGCATGCGCAAGGAGCGCCTGGCCCTGAAGGATGAAATACACGGGATGTTGATGCGGGCGGAACCGCTGGCCGAGGAGGCCGAAGTCTAGAGGTTCTGCCGCCGCTTCCACTCCCGAGAAAAACGACAGAAGACGGCTCCGCGCCGGTTCGACACATTCTTGAAGGAGTGGAAGCGCCCATGGCTCAATCCTACGACGTCATCATCATCGGTTCCGGCCCCGGCGGCTATGTAACCGCCATCCGTGCCGCCCAGCTTGGCCTGAAGACGGCCATCGTGGAACGCGAGCATCTCGGCGGCATCTGCCTGAACTGGGGCTGCATCCCGACCAAGGCGCTGCTGCGCTCGGCCGAAATCCTTGATCACGCCAACCATGCCAAGGCCTACGGCCTGACGCTGAACGGCACCATGACGGCTGATGTGAAGGATGTGGTTGCCCGTTCGCGTGGCGTTTCGGCCCGCCTCAACGGTGGCGTCGCCTTCCTGATGAAGAAGAACAAGATCGACGTGATCTGGGGTGAAGCCAAGCTCACCAAACCCGGCGAGATCGTCGTCGGTGCGCCGTCGAAGCCGGCGGTGCAGCCGCAGAACCCGGTTCCGAAGGGCGTGCTGGGCGAGGGCACCTACACGGCCAAGCACATCATCGTCGCAACCGGCGCACGTCCGCGCGCGCTCCCCGGCATCGAGCCGGATGGCAAGCTGATCTGGACCTATTTCGAGGCGATGAAGCCGGATTTCATGCCGAAGTCGCTGGTGGTCATGGGTTCGGGCGCGATCGGCATTGAGTTCGCCTCCTTCTATCGCTCCATGGGCGTCGATGTGACGGTCGTCGAACTGATGCCGAACATCATGCCGGTTGAGGACGTGGAAATCTCCACCTTCGCCCGCAAGCAGCTGGAAAAGCGTGGCCTGAAGATCATCACCGAAGCGAAGGTGTCGAAGGTAGAGAAGGGCGCCAACTCCATCACCGCCCATGTCGAGACCAAGGACGGGAAGGTTCAGACGATCACCGCTGACCGCCTGATCTCGGCCGTCGGCGTGCAGGGCAATATCGAGAACCTCGGTCTCGAAGCGCTCGGCGTGAAGACCGATCGCGGCTGCATTGTCATCGATGGCTACGGCAAGACGAACGTGCCGGGCCTCTACGCCATCGGCGACGTTGCCGGTCCGCCGATGCTCGCCCACAAGGCCGAGCACGAGGGTGTCATCTGCATCGAGAAGATCGCCGGCGTGCCGGGCGTCCATCCGATGGACAAGGCAAAGATTCCGGGCTGCACCTATTGCAACCCGCAGGTCGCCTCGGTGGGTCTGACGGAAGCCAAGGCGAAGGCCGAGGGCCGTGACATCCGAGTCGGTCGTTATTCCTTTGCTGCCAACGGCAAGGCGATCGCGCTCGGCGAGGACCAGGGCATGATCAAGACCATCTTCGACAAGAAGACCGGCGAACTGATCGGCGCCCACATGGTCGGTGCGGAAGTGACGGAACTCATCCAGGGTTTCGTCGTCGCCATGAACCTGGAGACGACGGAAGAGGAGTTGATGCACACCATCTTCCCGCATCCGACGCTCTCGGAAATGATGAAGGAAAGCGTGCTCGACGCCTATGGCAAGGTGCTGAACGCCTGATCTGGTCGACATCCCTTTCCCGCTGTGGGGTGGGAGGGGGAGCTCTCTTGCCGGCTGGCGATACGCAGGCTGGACGAGAGGCCGCAACGATGTCCCTTCTCCTCTCGGGGAGAAGGAGGCCTGAAGGGCCGGATGAGGGGGGCTGCCGCAACGTGGCGCTGGCGAAAGCCGCGCATGTCGCATTGCGCTTCGCCCTCGTCGGGACCATATGAGTGTCCGAAAACGGAAGGACGGTCATGGAAGGTTTGGGTTTCTTTGGCACCATCATCGTCGGCGGTCTTGCAGGCTGGCTGGCGGGCATGTTGATGGATCTGCGCTTCGGCGTCTTCATGAACATCGTCATCGGCGTCGTGGGTGCAGCGATCGCCACTGCCGTTCTGGAGCGCGCCGGCATCTGGGTGGAACCCGGTGCCTGGGGCGGTCTTGTCAGCGGTTTCCTCGGCGCCTGTGCTCTGTTATTTGTCGCCAAACTCGTAAGACGCTAATCCGCCGGCTGAAGGCGGCTTGAAAGCAGGTTAGTCATGGTCACAATCCTCGATCGGATGTCGTCCCCGGACGATTCAAAGCGCGTCCGGCATCCGGAAAAGGCGCATCGTCCCGATACGGAAGTGATGCGCAAACCGGAATGGATCCGCGTCAAGGCGCCGACCTCGAAGGGATACCAGGAAACGCGCGAGCTGGTGCGCAGCCACAAGCTGGTCACCGTCTGCGAGGAAGCGGGTTGCCCGAACATCGGCGAGTGCTGGGACAAGAAGCACGCGACCTTCATGATCATGGGCGAGATCTGTACCCGCGCCTGCGCCTTCTGCAACGTGGCGACCGGAAAGCCCAATGCGCTTGACCAGGACGAGCCTGAAAACGTTGCCAAGGCCGTGCGCCAGATGGGCTTGAGCCACGTCGTGATCACCTCCGTCGACCGTGACGATCTGGACGATGGTGGCGCCGAGCATTTCGAGAAGGTGATCTGGGCGATCCGCGCCGCCTCGCCCGCAACGACGATCGAGATCCTGACGCCGGACTTTTTGAAGAAGCCGGGCGCGCTGGAGCGTGTCGTGGCTGCCAAGCCGGACGTCTTCAACCACAACATGGAAACGGTGGCCGGCAACTACCTTACGGTTCGCCCCGGCGCCCGCTATTTCCACTCCATCCGCCTGCTGCAGCGGGTGAAGGAACTGGATCCGACCATGTTCACCAAGTCCGGCATCATGGTCGGCCTCGGCGAGGAGCGCAACGAAGTGCTTCAGCTGATGGATGACCTGCGCACCGCCGACGTCGACTTCCTGACCATCGGCCAGTACCTCCAGCCGACGCGCAAGCACCACAAGGTGGAAAAGTTCGTGACGCCGGAGGAGTTCAAGTCCTACGAGACGGTGGCCTACACCAAGGGTTTCCTGATGGTGTCGTCCAGCCCGCTCACCCGCTCTTCGCATCACGCCGGCGACGATTTCGCCCGGCTGAAGGCCGCCCGCGAGAAGAAGCTTCTCGCTACAGCCGAGTAAGCCTCGGCCCCCCTATTTGGGGATCGCCTGGCCGCGCTTTCTTTCCCGTAGCTCAAAACGGTGGCTGCGGGCCTCCGCCTTTGCCATTTCCACGAGATAGACCAGCATGGGTAGCTGGTTCATGTCCGCAAGTTGCCGTGTTGATTCCAGCAGTCGCATGATCTGGGTAAAATCGTCCATTGTCCTGTCTGTGGGGCTCTTGTCAGGGCTGTTCTGCATACTGCTTTTACGCGCAACTGCGTGATGATCGGTAAATCAGAGGTTTGTGTGGCACAATTCTTGGGGATAAAGGTTAATTTCGCATTAGGTCTGTGCGTGTTACGACCTTGCCTCGGCCGCGACCACCTGTCACTTGCCAAGCCACCGACCTGCCATTAGCTCACGTCCATGCCAAAGTTCGAAAATCACCGCCCCGTCCGCCATTCGCCGGAAAACATGTTCGCCCTCGTGGCGGATGTGGAAAAATATCCGCAGTTCCTGCCGCTCTGCGACGGGCTCACGGTACGCTCGCGCAAGGAGCGGGATGGCAAGACACTGCTGATTGCCGACATGACCGTGGGCTACAAGGCGATCCGCGAGACCTTCACCACGCAGGTCCTGCTCAATCCGGCCGAACTGACCATCGACGTCAAATATATCGAGGGCCCGTTCAAGTATCTCGACAATCGCTGGACCTTTTCACCCGCCCCGGAAGGATGCGTTGTGAATTTCTTCATCGATTACGAGTTCAAGAGCCGCATCCTCGGCGCCGTGATGGGCTCGATGTTCGACCGGGCGTTCCGCATGTTCGCGGAGGCGTTCGAGGCCAGAGCCGACAAGATTTACGCCTGAACGAGTTCCGCCAGCATCTCCAGTGCGGTGCGGATGGTGGCGGTGCGGATGCCGTCGCGCCCGAGATCGCCGTAGCGCATCTCCCGATGCAGGAGGGTGCCCTTCCTGCTCATCGCAGCCAGATGCACGAGCCCGACCGGCTTTTCCGCCGAACCTCCCCCCGGTCCCGCAATGCCGGTGACGGCGACGGCACTGTCGGCCAGCGAGCGAAACAGCGCGCCGCGGACCATCTGCAGCGCGGTTTCCCGCGACACGGCGCCGAAACGGTCCAGCGTGGCGGGCGTGACGCCCACAAGGTCCATCTTCGCCGCGTTGCTGTAGGTGACGAAGCCGCGATCGACGACGGCCGACGAGCCGGAGATTTCGGTCAGTGCGCCGGCAATCATGCCGCCGGTGCAGGATTCGGCGGTAGAGATCCGTTGGCCCAGCGCGGCATAGTGCCGGATGATGGCTTCGGCCTGGTCGAGAATGTCTGCAGCGAAGATGCTCATGCGAGAACTCCATAGACGACAGTGGCGGTGGCGATGGCGGCGATGCCTTCTCTGCGGCCGATAAAGCCGATCTTCTCGTTGGTGGTGGCCTTCACCGAACAGCGATCGCGGGAAATGCCGAGAATCTCGGAAAGGTTCTGGCACATGGTTTCCCGATGCGGCGCAATCTTCGGCGCTTCCGCGATCAGCGAGATATCGGCATTGGTGATCACGCCGCCGCGCTGGCGCACCATCTCGGCCGCATGGGCGAGGAAGATGCGGGAGGCGGCGCCCTTCCATTGCGGGTCGGAGGGCGGAAAGTGGTCGCCGATATCGCCGGCGCCGCAGGTGGCGAGCAGCGCGTCGGTCAGCGCATGCAGTGCCACATCCGCATCGGAATGGCCGCTGAGGCTCTGGTCGTGCGGGATAAATACGCCGCAGAGGGTTACGCCATCGCCCGAGACCAGTTGGTGTACGTCATAGCCGTTGCCGGTGCGCACGTCCGGCAGGGCGGTCTGGCGGCTCAGCTTCTCGTCGGCCATGGCAATGTCTCTCCTGATCGTCAGCTTGATGTTGTCGGCCGCGCCTTCCGCCAGCGTGACGGCAAGGCCCGCCCATTCGGCAATCGCGGCATCGTCGGTGAAATCGCTGCGGCGGGCGGCCGCGGCCTTCTCATGCGCAGAACAGATGGCGGTCAGCGCAAAGCTTTGCGGCGTCTGGGCGGCATAGAGGCCGGCCCGCGGCACGGTTTCCTGCACGATGCCATTCTCGCCGGCGCGTTTCAGCGTGTCGGTGACGGCAAGCGCCGGCAGCACGGCCACATGGCCGGCGCCCAGCAGGGCTTCGATGCGCTCCAGCAGCGGATGATCGATGAAGGGGCGTGCCGCATCGTGGATCATCACATGCGTGGCGTCTGTCGTGGACAAGGTGCGGAGCCCTTCGAACACCGATTGCTGACGCGTTGCACCGCCATGGGTGATGATGATGCGATCGGCCTTCGCCAGCCCATGCACGGCCGCGGCAAACAGGGATTCATCATCCGGATGGATCACCACCACCACGGGTCCTGCCTTTTCCCAGGTGAGAAAGGCACGCAGCGTGTGGCGGATGACCGGTTCGCCGCCGATCCTGCGGTATTGCTTGGGCCCCTCGTGTGGAGCGCCGGCCCGCTCGCCGCGCCCGGCAGCCACGATAACGATGCCGATCTTCATGAAACTGCCTGTCAGGATCGCTTATTCGGTTGATGAACGACTCAGATCGCCGCCAAGGGGTGGACTTCGCCGGTTGACAGCGCAGAACTATAGACTGAAAACGCCCATTTCCAGCACGTCGCCCAGAAATAACGCAGTTTGGGAATAGCACTTGGCAAACACCCAAACTCTGAATAAAAATAGTGCAAAACTCGTGTGTGCCCGAAAGATCATCATTTGAGTCCCATCACTCTCGCAAGCCCCTTTCTGATTGGTTCGGTGGTCATCCGCAATCGCGTCGTGCTTGCGCCGATGTCGGGCGTCACCGATCTGCCGTTCCGCCAGCTGGCCTGGCGCTACGGGGCAGGGCTGGTCGTGACCGAGATGGTGGCCAGTCGCGAGCTTGCGCATAACCGCGGCGAATCCTGGGAGCGTCTGAAGGGGACGGGTATCCGGCCGCACATGGTGCAGCTTGCCGGGCGCGAGGCGCACTGGATGGCGGAAGCGGCCCGGATCGCCGAAGCAAACGGCGCCGACATCGTTGACATCAATATGGGCTGCCCTGCCAAGAAGGTGACCGGCGGTTATTCCGGTTCTGCGCTGATGCGTGATCCTGACCATGCGCTGTCCCTCATCGAGGCGGTTGTCGCGGCGGTCAAGGTGCCGGTTACCGTGAAGATGCGGCTCGGCTGGGACGAGCAATCGATCAATGCGCCGGAGATTGCCGCACGCGCCGAGCAGGCGGGCGTCAGCCTGATCACCGTGCATGGGCGCACGCGCCAGCAGTTTTACGAGGGGCGCGCCGACTGGGATGCCATTCGTCGTGTCCGCGAGGTTCTCTCGATCCCGCTGATCGCGAATGGCGATGTGGAGACGCATGGCGATGCGCAGGAGATCCTGCGGCGTTCGGGGGCGGATGCGGTGATGCTCGGCCGCGGCGCGCAGGGGCGACCGTGGCATCCGGGTGTTTTCGCCGGCCGCGCCCATCCCGTTCCCACGGAAATGGCGGCGGTTGCCTGCGAACATTACGAATTGATGCTCGGTTTCTATGGCCGCGAGGCTGGCTTGCGCCACGCCCGCAAGCATGTCGGCTGGTATCTGGACCGCTTCGCGCCCGAGATGGCGCCGGAGCGAAAGGCGGGATTGATGACGGAAAAGGATCCGGACATGGTGCTCCGTGTTCTCGGTGAGGAACTGGCGGCTTATCGCGGCCATGCAAGCAGCAGGGAGGCCGCATGAGCAAGGCGTCGCAGGAGGCGGCGGCAGGCAATGCGCTTGCCATGGCCGTTCTGAATTCGGTTCAGAATCCGGTGATCCTCGTCAACGAGGCTGGCGTGATCGCCTTTGCCAACTGGGAGGCGGAAGCCTTCTTCGGGGCAAGCGCTGCGCATCTGGCCCGCAACAGGATTTCTACCTTCATTCCGTTCGGCAGTCCGCTTCTGGCGCTGATCGACCAGGTGCGCGAGCGTCGCGCACCCGTCAACGAATACCGCGTGGACCTGTCTTCGCCGCGGCTCGGCCAGGAGAAGCTGGTCGACCTCTATGTCGCGCCTGTTGTCAGCGAGCCGGGCTCCGTCGTCGTGGTCTTCCAGGAGCGCAGCATGGCCGACAAGATCGACCGCCAGCTGACGCACCGGGCGGCCGCGCGCTCCGTCACCGGGCTTGCCTCCATGCTGGCACACGAAATCAAGAATCCACTGTCCGGAATTCGTGGTGCCGCGCAGCTTCTTGAAACCTCCGTGGCCGACGAGGACCGCGCGCTGACCCGGCTCATTTGCGACGAGACCGACCGGATCGTTTCGCTGGTCGATCGCATGGAGGTGTTTTCCGATGAACGGCCGGTGGATCGCCTGCCGCTCAATATCCATTCGGTTCTCGACCATGTGAAGGCGGTGGCCAAGGCCGGCTTTGCGCGCGACATCAAGATCCTCGAGAACTATGACCCGTCTTTGCCCTCTGTCTTTGCCAATCGCGACCAGCTGGTTCAGGTCTTCCTGAACCTCATCAAGAATGCGGCGGAAGCGATCGGCGACCAGCAGGATGGCGAGATCATGCTGACGACGGCCTATCGTCCCGGCATTCGCCTGTCGGTGGCCGGCACGCGCGAAAAGATTTCGCTGCCGCTCGAATTCTGCGTGATCGACAACGGCCCCGGCGTGCCGAGCGATCTCCTGCCGCATCTGTTCGATCCCTTCATCACCACCAAGACGAATGGCTCAGGCCTCGGTCTGGCGCTTGTCGCCAAGATCATCGGCGCCCATGGCGGCATCGTCGAATGCGACAGCCAAGCGCGCCGCACCATTTTCCGCGTATTGATGCCCATGCACAAGGATGACGGGTCCCAGGAAGAGAACCGTCCCTTGAACACGACAGGAAGCCTGAAATGACCGCAACGATCCTTGTGGCCGACGACGACGCGGCGATCCGCACCGTGTTGAACCAGGCCTTGACCCGCGCCGGCTATGACGTGCGCATCACCTCGAATGCCGCGACGCTCTGGCGCTGGATTTCGGCGGGCGAGGGCGATCTCGTCGTCACCGACGTGGTGATGCCGGATGAAAATGCCTTCGATCTGCTGCCGCGCATCAAGAAGGCGCGCCCCGAGCTTCCGGTGCTTGTGATGAGCGCGCAGAACACCTTCATGACGGCGATCAAGGCCTCGGAAAAGGGCGCCTATGACTATCTGCCAAAGCCCTTCGATCTGACGGAGCTGATCGCCATTATCGGTCGAGCGCTCGCCGAGCCGAAGCGCAAGCCGGCCAAGCTGGACGACGACATGCAGGACGGCATGCCGCTGGTCGGCCGCTCGGCCGCAATGCAGGAAATCTACCGCGTGCTGGCCCGCCTGATGCAGACGGACCTGACGCTGATGATCACCGGTGAGTCGGGCACCGGCAAGGAACTGGTGGCCCGCGCGCTGCATGACTATGGCAAGCGCCGCAACGGGCCCTTCGTTGCCATCAACATGGCGGCCATTCCACGCGACCTCATCGAATCGGAACTGTTCGGTCACGAGAAGGGCGCGTTCACGGGTGCGCAGAACCGTTCCACCGGCCGTTTCGAGCAGGCCGAAGGCGGCACGCTGTTCCTCGATGAAATCGGCGACATGCCGATGGATGCGCAGACAAGGCTGCTGCGCGTGCTGCAGCAGGGCGAGTATACCACCGTCGGTGGCCGCACGCCGATCCGCACCGACGTGCGTATCGTGGCCGCGACCAACAAGGACCTGAAGCAGCTGATCAATCAGGGCCTGTTCCGCGAGGATCTGTATTATCGCCTGAACGTCGTGCCGCTGCGCCTGCCGCCGCTGCGCGACCGCGCCGAGGACATTCCGGATCTTGTCCGCCATTTCATGCAGATGGGCGAGAAGGAAGGGCTTGATGCCAAGCGTTTCGACAATGAGGCGCTCGACATCATGAAGGCCTATGCGTGGCCGGGCAATGTGCGCGAGCTGGAAAACCTCGTTCGCCGTCTGATGGCGCTCTATCCGCAGGACGTGATCACCCGCGAGATCATCGATCAGGAACTGCGCTCCGACGTGCCGGACAGCCCGATTGACAAGATGGGGGCCCGCAGCGGCAATCTTACCATCGCCCAGGCGGTGGAAGAGAACATGCGCACCTATTTCGCGAGCTTCGGCGATGCGCTGCCGCCGCCCGGTCTCTACGACCGCGTGCTGACCGAAATGGAATATCCGCTGATTCTCGCGGCCCTGACGGCCACCCGCGGCAACCAGATCAAGGCGGCCGATCTTCTCGGACTGAACCGCAACACCCTGCGCAAGAAGATCCGCGAACTGGGCGTCTCGGTCTACCGCAGTTCGCGCAGTGCATGAGCGGTTGCTGCTTGACACCTGTCGCAGCTTCGTTGCATTTTCGCCACAATGTGTTGCTCAGTGGTCACGTCAGCCGGTATGATGTGTGGTGTGTGCCAGAGGTCTGGCGCCTGATTGGGGGAAGCGCCCCGTCACTGGTTGATCCGTCATCGTGCATGAACCCCGATCGATCGGGGCTGGGAGTGATTTTCGGATGAATGAAGGCGTTGCGACGACCGCCGGAGACGATCCGGCGACGTTGGTGCAGGATCGCAGGGCCTCGTTTGCCCTTCCCGGCCTGCTGCTGGCGGGGGGTGCGCTGCTGTGCGCCATCGCAACCCTGTTCGTCCTCCTTGGCCTGACGCCGGTGGCCCCCACTTCGCAGGTGGTCATTGCCTCGGCTGTGCTCAACGCTCTCTTCGTGCTGGGCCTGATGTACCTGATCGGTCGCGAGGTCGGGCGCCTGCTGAAGGCACGGCGCCGGGGCAGGGCGGCGGCCCGGCTGCATGTGCGCATCGTGGTGCTGTTTTCCATCGTCGCGATCACGCCGGCGGTGCTGGTGGCGATCTTTGCAACCCTGACGCTGAATGTGGGCCTCGATCGCTGGTTCTCGCTGCGCACGCAGTCGATCGTGCAGTCCTCGCTCGATGTGGCCCAGGCCTATATGCTGGAAAATGCGAGCTATCTGCAGGGCCAGACGGTCTCCATGGCCAATGACCTCGAGCGCAACCGTGCGATGTTTTATCTGGATCGCACCGGCTTCGTTGAGTTGATGACACGGCAGGCCCGGGGGCGCGGGTTGCTGGGAGCCTTCCTGGTGCGCGAAGACGGTGCGGCGATTGCCCAGGCCGATATCCCGACCGACCGGCCTCTGCCCGCCATTCCGAAGGATGCGCTGGCAAGCTCGGCCGCCGGTCAGCCGACGCTCATTCCGCCTGGGGTGACGAACCTTGTCGGTGCCATCCTCAAGCTGGATGCCCTCCCGGGCGCCTTCCTCTACACGATCCGTGCCGTCGATCCGAAGGTCATGGGCGCCATGCGGCTGATGGAGGACAACCGCGCCGAATACAAGGCAATGGAGGCCGGTCGCGCCAGCCTGCAGCTTGCCTTCGCCGTGCTCTATCTCGGCTTTGCGCTGATCGTGCTTCTGGCCTCGATCTGGACCGCCATTGCCGTTGCCGACCGCATCGTGCGTCCGATCCGGCTGCTGATCAGCGCCGCAGACAGCGTGGCGGCAGGCAATCTCTCCGTCGTCGTGCCGGTGCGCGCCGCCGATGGCGATGTCGGCAACCTTTCACGCACCTTCAACAAGATGATTTCGCAGATCCGCAGCCAGCGTGATGAGATTCTCGTTGCCAAGGACGAGGTGGATGATCGCCGTCGCTTCATCGAGGCTGTGCTGTCCGGCGTGACGGCCGCCGTCATCGGCGTCGAGGATGATCACCGGATCTCCATCGTCAATCCCTCCGCCGAGGAACTTCTCGGTCTTTCCGCCGAAGACCTGATCGGTCATTCACTGGCCGAGATCGTGCCGGAGGTCGATCAGGTGCTGAAGGAAGCAACCGGACGCGCCCGCGGCGACCTGCGCAAGGAAGTGAACCTGATGCGCGGCGGCATGGAGCGCACGCTCTCTGTCCAGGTGACGCGCGAGGAACAACGCAACGCGGCCGAATCCTATGTCATCACGCTGGATGACATCACCGATCTCGTGATTGCCCAGCGCTCCACGGCCTGGGCGGATGTGGCGCGCCGCATTGCCCATGAGATCAAGAATCCGCTGACGCCGATCCAGCTCTCTGCCGAACGCCTCAAGCGGCGCTATGGCCGCCAGATCGAGGAAAGCGACCGCGCCGTTTTCGACCAGTGCACCGATACCATCGTGCGGCAGGTGGGCGATATCGGCCGCATGGTCGATGAATTTTCTGCCTTCGCGCGCATGCCGAAGCCAGCCAAGGAGCGGGCGGACCTGCGTGACGTGCTGCGCGATGCGATCTTCCTGCGCGAGATGGGGGCAAGCCATGTGCAGTTCCAGCGCGAACTCGGCGAGACGCCTCTGGAGGGACTGTTCGATTCGCGCATGCTGGGACAGGCCTTCGGCAATCTCATCAAGAATGCCGTTGAATCCATCGAGGCGGTGCCTGCTGACGAGGAACGGGACGGGCAGCGCATTCTGGTCCGGGCCGCCTTTGATGCGGCGCGCGACCAGTTTCGTGTGGACGTGATCGATAATGGCCGCGGTCTGCCGGTGGAAAACCGGCACCGCATTCTGGAACCTTACATGACGATGCGCGAAAAGGGCACGGGGCTCGGTCTTGCCATCGTCAAGAAGATCATCGAGGAACACGGCGGGCAGCTCGAACTGCACGATGCGCCCGCCGATTTCGATCATGGCAAGGGCGCCATGATCCGGGTGATCCTGCCGCATCCTCCCGCTGCGGCAGCCCCCGAAACCGGCAATGACAAGGAAGTGGCATATGGCGTCTGATATTCTGGTCGTGGATGACGAGGCCGACATCCGCGAGATCGTTTCGGGCATTTTGTCGGATGAAGGTCATGAGACCCGCACGGCGCATGACAGCGACAGCGCGCTGGCGGCCATTTCCGACCGCGTGCCGCGGCTGGTGTTCCTGGACATCTGGATGCAGGGCAGCCGTCTTGACGGGCTGGCGCTGCTGGACGAGATCAAGACCCGCCATCCGGACCTGCCGGTGGTGATGATTTCCGGACACGGCAATATCGAGACGGCAGTCTCCGCCATCAAGCGCGGCGCCTTCGATTTCATCGAAAAGCCCTTCAAGGCGGACCGGCTGATCCTGATTGCCGAGCGGGCGCTGGAAAATTCCAAGCTGCGGCGCGAGGTGACGGAACTCAAGCGGCGCACCGGCGATGCGGTGGAACTGATCGGTACCTCGGTCGCCATCTCCCAGCTGCGCCAGACAATCGACAAGGTGTCGCCGACGAACAGCCGCATCATGATCCTCGGTCCCTCCGGCTCCGGCAAGGAACTCGTGGCGCGCATGATCCATCGGCGCTCGTCGCGCTCGGCCGGCCCGTTCGTCGCGCTGAACGCGGCAACCATCACGCCGGAGCGCATGGAGATCGCCCTGTTCGGCACCGAAGGCGGGCCCGGCCAGCCGCGCAAGATCGGCGCGCTGGAAGAGGCCCATCGCGGCATTCTCTATCTCGACGAAGTCGGCGAAATGCCGCGCGAGACGCAGAACAAGATTCTCCGTGTTCTTGTCGACCAGCAGTTCGAGCGTGTCGGCGGTTCCAAGCGGGTGAAGGTCGATGTCCGCATCATCTCGTCGACCGCCTACAATCTGGAAAACCTGATCAGCGAGGGGATTTTCCGCGAGGACCTTTACCATCGTCTGGCGGTCGTTCCGATCAAGGTGCCGTCGCTTGCGGAGCGTCGCGAGGACATTCCCTTCCTCGTTGACATGTTCATGCGCCAGATCTCCGATCAGACGGGCATCCGCCAGCGCAAGATCGGCGATGATGCGATGGCGGTGCTGCAGGCGCACGACTGGCCGGGCAATATCCGCCAGCTGCGGAATAACATCGAGCGGCTGATGATTCTCGCCCGCACCGACGGGCCCGATTCGCCGATCACCGCCGACATGCTGCCGACCGATCTCGGCGACATGCTGCCGAAGATTGCCGGCAAGGGCGATCATCACATCATGACGCTGCCGCTGCGCGAAGCCCGCGAAATGTTCGAGCGCGACTATCTGGTGGCGCAGATCAACCGTTTCGGCGGCAATATCTCGCGGACTGCGGAATTCGTCGGCATGGAGCGTTCTGCGCTGCACCGCAAGTTGAAGTCGCTCGGCGTCTGAGGCTAGGTTAAGGCCGGGCCGTGCCGAGGGGCGGCATGGCAGGGGGGACGGCATGAAGGTCATCATATGCGGGGCGGGGCAGGTGGGATACGGCATTGCCGAACGCCTGTCGCAGGAGGACAACGAAGTCTCCGTCATCGATACCTCCGCAACCCTGATCAACGGCATCACCGATACGCTCGATGTGCGCGGCTATGTGGGGCACGGCGCGCATCCCGATGTCCTGGCGCGGGCCGGGGCGGAGGATGCCGACATGATCATCGCCGTCACGCTCTATGACGAGGTCAATATCGTCGCCTGCGAGGTGGCGCATGCGCTGTTCAGCGTGCCGACCAAGATCGCCCGTATACGGTCGCAGAGTTATCTTCTGCCGGAATATGCCGATCTCTTCAGCAGCAAGAACATGTCCATCGACGTGACGATCTCTCCGGAGGTCGAGGTGGGCAAGATGGTGCTGCGGCGTATCTCCTTTCCCGGCGCCACCGATGTGGCGCGGTTTGCGGAAGACCAGATCGCCATGGTGGCGATCGAATGCATGGAAGACTGCCCGGTCATCAACACGCCGCTTGAGCAGTTGAGCCAGCTGTTTCCGGATCTGGTGGCCACCGTCGTTGGCGTCTATCGCCAGGGACGGTTGAGCGTACCGCGGTCCGGAGATCAGTTGCATGCGGGCGACCTTGCCTATGTCATCTGCCAGCGCGATCACACGCGTCGGACACTGGGCCTGTTCGGGCATGAGGAACAGGAAGCGGCCCGGATCGTGATTGCCGGCGGCGGCAATATCGGCACCTATGTCGCTCGCCGCATCGAGGAGATGCAGCCGAAGACCCGCATCAAGATCATCGAAAGCGACCGCGAGCGGGCGGTGGCGATTTCCGAGCAGTTGCGCCACACGATCGTGCTGCACGGTTCCGCGCTCGACCAGGCCATTCTCCAGCAGGCAGACATCCAGGATGCGGACCTGATGGTGACGCTCACCAACAATGACCAGGTGAACATTCTGGGCGCGGTGATGGCCAAGGCGCTTGGCTGCAGGTCCAATCTGTCGCTGGTCAACTCGTCGTCGCTGGGCGAGGTAACGCGGTCGCTCAACATTGATTCGCTGATCAATCCCAGGGCCGTCACGATTTCCCGCGTGCTGCAGCACGTCCGCAAGGGGCGCATTCGTTCGGTCTACGCGGTGCAGAATGGCGCTGCCGAGGTCATCGAGGCGGAAGCATTGGAAACCTCGCCGCTGGTCGGGCGCGCCTTTCGCCAGCTGGATCTGCCGGCTGGCATCCGCATTGGCGCGCTTCTACGCGACGGCCAGGTCATTCGCCCGAACGGCGACACCCGGATCCGCGCGAAGGATCGCGTGGTGCTGTTTGCGACCGCCGGTACCGTGCGCCATGTCGAGCAGCTGTTCCGGGTCTCCATCCAGTACTTCTGAGGGGCGGGGCCAGCCCATCGCTCGCTTTCGGGGCAGCCGCAATTGCCTGTGGATAGCCCGACAAGGCTCTGCCGCCAGCCTTCCTTTCCCGCACGCCGCAGCTTTCCGTCAGCCATGGCGGAAAGCGCTTTGAGACGTGTGTCAGAGCGCGGAACAGCTCGCCAAGCAGTTCTATGGCATGGTTTATTCGGCGTTGCGGAAAAGACGGCGATTTGATAACCAGTCATGCGGGCGGCGGAGACAGGAGAGGGTTTCCGGCTGGCCTTCCACGCGTGATCATTCCCGGCGATCCGGCCGGCAACAAAGAAAGAAAGAAGCGGCGCCATGGCGGAACGTTCTCAGAATCTTCAGGACCTTTTTCTCAACACGGTCCGGAAGCAAAAGATTTCTCTCACCATCTTTTTGATCAATGGTGTCAAACTGACGGGGGTTGTCACCTCCTTCGATAATTTCTGCGTGCTGCTGCGCCGCGATGGACATTCGCAGCTGGTCTACAAGCACGCCATTTCGACCATCATGCCGGGACAGCCGATGCAGATGTTCGAAAGCGAAGAAAACGCGGCCTGATCGTTTCGCGCCCTGCGGATGCCGAAGCCGATGGGTTGAATTGTCTGTCTGATCGTCCCATCTAGGCGGTCAGACAGTTTTCCCACGACGCGGCTCAATGTTGCCGGCTCGCATGCCCCAAGCGGCGGCTTGCGCCGGCATCGCGCAACGTCTGTGGCGCTCTCCTGAAGGACCAAGGCCATCAGCATTCGCGATACCAGCAACGAATCCATCGTTCCGGACATGGAGAAACGGCGCGACGACATGCGCGCCGTCGTGCTCGTGCCCGTTCTCAAGCAGAACCGTCCGGCCCGCGCGCCCCAGGGCGAGGCCGCTCTGTCCTCGCCGCGTCGCTCCGACGAGAGCCGGCTGGAAGAGGCCGTGGGCCTTGCGCGCGCCATCGAACTGACGATTGCCCAGGGACTGATCGTGCCGGTCGGCCAGCCGCGACCGGCGACCTTGATCGGTACGGGCAAGATCGAGGAGATCAAGGCACTGCTCGACGAGCGGGATGCCGGCCTCGTCATTGTCGATCATCCGCTGACACCGGTGCAGCAGCGCAATCTCGAGAAGGAATGGAACGCCAAGGTCATCGACCGCACCGGCCTCATTCTGGAGATCTTCGGCCGCCGGGCCTCCACCAAGGAAGGTACGCTGCAGGTCGACCTCGCGCATCTCAACTATCAGAAGGGCCGGCTGGTCCGCAGCTGGACCCACCTGGAGCGTCAGCGCGGCGGCGCGGGCTTTATGGGCGGCCCCGGTGAAACCCAGATCGAAGCCGACCGCCGCCTGCTGCAGGACCGGATCGTTCGGCTGGAGCGCGAACTGGAGCAGGTGGTGCGCACCCGCCAGTTGCATCGTGCCAAGCGCCGCAAGGTGCCGCACCCGATTGTGGCGCTGGTCGGCTATACCAATGCCGGCAAGTCGACGCTTTTCAACCGCATCACCGGTGCCGGCGTGCTGGCCGAGGACATGCTGTTTGCCACGCTCGACCCGACGCTGCGCCGCCTGAAGCTGCCGCATGGCCGCACGGTGATTGTCTCCGATACCGTCGGTTTCATCTCCGACCTGCCGACGCATCTGGTCGCGGCCTTCCGCGCCACGCTGGAAGAGGTGCTGGAAGCGGATCTCATCCTGCATGTGCGCGACATGTCCGACCCGGACAATGCTGCCCAGTCCGCCGACGTGCTGCGCATCCTCGACGATCTCGGCATCGACGAGAAGGAGCGCAATGACCGCATTCTCGAAGTCTGGAACAAGATCGACCGGCTGGAGCCGGAAGCCCATGACGCAGTGGCCGAGAAGGCCGCCGGCCGCGACAATGTGATGGCCGTCTCCGCCATCACCGGCGAGGGTATCGATCCGCTGATGGACGAGATTGCCCGGCGCCTGTCCGGCGTCGTGACCGAAGCCACCGTGGTTCTGCCGCCGGAAAAGCTCGGCCTGATTTCGTGGATCTATCAGAATGCCATGGTGGAGCACCGGGAGGATCGCGAGGATGGCTCGGTCGCCTTCGACCTGCGCCTGTCGGCGGAGCAGGCCAATGCGCTGGAGCGCAAGCTCGGCGTGATGCCGGTGCGCGAGCGGGAAGACTGGGAGCGGTAGGGGCGTCATTCGTCTGGCCGCGTGCCTTGCTGGGCGAGGGCGTGGAAGACAGCCTCCGGCAGGTCCGTCTGTTCGGCATCGAAGATCGGCACACCGTGTTGCCGCGCGCTTTCGTACACCTCACTGCCGTCCCGGATCGATCGTTCGAGGAACCTGTCGATGATCAGCCGACTGTCGCTGTCCCGATTCCGATACTCGGAGGCAATGTACATCCGCTCGGTCAGGCGGTCCGGCGCAATATGCAGCAGGCAGGCGAACAGATCGCTTGAGACAAGCGCAGCCATCCGTTCCGGGCGGAGCGCCGAACCCTCAAGGACAAGCGTGCCGCCGTCTGCGGCAACGGAAGCCAGGCGCTGCAAGATCAGCGGCCACATGTTGTCGTGGTGCACCTTCAGGAACCAGTGGATCGTCTCAGGCGACAGGGACCTGTAAAATTCGCCGACCTGCGGCCGCAACTCCGGCCAGGGCCGACCCGGATGGCGGGCAATGGCATCTGTCGAATCCACCGTCCATCGAAGCCGTCTGCCAAGTTCCGCCGCCAGCGTGGATTTGCCGGCATGCGAGGTGCCGCCGATCAGGATATGGCGCAGCCGCATGCCTTGCCGCCTTTTCTGCTCGGTTGAATCACGTTCTCAGTCTTGTCTCTCAAGCTGCTTCGCCGCCTGCCAGAGTCCTTCCATCTGCTCCAGCGATGCATCTTCAAGTGAAACATTCATCGCCTGAAGCGATGTTTCTATATGGCTGAATCGACGACGGAATTTTGTATTGGTTCCGCGCAGGGATTGCTCCGGATCTGCTTTGACGTGGCGCCCGATATTGACGAGGGCGAAGATCAGGTCGCCCAGTTCATCCTTTACTTTATCCGGTGCGCCGGATTTCAGTGCCGCGCGCAGCTCCTCGATTTCCTCCTCGATCTTGTCGAGGATCGGTTCGGCTTCCGACCAGTCGAAGCCCACCTTGGCGGCGCGCTCCTGCAGTTTGAGGGCCTCCGTCAGGGCCGGCTGGCTGCGCTGCACGGAACCGAGGAAGCCTGCCTTGACATCCTCGGTGATGCCGCGGCGGGCGCGGCGTTCGGCGCGCTCTCGTTTTTCGGCGGACTTGATCTCGTCCCACTGCACCTTCACGGCTTCCGGCGTGGCCGCGTCAGAGCGGGCGAAGACATGCGGATGGCGGCGGATCATCTTGGTCATGACGGCTTCCACCACGTCGCCGAACGAAAACGCCCCGGCTTCCGAGGCCATCTGCGCATGAAACACCACCTGGAACAGCAGGTCGCCCAGCTCATCCTTGAGATCGTCCAGATCATTGCGCTCGATGGCGTCCGCCACCTCATAGGCTTCCTCGATCGTGTAGGGCTTGATCGTCTCGAAGGTCTGCTCGACATCCCAGGGGCAGCCGGTGTGCGGGTGACGCAGCGCTGCCATGAGGTCGAGCAGGCGCGCGATATCCTTGGAGGGCTCCATGGTTCCGATCCTTTGCGGCAGGCGTCAGTTCAGGGGAATCTTGTTGTCGGCCTTGCTGGCCTGATAGGTCTCGGAGAGCGCATCGTAGCGCGCCTTGATCGCGGCGATCCGCGCCTTCAGAGCGTCGCGCACCGCTACCTCTTCCGTCTCGGCCAGATCGGCAATCGCAAAGGCGTTCCAGAAGGCGTTGTGGCGGCGATAGCCGCCGGGCTCCAGATCGAACACCTCTTTCAGGATCTTCAGGTCGTGCGGAATGGCGAAGGCGTCGCGCGAATCCTCGTGGCTGAAGAAGTAATAGAAATTGTCAAAGCCCGCCCAAGTGATCGCCGACATGCACATGGTGCAGGGTTCGTGCGTGGAGAGGAAGATCAGGTCGCGGGTATCCGGAACCTCGCCCCGTTCGTAGAACCGCTTCAGCGTATGCACTTCGCCGTGCCAGAGCGGGTTTTCCAGCTCGTTGTTTGTCTCCGCCAGCACCAGCGACAGATCCGACTTGCGCAGGATCGCCGCGCCGAACACCTTGTTGCCGGCCGCGACGCCCCGTTCCGTCAAGGGAAGAATGTCGTTTTCGATAACGTCCAGCAGACGGGCGGCGATGGTGGCAGTGCTCACGGGCGATGTCCTCAAATCTTGTTGTCGATCTCCACCTTAAGCGCTGTGTGCGCTGCGGGAAATCCCTTTTCGGCTAGGAGCACATGCCGCGTGTGGAGAAGGCCGGCGCCCTGCTGCAGCGGGTGCATTTTCTCCGCTTCCCGGCGATGCCGGAACAGAAATGCCACAGGTCCAATCAGGAAGGATTTGCGTTTCTTCAAGCCTCTGGACGGTTCTGACATAATCTGGGCACAGTGGAAAAGAAGTTCGGATTCCGACGCAGGCTTCCCCTTCGGGATCCCGAACCATGACGCACAGGAAGGCATGGCCATGACAGACAAGGTTCTGACCGCAAACCGGCTCACGGACGGCATCGCCGTCTGGCTGAATGCCAGCGGTCAGTGGACCGAGCGGCTGCAGGATGCGCTGGTCGCACGGCATGTGGAAGCTGTTGCCTCGCTTGAGGCGATCGGCAAGCGCGATTTTTCGGCCAATCTTGTCGTTGACGTCAATGTCATCGAGGTGGAAGAGGTGTCCGGGCAGATCCGACCCTTGCGTCTGCGCGAGCGCATCCGTGCCGCCGGCCCGACCATGGACTATGCCAGCGGTTTCGCACCGGCCGATCCCGCCTTCATCGCTGCCTGAGGAATTTCATGTATCGTTACGATGAGTTCGACCACGCCTTTGTGTCCAGTCGCGTGGAACAGTTCCGTGATCAGGTGGCCCGCCGCCTGTCCGGTGAACTGGCCGAGGATGCGTTCAAGCCGCTGCGCCTGATGAATGGCGTCTATCTGCAGCTGCATGCCTATATGCTGCGCGTCGCCATTCCCTATGGCACGCTGAATGCCCGTCAGATGCGGATGCTCGCGCATATCGCGCGCAAGTATGATCGCGGCTACGGTCACTTCACCACGCGCCAGAACATCCAGTATAACTGGCCGAAACTGTCGGACACGCCGGACATCCTCGCCGAGCTTGCCTCGGTGGAAATGCATGCGCTGCAAACCTCCGGCAACTGTATTCGCAACGTGACGGCGGACCATTTTGCCGGTGCCGCCGCCGACGAGGTGGCCGATCCGCGCCCCTATGCGGAAATCCTGCGTCAGTGGTCGTCCGTGCATCCGGAGTTTTCCTTCCTGCCGCGCAAGTTCAAGATTGCCGTGACCGGTGCCGAGCGCGACCGCGCGGCGATCCAGGTGCATGACGTCGGCCTGCATCTGAAGAAGAACGATCAGGGCGAGATCGGCTTTGCGGTCTATGTCGGCGGCGGGCAGGGCCGCACGCCGATGGTGGCAAAGAAGATCCGCGACTTCCTGCCGGAAGCCGACCTTCTGTCCTACACCACGGCGATCATGCGCGTGTACAACCTGCATGGCCGGCGTGACAACAAGTACAAGGCCCGCATCAAGATCCTCGTGCACGAAACCGGCACGGAGGAACTGGCGCGCCAGGTGGAGGAAGAATTCGCCCATCTGCAAGGCGCGGAACTGACGCTGCCGGAGGCCGATATCCAGGCGATCATCGCCTATTTCGCGCCACCGGCGCTTGCAGACCGGCCGGAAGGCTGGGCGCAGCTTGCCGGCTGGAAGAAGGCAGACGAGGGCTTTGCCCGCTGGGTGCAGCAGAATGTGCAGCCGCACAAGCATCCCGATTACGGCATGGTGACCATTTCGCTGAAGCCGATCGGCGGCATTCCGGGCGACGCGACGGATGTGCAGATGGAGGCGATTGCCGAGATCGCCGAGGAATATGCCTTCGACGAAATCCGCATCAGCCACGAGCAGAACGTCATCCTTCCGCATGTGGCGCTGGCCGATCTGGAGCCCGTCTATCGGGCGCTGGCGGCGCAGGGGCTGGCCACCGCCAATGCCGGGTTGATCACCGATATCATCGCCTGTCCCGGGCTCGACTACTGTGCGCTTGCCAATGCCCGCTCCATTCCGGTGGCCCAGGCCATATCCTCGCGCTTCGGCTCGGCGGCGCGCCAGGCCGAGATCGGCGAGTTGAAGATCAAGATCTCCGGCTGCATCAATGCCTGCGGCCATCACCATGTCGGCCATATCGGCCTGCTCGGGGTGGAGAAGAAGGGCGCCGAACTCTACCAGATCACGCTCGGCGGTTCCGCCGACGAGCACACCTCGATCGGCGAAATCATCGGCCGCGGCTTCGAGCCGGAGAAGGTGACGGATGCCGTGGAGAAGGTCGTCGATACCTATCTCGGCCTGCGCCTGTCGAAGGAGGAAACCTTCCTCGAAGCCTATCGTCGTGTCGGGCCGCAGCCGTTCAAGGATGCGCTCTACGGCGAAACGGCCAAGGCAGCCTGAGGCAGGGAACAGCGACATGACACGCATCTGGACAGAAACCGGTTTCGTCGAGAACGATCCCTGGGTCATCGAGACGGACGAGCGGAAGGCAGAGGGCGATGAACGTCCGCTGCTCTCCATCGACCAACTGATCGAAGTGGCCGATAGCAGCAACGAGGTTGGCTTCGGTGTGCTGGTGAAGCCGGCAGACGACGTCCGCCGGCTGGAGCCTTATCTCTACCGGCTGGAACTGGTGGCGGTACAATTCCCGGCCTTCAACGACGGGCGCGGTTTCAGCCACGCCTCTCTTCTGCGCGAGCGTCTGGCCTACAAGAACGAGCTGCGTGCGGTGGGCGATGTGCTGATCGACCAGGTGCCGCTGATGCTGCGCTGCGGCTTCGACAGTTTTGCGGTGACCAATGCCACCGCGCTGAAGCGCCTTGCGGAGAACCGGCTGCCGGGCATCTCCGTCCATTATCAGCCGACGGCACGTGCTGCAGCTGGCGGCGAGGCCTATAGCTGGCGGCGTCGCTCGGCCTGAAAACCTGACGAGCAAAGGCATATTTTTTCTCGCATCCGCGGCATAAGAACGCGGATGCCTTCAAAAATGCGCGCGCATGGTATATTTCGCATGCGCAAAACAACTCCATGAGACGAGACGACGGACATGAACGTTTCCGCCAAGACCGAAGAATTTGCCGAACAGGCAGTCGCGAAGATTCCGGACGGTGTTTATGCCGAAACGGTGCTGTCGGTGGAGCATTATACCGATCGTCTGTTCCGCTTCCGCATGACGCGGCCGGCCGGCTTCCGCTTCCGTTCCGGCGAGTTTGCCATGATCGGCCTGATGGTCGGCGACAAGCCGATCTACCGCGCCTATTCGATCGCAAGCCCCTCCTGGGACGAGGAGCTGGAATTCTTTTCCATCAAGGTGCCGGATGGCCCGCTGACCTCGCACTTGCAGAAGATCAAGCCGGGCGACACGGTGCTGATGCGCAAGAAGCCTACGGGCACCCTGGTGCTCGATGCGCTCACCCCCGGCAAGCGCCTCTACATGTTCTCGACCGGCACCGGCATTGCACCCTTCGCCAGCCTGATCCGGGATCCGGAAACCTACGAAAAATTTGAGGAAGTGATCCTCACCCACACCTGCCGCGAGGTGGCAGAGCTGAAATACGGTTTCGACCTCGTGGAAGAGATCCGCAATCACGAATTCCTGGCCGAAGTGGTGGGCGACAAGCTGAAGCATTATGCCACCGTGACGCGCGAAGACTACCCGTTCCAGGGCCGCATCACCGACCTGATGGCGAATGGCAAGCTGTTTGCCGATCTCGGCGTGCCGGCCCTTGATCCGGCGGTGGACCGCGGCATGATCTGCGGCTCCTCTGTCATGTTGAAGGACACCAAGGACCTCCTGGAAAAGGCGGGCCTGACGGAAGGCGCCAACAACAAGCCCGCCGAATTCGTCATCGAACGGGCATTTGTGGGGTGAGGAACGGTCGGGCGCTTGCGCCCGAGCCATCGATCCAGTGAATCGATGGCAGTGACGAACGCCGCGAGCCAAAGCGAGGGGCCGGGCAGGAGCGGTCGGGCGCTTGCGCCCGAGCCATCGATCCAGTGAATCGATGGCAGTGACGAACGCCGCGAGCCAAAGCGAGGGGCCGGGCAAGAACGGTCGGGCGCTTGCGCCCGAGCCATCGATCCAGTGAATCGATGGCAGTGACGGACGCCCTGAGCCCAAAGGCGAGGGGCCGGGCGCGGATACGGTCGGGCGCTTGCAGCCGTATTTCCCGCCCATGATGGCAACTATTCGCCTGCGGCCTGTCCAGGACGGCGCCAACATCGCGTCCCAGACAACTGACATAAAATCCCAGCCGGCGATCACCCGCTTGTGAGGCTGCTGATCCTCATGCGAGGTTTTGACATTCTGTGATCGGAGATGACCTGAATGCGCGCTGCCGCCTTTTTGCTCTCGACCCTGATGGGGGCGAGCTTTTTGCTGCTGCCTCTCGTGGCGCAGGCCAATGAGGAACTGGTGCTGGAGAACAAGACGGATGGCATGATCATCCGCTTCACCGTGCGGCCGGCGGATGGCAAGGGCCAGAAGGTTGAATTGCTGAAGAAGCGCGGTCTGGCGGCCGGCAAGTCCCGGACCCTGGTCGTGCCGACGGACGGCAAGACCTGCCTCTACTCGATCTTCGCGGAGTTCGAGGCGCCCGATTACCAGCAGGGCTATGAGAATGTCAGCGACAAGCTGGATGTGTGCGAGGTCGGAACCTACACAATCGAATGACAGTGTGCGTCTCTGAAGATTAGCCGTTGTGGCGTTCGTCAAGCGTAACGCGGGGCAGGCCGGGTGTTCGCGAACGCAACGGGCCGCTCTCGGTCGGGTGCGGCCCGCGCTCTATGCGGCGATGGCGTGCGTGGCATGCCGCCGATCGGTCTTACGGGGTCACTGTCAGGCGGGCCTTCATTCCGGCTTCGAAGTGCCCCTTGATGTTGCAGAGCAGCAGGTACTCGCCGGCCGCCAGCTTCACCTTCAACTGGCCGTCCTTGCCGGCCTTCAGGTCTGCCACTTCGCCGAGGCTCTTCAGTTTCGATTCATCGACACGGTGCTTGGCGGCATTGACCGGGATCGTCTGATCGGCCGATTTCAGCTTGATCAGCACCATTTCGTGCTCTTCGGTCATGGCGTCGTTGTGCACCTTGAACGTCACGTCGCCGGCCGGCACTGTGGTGCGGTCAAGCGTGATCGTCATCGGGCCACCACCTTCGCCATCTTCCTTCACCATGATGGTGCTGGCCGCGAAGGCCTGGGTGGAAAGCAGCAGCGAGGCGGCAACGAGTGTGGAATAGCGCAGTGAAAAGGCCATGGGGTTTTCTCCGTGTGTCAGCCGGGGGAACGATGGACCCGAAAGCTGACAGCATCCTGAAGGCCGGCTATGTCTGCGACGCCTTGTCGTCGACGATGATATCTCTCCGGAACAGGATGAAGATGATCATCGCGAGGAAGGCGATGCCGCCGCCCACGAAATGCGACAGTGCAAAGCCGCCCTTCGTTACCAGCCAGCCGGCCACCACATTGCTGAGCGAGGCGCCGACGCCCTGGATCGTCATGACGGAGGCGAGGCCGAGGTTGAAGCGGCCGGTGCCCTTCAGCATGTGTTCGACGGCGACCGGCGTCAGGATTCCGAGCAGGCCGGCGCCGACGCCATCGAGGAATTGCACGGGATAGATCACCCAGAATCCGGAAAAGCTGCCGGCCAGCAGGCCGCGCAGCGGCAGCGCACTCAGTGCAACGAGGAAGATCAACAACAGACCGAAACGCCGGATCAGCATCGGCGCAAGCGCGGCCACGAGGATCATCGCAGCCTGGGCGACGCCGGTGATGATGGCCGTCGTGCGAAACGGTGTCTGCAGTTCCAGCGCGAAATCCTGGGCGATCAGACGCCCCATCGGGGCATTGCCGAAATGGAAGATGAGGAGAATGATCGCCAAAAGCAGAAGGCCGCGTTCCCTCAGGAGAACACGGATGCCCGATGGGGCATGGCTGCCCGCATCCTTGTCCAGGCCGCGCGCCACATCATGGTCGATGCGGTTCGGATCGATCGCGACGATGGCGGCAAGCGTTCCGAGGGCGGTTGCGATCATCAGCCAGGTCATGCCGCCGGTGCCGAAAGCCGGCACCACGAGAAACACGGCGAAAAGCGAGAGAAAATTACCGCCGTGGTTCCAGAATTCGTTGCGGGCGATCTGCCGGGCAAACAGCCGTTCTCCGACAAGGCCGAGCGTGAGGCCGGCGAGTGCCGGCCCGATGACGGCGCCGACGAGGGCCGTGCCCATCTGCCCGAACCACACCACGGCGGGGTTTGGAGAGAGGAGGGTGACGAGAGCCGCGATGGTGACGAAGATCACCGGACCTGCGATCAGGGCGCGTTTCCAGCGGCTGTTATCGACCAGTTCGCCGAAGATCGGCGTTGCAACGAGACCGATCAGCCCACCGGCGGTGGCGATGGCGCCAAGCGCCATGGACGACCAGCCATTCGTGGCGAGAAAGGCATCCAGAAACGGCCCCAGCCCATCCCGCGCATCTGCCAGGAAGAAGTTCAGCACGGCAAGGGCAACAAGAGAACGGTCGGTGAGGAAGCCGGACGAAGATCCGGTTTGCGGAGAGGACGCGACGGACATCGGGAACCAGATGTTGTGAAAGCCGCATCCTTAATGCGCGGCCTGGAACATGGTTGCTGCCGCCGGAAAATGTTCCTTCACGTTCCGTTGACCTGGCGCCGTGACCAAAATGCGTTTGTCGGCTGCATTGGAGCGTTTCCGGCGAACACGCAATCGCCCGATACGCTCCATCTTTTTTGTTTTCAAGCAATTCCGGACGCGAAACCGGTCCCCACTTTCGCCGGCATACTCTAGCTTCTGTTGATCGATGAGAGCATCTGCCACAGATCGGCACCGGTCTCGAATACCATGGCGTTCGCCCTGAAGCCGATCGACGCCTCGGTCTGTGCGAGCATGTCCTGAAGCGGCTCGCTGCCTTGCGCCGTGTCGGACGGTTTCACCTGTGCCGTCACGCCTCCGGTCGGGCTGGTGGAGAATTGGGTGGAGAGGCGGGAATAGCCGGTGGTATCGGCATTGGCAACGTTGTTGGCCGTGGCGGAAAGCCGCATAAGCTGTGCCTGCATGCCCGACAATGCGGTGTTGCTCACGGCGCTCAGTGTCATCCTTCCCCACCTCTCCGGGCAAATATGCCTGGGGCCGGAGTATAGCGACCGGATCACATCTGTCTTGCGCGGGCCTGCGGCACGCTTGATGAAGGATGAAGCGTGGTAAACCTCGACCGTTTCGGTTTACCGCTTTGCAACCTCCTGTGCGGCGGCGGCACGGCTTTGCTGCTGTTTCCCCTCGGGCGCTGCCGCCTTATCGCCGAGGTCTCGACAAAGCGCTCCCCCTGGCGGGCAGGGAGAGCGTGACAGGCATTCGTCTGCGGATGCGGCTTTTATTCCGCTGCCTGCGCATAGTCCTCCATCGGAGGGCAGGTGCAGACGAGATTGCGGTCGCCATAGACATTGTCGATGCGGTTGACCGGCGACCAGTATTTGTCCACGCGGAACGAGCCCGGCGGGAAGCAGGCCTGTTCGCGGGAATAGGGCCGCGTCCATTCGCCAACGAGATCTTCCACCGTGTGCGGGGCGTTCTTGAGCGGATTGTTCTCCCGGTCCATCTTGCCTTCCTCGATCTGACGCGCTTCTTCGCGGATCGCCAGCATGGCGTCGCAGAAGCGGTCGATCTCGGCCTTGGTCTCCGATTCGGTCGGCTCGATCATCAGCGTGCCGGCCACCGGCCAGCTCATGGTCGGCGCATGGAAGCCGCAATCGACCAGGCGCTTGGCGATATCGTCCACTGTCACACCGGCGGAAGCCGCCAGCGGGCGGGTATCGATAATGCATTCATGCGCGACGCGGCCCGATGCGGACTTGTAGAGCACGTCATAGCTGCCTGCGAGGCGGGCCGCGATGTAGTTGGCGTTGAGGATCGCCACCTTGGTTGCCTGCGTCAGGCCTTCGCCCCCCATCATCAGGCAGTAGGACCAGCTGATCGGCAGGATCGAGGGCGAACCGAACGGAGCGGCCGAGACGGCACCGTCGCGCCCGTCCCATTCCTGATGACCGGGCAGGTAGGGGGCAAGGTGCGCCTTGACGCCGATCGGACCCATTCCGGGACCGCCGCCGCCATGCGGAATGCAGAAGGTCTTGTGCAGGTTGAGGTGGGAGACGTCGGAGCCGATGTCGCCAGGGCGGGCAAGACCCACCATGGCGTTCATGTTCGCGCCGTCCAGATAGACCTGACCGCCATGCGCGTGCGTGATCTCGCAGATCTCGCGCACTGTTTCCTCGAACACGCCATGCGTCGACGGGTAGGTGATCATGCAGGCCGAGAGATTGGCGGAATGCTGTTCGGCCTTGGCGCGGAAATCATCGAGATCCACGTCGCCGTTTTCCTTGGCCTTCACAGGCACCACCTTCATGCCGACCATCTGCGCCGAGGCCGGGTTGGTGCCATGCGCGGAGGTTGGGATGAGGCAGACATCGCGATGGGTATCGCCGCGCGCGATGTGGTAGTTGCGGATGGTGAGAAGCCCCGCATATTCCCCTTGCGCGCCGGAATTCGGCTGCATCGAGAAGGCATCATAGCCGGTGATCTGGCAGAGCTTGGCCGACAGATCCTCGATCATTTCCTTGTAGCCGGCGGCTTGGTCGACCGGAGCGAAGGGATGCATGTCGGAGAATTCCGGCCAGGTTATCGGCAGCATTTCCGCGGTGGCGTTGAGCTTCATGGTGCAGGAGCCGAGCGGAATCATTGCCCGGTCGAGCGCCAGATCGCGGTCCGAGAGCCGGCGGATATAGCGGGTCATCTCGCTTTCGGCGCGGTTCATGTGGAAGATCGGATGTGTCATGTAGGGTGACGTGCGCAGCAGGTCCTTCGGCAGACGATAGTCCGCGTCGAAATCCGAAACCTTGAAATTACCGCCAAAGGCGCGCCACACGGCTTCCAGCGTTACCGGACGTGTGCGCTCATCCAAGGACATGCCGATCTTCGTGGTGCCCACCTTGCGCAGGTTGACCCCTTCGGCCACGGCGGCGCGCAGGATGAGCCCCTGCATGTGGCCCACGTCGACGGTAATCGTGTCGAAGAAGGTTTCGGGTTCTACCGTATAGCCGAGCTTTTCGAGACCCTTGGCCATCAGCACGGCCTTTCGGTGCACCTGCTGGGCAATCGCCTTCAAGCCTTCGGGGCCGTGGAAGACGCCATACATGGAGGCCATGACGGCGAGCAGCACCTGTGCGGTGCAGATGTTCGACGTCGCCTTTTCACGGCGGATATGCTGCTCGCGGGTCTGGAGCGACAGGCGATAGGCGCGGTTGCCGCGGGCATCGACGGAAACGCCGACGAGACGGCCGGGCATGGAGCGCTTGTGCGCATCCTTGACCGCCATGAAGGCTGCATGCGGGCCACCATAGCCCATCGGCACGCCGAAGCGCTGCGAGGAACCGATGGCGATGTCCGCGCCCATCTCGCCGGGCGACTTCAGAAGCGTCAGCGCGAGCAGATCGGAGGCGACGGCAGCCACGGCACCGGTCTGGTGCAGGCGGGCAATCAGGCCGGCGAAATCATGCGCATGACCATGCGTGCCCGGATACTGGAAGATCGCGCCGAACACATCGACGGGATCGAGATCCGTGAACGGGTTGCCGACGATCACCTTCCAGCCGAGCGGGGCGGCGCGGGTTTCGATCAGCGCGATCGTCTGCGGATGGCAGTTCGCATCGACGAAGAACGCGGTCGCCTTCGACTTTGCCTGACGCTGGCAAAGCGCCATGGCTTCCGCGGCTGCAGTTGCCTCATCCAGCAGCGAGGCGTTGGCGACATCAAGGCCCGTCAGGTCGCAGATCATCGTCTGGAAGTTCAGGAGCGCTTCGAGACGGCCTTGCGAAATTTCCGGCTGGTAGGGCGTATAGGCCGTGTACCAGGCCGGGTTTTCCAGAATGTTGCGCTGGATGACCGGCGGCGTGATCGTGCCGTAATAGCCCTGGCCGATCAGCGAGGTCAGTGGCTGGTTCTTGTTTGCGGTTTCGCGCAGACGGTCGAGCGCCTCGCGTTCGGTGAGTGCTGCACCCCAGGCCAGCGGCTCGCGCTGGCGGATGGAGGAGGGCACAGTCGCGTCGATGAGGGCATCGAGCGAACGGTAGCCGATCACCTTCAGCATCTCCGCCATTTCGGAGGGCGAGGGGCCGATATGACGCCGGTTGGCGAAGTCATAGGGCTGGTAATCGGTGAAGTGGAAATCGCGGGTGTCAGACATCAGCCGATCAGCTCCTTGTAGGCGGCTTCATCCAGCAGGTCGTCGGCATCGGTCACATTGGCGAGCTTCAGCTTGAAGAACCAGCCCTTTCCCTGCGGATCGGAATTGACGAGCGAGGGGTCGGCGGTAATCGCTTCATTGATCTCGACGATCTCGCCGGACAGCGGACAATAGACATCCGAGGCCGCCTTCACGCTTTCGACGGTTGCGGCCTCGCCGTTCTTGTCGAACGTGGCGCCGACTTCCGGCAGTTCCACGAAAACGAGGTCGCCCAGCTGGTCGGCGGCGTGCTGGGTGATGCCGACGGTTGCGACATCGCCCTCGAGCTTCAGCCATTCGTGTTCAGCGGTGAATTTCAGCATGGGAGGTCCTCTTTGATCTGTTGAAAGACATGGTTCGTTTTACCGTGCAGTCCCCTCTGTCCGAGCGAACAAAGGGGGGCGTGAACGCAAGCATCCGAGAGCTATCTCTTGTATGTCGGCGTGACGAAGGGCAGGGCGGCGACGGTGACCGGCAGGTATTTTCCGCGGACTTCCGCAAAGACCTGTTTTCCGGCATCGGCAAATTCCGTCGGCACATAGCCCATGGCGACCGGGCCTTCGGCCGAGGGACCAAAAGTGCCTGACGTCACTTCGCCGATTTCCGTCTGGCCTTCGGCGTCGGCATACAGTCTGGCATGCGCGCGCACCGGCGCCTTGCCTTCCGGCTTCAGGCCGACGCGGCGGCGGGTTGTGCCGTTCGCCAGTTCGCCAAGGATGCGGTCTGCACCCGGGAAACCGCCGGTACGGTCGCCACCGGCCTTGCGGACCTTCTGGATGGCCCATTCGAGGGCGGCCTCGATCGGCGAGGTCGTCGTGTCGATGTCGTTGCCGTAGAGGCAGAGGCCGGCTTCGAGCCGCAGCGAATCGCGGGCGCCAAGGCCGATCGCCTCGCAATCCGGGTGCGCCAGCAGGGCCCTGGCCAGTTCCTCGGCCTTGGTCGCGGGCACGGAGATCTCATAGCCGTCTTCGCCGGAATAGCCGGAGCGGGAGACGATGCAGGCGGCGCCGACCAGCGTCACATCGCGAACATCCATGAATTTCATGGCGGCGACATCCGGCGCAAGCGATGCCAGCACGGCTTCCGCCGCCGGCCCCTGCAGGGCAATCAGCGCCCGGTCCTCCAGCAGCGTCACGGAACAGCCGGAGAGATGCGTCTGCATATGCGCCACATCGGCAGCCTTGCAGGCGGCGTTGACGACCACGAGCAGGTGGTCGCCGCGATTGGTGATCATCAGGTCGTCGAGAATGCCGCCCTGATCGTCGGTGAAAAACCCGTAGCGCTGGCGGCCTTCCTTGAGGCCGAGGATATCGACCGGAACCAGCCTCTCAAGCGCTGCGGCCGCATCGGCATAGGCGCCGGATGCCGCCTTCACGATGACCTGACCCATGTGCGACACGTCGAACAGACCGGCCTTGGCGCGGGTGTGAAGATGCTCCTTCAGCACGCCGGCGGCATATTGCACGGGCATGTCATAGCCGGCGAAGGGCACCATGCGGGCGCCGAGCGACAGGTGAAGGGCATGCAAAGGGGTGGTCAGCAATTGGCCGGTATCGGTCAAGGAAAGCCTCCAGGTCGTGCGCGGATCCACGTCCGCACGAGCTCAGTATCTGGCGCGATGTCACGCCGTTTCATGAGCCCCCTCTGTCCTTCGCGCCTGAGATTGTTATCCCTTCGGCGAGCCCTTCGCGTAAAAAGGCTTCTCTCCAGAGTCCTGCAGGTCCCGCTGGTCCTTTTGCCTGAGAGTTTCCGGGGCGGTTGCTCCTTCGGCGCCGCATCGAAGCGGTTTCTCCCAGCGGGGTTGCGCTCATTATGGGCGGGACCCCCTGCTTGGCAAGAGCCAAATGTCGCAGGTGACACGAATTCTGTCGCCCTGCACACAGAATGCGGCACCGGATCTTTCCGGCCCGCGACAATCCGACTTTTGCACATCGCGCCAATCTGGGCTAAGGAACGGGCAAACGGAGAGGAATATGGCGTCAGGCCGGAGTTCAGGGCGGAAGATCCTGCGCATGCTGTGCGCCATGGTCTTCCTGTCGCTGGGGCTTGCCCCGCATGCGCCGCTTTCTGCCGCAGCACGGCCCGAGCTTGCGGAAAGTTATCGCCTGCCGGACGGCACCTTCGCGTCGCTGTGCGCGGAACACCTGGGTGAGCACCCGGATGACCGGCCGCATCCGGCCGCATCCTTCGCCTGCGAGGTCTGCCTGCTGGCCGCCAGCCTGCTGCTGCCGACACCAGCCAGCGAATGCTGGCTTCTCAAGCCTGCGGCTTCCCTGTTCAACGGCCCGGTGGAACAGGCCGCGATTTCCGGCGGCCTGTCCATCCCGCAGGCCCGTTCACGCGCACCGCCCGTCCTGACCTGATCCTTTCGCTTCAAGACAAACCTATGAACGGATTGAGCGGCTGGACGGCCAGAGGCCCCGCCGCTGGAGGGACTGACCCATGACGAGAACCCAATTCCTGACCGGTGCCGCACTCGCGACTCTTTGCATGACAGGCGCAGCCGAGGCGCATGTGACGCTGGCCAATGGCCCGGCCAAGCCCGATTCCTATGTCGTCATCCAGTTGCAGGTACCCCATGGCTGCGCCGGCAAGCCGACGAACGAAGTGCGGGTGACGTTGCCGGACGGCTTTTACGGCGCCAAGCCGCAGCCGAAGGCTGGCTGGGACCTTGAGATCATCAAGGGCGATTATGCCAAGCCCTATGACAACCACGGTACCAAGGAGACATCCGGGCCGCTGGAGATTCGCTGGAAGAATGGCAGCCTGCCGGATGACAACTATGATGTCTTCGTCATGCAGGGCAAGCTTGCGGGTGTGGCCGATGGAACCGCGCTGCCGTTCAAGACCATCCAGGTCTGCGGCGGCGATACCGAGAAATGGGACGAAGTGGCCGCACCCGGCACCGACCCGCATTCGCTGAAGGATCCGGCGCCGCTGCTGAAGGTCAGCGCCGGTGGTGAGAAGCCTGCGGGTGGCGGCATGGACCATTCCGGAATGGATCATGCGGGAATGGATCACGCCGGCATGGGGCATGGCGATGCCGGCCATGGCGCGATGAAGGACGCTGTTGCGGCTGCTGACGGGGATGTCGACATGAAGCCGGTCACGGTCGGCTCGCTGTCGATCGGTCATGGCTATCTGAAGGCCATGCTGCCCGGCCAGCCGGTCGGTGGCGGCTATATCACCGTGACCAACAACGGCAAGGAAGCGGACCGCCTCGTTTCCGCCGAATCGGCACGGTCCGGCACCGTGGAACTGCACGAAATGGCGATGAAGGGGGATGTGATGGTCATGCGTCAGCTGGATAAGGGGATTGTGATTCCCGCCGGCGAGACGGTCGAACTCAAGCCCGGTGGCCTGCACCTGATGTTCATGAAGGTGCAGCAACCCTTCAAGCAGGGCGAGACGGTGCCGGTGACCTTCACCTTCGAGAAGGCGGGCAAAGTTGATGTCGTGCTGCCGGTCGCGGCTGCAGGCCCCGGGGGTCACCAGCACAACTGATCGCCTCACGAATGCAAGATACGACCGGTGCCGGGGGCATGCCCGGCACCGCAGCAACCCGAATGGGCCCGATCAGATTTCCTCGTAGGCGTTGCGTGCCTGTTGCAGGCTTGCCTGCTGCTGCGGCTGATGCTGGCGGCTGGTCGTGACATCGAAGCTGACGGCGACAGCCGGGATGAGGCCCGCAACCTCTGACGCATCGGCACCGGCCTTGCGCACCTCGTTGCGCTCGGCATCCACCTGCGCATCCTTCACCTTGTCAGCCGTTGCCACGCGCCGCGCGGGCTTTGCCGCCTCCATGACATAGCCGGCCGTGACGGCAGAAACGGAAAGTACCTGTGTCATTGCACGCCATCTCCTTGAATGTGACAGGATACTGGCTCAACTCTTGGCCAGGCATTAATCCATTCGCTAGAATGCCGATCAATGTATGATTTCAAGGATGGGAATGGCCATGATCCATATTCTGCTGGTAGCGTTTGGCGGCGCCGTCGGTTCTGTCTGCCGCTATCTGACCGGCGTCATCATGACGCGACTGCTGGGCATGGCCTTCCCCTGGGGAACGCTGACGGTCAACATCGCTGGCTCCTTTGCCATCGGCTTCCTGACCGAACTCGTGGCGCGCAAGCTGAACGCCTCCATGGAAATGCGGCTGCTGATCGTGGTCGGTTTCCTCGGCGGCTACACAACCTTCTCCTCTTTCTCGCTCGATACGATTGCGCTTTACGAGCGCGGCGCGATCGTCGCGGCCTTCGGCTACATTCTCTTCAGCGTGATCATTTCGCTTGCCGCCACTTTCGGCGGCCTTGCCGTCGGCCGCGCGGTTCTGTGACGGGCATCCCGGATTTCCTCTTTCCCTTCCGGCCTGAAATCATCTAAAGGCTGGGGCAAAGGGCCGTTTGGCGGCCAATCCAGACAGAAAGAGAATTCATGGCAGGCATCGAGCATATCCGCGTCGAGGCGGACGAAGCCGGCATGCGCGTCGACCGCTGGTTCAAGATACATTATCCGGGGCTCGGCTTCGGTGCGCTGCAGAAGCTGCTGCGCTCCGGCCAGATCCGGGTGGATGGCGGCCGCGTCAAATCCGACAGCCGGGTTCAGCCCGGCCAGATGGTGCGCGTGCCCCCGATGGATGTGGATGCGCGCGGCCCGAAATCCGGACCGATCGGCGGCAAGGATCTGAAGCACGGCGAGGATGCCGAGCTTCTCGCCCGCATGCTGCTGCACGAGGACGACAAGGTTTTCGTGCTGAACAAGCCGGCCGGCCTTGCCGTGCAGGGCGGCTCGGGCGTCACCCGCCATATCGACAAGATGCTGGATGCCTGGGTCAACCAGAAGGGGGAGAAGCCGCGCCTGGTGCACCGTCTCGACCGCGACACCTCCGGGGTTCTGGTGATTGCCCGTACCCGCGGCGCCGCCCAGAAGCTGACGGCGGCCTTTCGCGAGCGCGACACCAAGAAGACCTACTGGTCGCTGGTCAAGGGCGTGCCGCGCAAGCACGAGGACAAGGTCTCGACCTGGCTCGTGAAGGAGCAGACGCCGGATGGCGACCGCATGCGCATTGCCAAACACGGAGAGGAGGGAGCGGATCATGCCGTTTCCTTCTACCGGGTGATCGAGACGGCGGCGCAGCGCCTCGCCTGGCTGGAAATGGAGCCCTATACCGGGCGCACCCACCAGTTGCGCGTGCATGCGCTGCACCTCGGCCATCCGATCATCGGCGATCCCAAATATTTCGAGGATGATCCGAACTGGGACTTTCCGGGCGGCATGCAGAAGCGGCTCCACCTGCATGCGCGTCACATCGACATTCCGCACCCCTCCGGCGGACGGCTGAAGGTCACGGCACCGCTGCCGCCGCACATGGTGCAGAGCTGGAACCTGCTCGGCTTCGACCAGACACTCGGCGACAGGGACGACCAATGAAGCTGGTTCTCTTCGATTGCGACGGAACGCTGGTCGACAGTGTGGCGCTGATCCACGAAACCATGCGCCGCACTTTCCTGCACTTCGACAAGCCGGAGCCGACGCTCCAGGCGACGAAGTCGATCATCGGCCTGACGCTCGATATCGCCATTGCCCGCATCGACGGCAAGCTGCATGCGGATGACGAGGCCGTTCGCATGATGGCCTATTACAAGTCGCTGTTCTCCGTGGTGCGCAGCGATCTGAACTATCGCGAGCCGCTGTTCGAGGGAATCCGCGCCGTGATGGACGCGATTGCCCCGCGCGAGGATCTGCTGATTGGCGCAGTCACCGGTAAGTCGCGCCGAGGCCTCGACATGATCCTCGACACGCATGGCTTCCGTCCCTTCTTCGTGGTGAGCCGCACGGCGGACGATTGCCCATCGAAACCGCACCCGGCCATGGTGACGGAGTGCTGCGACGAAACCGGCATGCGGCCGGAACACACTCTTGTCATCGGCGATGCCATTTATGATATGCAGATGGCAAAGGCGGCAGGCGCCACGGCCATCGGCGTGTCCTGGGGCTATGCCTCCGTTCCCGACCTGCGTGCGGCCGGTGCCGACGTGATCGTCGATCATCCGCTCGATCTGCTGCACCACATCGGCTGAGGAAGATTTCATGCGCGACCTGTTTGACCTGCCCGACGGGCTGAGCCACCCCGATCCGACGCGCCGTGCGCAGATCCAGATGAAGAAGCCACTGCCGAAGCGCTTCTACACCGAAACCGGCGTTGCGGCCGGCCCGGACGGACATGCGATCCAGCTCGATGGCCGCCCTGTGAAGACGCCGGCGAAAAACGCGCTGACGGTGCCGACGGCAGCGCTCGCCGATCTGATCCGCGCCGAATGGGCCGCCCAGAGTGAGGTGATCGACCCTTCGACCATGCCGGTGACGCGTCTCGTCAACACGGCGATCGATGGTGTTGCTGCGGCCAGCGAGGCGGTCTTCGAAGAAATCCTGCGCTTTGCCGGCAGCGACATGCTCTGCTACCGGGCCGAGGCGCCGGCCGAACTGGTGGCGCGCCAGGCAGAGGCCTGGGATCCGGTGCTGGACTGGGCGGCCTCGACGCTTGGCGCCCGCTTCATCCTGATCGAAGGCATCATGCCGCAGGAACAGCCGCCGGAAGCGATTGCAGCACTCTCGCTGGCCCTTCGCCGCCATTCGACGCCGCTTGATCTTGCGGCTCTGCATACGGTGACCACGCTGACGGGCTCGGCGCTCCTTGCGATCGCCTTCGCGGAAGGCTTTCGTGATGCCGAGGCGATCTGGTCGCTCGCGCATCTTGAGGAGGACTGGACGAACGAGCACTGGGGCACGGACGCCGAGGCCGAGGCTCGTCGTGCCAAGCGACTGGTGGAAATGCAGGCAGCGGTGGCCGTTTTTGCGGCATTGCGCGCTCCGGCTTAACGCTCTCCTAACCCTGTTTTTAGATCATCGGGGAAAATCTCTCCGGTGATTGATGCTGTTGCGGTCTCTTCGTCTGTTCTGCCTGGTGATGGCCTGGTTGCTGCTCGGCAGCTTCCGGATGCCGGCTGACGAAGCGCGCCCCGAAACGCTGCTTTATGATGTCCGCGCCGCCTTCGTGACGGCGCGTCCGGAGGTGTCCCACAATCTCCTGTCGGCCACGGATCGTCTGGTGGCGTCCGCCATTCGCGCCACCTTCCGGCAGCAGGCCTTGCCACGCGCGGTCCTTACCATCCGCATCGAGGATACCGTCTATCTCCCGCTGCTGTTCGGCGGGCGTTTCAGGGCACAGGTCACGGTCGAGGCGGTTTCGGTCGTGACGGGAGAAAAAGTGGCTGTCGGAAGCTTTGCCGTTTCCGCCTTTGCCCTCGATGCCACCCATGCGGATGCGCGGTTGGCGGAGCGGATCGCCGAGCGTGTGGTGCAGGATTTCCGCCTGCAGGATACGGTGCCCTCGACGCTCGCCACCGCACTTTTCCCCTGACGCCTGTCACAGGCATGTTGCCATTCATCGCCATCACGGGCGGGCCTGTGCGTTGGCCTGCGTTGACCTATGTTTCCGGTCGGCCATCTTGCCAATGTGCCCTGGAGAGGAGAAAACCCGTGATGCACCGCCCGCTGTTGACGCTGTTCGTGAGCCTTTTCTTGCCCGCCGTTTCCCTTGCCGACGAAAACCGCATCGATCGCATCCGTCCGGATGCGCCCGAGCTTGCCGCCTATGGTTCGCATCGCGTCGGCGTGCGTACGCTGACGCTCACCAATCCCGGCCAGATTGACGTTGTGAATGCACAAGCCGGCAAACCGGCCCCACGCTATGATCGTCCGCTGACGGTCGAAATCTGGTATCCGGCCGTGGTCGACAAGCCCGGTGGCACCTACAAGGTCTTTCTGCGCGACGGCAAGACGGAAGTCAGCATTGCGGGGCAGGCGGTGCGCGACGCGGCACCGGAAAAGGGTGCCGATCCATATCCGCTCGTCATCGTCTCGCATGGCTATCCAGGCAACCGCTATCTGCTGTCGCCGCTCGCAGAGAACCTGGCGAGCAAGGGCTATGTCGTCGCCTCCATCGATCATACCGACAGCACCTACAATGACCGCGCGGCCTTCGGCAGCACGCTGGTCAACCGGCCGCTCGACCAGCGCTTCGTTCTGTCGGAAATCGCCGCCATGAGCGGGCAGGACGGCAATTTCCTGTCCGGTCTGGTGGATGCCGGCAAGGCAGGGCTGATCGGCTATTCCATGGGCGGCTATGGCGCCATGATCACCGCCGGTGCCGGCGTGTCCGAAAAGGCGGTCAAGGCGGATTGGAGCGCGCCGGATGGCCTGCTGGCGGTGCATCAGGCGGGCAGTGGCAGCCATGCTGCCCTGTTCGAGCCGCGCTTCAAGGCGATCCTCGCCATAGCGCCCTGGGGGATGCAGCGCGGCATGTGGGACGAGGCGGGTCTTTCCGAGGTAAAGGTGCCGATCTTCTTCATGGCCGGCAGCGCCGACGATGTGTCCGACTACCAGAAGGGTATCCGTCCGCTGTTTACGGGTGCGAAATCCGTGGACCGCTATCTTCTGACCTTCGACCATGCCAACCACAATGCTGCGGCGCCAATGCCCGCGCCGGCGGAAAGCTTTGCCGTCAGTCCCGAACTCGGTTTTGCGCCGTTCGAACATTATGCTGATCCCGTCTGGGACACGGTCCGCATGAACAATATCGCAGAGCATTTCGCGACCGTCTGGTTCGACCTCAAGCTGAAGGGCGATTTGGCCAGGGGGCGTTATCTCGATCTCGTCGAGCGGTCCGAGGACGGTGTCTATGCCGTGGACAAGGATGGACGGCGCCAGTCCGGCCACAGCTATTGGGAAGGTTTTCGCAACCGCACGGCCCAGGGGCTGCGGCTTGAACACCTGACGGCGCAGTAACGCGGCGCCTCGCCGCTCTCTGCGGCAATTTGTGCAGCACGATCAAGCGGATGTGATGGGGTGGGAGTGCAGTTGATTGTTCATTGCTGCACTGCAACGATAACGCTCGGACGTTCATTGTCTTGCAGGAGAGGGTATTGTCCTTGTCTGAACGTTTCGACGCATTCCAACCTTACGCGCTTGCCGCGCTGCGCATCATCTCGGGCCTGACGTTTCTCGCCCATGGCACCATGAAGCTGTTTGCCTTCCCCGGGCCGCAGCCGGGAGCCGGTGATACGCTGTCCACCCTGTTCCTGGTCGGCGCCCTGATCGAACTGATCGGCGGCGCCCTGGTGGCAATCGGGCTCCTCACCCGGCCGGCTGCCTTCATCATGTCCGGCCAGATGGCGGTCGCCTATTTCATGTTCCATTTCCCGAAGAGCTTCTTCCCATCGCTGAACGGCGGCGATGCGGCCGTGCTCTACTGCTTCATCTTCCTGTTCTTCGTCTTTGCGGGCGCCGGCGCGCTGTCGGTGGACAACCGCGAAAAGGCCTGATCAGTCTCGCGGCCATGACTTAAGGACCCTCGCACCGGCACACGGCGCGAGGGTTTTTTGCTGCCGCCTCATCCCACGAGCTTCAACCCGATCAAGCCGGCCATGATCAGGCCGATGCAGGCGAGCCGAAGCGGGGTTGCCGGATCGCCGAACAGAACGATGCCGAGGGTGACGGCGCCCAGCGTGCCGATTCCGGTCCAGATCGCATAGGCGGTGCCGACGGGAAGATCGCGCAGCGCAAGGCCGAGCAGGCCGATGCTGGCCACCATGCAGGCAATCGTCGCGAGCGACGGAACGAGACGTGTGAAGCCTTCGGTATATTTGAGGCCGATGGCCCAACCGGTTTCCAAAATGCCGGCAAGGAGGAGAAGGATCCAGGCCATGAGAATGCTCCCTGAATAGAGATCAGGGCCGTCCCCGCGATTCATCCGCACCGGGAGCTGCCGGTGCACGCGGTCGTCCGCGTACACCTGATGTGGGACAGGACGGGCGAGGATCAAGACCTGCCGGTCGAAATGTCGAGATCAGCTTACGCAAGCCGCTCCGCGTGCCAGCGCAGGTGATCGTCCATGAAGGTGGAAATGAAGTAGTAGGAATGGTCGTAGCGCTCGTGCATCCGCAGCTTCAGCCGGATGTCGGTGCCCCTGATCGCCTCTTCGAACAGCCAGGGGCGCAGGCCGGTTTCGAGGAAACCATCGGCCTTGCCCTGATCCACCAGGAATTCGGGGAAGCGTGCGCCATCGCTGACCAGCGCGCAGGCATCATAGGCTCGCCAGGCCGCCTTGTCCGCCCCTAAGTATTTTTCGAAGGCCGGGGCCGACCAGTCCGCCGTCGAGGGCTCGACGATCGGCGCGAAGGCCGAGCAGCTGCGGAAGCGGTCCGGATTCTTCAGCGCGATGGTCATGGCGCCGTGACCGCCCATCGAATGGCCGAAAATGCCCTGACGGCCCATGTCCGCGCGAAAGTGCTCGGCCACCAGCGCCGGCAGTTCCTCGGTCACGTAGGTGTACATCCGGTAGTGGTCCGCCCAGGGCTTTTCGGTGGCGTCCAGATAGAAGCCGGCCCCCTTGCCCATCTGCCAGTTCGTCTTCTCGTCCGCCACGTCGTCGCCGCGCGGGCTGGTGTCCGGGCAGACGATGATCAGCCCGAGTTCTGCGGCAAGCCGCCGGTACTCGCCCTTTTCCATTACATTGGCATGGGTGCAGGTAAGGCCCGAAAGATACCACAGCACCGGCCGCGGCTCGGAAATCGCCTGCGGCGGCACGAAAACGGCGAAGGTCATGTCGCACTGGCAGGCCTCGGATTCGTGCTGGAATACGCCCTGCATGCCGCCGAAGGCGGTGTTCTGCGAGAGGATCTTCATCGCGGTGGTCTCCCTGGAGATTATGATGGGGGAATGAACGGGTTTAGCCGGCCAACGACACGACGGCATTGACGGCTGCTGCCACGAGGATGGTGTTGAAGAAGAAGGCAAGTACCGCATGGGCAAGATTGATCCGCCGCATGGTCGTGGTGGTGATGGCGACGTCGGAGGTTTGCGCCGTCATGCCGATCACCAGCGAGAAATAGAGGAAATCATAGCCCGCCGGCTCCTTCGTCTCGGGAAAGCTCAGTCCGCCCTGCAGCACGAGCCCGCCGGATCCGTCATCCACCCGCCGCCAGTAGTGGTGGGCGTAATGCATGGCGAACATGGTGTGGATGGTCAGCCAGCCGCCGATGACCGAGGCAAAGGCGATGACGACTTCGAACAGGCTCGGATCATGCGAGCGGTTCAGCGCATTGAACAGCGCGCCGACGGAGGCGACGACGGCCAGCAGGGTGACGACCAGGATGGTATAGGCCGGGGCATCGTCGCGTTCGCGGCTGGTCTTCAGCCGGTTCACCGTAAGGTGGGGGATGCGCCGCGCGATGCTGCCGAGATAAACGAGGAAGAACAGGATGACGGAGAGTTCGATGGCAAGTCTGGGCACGATCACCAGCAGGATCGGCAGGGGCACAAGCCCGGCGAGCCCGGCCATGTAGAACGGGCTCTGGCGGCGGTGGCGCCAGCTGTTGGGCAGTTCGGTCATGCGGGCTGTTCTCCTGCCGAATCTCCGGGGGTGAGTCTGGCGCGTCGGCACAGGCGATCGAGCGTCGAAAGGAAACTGGAGCGATCGCGCGGCGTGAAGGCGGCATTATAGCCTTTGCTCTCGCCGGTTTCGCGCAAGTGCGCGCCGAGATCGCGCATGGCGCTCGCCATGCCGATGTTCGCCTCATCGAACACGCGTCCGGTGGGGCCAGTCACGAGGGCGCCGCGCGCCACGCAGCGGACGGCGAGCGGCACATCGGCCGTCACCACGATGTCGCCGGGCCCGGCCCGTTCCGCAATCCAGTCATCGGCCGCATCGAAGGCGCCGGAGACGATGACGTTCTTCACCATGGGATCGCGGGAGGGACGCAGGCCGGAATTGGCAACGAAGGTTACCTCGATCCCGTGCCGCTCGGCGACTTTGAGGATTTCCGGCTTCACCGGACAGGCATCGGCATCCACATAGATCAAGGTTCAGGGTCTTTCGTCGCTTCGGTCAGGATCGCTTACCAGTTCAGACGCCGGATGTCGCCATTGAAGCAGCGGCCTTCCGCCTCGGCAATGAAATCCAGCTGCGGCGGCAGCAACGGGCGAAGCGATTCGAGCGCCGGCAGGGCTGTGCCTTCCGTCCAGGCGGGGCAACTGCGCTTGACAAGAGCAAGGCAGAGTTCGCCACGGTCCACCTGCAAGCCGGCTTCCCGGCAGTCGAAGCCGGCGAGCACCAGATGATAAAGCAACAGGCCGCCCGTCCACAGCGTCAGGTCGCCGCTCAAGAGGGGAAACCGCAGGCTCGGCACGGACAGCAACAGGCACCCCCTCTCCGAAAGGGCGGCATGCAGAGCGCGCAGAAACCGATGCGGGTTTGCCTCCCGTTGCAGCGCGTGGCAGGCCATCACGGCATCGAAGGGCTCCGCTTGTTCTTCGGGCGCCAGCGGAAACGGGATCTGCGAGACGCCCGCGATTGTGTCGCCCGACGCATCGTCGCGGACGGCGACGCTCAGCGTCTTTCCGGCGGCCAGAAGATGCGGGGCGCGATCCTGCCAGCCCGGGCCGATATCGAGCACGCGTTTCGCCGACGGCAGATCGAGAAGACGGGCGAGGGCGGGCATGCCCGGTCCGTTGCCCAGATGCGAGGGTGCCTGCCGTGCGGCTTCGCTTTCCGGCGCCTCGTCCGGCGACAGCAGCGCGAGCCTCGATTTCAGCATGCGGTTTTCCATCTGCAACCGCTGCAGCACCTGCTGGGTCATCTGCTTGAGCCGGTCGATCTGCGCCTGCTGGGCAAGCGAGACGGAATCGGCCGGGGCTGCCGGTGCGGGCGTGGGCGGCTCGGGCGTCATGGCCCGGCGGATCCGTTCGCTGATCGGGAAGGAAACAACGGGGGGCGGACTGCCGATCGCAGGCTCCGCCATCACCTGCGTCGGGTCCAGTGGCATTGTTGCTGCGGGTTCGGCGCGCCGGCTGCCATGGCCGCGGCCGGAAAAGACGAAGGAAAAATGGGCGTCCGAGGCACGCGCCGCGGCATCGTCGATGCGGATCGTCGCATGCAGTCCGTCGACGGAGCCCACGCCCGCGCGCCAGCCACGTGCGCCCTGCGCATCGATCAACTGCACCATGCCGCCGGCTACCTCGAGCAGCGGCGGCTGGAAGACGATCAGGTAGTGTCCGGCGCCCTTGTGGCTGACCTGGAAGCCCTGGCCCTGCAGGATGCTGCCATCTGCCTTGACCGAGCCCGATATGATGCGATCCGCCATGTCATCCCCCGCCGTGCCGGACGGCTGCCTCTCATCAAAAAAAGGGCGCCCGTCGGCGCCCTCTTGTCTTCTCCGGGACGTGCCTTTCGCAAGGCTGTCGTCCTCAACGCCCTGTGTCAGTATAGCACGACCGAGCGGATGCTTTCACCCGAATGCATCAGCTCGAAGCCCTTGTTGATGTCCTCCAGCGGCATGGTGTGGGTGATCATCGGATCGATCTCGATCTTGCCCTCCATGTACCAGTCGACGATCTTCGGCACGTCGGTGCGGCCGCGCGCGCCGCCGAATGCGGTGCCCATCCAGGTGCGGCCTGTGACCAGCTGGAAGGGGCGCGTCGAGATTTCCTGGCCGGCACCGGCAACCCCGATGACGACCGACTTGCCCCAGCCGCGATGCGAGGCTTCCAGGGCCTGGCGCATGACGCGGGTATTGCCCGTACAGTCGAAGGTATAGTCAGCGCCGCCGATCTGATCGGCGCCGCGCTTGGTCATGTTGACGAGGAACGGCACCAGATCGTCGCCGACCTCCTTCGGGTTAACGAAGTGCGTCATGCCGAAGCGTTCGCCCCAGGCCTTCTTCTCGTTGTTGAGATCGACGCCGATGATCATGTCGGCACCGGCAAGACGGAGCCCCTGGATGACGTTGAGGCCAATGCCGCCGAGACCGAAGACGATGGCCGTCGAACCCATCTCCACCTTGGCGGTGTTGATGACGGCGCCGATGCCCGTCGTCACGCCGCAGCCGATATAGCAGATCTTGTCGAAGGGCGCGTCGGGGTTGACCTTGGCGACGGCGATTTCCGGCAGCACCGTGTAATTGGCGAAGGTGGAGCAGCCCATGTAGTGATGGATCTTGTCCTTGCCGATCCAGAAGCGCGAGGTGCCGTCCGGCATCAGGCCCTGGCCCTGGGTGGAGCGGATGGCCGTGCAGAGATTGGTCTTGCGCGACAGACAGGAGGGGCATTCGCGGCATTCCGGGGTGTAGAGCGGGATCACGTGATCGCCCTTCTTCACCGAGGTGACGCCAGGCCCGACATCGACGACGATGCCGGCACCTTCGTGGCCGAGGATTGCCGGGAACAGGCCTTCCGGATCGGCGCCCGACAGCGTGAAGTCGTCGGTATGGCAGATGCCGGTCGCCTTGACCTCGACCAGCACCTCGCCGGCGCGCGGGCCTTCCAGCTGCACGGTCATGATTTCAAGCGGTTTGCCGGCCTGAACGGCAACGGCGGCGCGGACGTCCATGTGCTTTCTCCCTGAGTGTTCTGATTCCGGGACCGGTTGTGGCATGCACGGGGACGGGGCTCAACCCTGAAAGCGGCAGGCGCCCGTCTCAAGCCGTCCTCTCAGGCCGGCGTCTCGGCTATGCGGTTCTGACGCTGCTCCCGCCAGATGATGAAGAGGCCGGAGGCGACGATGATGACGATGCCGATCCATTTCGATGGCGTCGGAAAATCGGCAAACAGCAGGTAGCCCAGCACTGTCGCGGAGATGATCTCGAAATACTGGAAAGGGGCCAGCAGCGAGACGGAGGCCATGCGGAAGCAGCGCACCACGAGCAGGTGCACATAGCCGGACAGCGAGCCGAGGACGAGAAGCAGCACGAGGCCAAGCCCGGAGCCGGGAAGGGACATGTGGAAATCGGCAATCCCTGCCATGTGCCCCGCCACGAGCACGACACCCATGAACAGCGTGCCGCCGACGCCGGACATCATCTGCATGGTCAGCGGCGAATCGCCCTCGCCGAGCGCGCGGTTGAGGAACAGGTAGAGCGTGAAGAGGGCGGCACAGGCGACCGGCAGCAGCGAGGTCCAGCCGAAGATGGCAAAGCTTGGCTGGATGACGATCATCGCCCCGCCAAAGCCGACGAGAATCGCCAGCCAGCGCCGCCAGCCGACCTTTTCGCCGAGGAAGAGGGCCGACAGGATCGTCAGCATGAAGGGCTCGACGAAATAGATGGCGAAGACATCGGCAAGCGGCATGTATTTGACGGCGGTGAAGAACATCAGGCTGGCGCCGGCATGCAGGGCACCGCGCAGCATGTTCATCCAGGGGCGCCTGACCTGTCCGAAGCCGCCCACCGTCCAGAAGAACAGCGGCGCCAGCACCACAAGCTGCACGAAGAAGCGGTAGAAGGTCACCTGTCCCGGCGACATGGTCTCGAAGGTCGCCATGTATTTGGCGATCGCATCCATCATCGGCAGCACGACCATGCAGCAGGCCATCAGCGCCATGCCCTTGACGGAGGTTTCGGCAGAGGCGGCGGTCTTGGGCATGGGCGGCTTTCCTGTGGCGCCTCTTTCAACCACAGGACGCCCCGCCCTTACAAGCCTCGGGCCGCCGCTATCCGTGCGGCCGGCATCAGGCCCCGTCGTTCACCGTGGGGCCGAACACCTCTTCGAAGGCCTGGCGCAGTCTTGTGTCGACATCCTGCATCATCACCAGCATGCCGAGATCTTCCAGGCTGGTCACGCCATAGGCGGAGATCCCGCAGGGCACGATCCCGGAAAAATGCGCGAGGTCCGGATCGACATTGATCGACAGGCCGTGAAAGCTCACCCATCGGCGCAGGCGAATGCCAAGCGCAGCGATCTTGTCTTCGGCCTGCGTGCCATCCGGCAGAAGCGGCTTTTCCGGGCGGCGCACCCAGACGCCGACACGGTCCTCGCGCCGCTCGCCGCGCACGTTCATCGCACCGAGACAGCGGATGATCACCTCCTCGAGGGCGGCCACATAGGCGCGCACGTCCTGCCGCCGGCGCTTCAGGTCCAGCATCACATAGGCGACCCGCTGGCCCGGACCGTGATAGGTGTATTCGCCGCCGCGGCCGGTGGCAAAGACCGGGAAGCGGTCCGGCTGGATCAGATCGGCCGAGTCGGCGCTGGTGCCCGCCGTGTAGAGCGGCGGATGTTCGAGAAGCCAGACGAGTTCGTCTGCCCGTCCCTCTGCGATCGCTGCCACCTCCGCATCCATCACCGAAAGCGCTTCGTCATAGGGCACCAGGGAATCGGAAATCCGCCAGCGTACGGGCGGCGAACCTTCTGCGGGCAACATGGTATGGTCGAGATCGGTGCGGGTCAGCATGGCATTTTCTCTTCAAACGAAATGGCGGCGGACTATCCACAGGCGGAAAGCCCGCAAATGCGGGATTTCCCTATATAGGATTTTCCCGCGTGATTTTATCTTTCAAAAAACTGTCACGGCACACTTGCGCCGGGGAAAACCCTTTGCTAGATGCTCCCTCGCCGACGCAAGACGGCCTACCACGATGCGGTCGTGGCGGAATTGGTAGACGCGCAGCGTTGAGGTCGCTGTGGGGCAACCCGTGGAAGTTCGAGTCTTCTCGACCGCACCAAACAAACCCGGCGCAAGCCGGGTTTTTTGTTGTCTGGCAGCCACTTGCCGACATTGTCTCGGGTATGGTGCGAAGTTCGTTCCGGTGCCCGGCTGCCGTCATTCTCTTCATCTGAGCCATGGAATACGAGCCCGAGGGTGCTTCCTTCATGCACGGCTGTCACGCGACCATCGGAAACCGGTTTGGCATTGACGGCTTGGTGAAGACTCGCCGATATCCTTGCAATGCTTCTGGCTGGCTGTGAGCACTGTTCACCCGGTCGACATTCAGGACGAGGACGGCAATATGGTCGAGATCAAGATGAAGACGCGCGCAACCGGCGCCACCGCAACGATGGCGGCGCGTGGCCATGCCTCGCTGGTCAGCGAGACCGGCGGAGCGCTGGACGTCACGACAGGCGTTTCCGATCCGGGCTTCAATCCGCTCGACATGCTCTATGCGTCGCTGGCAGCCTGCCTGGTGCTCAGTGTCAAGGGCGCCGTGTCGCAGCTGCACCTGCTGGACGCTTTCGAGAGCGTGACCGCGCATGTGGCCGGTGAAAAGGCGCATGAGGGGCCGTCGCGTGTTGCGGCCATCCATGCCGACATCCGTATCGCCGGTGCCTATACCGACGCGCAGCGTCAGGAGATTGTCGCGCTCGCGAAGAAGCTCTGCACCGTCAGCAACACGCTGTCCGTGCTTCCGGAGATCACCGTCACCGCAGCGGCCGCTTGACGGCTGCGTGTTTCCTCAGTCCTCGTCCGGGATGAGGCTGTCGATGCCGAGCAGCGTCAGGTCGTTGACGACGCGGGAAACACCAGGCACGCGCCGAACGGCGGCGACGATCTTGCGGGCGGTGGCATCGTCATCCACCTCACCCTCCAGCGTTACCGTGCCGCCGTCTGCGCGCACGTCGATGGTTTCCATGGCTACGAGATCCAGGGCCTCGATCGTGTCGCTGACCCTTTCTTCCAGATCGTCGGCCTGTTCCGCACCGATGGTTGCCGGTGTGTTGCTGTCGCGAACCGGTTCTTCCTGTCCCTCCACATCCGCCGTATCCACGCCGTAGCCCCTGTTGCGCTCCCGGTCGACATTGGCGCTCGTGTCGCCATAGGCTGCATTGTCAACCTGTCCGGCGCGGGCGGCATCCGCATAGGGCCAGCCGTCATCAATGTTGCGGCTGTCGTAGTCGCGATAGTCTTCCTCGCGGGAAGTGTCGTTGACAGGTTTGTTCGACGCCATCTGTGCCTCCTGATGTCTGCTGGGCCCTTAACGCAGATGCAGCCGGATGGTTCGACCGCGCAGCAACGGGTCGCGCAAAAGTGTGCCGCGCATAATGGTGACCTTGTCGTCAGGGTGATGTCAGCGGCTGCTTTTCTCGTATTTGCGCAGCAGCCTGTCCCGCTTCAGCCGCGAAAGGCGGCGTGTCCAGAAAATGCCGTCGAGCTGGTCAATCTCGTGCTGGATGCAGGTGGAAAGAAAGCCGTCCGCCTCGCCCTCGTGCCAGGTGCCATCAAGGTCCTGGTGGCGGAAGCGGATGTGGCCGGGGCGCTCCACCTCTTCCGTGAAGCCCGGCATGGAGACGCTGCCTTCGGTAAAGCGCTGCTCCGGGCCGGAGGCCGCGATGATTTCGGGATTGACGTGGACGAGGACTGGCGCGTCCGGCGCGAGCTGGATGACGGAGATCCGCCGCATCACGCCAATATGCGGCGCGGTGATGCCGACGCCGGGGGCGGCCCGCATGGTGTCCAAGAGATCGTCGGCCAGTTGGCGAAGGATCGTATCAAACTCGTCGACCCTGGCGGCGGGCGTCGAGAGGCGGGGATCGGGATAGCGGAGAATCGGTCTGACAGGCACGGCATCTTCCGTCTGGCGTGGCGGTTCGGGGCGGGCGGGCGAAGGTTCCCGCCAAGCCTTCTATCAGCTTGTCGGCGGCACGTGCAGCCTTCCCGGATTTCCGTCCTATCCAATTGTTGACATTCGGCTTTTCGCAGCCATTCTGCCATCGGCAGCCAAGGGCGACCCACAGATGTGCAGGCGAGGGCGGGCATGACGAACATCGAAGAAGACCGCGTGCGCCATCATGTGGATGAGCCACATGACGACATCTACGCCGAAGACGGCTCCATTCGCGGCGATTTCCTCGCCATGGTGGGGGCCGCGATCGCCGACCGCGATCTGCTGTTCCTGCGCCATAACGTGGCCAGCCTGCACGAATCGGAACTGGGTGACCTGCTCGAATCGATCCTGCCGGACCAGCGTCTGGCACTCGTGCGCCTGCTCGGCAATGAATTCGACCTGACGGCGCTGACCGAAGTTGACGAGGCGATCCGTCTCGAAATCGTCGACCAGATGCCGAACGCGCAGATCGCCGCGGCGATTGGCGAGCTTGATTCGGACGACGCCGTCTACATTCTGGAAGACCTCGACCAGGAGGACCGGGAAGAGATCCTGGCGCAGCTGCCCTTTACCGAGCGGGTGCGCCTGCGCCGCGCGCTGGATTATCCGGAAAGCTCTGCCGGTCGCCGCATGCAGACGGAATTCGTCGCGGTGCCGCCGTTCTGGACGGTCGGGCAGACCATCGACTACATGCGCGAAGAGGAGGATCTGCCGGACAGCTTTACGCAGATCTTCGTCATCGATCCCACCTTCAAGCTGCTCGGCGTGGTCGATCTCGACCGGATCCTGCGCACCAAGCGCCAGGTGAAGATCGAGGCGGTGATGCGGGAGACCAACTATCCCATTCCCGCCGACATGGACCAGGAAGAGGCGGCCCAGCTTTTCGAGCAATATGACCTGATCTCGGCGGCGGTCGTTGATGAGAACGGCCGCCTCGTCGGCGTGCTGACCATCGATGACGTCGTCGACGTGATCCAGGAGGAGGCGGAAGAGGACATCATGCGCCTCGGCGGCGTGGGTGACGAAGAGTTGTCCGACACGGTCGTCGACACGTCGCGGTCGCGCGTGCCGTGGCTGCTGGTGAACCTTCTGACGGCCATCCTGGCAGCCTCCGTCATCGCGCTGTTCGATGCGACCATCCAGCAGATCGTGGCGCTCGCCGTGCTGATGCCGATCGTTGCCGGCATGGGCGGCAACGCCGCCTCGCAAACCATGACGGTCACGGTGCGCGCGCTCGCCACCCGCAATCTCGACATTCACAATGCCTGGCGCGTCGTGCGCCGCGAGGCCGGCGTCGGCCTGCTGAACGGCCTGATCTTCGGCGTGCTGATCGGGGTCTGTGCCGGCCTCTGGTTTCAGGATACCAGCATCGGCGGCCTGATTGCGTCGGCCATGCTGATCAACATGATGGCTGCGGCTTTGGCCGGCATCCTCATCCCGCTGCTGCTCGACAAGATCGGCGCCGATCCGGCCGTTTCCTCCGCCGTCTTCGTGACCACGGTGACGGATGTGACCGGCTTCTTTTCCTTCCTCGGCCTTGCCACCTGGTGGTTTGCCATCGGCTGAGTGGCGTCTTGCCTGGCAGGTCCGCCAGAGGCCATGCCTCGGCGTAAAATTGACTGTTACGTAAAAGTCAATTACGGTGAGAGCGCGATGCAGGAAGCTGGCTTGAAAAAATATTATAGCATTACCGAGCTCACCCGGGAATTCGGCGTGTCGACACGCACGCTGCGGTTCTACGAGGATGAAGGCCTCATTCACCCGGAACGGCGTGGCCGCACCCGGCTGTTTCGCGCGGCCGATCGTCGCCTGATCCAGGAAATCCTGCGCGGCCGCCGCATCGGCTTCACCATCGCCGAGATCCGGGAAATCATTCAGGTCTACAAGGAGCCGCCGGGCGAGATGGGCCAGCTGAAGCTCCTGATGAAGCGCATCGACGAAAAGCGCGACGAGTTGCGCCAGAAGCGCAAGGACATCGATGACACCCTGAACGAACTCGATAATGTCGAGGAAGCCTGCCTGACGCGGCTCGCCGAAATCGGCGTGGGCACCTGATTCCATTCCAACGCGGCATCCTCCGCCTCGTGCGGAGCGCTTCTTTGCGCTGCCGTACAAGGCGAGGTGTGGCGGCGCGTTGCGGCTGTCAGCGGCTGATCGCCGTGCATTCCTGCGCGATCGACCGGACCTTCTCCTGGCCGGCGGCGTCCAGCGTGCCGTTCAGCATCGGCTGGAACAGCGACTGGGAGACCACCCGTTCGGCGGTGCAGCCGCAGAAGCGTGTGCACAGGCCGGCATCGTTGCCATCGTCAAGGCAGGATCGCTCGCAACTGCGGGTGAAGCTTGCCAGCGGATCGGGTGCCGGTGGCGGTGCGACGAGCGTGGCCAGATAGACAAGGCCGATCAGCACCGGCTGGTGGACGAGATAGAAGACGAGGCTGTGGCGTCCAAGCCAGGTCAGTCTGTTCGCCTTTCCCTGCAGGCTGGCGAGCCGCACAAAGCCACCGTGCTTGCGCAGCAGTCCGGCGACGGCAATGCCGGCCAGAACGGCGGCGATCCATGGAAAGACCGGCACATAGTCGTTGGACCGCGGCATGGTGTCTGCAAAGCCGATCCAGGCGAGCATGCGGGTGTTGAAGATCTCGCTGTCGAGAATGCCGGGCGCCACCCAATTGTTCAGTACCATCAGGCCAGCGATCACCAGCGATAGCAGCCCGGTGAGAAGCGGCGGCAGGCGCAGGAAGGCAAGTCCGATCAGGCTGGAGAGGGCGATGTTGTGCAGGATGCCGAAATAGATCCATTCCTCCGGCATCGCGAAGCGCGTGGCGATGCTGATGACGAGCGCTGCGCCAGCAACCATGGCGAGGCGCTTGCCGAATGCCTGCCAGCGCACACCGGACCCATGCGCGAGCAGCAGGCTGACGCCGACCAGAAACAGGAAGGAACTGGCAATCACCCGGGCATAGATCTTCCAGGCGCCATGCGTGGCGGTGCCCGCTTCGAGGTAGCCGAAGAATTCGAGATCCCAGGTGAAGTGGTAGGAGGCCATCGCAAGAAGGGCTACCCCGCGCAGCGTATCGATCAGCAGGATGCGCGGCGTGCGGGAGCCGGCGACGGGCAGGGAGGCATCGGTGGAAGACAAGCGGACAATCCGGATTCAGGGTTGGAGGTGATCCATGATGGCGCGTCGGGCTTCCGAAAAGAACTGACGACGGATCAACACGAAGATCACGAACAGCGTTGACGCCATGAACATATAGGACCCGATAAACCAGCCGAGATAGCCGATGGACAGAAAAATCGTCCGGAGCCCCGCATTGAAGTGGCGCGCGGCGATGATGTTCATGCGGATCACCTGATCGGCCGCGCGCTCGGCGGCGGCCCGGTCGGCATGGGTATCGTGCATCATCGGCAGGGCGCCGAACAGGATGGTGCAGTAGTTGAACAGCCTGTAGGACCAGCCGAACTTGAAGAAGGAATAGCCGAACAGGGCGGTCAGTCCGACCACCTTCATTTCGAAGGCGGCACGACCGCTGTATTCGACGAAGGCCAGATCCCGGAAGACGGCATCGACGCGGTCGGTCTGCCCCAGCAGGGCAAAGCAGCCGCCGATGGCGAAGATCGAGGTTGAGGCGAAGAAGGCTGTGCCGTTCTGCAACCCGGCCATGATCTGGGTATCGATCATCTTGAGGTCGCGCGAGAGCGAATTGTAGATCCACTGCCGCCGGCGTTCGGCCATGGCCTGGTTGAGGCTCTGGCGTGACAGGACCGGCTCCCCGCTGGTCAGCCAGGAATAGCCGATCCAGAGGACCGCAAACAGGGCGAGGGCACCATAATCGATCAGGGTCATGGCAGGGCTCCGTGGCACGACGAATCCGGCATCGTTGGCCACTTCATGCGTCAATTGCCGCAGGATCACAAGCGGCGGCGCAGCTCACGGATAGCTGACGCGATCTGCACGGCGAGGGCGGCTCTCGCCCGTTCGAATTATGGCAAAAAAGTGGTGCGGAGCGCGGTTTTGCGGTTGCGAAGATGAAGCGTCATTAATATACGGTTACAGCCTCGTGCGCAGATCGCGCAGGCGTGCCATCGGAGAGACCATGGAAGACAGTCTTCAGAAGTCCTGCTGGGGAGTGACCGTCAAGGCGCTCGCAGGTTTCGCCGCCATCGTTGCACTCGCCTATCTCTGCGGCACCTTCTGAGACATCGGCGTCCTGACAGGCGTTTTGCTCCATTGCGACCGGAAACAGCGGTACTGTCGCATCCGCTTCATCGCGTGTCGGAGCGTCGCCGGACTTGTGCCTTTCGCATGTCTAGGTTTTGTGCGATCTGACTTGAACAGAATTCAGGATCGCGCGCCATGTTTCTCTCCGTATTCGATGTTTTCAAGATTGGCGTTGGCCCCTCCAGCTCCCACACCATGGGGCCGATGTCGGCGGCCAACCGCTTTCTGGATCTGATCGTGTCAGATGAATGGCCCCGGCCGAAAGGTGCTGCGGTGCGGCATCTGAAGGTCAGCCTGCACGGATCACTCGCCTTTACGGGCATCGGGCATGGAACGGGCAGGGCCGTGATCCTCGGCCTGATGGGCGAGGCACCCGATAGCGTTGATCCGGACCGGATGGAGGAGATCCTGGAGACCGTGGAGCGGCAGGGGCAGGTGACGCCACCCGGCCATCCGCATTACGTCTTCCAGCCGAAGGACGATCTGGTCTACGACAAGAAGGTGCCGCTCTCCGGCCATGCCAATGGCATGCGTTTTTCCGCACATGACAAGGATGGTCGCCTGCTGTTGTCGCGGATCTATTATTCGATCGGCGGCGGCTTCGTGGTGACGGACACCGAACTGGAGGCCATGCGGGGCCAGCAGGCAAAGTCCGCCGACAGGGTGCCCTATCCGTTTGCCTCGGCCCGCGAGATGCTGGACATGGCCCGCAGGTCCGGGCTTGGCATTGCCGCGATGAAGCGCGCCAACGAACTCACCAAGATGAGTGCCGCGGAACTGGACGAGGGGCTGGACCGCATCTGGGCGGCGATGAACAGCTGCATCGACCGGGGTCTGAAGGTTGAAGGCATCATGCCCGGCGGGCTCAAGGTCAAGCGTCGCGCCAAGGCGATCCATGACAAGCTGACGGACGAATGGCGCAGCAACCGGCTGAACCCGCTTCTCGCCAATGACTGGCTGAGCGTCTATGCGATGGCCGTCAACGAGGAAAACGCAGGCGGCGGGCGTGTCGTCACCGCGCCGACCAACGGGGCGGCCGGCGTCATTCCGGCCACCATCCGCTACTTCCTGCATTTTCACGAGGATGCCACCGTGGATGACATCCGCACCTTCCTGCTGACGGCGGCGGCCGTCGGCGGCATCATCAAGCACAATGCCTCGATCTCGGGTGCGGAAGTCGGCTGTCAGGGCGAGGTGGGTTCGGCGGCGGCCATGGCGGCGGCGGGGCTGGCGGCCGTGATGGGCGGCTCGCCGGAGCAGATCGAGAATGCGGCCGAAATAGCCCTCGAGCATCATCTCGGCATGACCTGTGATCCCGTCGCCGGCCTCGTGCAGGTCCCGTGCATCGAACGCAATGCACTGGGCGCCGTGAAGGCTGTCACGGCGGCGTCGCTCGCCATCAAGGGGGACGGCACCCATTTCGTGCCGCTTGATGCGGCGATCGAGACCATGCGCCAGACCGGCCATGACATGAGCGAAAAGTACAAGGAAACATCGACCGGAGGCCTTGCCGTCAACGTGGTCGAATGTTGAAGCGCGGCCTTGAGGTTTCATCTTGACCTTGCGGCCTGAAACCGCTTCAAGCAGGCCATGGCACTCCATCTGATCAAGCTCTGCGTCGGCGCCGATTCCCTTCAGGACCTTCGGGACTGGGTGAACGAGCGCTCTATCACGGCAATCGCCGCCGGCCTCGAGCCTCACACCACCCATGTGACGCGCATGGTGCCGAAGCGGGTGGAAGAACTGCTGGATGGCGGATCGCTCTACTGGGTGATCAAGGGGCAGGTGGCTGCGCGCCAACCGCTCCTCGACATCCAGACCACCACGGGCGCGGATGGCATTGCCCGTTGCGTGCTGGTGCTCTCGCCGCAGATCATCGAGACAGCGCCGCAGCCCAAGCGGCCCTTCCAGGGCTGGCGTTACTACAAGCAGGAGGATGTGCCGCGCGATCTGGGTGCCGTTGGCGAGGATCTTGCGGAGATGCCGGAGCATCTGAGACGCGAACTGGCTGATCTCGGCCTGCTCTGAGCGGTTTCCCCGCCTGCGGCATCTTGTACGTCGCCCGGTTCTCGTCGGACCCGGGCTGCGAGCGCAGGACAGTTCCTGCGCCGCTGTGTCGGCAGGCATCCGGCGGAACGCATACAGCCCTGCGCCGTTTGGATTGCATCAACGAAGCTTCATGTAGATCGGCGCGCGGCCGGCGCGGGCAGAAACATGCAGATGAATCTGCGCTTCCGGCTGGGAGTGGCGCCAGGCACGCGCCCCGTGGCAGAGAAGCATGCCGACGAGGTCGCGCGTGCGCTCGCGCGGCTTGGGAATACCCATGCCGGCCAGCCGCATCGCGGCCTCGTGCAGCGGGTGAAGCGCACCCTGCATCAGCTTACCCTTTGCCCCTTCGGGCAGATGGAAGTCGATGTTGTTTTCATTCATTGCCATGACGACCTCGTAACGCAAAAACAATCGAGGAGCAGGATCGGGCGGTTCACACCGCCCGGACGGGCCGGCACTGCCGGCCCATCGTGACCGGTTACTGCTGGGCAGCCCAGCACTGTACGCCCTTCTTCTTCAGGGCATTGCAGGCATTGACGGCGGACTTCTGGTCATCGAAACCGCCGAAGCGTGCGCGGTAGACCTGCGAGCCGCCGGTATTGACGGCAACGGCGAAGGGCGTGGCGGAGCGAAGCGCGTGGCCAACCTTGCCCTGCGCGCTTTCCAGCATGTCCATCGCGCGGTCCTTGCTGTCGGATACGCCGATCTGGACGACCCAGCCTTCCGGTAGTTTCTGGGTGGCAGAGGCGCGGGTCGAGGCCGTCGTCAGCTTGTCGGTGACAACCGGCTCCTCGTCACGAGAAGCCATCTGCCGGGCTGGCTCCGGCGCACGGGGCGGGGCGGTAACGGACGGACGGCTCATCGCGGCAGCGACGGCTGCGGCCGCGCCCTGCGACGTCGGCTCTGCGGCATAGGCGGAGGCGCCGGCAAGCTTTTCCTGGGGCATGCGGGCGCTTGGGGCCGGCGCGCTGGTCGGCAACTCGGCTTCGGCCACCACTTCGGTCACGGCCGCGCGAATGCCGGGTTGCGGCTGGACAGGAACGGGGACCGATGCGGCGGCCGGCGGCGGAGCGACACTGCGCGCCTGGGCGATCAGGTTGCTGGTGGCACCCTTGGATGCCTTCGGCAGGTAGGTCGCGACGAGCTTGCGCATCTGCGCGTCACGCGATGCGGAACTGCTGCCACCGAGGACCACGCCGACAATGGAACGACCATCGAGTTCTGCGGAGGTGGCCAGGTTGAAGCCGGCGGCGCGGGTATAGCCGGTCTTGATGCCGTCGACGCCACGCACCGTTCCGACAAGGCGGTTGTGATTGCCGATGGTCTGCTTGCCGAACTTGAAGACCCGGGTGGAGAAGTAACCGTAATATTGCGGGAAGTGCTGGCGAAGCGCGATGCCGAGGCGGGCTTGGTCGCGCGCCGTGGTCATCTGTGCGGTGTTTGGCAGGCCGTTGGCGTTGCGATAGGTCGTGCGCGTCATGCCGAGTGCGCGGGCCTTCGTGGTCATCATCTGGGCAAAGCGATCTTCCGAACCGCCGACCCGTTCGGCCAGCGCCGTTGCCATGTCGTTGGCGGAGCGGGTAACCAGGGCAAGGATCGCCTGCTCGACGGTGACGGCCCCGCCCGGACGAACACCGAGCTTCGACGGCGGCTGGGACGCGGCATGGGCGGAAACGGGAACCGGCGAATCAAGGGTCAGCCGACCGGATTCGAGCGCCTCGAAGGTGAGATAGAGTGTCATCATCTTCGTCAGCGACGCGGGATAGCGAAGCGAATCGGCGTCCTCGCTGTAGAGGACCTTGCCGGTCTTCGCATCGACCACGATGCCGGCATATTTCGGATCGGCAGCCGCAGGCTCTATGCCGAGCAGCATCATTGCCATCAAGACTACGACCAAACCAGCGGCATTTTTGATTATCGAGGCACCATCCCGGGACCAGGATGTTGTGTTGACCCTATTCAGCACAGCGGCACTCACTCATTGCATGTTATTGTTATCCGGGCGCATCCCCGGCAGCATCCGTTTGCGGCACCTTAAGGGGACAGCGTTACCAAGTGGTTTATGATGAACGCCAGGTTACGATTTTCGCCGGCAATTTACCGCTCGTTGGCGTGCGCCCGGATCGGCTTGCTCGCCTTTTGCGTGTCGAAGGCGGCGTGAATGTGGTGAGGTCGGGATTTTCGGGACGGGAGTCGGGTGACGCGCTCCCGGGGGCGGAGCGCGGTGAGGCGCCCCCAAACGCAGATGCGGCCTTGTGGCCGCATCTCACAGTCTCGTTCATGAACTTGGGCGATCAGTCAGCGGCGCACGCTGCTGACTGCCGTGGCGCGGCCGTCCTGCAGGCGCACCCAGCGTGCGGGATCATCCGCTGACTGGCGCTTGAGATAGGTGTATTCCGTTTCAGACCAGAGCATTACGCGGTTGCGCATGTTGTCGAGCACGAAATCGCCGCGATCGGTGCGGACAGTCAGGACAGCATGGCCTTCGCCATTCGGCTGCAGAACCACGGTCATCAGCAGGTCCGAGGCGTCAAAGCCCTCTTCTATCAGCATCTTGCGCTTGAGAAGGGCGAAGTCCTCGCAGTCGCCGGCGGTTGTCGGATAGGTCCAGCGCTCCTCCACCCCGTAGAGTTCCTGGTCGGTCGCCGGCTGGATGGTGGTGTTGACGGTGTAGTTGACGTCGAGAATCTTGCGCCACTTCTCTTCGGTCAGAACCAGCGGCCCGGCATCGCCCGAGGTGCGCCGGCACTCGCTCGGATAGTTCTGACAGAATTCGTAATGGCCGATCGGCGGATTGGCTGTGGCGGTAATGCGCATGCTGCCGGCAAAGGCAAAGGCCGACTGGCTGGACAGAAGTGTCAGGCACAGGGCGGCAATGCCAGTGCCGATGGGTCGTATGTGCAACATGCATGGTTTCTCCGTGGGTGGAAAAACCATGCCATACGGGGTTTGACTGACCGCCAAATTCCATAGTCAAAACAAGGGCTTGTTTTAGTCGAATACCATTCGAAAGAGCGCAAAATTCGCCTCGATTGCGCTGAAAATCCAATCTGTATTCGCCTAAAATGCGGAGCGAAATTTCGGCAAGTTTGAATCAGTTTGCGATGATTTGCGCCGAAGGACCTGATTCTCTTTCGCTTTTTTTATGCGAGGCCTCGTTGCCGGACGCTCTGTTCTGCCTTCCGTCGCGGTGTTGGTCAGCCTTCCGAGGCCATGCCGGTGACGTGTCAGGCGACAAGATGGCGATGCCTGCCGCTTTTTCCGGCCTTTTTCGCCTTCAAAAAAATGTGCTGGATCGGGATCATTTTGGGGGAGGGCTGGCGGATGTTACGGTCAGCGAACGCAAACAGCCGGCAGACAAGGTCCGCCGGCTGCCCATTCTGGTTATCTCCATAAAATCAGAAGAAGCCGCGCAGGCTTTCCCGCGTCTGGACGCTGGCGAATTCCACGGCCACGCCTTCCGCGAAATGTCTGACCACGCGGCCGCGCAGATGATTGAGCGAAACCGGTGTGCCGATCGGCGGGCGAACGTCGATGTCGAGCGCGGCACCCGACAGCGACAGGTCGACCAGACGGCAGGGGTAGCGCATGCCATCGGGCAGCGTCAGTTCGGCTCGGGTAATGCGGGGCGCCAGGCGATCGTGACGGCGATCCTCGGCCAGGCCAAGTTCATGCCGATTGGCAAGCCAGGTCAGTTGTGCGGCAAGCTTCTCGCGCTTCCGGTCCGTTGCATTGATCGACATGATAAAGCCATCATGGGTCAGTTGCAGGACATGACCCTCAATGCGGCCAAGATGGTCAAGATAAGCGATGACGCGCTCGGCGGGCGAGGGCGTGCCAACGCAGGACATCACCACATCGCCCGGCGACATGTCGCTCGCCGTGCAGGGATATTCCTCATGGTTCGCCAGCATCAGGCGGCCCGGCATGTTGACCGAGACCCGCTGGAACTGTCGCTGCGGCATCGTCTGTGCCGTCGCCGGGGTGTTCTGGGCCGAGAACATCGCTGACTTTCGTCGGTTGCATCGATCCGAACAGATAGCGCTCGATACGTTAACATCCGGTTCCGTGGGCGAGGCAGGTGCTCGCATGCAACCGACGAGATCGGTCACGAACAGCAAGCGGCCCGCCCGGGCGACATTCGGGCGGGCCGTATGCGAGGATGCCGTGCTGCGTTCGGCAGGATCAGCCTTCGATGCGCACCGACAGTCCATCGGGACGATAGACAGGCGTCAGCGTATGCCCGTCCAGTGTGATCTTGTCGAAGGTGCCGACGAAATTGGCGGCGCGGATGACCGGGATTTCATCGCCCTTGGTCGGCTTGTAGCCGGCAGCAGGGACAAGTTCGAGGGTGCCGCCTTCGATTGCGGCGCCATTGGCGGCGGTAATGCCGCCATCCTTGCCGGAAACGGTGACCTCGAGACGGCCTGACTTGCGCACCGTCAGGCTGCCGCCGAGCCAGAGATCCCTGCTCGCCACAGCGAGGCCGCCGCCGGCGATGTACAGGTCACCCTTGCCGAAGGCCGTCGGCGATGCGGCGACCAGCAGCCCGCCGTTGACGACCACGCCGCCGGCAAAGCTGTTGTTGCCGGACAGGATCAGGCTGCCGCTGCCATCCTTGGTCAGCTTGCCTGCGCCGGAAATATCGTTTTTCCAGCTGTCGGCGGCGTTGAAGCCGCCCTTGGCCGCGTCCATGACCACCGCTACATCGCCGTCGAAGCTGGCATAGCCGTCGGCAGCGGCAAACAGGTTGAGGCGGCCCCACCCTTCCGCATCGCTCATGATCGGGAATCCGGAAGGCAGAGCGGTGCTCTTCAGCACGACGCGGCGCTGTTCGGCGGTGAGATAGGGCAGGCGGGTTTCCAGCAGCACTTCCGCTCCCTTCGGCACCACGACCGGCGCCCCGCTTGCGCCGATTTTCGGCAGGCCATAGGTGAAGCGGGGCTGGACGAAGGCGGCGTTTTCTTCCCGATCCGCGAAGCGATCAGCCGATGCAGGAGCGGAGTGGGCGCGTGCCAGGAGGTCGGCGAAGCCCGTCGATCCGGTCTGCTTCTGCAGGAAGCTCTGCGTCTGTGCATAGGCTTCCTGCTTGAGTGTCGCATAGTCCGAGCGGTTCAGATTGTAGGAGACGACGGCAAGGGCCTGCATGCGGCCGCCGATCACGTCAAAAGGCTGGTGCATGCCGGCATGGATGCGGTTCTCGCCCATGCGAACGGCGCGGGTGATCATTTCCTGATAACGCTGCGGCACGAGATAGGCCATCACAAGAGCATCGCGCCAGGCTTCCGCAGTGTGACCGCTCGGGAAGCCCCCGTCACCAGCCGGCTTGTCGCTCTTGGCGGGCACCAGCTGTGGCACGACGCGCACCTTGTCGCTCCAGCGATAGGGGCGGGCATATTTGAAATAGCGCTTGGCCGGTTCGGTCGAACCATCGGCGCTGCCGGCATCCACAAGATCCACGGCCTTGCCCATGTCGGTATTGCCCTTGGCGCTGCCGACGCCGCGATTGTTGCCCTTGTCGTCATATTTGACGGTCGTCGCATCGGCCGGCATCCCGGTGATCGTCGTGGTTTGCTGAACGCCCTTGCGCCACGCATCCGCCAGCGGGCCAAGGCCATCGGTCATGCTGACGCTTTTGCCGCGGCGATCGTCCAGATAGGCTTCCAGATCGTCTTCCGGCGTGTTGGCCGTTGTGGTCTTTATCACATAATCCAGATTGGCGGCGTGCACTTCCGGATGCTTCATCGTGCCGTCGGTTGCGCTGCGCGGCAGCCCGTCCCAGTCGGACTTCGCCACGGCGGGGCAGCCGTCCTTGGCTGGTGCGTCCTGGTCTGCATCAACGAACGGGCTGCGCGGCGTCCAAAGATCGAGGAAGCCGGACAGCAGGCGTACGCCGGCATTGGTTTCCAGCGTGGCGTGGCAGGCATCACCGCGCTGGTTGGTGGCGCCGAGATCGACATAGGCCGGAACACCGGCCGGCGGCGGCGCGCTGTCGGCATGGCCGACACCTGCCGGCGGGGCCGGCAGCACGATCGAATCGGCAAGCGCCGGGGTCAGGGCTGTCGCCAGCAACAGGCTGGCCGTGAGGGACAAGAGAACGCAGCGGTTCATCAAGAACTGTTCCTTCAGGTTTGCGGGTGCCGGCGGGTGGCAGCCTCGCGGAGCATCAGCGTCGAACCGAGCGGCGCCGGAGGGAGGAGGCCGCACGGCCGATGGCGTCCGCATCAATCTTGTGCGCTGCGGCATGGCGCTTAGTGGATTGCTGCGACAGTTTTCTGACAACCCTGATGTTTTCCCCGATTTCTTTGGGCAAGGCCCACTGCCTTGTGATGCTGTCCGGGTTTTCGCTGAAGGGGGCCTCATGTATGTCTGGGTACTGAAGGAAAGGCTGAAGGCTCATGGATGATTCCCGTCACACCTCGCCGGACGGCGGTGAACCGCCCCGTCGCAACACGCTGCCCGAGGCCGGTGCCGACCAGAGCGGACAAAGCGAGCCACCGCGCTGGCGTCCGCCGCCACAGCCGGCCTTCAATCTTCCGACCGCGCTGACTGTAACGCTTGCCCTGCTCATTCTGCTCTATCTGGTCGACGCTTACGTGCTCAACGAGGACGCGCGCGGCCTTGTGCTGTTCGAACTCGCCTTTACCCCTCTGCGCTATGTCTATCCGCTCGGACAGCAGGGGCTCGAATGGCTGTGGACGCCAGTGACCTATTCCCTGCTGCACGGGGGTGTCGAGCATATCGTGTTCAACAGCCTCTGGCTGACGGCGTTCGGGGCACCTGTGGTGCGCCGCATCGGCACGGTTCGCTACGTCCTGTTCTGGATGACATCCGCGGCGGCGGCGGCATTTTTCCATGCAGCGCTCAACTGGGGGCAGGAGACGCTGCTGATCGGTGCCTCCGGCGTGGTGTCCGCACTCATGGGAGCGGCCTGCCGTTTTGCCTTTCCGAAGGAGGGGGGCGGCATGCGGCGGATGAAGGCCCATGTGCTGCCGCGTCAGGGCATCGTCGGGGCGCTTCGCAACCGTACCGTTCTGGTCTTCACGCTGCTGTGGTTCTTCGGCAACGTGCTGATTGCGTTCGGTCTGCCGCTTGTCGGATCCGACATGGGGGCGATCGCCTGGGATGCGCATATCGGCGGTTTCCTGTTCGGCTATCTGCTGTTTGGCCTGTTCGATCCGTTACCGTCTGAATCAGAAATTGCTTAAACATCCGGAAAACCCCGGCTTTCAGCTGTTGCAAAGCCGCACGACTGCGCGCACCATCTTCTGACGGAGGGGCGGCCTTGGGTGGGAGTTGAAGGGGCGGCGCCTCCAGGACACTGGCCATAGGAGGAATGAATGCCTGTTTCCGTCAAAAACATGCTGGATGCCAAGGGACGCAACGTCGTTTCCGTCTCGCGTGAGAAGACGATCGCCGAAGTGGCGGCGATCCTGCACGAAAACCGTATCGGTGCGGTGGTCGTCACCAGTCTCGAAGGGCGAATCGCCGGCATTTTCACGGAGCGCGATCTGGTGCGGGGCGTGGCGGAAGGTGGCGCTGCCGTGCTGGACAAACCGGTCTCGTCCGTCATGACCACCAATGTGACGCGCTGCCGCGAGGAAACCACCCTCAACGAACTGATGGAAGTGATGAGCAGCGGCCGCTTCCGCCACGTCCCGGTCGAGGATGCCGGCAAGCTCGTCGGCATCATCTCGATCGGTGATATCGTCAAGGCGCGCATTCGCGAAGTGGAGGCCGAGAGCGAGCAGATGCTGGCCTATATCGCCGGCTGAGGCTGCACTGCCGTCCATAAGATACCTGTCGGACGCGTCGCGCCGACAGGTGTCTGGGTTGCCGTTCATGAGACACGCGGCCTGGAGCAGTTCCAGCGAACGTGGGGACCGGTTTCGCGTCAGGAATTGCGTAGAGCGAAAAAGATAGAGGGTTTCGGGCGATTCCGTTTTCGCCGGAAACGTTCTAGGTCGCGAAAACGTCCTGCATCCGCTTCAGCTCGGTGATGCGGGTGCGGGCTTCCTGGTAGCCACGGTCGATGATTTCGCCGGCGCGGTGAAATTCCGACAGGCCGATATCGCTGAGCCGCGGATGCAGGGCAAGATCCGGCGGATCGCCGGCGAGGCGTGCCCGCGAAATGCGCTCCTGGATGATGTTGAAGGCCTGCACCATCACCCCCGTCATGCCGATATTGGCTTCGCGCACCCGCGTATGCTGCCCCTGCACGATGGGCTGCACGCTGGCACTGTGCTTGACCACGGCAGAGCGGCCGAATATGTCATAGTTGAGGTTGACGGCGACGACGAGCGGCTGCTCGTAGGCGCGGCAGACGGAGGTTGGAACGGGATTGACCAGCGCCCCGTCCACAAGCGTGCGGTTGTTGCACTTCACCGGCTCGAAGATGCCGGGCAGCGCGTAGGACGCGCGCATGCCCGTGATCAGCGAACCATTGGTGATCCACACCTCGTGGCCGGTATTGAGCTCGGTGGAAACGGCGACGAAGGGCCGGTCGAGATCCTCGATCGCAATGTCTTCGAGATCCTCCTGCATGCGCTTGGTGAGCCGCATGCCGCCAAACAGGCCGCCGCCGCCAATCGTCAGATCGAGAAGCCCCGCGATACGCCGCATGGTGAGCGAGCGGGCAAAGCCTTCGAGCTGGTCCAGCTTCCCGGCCAGGTAGCAGCCCCCAACGAGTGCGCCGATCGAGGTGCCGGCGATCATGCCGACCTCGATGTCCGCTTCCTCCAGGGCACGCAACACACCGATATGGGCCCAGCCGCGTGCGGCACCGCCGCCCAGTGCCAGGGCGAGCTTGGCACGGCGTGGCGGGGTCGCGACTTGCGCCGGTGTTGCCGGCACCGCGGAGCCTGCCTCTGACTGTGCCAGTTGCGGTTCGGTTCTGTTCCAACTCCAGCTCAGCATGTGATGCCCCGCTCCTCCGGCTGAACGTCTCCCAGAGAGACATTCAGCGCCCGTTCCGGTTTAGAAACCGTTGATGCTTCGACGGTTACCGGAAAGAAGGCATTTTGCCTGCTCAGTGGGCACCCTCGCCATAGACGGCATGGGGATCAAAATGTCGCTGTTCATCGACGACTTCAAGGAGGGGGGCTCCGTCATCGATGCGGACGGCGCGATAAAAACACGAGCGGCGGCCGGTGTGGCAGCTGGCATCGTGGCCGGCGACCGAGACCTTCAGCAGAACGGCATCCTGGTCGCAGTCGGTCAGGACCTCGACGACCTTCTGCAGGTTTCCGGAGGTTTCGCCCTTCTTCCAGATCTTGCCACGGGAGCGGCTGTAATAATGGGCAATGCGGGTTTGAAGCGTCAGCGCCAGCGCCTCGCTGTTCATGTGCGCCAGCATCAGCACGGCCCCGTCGCGCGCGTCGGTCACCACAGCGGTTACCAGCCCCGCCTCATCGAAGCGCGGTGTGAAGGCGCCTTCGCCTTCGAGCACCGTCTTGTCGGCGGAGGGCGCGAGAAACTCGATCGTCATGCCAGATATCCTGTCAGTCGAGGAGGCGGGCGATCACCGCCGGATCATGGTGAGGAAGCGTGCCTGTTCCGCCGCATTGTTCTGGAACTCGCCCGTGAAGGTGGTGGTCAGGGTGGTCGAGCCCTGCTTCTGGATACCACGCATCGACATGCACATATGCTCCGCATCGATCATCACGGCGACGCCGCGCGGCTGCAGCACCTCCTGGATCGCGTGGGCGATCTGTGCCGTCATGGCCTCCTGCGTCTGCAGGCGGCGGCCATAGACATCGACCACACGGGCGATCTTGGAGAGGCCGAGCACGCGGCCCTTCGGCAGATAGGCGACATGCGCCTTGCCGATGATCGGCACCATGTGATGTTCGCAATGCGAGAAGAACGGGATGTCGCGCACCAGAACCATGTCGTCATAACCGGCAACCTCCTCGAAGGTGCGGCCCAGAATCTCTTCCGGCGTCTGCTCGTAGCCGGAGAACAGCTCCCGATAGGCGGCAGCCACACGCTTCGGCGTGTCGAGAAGGCCTTCACGGGTCGGATCGTCACCGGCCCAGCGCAGAAGCAGCCGCACGGCCTCTTCCGCTTCCTGCTGGGTGGGGCGAGCCTGTTTCTGGCCGGCAGGAAAATTCTTCACGATGGCGTCCATTTTATCGTCTCCTGATGCGGTTCAAGGCCGCACCTGACCAGCCTTCGGGTTGGCATGCGGATGGGCATGTCCGGCACCCCGATGAAGCGTTACGGGCTATCTGACCTGCCGGATCTTTTTTGACAAGACAGGCTTTCCTGCTTTCGCATGGCTTTGGGGCAAAACATTGCGTCTTGATGCCTGCGTGTTCGCCCCTCATATAGAGCGGAGTTCAAGCTTGCGCCAGCAGGGTGCAATTGACACAGTGTTCGCCTTGCGCGCCCCGCGCGAACCATTACGCCCGGCGCCAGAGACCCGTGAAGGCAGACCCGCATGGACGATATCTACAACAGCCGAATCCTGGAACTCGCCGGAAACATTCCGCTGACGGGCCCAATGGATGGGGCCGATGCCAGTTCGGAAAAGCATTCCAAGCTCTGTGGCTCCAGGGTGCGCGTGTTCCTGAAGATGCAGGACGGCGCCATCACCGCGTTTTCACATCAGGTCCGCGCCTGTGCCCTGGGGCAGGCCTCGTCTTCGGTCATGGCCCGCCACGTGGTGGGCGCGACAGCCGAAGAGGTGCGGGCGGCCCGCGAGGCGATGCTGGCCATGCTGAAGGAGGGCGGCGAAGGTCCTGACGGTCGCTTCGAGGAGATGCGCGTGCTGAAACCGGTCAAGGACTACAAGGCGCGTCATGCCTCGACCATGCTGACCTTCGATGCGGTGGTCGACTGTCTCGACCAGATCGAGGCCGGGCAGGTGGCAAGGGCGGGCTGACCCATGTGCGAGCATTGCGAGCAGCTGGAGGACGATGAAGAGGAGCGGCCGCGCAGACGCGGGCGAAACTATGCCGGCCCCTTTCGCAAGACACCTGACCGCCTGATCGGCATGGGGCTGATCCGTCTCTACCAGCTGACGCTGTCAGGCTTTGTCGGCAATTCCTGCCGTCATATCCCGACCTGTTCCGAATTCGGTTATGAAGCGGTCGCTCGCCATGGACTGTGGTTCGGCGGCTGGATGACCGTTTTCCGGGTGATGTGCTGCGGGCCCTTCGGCTCCTCCGGTCTCGACCCTGTCCCGGACAAGCGCCCGCCACTGCAGCGCTGGTTTATGCCCTGGCGTTACCGCGCGGGTTCTGGCGCTCCAAAAATCTGATTAACGCTCTGTTAGTGACGTTTGCGGATTCTGCCGCGGGCCGCCCGATTCGACCGAGTCCGTCCGGATTTGCGTCGCGATTGGCGGCCATCGCGCAGGATATACAAGAACATCGCCAGGACAGGGTTTATGCAGATCTGGACATGGATGGCGCGCCGGCTCGCGCTCGGTTTGCTGCTTGCCGCATCACTCACCGCCACCGCATCGGCCGCGGGACATCAGGTGTCCTGGGCGGTCATGGATGCCCGCACGGGCCGCATCATTGCGGATGAGGGCGGCAGCACGCTGCATCCGCCTGCGTCGCTCGCCAAGATGATGACGCTTTACCTGACCTTCGAGGCGCTGCGCTCCGGCCGATTGCACTGGGATGACAGGATCACGATGTCCAGCAACGCCGCCTCCAAGGTGCGCATGAAGCTGAACGTCAAGGCCGGCACGACGCTGACCGTGCGTGAAGCCGTCAATGGCATGATCATCATCTCCGCCAATGATGCCGCCACGGCAATGGGCGAACACCTGGCCGGCTCGGAAGCCGCGTTCGGCCGCATGATGACGGAAAAGGCGCATCGGCTGGGCATGAAGAACACCATTTTCGTCACGCCGTCCGGCCTCACGGCCAAGGCCCGGCAGGTGACGACGCCGGAGGACATGGCGCGGCTGGGGCTGGCGCTGAAACGCGATTTTCCCGCCCAGTATCCGCTGTTTGCCCAGCGGGCCTTTACCTTCCGCGGCCGCCAGCTGCATGGTCACAACAATCTGATGTATCGCTATGGCGGGGTCGATGGGATCAAGACCGGCTATACGGACGCGTCCGGCTACAATCTGGTGTCCTCGTTGAATGCAGACGGCCACCATCTGATCGGGGTGGTGTTGGGTGGTGCGACGGCGCGCAGCCGCGACGACAAGATGGCGGCACTGCTCACCAAATATTCCAAGGCATCGGGCGCTGTTGCCCGGGCCGAAGAGGAGGACGAGGACGACCAGCCTGATGCAAAGCCGATGACGGTTGCGTCGACCTCGGTGCCGAAGGCGCATTCGGCGAAGATCCGCGGCAAGGGCAAGCGCGGCGATGCTGTCGAACTGGAGCAGGGCGACGGTGGAGAGCCGTTGGAAAAAGCCGAAGCCGGACGCTGGAAAGTGCAGGCCGGAACCTCCGCCACCCGTGACGGGGCCAATGCGCTGAAGGACAAGGTCGCAACCGTTCTGAAGAGCAGCAATCCCAAGGCCAGGGGCGAGGTGGTGCGCAGCGGCAAGGGCCAGCAGCAGATATTCAAGGTGCGCTTCGCGGGTTTTGCCTCCAGCGTGGATGCCAACAAGGCCTGCTCCGCCCTGAAGAAGAAGAAGCTGGATTGCCTGGCAATCGCCGCGCAGGGATAATCGTGCGCGGTCGGCCGTCAAGGAGAGGGTGATTCATGCCGATTCCCATGGAATACCATCACGCCGGCCGCGATTTCGAGGCCTTCATGGCTGATCTCATCGAGATTTCGATGCTTCAGACCCGCCATCAGGCCTATACGATGCTGCAGGCGGTGCTGCAGGTGTTTCGCCGCCGCCTGACATTGCCGCAGGCCATTGCCTTTGCCGATCTGCTGCCGCCGGTGGTGCGGGCGATCTTCGTCAGCGACTGGGACACGGCCGAGCCGCGGCGTCCGTTTGCCGATCGCGACACGCTGATGGCCGAGGTAAGGCTGCTCCGCCACAACCACAATCTCTCGACGCCGACGGCCATCGAGGACGTGACGGCCGCCATTCGCCGGCATGTGGACGATGCGCGGCTGGAAGCGGTGCTTCGGCAACTGCCGGACGGCGCGCTTGCCTTCTGGGGTTTCAGGGCCTGAAGCCGCCCCTATTACCCTCGCGTCCTTGCTTTACTCCGGTGCGTTTCGCGCGTATCAACGCGCGCGTTGGACGCCGTCTGCCGACGGCAAGATTAAACCACCCGCATTCGTTGGCGGGACTGGATGACAGGAGCACACAATGTCCGTTTCCCTGACTTTCCCCGATGGCTCGATCCGCACCTATGATGCCGGCACGACCGGCCTTGCGGTCGCCGAATCCATTTCCAAATCGCTGGCCAAGAAGGCGGTCGCCGTTGCGATCGACGGCGAACTGCGCGATCTCTCCGACCCCGTCACCGAGGGCCGGATCGAGATTGTCACCCGCACCGATGGCCGTGCGCTCGAACTGATCCGCCACGATGCCGCCCATGTGATGGCCGAGGCCGTGCAGGAGCTTTGGCCCGGCACGCAGGTCACCATCGGTCCTGTCATCGAGAACGGCTTCTACTACGATTTCAAGCGCGTTCATGCCGAGAGCGGCGAGGACTGGCCGTTCACGCCCGACGATCTGCCGAAGATCGAAAAGAAGATGAAGGACATCATCGGCCGCAACAAGCCGTTCATCAAGGAGGTCTGGTCCCGCGACAAGGCCAAGCAGGTGTTCGGCGAAAAGGGCGAACGCTTCAAGGTGGAACTGGTCGATGCGATCCCGGCCGACCAGGACGTGAAGATCTATAGCCAAGGCGACTGGTTCGATCTCTGCCGCGGTCCGCACATGGCCTCCACCGGCCAGATCGGCACCGCCTTCAAGCTGATGAAGGTAGCAGGCGCATACTGGCGCGGCGACAGCAACAACCCTGTCTTAAGCCGCATCTACGGGACCGCCTGGGCGACCCAGGAGGAACTCGACCAGTATCTGCACGTGCTGGCGGAAGCGGAAAAGCGCGATCACCGCAAGCTCGGCCGCGAGATGGATCTCTTCCATTTCCAGGAAGAGGGGCCGGGCGTGGTCTTCTGGCATGGCAAGGGCTGGCGCATGTTCCAGACGCTGACGGCCTATATGCGCCGGCGTCTCGCCAATACCTATGAGGAGGTGAATGCGCCGCAGGTGCTCGATTCCTCGCTCTGGGAAACCTCGGGTCACTGGGGCTGGTACCAGGAGAACATGTTTGCGGTGAAATCCGCCTATGCCTTCACCCATCCGGACGACAAGGACGCCGACAACCGCGTCTTCGCGCTGAAGCCGATGAACTGCCCCGGTCACGTGCAGATCTTCAAGCATGGCCTGAAGTCCTACCGTGAAATGCCGGTTCGCCTTGCCGAATTCGGACTGGTGCATCGTTACGAGGCTTCCGGCGCCCTGCATGGCCTGATGCGCGTGCGCGGCTTCACGCAGGACGATGCGCATGTCTTCTGCACCGAGGAGCAGATGGCCGCGGAATGCCTGCGCATCAACGATCTGATCCTCTCCGTCTACGAGGATTTCGGCTTCCACGAGGTGGTCGTGAAGCTCTCCACGCGTCCCGACAAGCGCGTCGGCTCCGACGCGCTCTGGGATCGCGCCGAAAGCGTAATGATGGAGGTGCTGAAGACCATCGAGGAACAGTCCGGTGGTCGCATCAAGACCGGCATCCTGCCGGGCGAGGGCGCCTTCTACGGTCCGAAGTTCGAATACACGCTGAAGGATGCGATCGGTCGTGAATGGCAGTGCGGCACCACGCAGGTGGACTTCAACCTGCCGGAACGCTTCGGCGCCTTCTACATCGACCAGAATTCCGACAAGAAGCAGCCGGTGATGATCCACCGTGCCATCTGCGGCTCGATGGAGCGATTCCTCGGCATCCTGATCGAGAACTTTGCCGGCCACATGCCGCTGTGGTTCGCGCCGCTGCAGGTCGTCGTCGCGACGATCACCTCGGATGCCGATGATTACGGCCGCGAGGTCGTCCAGACGCTGCGTGATGCGGGCCTGATCGTTGAGGAGGATTTCCGCAACGAGAAGATCAACTACAAGATCCGCGAGCATTCGGTGACCAAGGTGCCGGTCATCATTGTGTGCGGTCGCCAGGAAGCGGAAAACCGCACGGTGAACATCCGTCGTCTGGGCTCCCAGGCTCAGACCCCGATGGCGCTTGCCGATGCGGTCGCCGCCCTGACCGACGAGGCAACGCCGCCGGACGTCAAGCGGCGTCTTGCCCTGCGCAAGGCCGCTGCGGAGTGATACAGAAGACAGCCCCGGCCTTGGAAAAGGCCGGGGCTGTCAGCATTCTGACATGAACGTGCAATAATAGTGTCATCCTCATTTCGTCTGCCCGGAGAGAGGCAAGTTGCGTTTCAAGGAACTGTCTTACGCCAATGAACGGGATCCGCGCCTGAAACGGTGGCTGATCCGCTCCATCGAAGGTCTCTCCGGTCGCGACCGTTACATCCGTCTCTACGACATCTGGCGCAAGGATGTGGTTGGCAAGTCGGAGCGTGTGTTCGGCGAGATGCTGGACCTCATCAAGGTGAGGCTTGCCGTGGACGGCGCCTGGCCGCCGAAAGACCTTCCGGACACGCCTCTGGTGATCGTTGCCAACCATCCCTTCGGGATCGGCGATGGCATCGCGATCCTGGCTTTGGCCGAGCAGCTTGGTCGCCCGTTCAGGGTGCTGATCAACAACGAACTGCTGAAGGTGCCGGAGATCGCGCCCTATTCGCTGCCCGTCTGCTTCGAGGAAACGAAGGAGGCGCTGGCCATCAACATGGAAACACGCCGCGAGGCCGTGCGGCTTCTCAAGGAAGGTGTCACCATCATCATCTTTCCGGCCGGCGGGGTGGCGACGGCGAAGAAAGGGTTCGGCCGGGCCGAGGATCTCCCGTGGAAGATGTTTCCGGCCCGTCTCATCCAGGCTGCCCGGGCCAACGTGATTCCTGTGTATTTCCACGGCCAGAATGGCCGGCTCTTCCATCTGGCAAGCCGCGTGTCGCTGACGCTCAGGCTTTCCCTGCTGATCCGAGAGTTCAAGCGTCTTTCTGGCACGACGATCCGCGCGAAGATCGGTCCGTTGATGACATGGGAACAGATGGCCGCGTTTTCCGACCGCAAGGATCTGCTGGCGCAGCTCTATCACGCCGTGTTCGTGATGCGGGAAAGCCCGAAGCCGCGCTTCCGCAAGGCGGGCTGACTCCCACAAGGGAGGCTGGCGGCGCCAGGAACAATTCCGGCGAAAGCGGGGACCGATTTCCTGCCCGCGCGATCGCCTGAAAACGGGCCGATAGAACGTTCCGGGTGATTCCGTTTTCGCCGGAAACGCTCGAGATGAGGGCGGTCAGTCGGCGTCGATGCCGCTTACCTGCTGGGCTTCCTTCATCAGTACCTCGACATCCTTGTTGCGGCCGGGGGCCACGGTGAAGTCGCGCTGGTAGATCTTGTCCTTGTTGCGTGCAATCGCGGTGTATTCGCCTTCCGCCAGCACCATGGTGGTAAAGGCGCGGACGCTTTCACTGACCACGTCGCCGCCGGAGGTCAGCACCGACCAGGCGGTATCAGCCACCGCCTCGCCGCCTGGCTGGGACACCAGTTTCAATGTGATCTGCGCCGCACGGTGCTGCAGCGTCGCTTCCGTCAGTTTGCCGGCCTCGACCTGGATATCGGCGCGGGCGACGGAATTGACGGTGCCGTATTCGGAGACCACGTGATAGGTGCCAGCATTGAGCCGCACGATGGTATTGGCCTTGACGTCCGACATGATCAGGCCGCGCTCGCCGTCTTCCCGCGCTTCGGCGGTGTAGATCGAAAATTTCAGCTTGTCGGCGGGAATGCGCTGGTCGGAGCCGGCGACCGCGTTCAGCACGAAGCCGCCCGCATCGAGCACCAGGGTCTGCTTCACAACATCGCCATTGGCCGGCACCTGCAGCCTTTTCGTGACACCGGCCCGGCCGAAGGCCACGTTGACGAAATAGTCTCCGGGCGGCAGCAGCAGATTGGCAGAACCGCCTTCGGCACTTGCCACCACCGGCAGCTTGCCATCCGAGCCGGGGATCGGGCTGAAGACGCGCCAGTTAAGCCCCGTCTGCATGATCGGTCCGCCCTGGGTGAGCGTTGCCTGCAGCGTGACGTCACGCACGACGGGTGCCTTGGGGGCTGGAGCGCCGGCAAAGGCGTTGAGCTTCGGCATCTTGACCGTGCCGTCCAGCTGCTTGAACGTCTTGAAGGCGTCCTCGGCGCGGGCGCCCGCAGGCACGGCACAGGTGGCGCCCAGCGAAAGCAGGAGCGTGGCCAGACGTGCGACCGCGAGGGGAGAAGATTTCATGCCGTGGCGACCGTTGACTCTTTGTTGCACAGCAGCCACTTGAAGACCAACGAGGCGGCAAATTCAAGGCCTAAAGCACGCTCTGGACGTCCATCCCGACCTTGCAGTGCGCGGGCTCCTTGCATTTGCACCGGTTGCGACCGCCACTCCCGGTGGCGTGACCGGCGGATCGCCTTCCGTTTCCGTGACCGTCAGCAGGGTGCCCATCCAGTCATGACCACCGATGTTTCCCTTTTCCAGTATCTGTCCACCCGTCGTTCCATCCCGGCCCCGCAGATGACCGAGCCCGGTCCTGACCGCACGACGATCGAATCGATCCTGACGCTCGCCTCGCGCGTGCCGGATCACGGCAAGCTCGCGCCCTGGCGCTTCATCGTCTATCGCGGCGGGGAGCGGGCCCGGCTTGGTGCGGCTCTGTGCGACCTTGCTGTTGCGAAGAACCCGGCGCTCTCCCCGGAGATGCAGGCGGTGGAGCGCAGCCGGCTGACCCGCGCGCCGGTGGTGATTGCCGTCGTCAGCACCGCAGCCCCGCATGTGAAGATCCCCGTCTGGGAACAGGAGCTTTCGGCGGGCGCCGTCTGCCTCAACCTGTTCATGGCCGCCAATGCGCATGGCTTCGCCGCCAACTGGCTGTCCGAATGGGTGGCCTACGACGACGATGCCAAGGCAATCCTCGGCATTGGTCAGGGCGAGAAGGTGGCCGGTTTCCTCTATATCGGTTCCACCACCTTCCCGCAGACCGACCGGCCACGCCCGAACCTGTCCGACATCGTGACCTGGACCGGGGAAGAGGACGCCTGATGTTCTACGCCACGGATGAAAACCGCCACGGCATGGCGCATGATCCCTTCAAGGCGATCGTTGCACCGCGGCCGATCGGCTGGATCGGCACGAAGGGCAGGGATGGCTCGCGCAATCTTTCGCCCTATTCCTTCTTCAACATCGTCTCGGATCACCCGAAGATCGTGATGTTCTCCTCGAGCGGCAGGAAACACAGCCTGAAGAACGCCGAGGAAACCGGCGTCTTTACCGCAAGCCTCGTCAGCCGTTTCATCGTCGAGAAGATGAACGCTTCCTCGGCGCCGGTAGAATATGGCGTGGACGAATTTGCGCTGGCCGGTCTGACGCCGAAGGACGGCGAACTGGTCGATGCGCCCTATGTGGCCGAGGCGCATGCGGCGCTCGAATGCCGGGTGACGCAGATCGTCGTTCCGCACGGACTTGATGGCGAGGCTTCCGAATCGGTGATGGTGTTTGGTCAGGTCGTCGGTATCCACATCAGCGAGACGATCATCCGCGACGGGCGCATCGACATGGCGCTTGCCCGCCCCGTGGCGCGCATGGGCTACATGGACTATGCCGATGGCGGCGCGGACGTGTTCCAGATTGCGCGGCCGCGCGGCTGAAACCTAGACTGTCGCGGACGGACCGGGAATGGCCCGGATGGCTTTCGCAGATCGCGATCCGACGATGACACCGTCAAACCCGAGCTGCATTGCCTTTTGGCTTTGCGGCAACAGTGTTACGGCGTCCGCGCCAAACGCCACATCCTCAGGCAGGGTAGACAATGCCATCAGTCCTGCGGCGCGCGCCGACAGGAGAAGCTGCGTGCGGGCAAGCATTGTCAGATCTTGGCCGTTGCTGTCGCTGGCCGGTGATAGACCGAGGTTCTGCCGCAGACAGGCCTCATCCCAGATCAGGCCCCTCAGGCGAGGCGTCAGATGGCGCAAATCCGGCGGGAAGGCCGCACCGGCGGCCGTGTCCGCCGTCTGCGCCAAAATGGCAATCTGCCCCTCTGGCAGACCTGCGTCCAGTTCGGCGACGCTCAGAGCGACCGCCAGATTCTGGATGTCGGCCCCGCAAAGGACACTGCGAACAATCACCGCCTGCGGCCGGTTGCGAACGGCAGTATGAAGCGCCACCTCGAAATCCGGATCATTGAGCGGCGGCAGATCGACAGCAATGAAGGGCGCTTGCGCCCGCGCAGGAGGTGCGGCCGTGTGCTCATCCATTGGCGCGAGGCGAAGCCAGCAGGAGAAGGGCGACGGAGACGTTGAGGCGGTGGTGATGTCTGGCAGAGGAAGCCCCTGATTCCTAACGAATATGGTGAACGGAACATAAACCATTTCTGCCTAGCCTGTCTTGTGGGAGCGTGATGCTGCGGCATGGGTGGCTTCCCGGATATGGGACGTAGTATCGGTGATCGTCAGGGCATTTCTTCGTTGGGCGGAAACGGCAGGCGCGCATGACAGGGCGCGGGCGGCCGTCGCCCTGGCACAGGCTTTCCTGCGCCTCTGCCCGGAGGATCCGCAGCGGCGCGAAGCGGCGCTTGCCATGCTTCACCTTCTGGATGATCCGGCGCCTTCCGTTCGCAGGTCGCTTGCGGAAACGCTGGCTGCCTCGTCGCTGGCGCCGCGCGCGATCATTCTGGCGCTGGCGGAGGACCAGCCTGACATCGCCTGCCACGTGTTGACACTCTCGCCCGTCCTCACCGAGCGTGATCTGGTCGACCTCGCCGGGCGCGGCAGCCGTCTCATCCGGGGCGTCATCGCGGCTCGGCCGAACCTTGGTCCGGGAACGGCAGCCGCCATCGCCGAGATCGGTGACGCCGGCGAAATTCTCGTTCTTCTCGAAAATCCGCGAGCAGCCATTACCCGCTATGCGCTGGGCCGGATCGCCGAGCGCCTGGGGCATGATGGTGCGGTGCGCGCGAGGCTGCTGGAGCGCCGCGATTTGCCCGCCTTCGCCCGCGAAATTCTCGTCAGACGGGTCGGTGACCTGCTGGGACGCTGCCCGCTTGTCGCGGCGCTGGTCGAGCCTGCGCGCCTCGCGCATCTGCTGCAGGAGGCGGGCGACGGTGCGGTTCTTCGGATCGCAGGCGAGTGCGGTCCGGAGGATCTTGAGAGACTGGTTCAGCATCTGGCGGCAAGTGGCCGATTAAGTATCGTTTTTCTGTTGCGTGCGCTGGTCGAAGGCTGGATCGATGTCTTCGCGGCCTGTGTAACCGCGCTGACCGGGCTGGAGGATCGTCGCGTGCGGTCGCTGATGGCTACGGGCCGGCATGCCGCGCTGCGCGCACTTTACGAATCCTGTTGCCTTTCCCGGGAGGTCGCCGAGATCTTCGTGCAGGCTACCCTGTTCTGGCGCCGGCGTGCGGCAGAGAAGAACCCGCTGGCGGAAGGAAGCTTGCTGGAGGAGCTCGAAAACTGCGTCCCGCGGCCGGCCGATCCCTATGCGCCCGTCAACGAGCTTCTGCAGTTGATCGAACGCATGGAGGCGACGGCCGAACGACGTCGAGGGCGGTTGATCCCGCAGCCGGATCGCTTCGCCGCCTGATCCCGCTCAGCGCAGTCTGCGGGCTACCCAGGCGTAGCCATCCTGGACCATGCGCACAGGGCTCGTCACCACATTGCCGACAGCTTCACGGCTCGGCAGGATATCCTTGACGCGGTTTATGGCCGTTTGCGCAAGGCTCTGTTCCTGCTCGCGCTCTTCCGCGGGTGTCAGCGCCTGCTGGGGTTGCTCCGGCCTTGCCGTCGGTACCGGCGCCTTGCCGGCCGGCGGACGCGCAGCCAGGGTCGGATCCTGGCATACCGCGATGACGACGGGATAGGAGACATTGGCGAAGGAGGCCAGCTCCTTCTCCGAGACGGCATTGCACAACTCGATCGTCGGCCAGCGCTGCTGCAGCGTGGCGATGTACTGGCAGTCGTTTCCGCTGTCGTCGCAGCCGAGAATCGTCATCATCACAAGGGCAGTGCGCATGGAGCATCCTTGGCAAGGTGTGAACAGCACCTTATGGGAAGGATCATGACGATCGCAAGGCGCGGCAGACAACAGGAGACGCCACCATGGACGAAACCATTATCATCGGGCGCGAGGCGCCGCGTCAGGAGGGCGTGATCCGCTTGCTGGAGCTGTCCAATGCCTATGTTGCCGCGCTCTATCCCGCCGAAAGCAACCACATGCTGCCCCTGGAGGATCTGGAAAGGCCGACGGTTTCCTTCTTCGTCGCGAGCAGGGGCGAAGCGATTCTCGGTTGCGCTGCGCTGGTCAGGCAAGGCGAAGGCGAGGCGGAGATCAAGCGGATGTTCGTCGATGAGACGGCGCGCGGCCTGCGTCTTGGCCAGCGATTGCTGGAAACCCTGCTGGAGGAAGGCCTGCGGCTTGGCGTGACCGTGGTGAGGCTGGAAACCGGCATCCACCAGCCGGAGGCGATCGGCCTTTATCGCCGCAACGGATTTGTCGAGATCCCGCCCTTTGGCAGCTACCAGCCCGATCCGCTCAGCCTGTTCATGGAGCGGCGGCTGGACGCCGCCGCCTGAGATCGCGCCGTCAGGCCGAGCGCCGGCCTTTCGGCAGTTCCTCGAGAGTCCCGGGGGACGCCGGGTCATGGATCGACGTGGAGAGTTCGATCTCGCGCATCCATTCGCGCCAGATGGCGACAAGCAGTGCCATCAGCACGGGGCCTATGAACAGGCCGAGGAAGCCCATGGTCTTCACGCCGCCGACAAGGCCGAAGAAGGTGGGCAGGAAGGGCAGCTTGATCGGCCCGCCGACAAGACGCGGCCGGATGGTCTTGTCGACAATGAAGAGTTCGACGGAGCCCCAGATCAGCAGTGCCGCCCCGGCAAACAGCGAGCCACGCGCCGCGAGATAGACCGATACCAGTGTGAAGGAGAGAGGCGCGCCCCCCGGCACCAGTGCCATGATGCCCGTCAGAACGCCGAGGGTGACGGGTGAGGGGACGCCCGCGATCCAGTAGGCCACGCCGAGCACGATGCCTTCGCCGATCGCGATCAGCGTCATGCCCGTCACGGTCGAACTGATCGTCGCCGGTACGACGCGCGAGATCCGCTCCCAGCGGGACGGCAGGATACGCTCGCCCAGCATGTCGATCTGGCGGGAGAAGGATGCGCCGTCACGATAGACGAAGAACAGCGCGATCAGCATGAACAGCAGCGAAAGCAACAGGTGGAAGGCGCCGTCGCCGGCGGCAATCACGGCGCGGTAGATATTGCCGATATTGGCGCCGCTGACGAGTTGCACCAACTGGCCGATGGCGCCGGGTTCACCGACGTGCCTTTCCCATTGCAGGCCAAGCCATTCGCCGGCAACCGGCAGGTCCACGATCCATTTCGGCGGAGGGGAGCCCACCCGGTTGACCTGCAGCGCCCAGCCGAACCAGTCGCGCAATTCGCCGATGGTATAGGAAATCGCGATGCCGACCGGGACGACGAGGAAGGTGATGACGAGAACGATGGCGATGGTGGCGCCGACCGTTGTATTGCCGCCGGTGCGCCGCAGCAGGTCGCGATAGAGTGGCCAGCTGGCAAAGCCGATCACGAGAGCGGCCAGCACGGGAACCACGAAGCCGTGGAAGAAATAGATGCCTGCAAAGACGATCAGGACCAGCAGCCAGCGGGCCGCCGAAATCGGCGGAATGAGGGCCATGCGCATGGGCGCAACGGGCCCGAGCCAGCGCGGTTCCTTGGTAGAGGTGTCTCTCTCGCTCACGATCGTTCAATCATCCCTGTTCATTGCCTGCCCATATGGTCCGCAAGACCGCATGGTGCAAGCCAGAATTCCCCCGTGTGTCCAGGCAGATCGTCGCTCCCGACCTGACGGAAGGCAAACCGAAGCGCATGACGGCCCGGCCCGAGCCGCTTCCGGTCCGGCACGCCTTCGGCAAGACCGTCTGCGTGATGACGTCACCCTCGCCATCCGTCGGCATCCCCCTGCCTGCAGATGACACGTGGTGCGGCACCATATCCACCTTGTGTCCGCTGCGCCAGAACTTCCGCACCCGGAGCAACGCGACCGGCTCTGTCGATGAAATCCGATCCTGTACGATCCGCTTTGGATGCCACGGCGCCGGCGATACGAAGGCAGACGCGTCGTCTGCTTACGGACCTGGCGTGATGCGCGTATGACGCAAATGCGGCACGCCTGGGAAATTTAGCGTGCGCAACTCTGGAAAGGCGAGGAGGGCTGCGCTACCTCACCATCCGTTCGAGGCGTGTTGATCCCCGGTTTGCCCCACCGCCGGGAGCGAAGCCCGAGCGGTTACATCGGTGCCTTTTGCGCGCGGCGGTCGTCGGCGAGGCGGCTGCACCACGGTCGATATGAACAGGGCGGATGCCGTGCTGCAGGTCGCGCGCAGGCCGCCGCCGCGAAGGACACTGCAATGACTACCACGTCCGAGGTCGATCTGACCAATTGCGATCGGGAACCGATCCATATCCCCGGCAGCATTCAGCCCTGTGGCGCTCTTCTGGTGAGTGATGCATCCGGTGGCATCGTCAGGCGCCATTCCGCCAATCTTCCCGAAATGCTCGGCCTGCCGTCCCTGGTCAACGGGCTGCGGCTTGACCAGGTGCTCGGCGACGAACCGGCACATGCGCTTCGCAATGCGCTGGCGACGACAGTGGATCCCGCACGCCCTGCGCTGCGCATGGGACTTTGCCTGCCGGGGGGCCGGTTTGATGTATCCGTGCACCGCAAGGATGATCAGGCTATCATGGAATTCGAGCCGGCAAGCCCTCATTCCGACCAGCCGCTTGAAACGGCCCGGATGCTGATCAGCCGAATCCGGTCGATCGAGGACATCTCCGAACTCATCGAAAAGTCGGCGCGCCTGATCTTTGCGACGCTCGGCTACGACCGCGTGATGATCTATCGCTTCGAGCATGACGGGGCCGGCAAGGTCATCAGCGAATACAAGCGCCGTGACCTCGAAAGCTTCAAGGGACAGTATTTTCCGGCCAGCGACATTCCGAAGCAGGCACGCGCGCTTTATCTGAGCAACACCATCCGCATCATCTGTGATGCCCGCGATATCCGGATTCCGATCATTCCGGAACGGGATGAAGCCGGCCGGCCGCTGGACCTTTCCCATGCGCATCTGCGCAGCGTCTCGTCCATCCATTGCGAATATCTGCGCAACATGGGGGTCGCGGCCTCCATGTCGATCTCGATCGTCGTGGATGGTGAACTCTGGGGGCTCATCGCCTGCCATCACTACCAGCCGAAATCCCTTGGCCTTTCGCAGCGTGTGGCGGCGGAGATGTTTGGCGAGTTCTTCTCGATGCATCTCGGCGCGCTGAAGCAGAAGCAGATCCTGGAAACCGCCAACGGCGCCCGTCGCTCGCTCGACCGTTTCCTGCAGCAGGCATCCGGCGCGCCCGACATCGCCATCCTGCTTCGCCAGTCGCTCGGCGATTTCGCCCGTTTCATGCCTTGCGATGGCATCGGCCTTTGGCTTGACGGGCACTGGAGCGGCGAGGGCCTGTTGCCGCCGGAATCCGCCATGGCTGGTATCGCCGATTTCGTCGGCTCGGTTTCCGGTGGCCGCATCTGGGCGACGGATCACCTCTCCCTGCACCTGCCGCAGGCGGAAGACTATGCCGAGAACGTGTGTGGCGTGCTGGCTATTCCGCTGTCGCAGCGTCCGCGCGATTACCTGTTCTTCTTCCGGCGCGAGCTGGTGAGGACGCTCAACTGGGCCGGCAATCCGGACAAGCTCTACGAGACGGGTCCCATGGGCGAGCGGCTGACGCCGCGCCGGAGCTTTGCCATCTGGAAGGAGACTGTGCACCGGAAGGCCCAGCGATGGACGGAAAGCGAGCGCGAGATTGCGGAAGCCATCCGATCCGTGCTGGTGGAGGTCGTGCTCCATCATAACGAGCTTCTGGCGGACGAGCGCGGCAAGGCGGATGTGCGCCAGCGCATGCTGAACGAGGAACTGAACCACCGGGTGAAGAACATTCTGGCGGTCATCAAGGCGCTGGTCGGCCATCCCGTGGAGGAGGGACGCCGGATCGGGGATTATGTCTCGACGTTGAAGGGGCGCATCCAGGCTCTGGCCTTTGCCCATGATCAGGTGGTGCGCAGCGGCGATGGCGGTTCGCTCAAGGATCTGATGGAGGCGGAACTCAGACCCTATCGCGACGGCGAACGGCAGATCCGCCTGTCAGGCGGCCATGTCTGGCTGGATAGCCGGGGGTTCTCCGTCATGGCCCTCGTGCTGCACGAGATGGCCACCAATGCCGCGAAATATGGGGCGCTGGCGGTGCAGCGCGGACGTCTGGAGATCGGCTGGTCGCAGGACGAAGGCGGCAATTGCATTCTGACCTGGCGGGAGGCCGGCGGCCCGCCGGTGACGGCCCCGCGCCGGTCCGGTTTCGGCACCGTGCTGATCGATCGCAGCATTCCCTATGAACTCGGTGGCGAAAGCCGTATCCAGTACGATGCCGACGGCATTGTGGCGCGGTTTGTCATTCCCGCCCGTCACATTCACGGTACGGAAGCGGCGGAAGATGAAGCGGAAAGCGTCCTGAACGCCGCCTCGCCGCGCGAGATCGCCGGTATCCTGGCCGATCTCGAATTGCTGCTGGTGGAAGACCAGATGCTGGTGGCTGCCGACGTGGAATCGATGCTGTCAGATCAGGGCATTACCAAGATTACAACGGCGCCGTCGTCTGCCGAGGCGCTGCGTCAGTTGAAACGCATGACGCCTGATGTGGCAGTGCTCGACGTGAATCTCGGATCGGGCACCTCGCTGCCGATTGCGGAGGAACTGAGCCGCCTCGGCGTGCCCTTCGTCTTTGCCACGGGCTACAGTGACCAATCCGTCATTCCTGCAAGCTTCGCCGCACCGGTTGTGCGCAAGCCCTATGAGGCGACCGCGCTCATCGGTGCCATCCTGCGCGTGCTGGCCGCCCGCGAGCCGGTGCCCAGCGCCTGAGCCGGCATCTGCTCTTCTGTCGGCGCGCAGGGGACCGGCAGAATATGCGATCAGAAAGATTGGCTCAGATGTCCAGATTGTCGGCGAAGGCCGCGCGGTCCTGGATGAAGCGGAAGCGGGCGTCGGCCTTCGTCCCCATCAGGTTGTCGACGGCCTCGCGGGTTCCCTCGAAATCCACCTCGTCGATCTCGACGCGCAACAGGGTGCGTTTGCCGGGATCCATGGTGGTTTCCTTGAGCTGCGCCGGCATCATTTCGCCGAGACCTTTGAAGCGGCCGATTTCCACCTTCTTGCCCTTGAACACCGTTTCCATCAGTTCGGCCCGATGCGCATCGTCTCGCGCATAGACCGTTTTTGCACCCTGGCGAATGACATAGAGCGGCGGCACCGCCAGATAGAGATGGCTGCCGCGGATCAGCTCCGGCATTTCCTGGTAGAAGAAGGTGATCAGCAGCGAGGCGATGTGGGCACCGTCCACGTCGGCGTCGGTCATGATGATGACGCGCTCGTAGCGCAGGTCTTCCTCGCGATATTTCGTGCGCGTGCCGCAGCCGAGCGCCTGGATCAGATCGGCGATCTGCTGGTTGGCGGAGAGCTTTTCGCGGCTGGCGCTGCCGACATTGAGGATCTTGCCGCGCAGCGGCAGGATCGCCTGATTCATGCGGTTGCGCGCCTGCTTGGCGGAACCACCGGCCGAATCGCCTTCGACGATGAAGAGTTCAGCGCCCTCGGCGGTGTTCTGCGAGCAGTCGGCCAGCTTGCCGGGCAGGCGCAGCTTGCGCACCGCCGTCTTGCGGTTCACTTCCTTTTCCTTGCGCCGGCGCAGACGCTCTTCGGCCCGCTCGATCACCCAGTCCAGCAGCTTTGCCGCTTCCGCCGGATTGCCCGCCAGATAATGGTCGAAGGGATCGCGCAGCGCGTTTTCAACAATGCGCTGCGCTTCGACGGTCGCCAGCTTGTCCTTGGTCTGGCCGACGAATTCCGGTTCACGGATGAAGACGGACAGCATGCCGACGGCCGAGATCATCACGTCGTCGGTGGTGATCTGCTGGGCGCGCTTGTTCTGCGTCAGTTCGGCATAGTTCTTCAGGCCCTTGGTCAGCGCGATGCGAAGGCCCGCCTCGTGCGTGCCGCCCTCGGGGGTCGGAATGGTGTTGCAGTAGGAATGGACCTGCGGGTCGCCGCCATACCAGGTGATCGCCCATTCCAGCGCGCCGTGACCGCCGGTCTTTTCCGTGCGACCGGAAAAGATCTCGCGGGTGACGGTGAAATCCTTGCCGAGCGTTGCCGCCAGATAATCCTTAAGGCCGCCGGGAAAATGGAAGACGGCCTTTTCCGGGATCTCGCCGCCGGCTGGCACGACGCCCGGATCGCAGCTCCAGCGGATTTCCACGCCGCCGAACAGATAGGCCTTGGAGCGCGCCATGCGGAAGATGCGGCCCGGATCGAATTTTGCGTGATCGCCAAAGATCTGCGGATCGGGATGGAAGCGCACGCGCGTGCCGCGCCGGTTGTGCACGTCGCCGAGTTCCTCCAGCCCGCCTTGCGGCACGCCGCGCGAAAAGCGCTGGCGATAGAGCTTGCGATTGCGCGCCACCTCCACTTCGAGCAGATCCGACAGCGCATTGACGACGGAGACACCCACGCCATGCAGACCGCCGGATGTCTCGTAGGCCTTGCCGTCGAACTTGCCGCCGGCATGCAGCTTGGTCATGATCACTTCTAGGGTGGACTTGCCTGGCACCTGCGGATGGTTTTCCACGGGAATGCCGCGGCCGTTGTCAGTGACGGTCAGGAAGCCCGCCGCATCGAGATGCACCTCGATGAAGTTGGCGTGGCCCGCCACTGCCTCGTCCATCGAGTTGTCGATGACTTCGGCAAACAGATGGTGCAGCGCCTTCTCGTCTGTGCCGCCGATATACATTCCGGGCCGCATGCGGACGGGTTCGAGCCCTTCCAGCACCCGGATCGAGGAGGCATCATAGCTGTCGCCACCCGCTGTCGGCGCAGCAGGTTGCGGGCGGGCGGCCGGCGCCTTGGGAGCGGCCTCGGCTGCGTCGGGTGCCTTTTCGGCCGGCTTGGGAGCCGTGCTCGGAAGGCTGGCGAAAAGATCGTTCGTGTCGTCCATGGGTCCGTCTATAGGGCCTGTGAGCAAGCAACGGAAGCGCGGGATACGGATTTCCGGCTTGGAGGTGGCTATCGAATCGTCTGCGAACGTGCCAGATGACGTGGCTTTTTCGCGATGCTCGTGCAAAGAAGCAGGCGTTGCGACAGGATGTGCGCTGCAGCGCAGTCCTTGGCAAGACCGAGTTTTGACAGGAAGTGGATGAACCGCCGCATGTCCACAGATGATTTGCCGCAAGCGCGTACCCTGCGGTGGCTTGCCGCGCTTGGGCTTGTCTTCGGCCTTGCTTCCGCGGCCGCAGCCCAGGGGACGAATGGCCCGATTCCCCCCTTCAAGGATGATCTCTTCTCTCGCCAGACCGTGCTGGAAAGCCGCGATGACGGGGCATTCGAGGTGATCGACTATCAGGAACAGCGTGACATCAACGGCCGCGACGAGGAGCCGGAACGGCGGGTCAAGTCTGCCTATGTCGATACGGCGGTCAGCCACAGGCAGCAGGTGAACGAGACGCTGTCGCTTGGCGGCATGCGGCTCGATGTTACCCGCGTCGGGCCTCTGGAAAATGCTGCCTTCACGGTGATCTTCATCCATGGCCGCGGCGGCGACCGCAGGCTGGGCGCCAATGATTTTTCCTTCGGTGGCAACTTCAACCGTCTGAAGAACCTCACCGTCACGAGCGGCGGCACCTATTATGCACCGAGCGTGCCGGGTTTCGATCCGAACGGCGCGGCCGATGTCGCCGCCCTCATCCGGTTCGTGTTCGAGAATTCGAAGGGACGCCCGGTCATCCTGGCCTGCGCGTCCATGGGGAATTTCATCTGCCAGAGCGTCTCGCGTGACAAGGAGGCCGTGCGCTATCTGAAGGGGCTGGTGGTGATGGGCGGTCCGCCGGACCCCGGCTTTCTGACGACGCCGGCCGCCAAGCTGCGCATTCCCGTCTTCTTCAGCCACGGCAGTGCGGACAAGGTTTACAAGGCAGAAGAGCAGATCGCCGTCTATCAGAAGATGATCAGCAAGGCATATCCGACGCGTTTCCGCCTGTTTCGTACGGGCGGCCATGGCACACCGGTTCGCATGAGCGACTGGCGCGAGATCCTCAACTTCATGCTGACGCAGGCGGCGCGCTGATTGACTGGAATTTTAACCAGACTTCTGAACCAAGCCTGCGATTTTCCATACCAATTCACGCGATAACCGTCTAAAACCCCGTCTGTTGAAAATGTGAGGATGCCGTTCCTGTTTCTGGAACGGCTCGGGATGAAGGAAGACAAACCGCGATGACGCCGGATGTTCGCCCGCTGGTGGCTGGAAACTGGAAGATGAATGGCACGCGGTCCTCGCTGGACCAGATCAAGGCGATTGCCGAAGGCGTGCAGGGTCCCCTTTCGGAGAAGGTCGATGCGCTCATCTGCCCGCCGGCCACGCTTCTCTACGTCTCGACAGCGCTGTGCACGGACAGCCCGCTGATGATCGGCGCCCAGGATTGCCACCAGAACGCATCGGGCGCCCATACCGGTGATATTTCGGCCGAGATGATCGCCGATTGCTACGGCACCTTCGTGATCGTCGGCCACTCCGAGCGCCGCAGCGACCATGCCGAAACAGACCATCTGGTGCGCGCCAAGGCGGAAGCAGCCTTTGCCGCCGATGTGACCGCCATCATCTGCATCGGCGAGACGGCCGATGAGCGCAAGGCCGGCCAGACGCTGGAAATCCTCAAGCGCCAGCTGGCCGCCTCGGTTCCGGACGGCGCCAATTCGGAAAACACCGTGATCGCCTACGAGCCCGTCTGGGCAATCGGCACCGGCCTGACGCCGACGGTCGAGGACGTGGAAAAGGCGCATGCCTTCATGCGCGCCGAACTGGTGGCCCGCTTCGGGGTGGCCGGCAAGGCGATCCGCATTCTCTATGGCGGCTCCGTAAAGCCTTCCAATGCGAAGGAATTGATGGGGGTTGCCAATGTGGACGGCGCACTGGTGGGCGGCGCAAGCTTGAAAGCGGCCGACTTCCTCGCCATCTACAAGGCCTATGAGGACCTTGTCGGTTAATTTGCCGCAAAACGCCGTTCCGGCGCACTTGCCCCTTGGAATGCTGGCCCGGCTCGGCTAAAGAGCCGGCCAGACTGTTTTTGATTGCCGCCAGCCGGCGCGCAGGACTGGACTGATATGCAGACCGTATTGATCGTTATCCATCTCATGATCGTGCTGGCGCTCGTCGGCGTCGTGCTGATTCAGCGTTCCGAAGGCGGCGGCCTCGGCATCGGCGGCGGTTCCGGCTTCATGTCGGCGCGCGGCACGGCCAATGCGCTGACGCGCACCACGGCGATCCTCGCCACGCTGTTCTTCATCACCTCGCTGGCACTCGGCATTCTCGCCCGTTACGATTCGCGCCCGACGGATATCCTGAACCGCATTCCCGCCTCGCAGCAGGGTAGCGGCAACGGTATTCTCGATTCGCTCGGCGGCGCAGCACCGGCAGGCCAGGCTCCGGCGAATGGCGCCGCTGCACCGGCTGCCGGTAACGGCGCTGCCGCACCGGCAGCTCCGGCTCCGGCCGATCCGAAGGCGGTTCCGACGGGCCAATAAGGCCGCGTGACGCATAAAACATCCGGCAGGCCGAAAGCCTGCCGGTTTTCTTTTGTCCAGATTTCAACAGCTTTAACGCAGGGGCGTTAGAATTCTGCTGGTGGAATCGTTCGTTTAAAGGTATCCGGTGACTCCCATGGCGCGATATGTATTCATCACAGGCGGCGTGGTTTCTTCCCTCGGAAAAGGAATTGCGGCCGCAGCCCTCGGAGCCTTGCTACAGGCCCGTGGTTACCGGGTTCGACTTCGCAAGCTCGACCCTTATCTCAACGTCGATCCGGGCACGATGAGCCCGACGCAGCATGGCGAGGTCTTCGTGACCGATGACGGGGCGGAAACCGACCTCGATCTCGGCCATTACGAGCGCTTCACGGGGCGTTCGGCCACCAAGACCGACAACATCACGACCGGCCGGATCTACAAGAACATCATCGACAAGGAACGTCGCGGTGACTACCTCGGCGCGACCGTGCAGGTCATCCCGCATGTCACCAACGAGATCAAGGACTTCGTCGTCGAAGGCAATGACGAGTATGACTTCGTCATCTGCGAGATCGGCGGAACGGTCGGCGATATCGAGGCGATGCCCTTCGTGGAAGCCATCCGCCAGCTCGGTAACGAGCTGCCGCGCGGATCGGCCGTCTACCTGCATCTGACGCTGATGCCCTATATTCCGGCGGCCGGCGAGCTGAAGACCAAGCCGACCCAGCATTCGGTGAAGGAGTTGCAGGCACTCGGCATTGCGCCGGATATCCTTTTGGTGCGTGCCGACCGCGAGATCCCGGAGGCCGAACGCCGCAAGCTTTCGCTGTTCTGCAACGTGCGTCCGTCCGCCGTCATCCAGGCGCTGGATGTCGCCAACATCTATGACGTGCCGATGGCCTATCATAAGGAAGGCCTCGACAACGAAGTGCTGGCCGCCTTCGGCATCGAGCCGGCTCCGAAGCCGCGTCTGGAAGCCTGGGAAGAGGTCTGTAACCGCATCCGTACGCCGGAGGGCGAGGTTACGATCGCCGTCGTCGGCAAGTACACCGGCCTCAAGGATGCCTACAAGTCGCTGATCGAGGCGCTGCATCATGGCGGGATCGCGAACCACGTGAAGGTGAAGCTCGAATGGATCGAGTCGGAAATCTTCGAGAAGGAAGATCCGGCGCCTTATCTGGAAAAGGTCAATGGCATTCTGGTGCCCGGCGGCTTCGGCGAGCGCGGCGCACAAGGCAAGATCAATGCCGCCCGCTTTGCCCGTGAACGCAAGGTGCCCTATTTCGGCATCTGCTTCGGCATGCAGATGGCGGTGCTGGAAGCTGCCCGCAACCTCGCCGGCATCGAATCTGCGTCCTCCACCGAATTCGGACCCTCCAAGGAGCCGGTGGTCGGCCTGATGACCGAATGGGTGAAGGGCAACGAGCTGCAGAAGCGCTCCGCGTCCGGTGATCTCGGCGGTACCATGCGTCTCGGCGCCTACAAGGCGGCGCTGAAGCGCGAGACGAAGATTGCCGAGATCTACGGTTCGACTGACATTTCCGAGCGCCATCGTCACCGCTACGAAGTCAACGTGGACTACAAGGACCGGCTGGAGAGCTGTGGCCTCGTTTTCTCCGGCATGTCGCCGGACGGGCTGCTGCCGGAAACCATCGAATATGCCGATCACCCGTGGTTCATCGGCGTTCAGTACCATCCGGAACTGAAGAGCCGTCCGCTCGATCCGCATCCGCTGTTTGCAAGCTTCATCGAAGCGGCATTGGAGCAGAGCCGCCTGGTTTGAGGCCAGATCCTGTAAAACATCATCGCCCCTTGTCCGCGAAGCCGGGCAGGGGGCTTTTTGTTGAAGGGGGATTGTTTGGTCGGTCGCGGGAGTCGCAACCCCTCAATCCCGCGGGTCCGGATCGGCGCTCCTGCCGGTGACATGCGCATAGGCCGACAGCGCCCGGTCGCGGGCAAGGCCGTGGTCGACGACGGGTTTCGGATAGGTGGTGCCGAGCGTCACGCCAGCCTCTTTCAGCACGGCAAGCGGCGCCTCGAAGGGCTTGTGGAGATAGCGGTTCGGCAGTCCTGCGATCTCCGGCACGAACCGACGGATGTAATCACCCGCGGGATCAAATTTCTCGCCCTGCAGGATCGGGTTGAAGATGCGAAAGAAGGGGGCGGCATCCGCGCCGGACCCGGCCACCCATTGCCAGTTGGCGGCGTTCGAGGCGGCATCGGCATCCAGCAGCGTGTCGCGGAACCAGGCCTCGCCCTTTCGCCAGTTGATCATCAGGTCCTTGATCAGGAAGGAGGCCGTAATCATCCGCACCCGGTTGTGCATGTAGCCGTGCCGCCACAGCTGTCGCATGCCGGCATCGACGATCGGATAGCCCGTCTGCCCCGTCGTCCAGGCGGCGAACTGCGCCTTGTCAAACGCCCAGGGGAAAGTATCGAACCGATCGTTCCAGTTGGCGCTGGCAAGCCGGGGAAACTCCACCAGCAGGTGGTAGGAAAATTCGCGCCAGACCAGTTCCTTGCGAAAATGGATCATGTCTTCCGTGGCGGTCAGGCCCCGCGTTGCGTGCCAGATGCGGGCCGGCGAGATTTCGCCGAAGGCGAGGTGCGGGGAGAGCATCGAGGTTGCATCCTCAAGCCCCGGAAAGTCGCGGTCGCGCTTGTAGCGTTCGATTGGCTTGTCGATGAACCGCTTGAGGCGCTGATGGGCACCCGCTTCTCCCGGTTGCCAGAGGTTTTCGAATTCTACCGCCCAGTTCGGGCGTTGCGGCAGGAGATCCCAATCGGCAAGCGATTCGGAGGCGGGAACATGCGCAGGCGCGGGAATGGAGGCGGGCGCATCCACCGGCTCACGTGGCTCGCCTTCCTTTTCCAGCGCCCTCCAGAAGGGTGTGTAGACCCGGTAGGGTCCGCCCGTGCCGGTGCGCATCGTCTTCGGATCATGCAGGAGCTGGCCCTTGAAGCGACGGATCTCCAGCCCGGTCCTGTGAAGCTGTTCGAGGATGGCGGGGTCGATCTCGTCGCGCTCGTAGAGGCGATTGACGAAAAGGGATCTTGCGCCGGTCTCGCGCGCCAGTATCGCCAGCGCCTCGACCGCCGTGCCACTGCGCAGGATCAGCCGGTTGCCTTTTTCGGACAGTGCCGCGTCGAGGGCTGTCAGCGAATGATGCAGCCACCATTCCTGTGCGGCGCCCAGGGGCCCGACCTTTTCCGATTGCGGTTCGCGCACATAGACGCAGACCACCGGCCCGCCGTTCTGGACTGCTGCCATCAGCGCAGCATTGTCATCGAGACGCAGATCCTTGCGGAACCAGAGAAGGACGGGGGATCGGTCGGACACGCGGCAGCTCCGGAATTTCGAGTATTTGTCAGCCGCTTACGGATACGCCCGCGCTGCAGATCACCCGGGGAACGGCCGCAGCAGGATGATGGGGCAGGGGCTGCCCGCCGGCAATTCCGGCGCGTGCGGCGGCCGCACGATCAGCGCGTCGGAATGGGCAAAGATCTTCATCATCGAGGAATCCTGCTTGCCGTAGGCGGTCGCGACCAGATGGCCCTCCGTGTCGCGCGAAAGCGTGGCGCGCAGATAGTCCTGCCGCTGGTCGTTGGCGGAAAGCGTCGTTGCAGTCACGGCCGTCCCGCTACGGTCGGGACGCGGCTGGTGCGCCAGCCGGGCGATCAGCGGCTCCAGGAACAGCAGGCAGCAGACGAGGCTTGCCACCGGATTGCCGGGCAGGCCGAGAACCTGCATGTCTCCGAGTGCACCGACCATCAGCGGCTTGCCGGGGCGCATGGCGATGCGCCAGAAATCCAGCGCCATCCCTTTGGCCTTGAGACTTGCCTGCACCAGGTCGTGGTCGCCGACGGAGGCGCCGCCGAGCGTCACCAGCACATCGACGCCGGCCTCGACAGCCATGCCGATCTGCGCCTCGATGAGGGTGCGGTCGTCGCCGACGATGCCGAGATCCAGAACCTCGCCGCCAGCTGCCTCGATCAGGGCCGCCACGCCGAAGGTATTTGAGGCAATGATCTGATCAGGTCCGGGGGCGCCGCCGGGAGCGACCAGTTCGTCGCCGGTGGCAATCAGCGCCACACGCGGACGTCGGTAGACGGAGACTGTCGCATGGTTCATCGCCGCCGCAACGGTCACATGGGCATGGTCGAGCCTGGTGCCGGCCTTCAGCACCACCTCGCCCTCGGCAAAATCCTGACCACGCGGACGGATATGTCGTCCCGCCGTCACGGCGAAAGTCGTGCGGATGCGGTTGTCGTCCAGCCGCTCGGCATCCTCCTGGATCAGCACCGCGTCTGCGCCCTCAGGCACCGGCGCACCGGTAAAGATGCGCACGGCTTCGCCGGGGCCGAGCGTGCTGCCAAAGGCGTGGCCAGCTGCTGACTGCCCGATCACGGTCAGTTCGGCGGCGATCTCGGCAGCGTCGGCGGCGCGCAGTGCATAGCCGTCCATCGCGGAGGCGTGAAAGGGGGGCTGTGTCAGGCGTGCGGCAAGATCTTCCGCCAGCACGCGGCCGGCTGCCTGCCTGAGGCCGATCCGTTCCACCTCCGCCCCCGGCCTGGCGCGCGACAAAAGGCGCTGGAGGGCGTCGGAAACGGGAAGGAGCGGGCCTGCCATGGTGTCATTCCTTGCTGCGTTGCCAGTCGCCGGATTTGCCACCGCTCTTGGCGAGAAGCTGGATGCCGCCGATCTGCATGCCCTTGTCCGCGGCCTTGGCCATGTCATAGATCGTCAGGCAGGCAATGGAGACCGCGGTCAGCGCCTCCATCTCGACACCCGTCTGGCCACTCAGCTTGACGGTTGCCTCGACACGCAGGCCCGGCAGGGCCTCGTCTTCGGTGATCTCGACGGAGACCTTGCTCAGCATCAGAGGATGGCAGAGCGGGATGAGTGCGGCGGTCTGCTTCGCCGCCATGATGCCGGCAAGCCGCGCCGTGCCGATCACGTCGCCCTTTTTCGCATTGCCGGCGCGGATCAGCGCCAGCGTTTCGGGCTGCATGCGGACATGGCCCTCGGCGGTCGCGATCCGCACTGTCGTGGCCTTGTCGCCGACATCGACCATATGCGCTTCACCGGCAGCGTTGATATGGCTCAGGCGGGCGTCGTCCACCATCACTCGGCCGCCTGGCTTGCGGCCTCGCCGGTCAGCAGCGTGCGCGTTGCCGCTGTCACGTCGTCCTTGCGCATCAGGCTTTCGCCGACGAGGAAGGTCGAGATGCCGCTCTTCTGGAGACGCAGGCAATCGGCATGGGTGAAGACGCCGCTTTCGCCGACCAGCAACCGGTCCGCGGGAACCAGTCCTGCCAGCCGTTCGCTGACCTCGAGGCTGACCTCGAAGGTGCGCAGATTGCGGTTGTTGATGCCGACGAGCGGTGAGGCAAGCTTCAGGGCCCGCTCCATCTCCTCTTCATCATGCACTTCGATGAGTACATCCATGCCGAGCGCGAAGGCTTCGTCCTCCAGCCGCTTGGCGTCGTCGTCGCGGAGCGAGGCCATGATCAGGAGAATGCAGTCGGCCCCCCAGGCGCGGGCTTCCAGCACCTGATAGGGATCGAACATGAAATCCTTGCGCAGCGCCGGCAGTGAACACGCCGCGCGTGCGGCGGTCAGGAATTCGGGCGCACCCTGAAAGCTCGGCGCATCGGTCAGCACGGAGAGGCAGGCAGCGCCGCCCTCTTCATAGGCCCTTGCGAGTGCCGGCGGATCGAAATCCGGCCGGATCAGACCCTTGGACGGGCTCGCCTTCTTGATTTCGGCAATCAGGCCGAAGGTGCCTGCCTGCTGCCTTTCCCGCAGCGCCTGGTAAAAACCGCGTGGGCCTGGCTGGTCGGCAGCCATGGCCTTCAGGTCTGCCTCGGAGACACGCGCCTTGGCGGCCGCGATTTCCTGCAGCTTGTAGGCTTCGATCTTCTTCAGAATGTCGCTCATGAAAACCTCGGGGAACCTCAGATGGTCTCGTTGGAGACAGCGACGAGGCGGTCGAGAACGGCCGCCGCATTGCCGCTGTCCAGCGACTGGGTGGCAAGGATCATGCCCTCCAGCACGTCGGCGGCCCTGCCGGCAACCACGAGGGACGCAGCAGCATTGCAAAGAGCGATATCACGATAGGCATTGCGGGCACCACCGAGCACAGCGCGCAATGCACGCGCATTCACCTCGCCGTCGCCGCCCTTCAGTTCCTCGATCGTGGCGCGCGCGACGCCAAAATCTTCGGGCGTCAGATCGAAACTCCGGATCTCGCCATTTTCCAGTGCGGTGACATGCGTCACGCCGGTGGTGGCGATCTCGTCCATGCCCTGGCCGTGCACCACCCAGAGGCTTTCGGAGCCGAGATCGCGCATCACTTCCGCAATCGGCTGCAACCAGCGCGGCGAGAAGACGCCGAGCAACTGGCGCCGGGCCCCGGCCGGGTTGGAGAGGGGGCCGAGAAGGTTGAAGATGGTGCGCGTGCCAAGCTCCACGCGGCTCGGGCCGACATGGCGCATGGCCGCGTGATGCACCTGCGCGAACATGAAGCCGATACCCGCTTCCTCGATGCACCGGCTGATCAGGGCTGGCGGGATGTCGAGCTTCACGCCAAGGGCCGTCAGGGCATCCGCCGTGCCGGATTTCGAACTCAATGCCCGATTGCCATGCTTGGCGACCCGGACACCGGCGCCGGCGACGATGATCGCTGCGAGCGTCGAAATGTTGTAGGTTCCGAGCCCGTCGCCACCCGTGCCGACGATATCGATGACATCAGACGGCGCTGCCACCGGCAGCATCTTGGACCGCATGGTGGAGACCGCACCAGCGATCTCCTCCACCGTTTCGCCGCGCACCCGCAGCGCCATCAGAAAGCCGCCGATCTGCGAGGGCGTCGCCTCGCCCGACATCAGGATATCGAAGGCGGCGCGTGCGTCCTCGCGGGAGAGCGCCTCGCCATTGGCCACCTTGGCGATGAAGGGTTTCAGTTCTCCCATGCCGGCTCCCCCTTCGTCCTGCTAGCGAACCATGGCCTGGTCGGCCAGCGCCTGATTGATCGACACGCCGTAGCGCGTCTGCAGCTGGTTGACCATCTGGTCGAGAATGTCGTCACCAGCCGCACGTGCAATCTGCTGCAGCTGCTGTTCCTCGCCGCTCAGCGCATCGGCCGGCGGATGGTTGACGGCCGTGACATGCACGAGAAGACGGCTTTCGCCATCGGCAGCCTGAGCGGTCGCATTGGTGCCGACCGGTCCGCTGAAAGCAGCCTGAACCGCTTCGCCGCCGAAGATCGGGTCCGTGCTCTGGCGCTTCAGATTGGTCTTGCTCTCGACGGCAAGGCCGAGTTCGGTGGCGATGGCAGCCATGTCCTCACCCTTGTCAAGACGGGCCTTCAGCTCGTCGGCGCGGGTCTTGAGGGCGGCGCGCTGCTGTTCCGTCGTCCAGTCGGCCACTGCCTTGTCATGCACTTCCGACAGGCTGCGGTCGCGTTCGGCAATGACTTCACGCACATCGAACCACACATATCCATCGCGGCCCAGATTGGCCGGCAGCGCTTCTGCGCCGACATCGGTGCGGAAGACCTCCGTCAGCAGACCCTCCGATTTCGGAAGCGTTGCCACCGGCTTGCCGCTGCCATCATTGCCGCTGCGGTCCACGGTCACCTCGACGGCCTTCAGCTGCAGCTGCTTGGCGGCTTCCTCCAGCGAGGAGCCGGAGCCACGCAGGTCCTCGAAGCGATCATGCACCGACTGGACCGCCTGGGCCGCGGCCGAGAGGGCCAGGTTGCGGCGGATCTCGTCCTTGACCGTGTCGAAGGACTTGGTGGTTTCCGGGCGGACATTGGTGACGCGCAGAACGACCGGGCCGAACGTGCCCTGTACCACCGGCGTCACGCCACCCTGCGGGCCAAGCGCGAAGGCCGCATCGGCAATCTTCTGGTCCGGCAGCTGGTCCTTCGTGAAATCGCCGAGCATTACATCGGCTGCGGTCTTGCCCTGATCGGCCACCAGCTGGTCGAAGGTCAGGCTGCGTTCCTTCATCTGTGCCAGCGCGGCATCGGCCATTTCCTTGCTCGGGAAGGGCAGCTGTTCGATGGTGCGGGTTTCCGGCGTGCGATAGCTGTCCTTGCGGCGATCGTATTCGGTCTTCACCTGCTCGTCGGTGACGCTGGTCGGATCGGCGACATCGCCCGGCTGCAGCGTCACATAGGCGAAGCGGCGCAGTTCCGGCGCGCGGTAGCGGCTCTTGGCATTGCCGAACCAGGCGCTCAGAACGGCCTCGTCCGGCGCCTTGACGGGGTCGATATTGGCAAAGGAGAGCAGCAGATAGTTCACGTCGCGTTCTTCGTCACGATACTGCTTCAGCGCCTCGACCAGCACCTTCGGCGGCTGGAAGCCATCGGAGATGGCGTCGACGATCTGGCTGCGCACGGCAACCTTGCTGCGTTCGCTGATGTAGTCGTCCTCGCGGATGCCGGCATTGCGCAGGCGGCTGCTGAACAGCTGGCGGTCGAAACGGCCGTCATTGCCACGGAAGGCCGGATCTTCGGCGATCAGGCCGGCCAGACGATCCTGTGAGAGGCCGAGGCGCATGTCCTGCGAGAGCTGATCGAGGGCAGCACCGGCGGCAAGCTGTGCGAAAGCCTGCTGTTCGACACCGAAGGCGCGGGCCTGTTCTCGGGTCAGCTGCGTGCCGAACTGGCGGCTCAGCGCGCTCAGCTGGCGCTGATAGGCAAGGCGGAATTCTTCCGGCCGGATGCGCTGGTCGCCCACGGTCATGACGGCGTTGCTGCCGGGGCTGACAATCGATGCGGAGGCTCCCCAGATGCCAAAGGAAACCACGAGGATGAGGAACAGCAACTTCGCCACCCACGAGCGGGAAGCGGATCTGAGGGAATCAAGCATCGATCGACATTACCTTGCGAAAGGATAGCTGGCGCTGCCACCGGCAGCCTTGAAGGTTTGTCTCTAGAACAAAGCGCAGCGGAAATGAAGGCATTTTGCCTCAAAAGACGCGCAAGACGCGATTGGGGCTGACGGCGGCATGACGAGTAGGACTTGGTCTCACCGTGGGCCAGGGGTGCGCCTTCGGTGCAGGGCATGGCGGCTATGATTCCCGTCTTCTCCGGTCGCGTTGCGGCGGACCGTAGGCCCGCCTCTTTCAGACCGCCCGCCATCAAAAAGGTTTCGGGATTTCTACACAAGGGCTGCCGTCTGATGTATGACGGATGAAACGAACGAAAGAAGAACATGGCAAAGAGAGCTGGTAGCGCCGATCTTCCCTTGCATGGTGGCCGGGTTCCTGCCTGGCTCGGCCAGCGGATGACCAGGCTCGGCGCGCTGATCACGGAAGCGATCGTTCAGCACTATGGCCGTGACGAATTTCTGCGGCGCATGGCAAGTCCCTTCTGGTTCCAGTCCTTCGGGGCTGTGATGGGCATGGACTGGCATTCGTCCGGCATAACCACCAGCGTGATCGGCGCGCTGAAGCGCGGGCTTGCCCCCATGGCCGGCGAACTCGGCCTGTATGTCTGCGGCGGTCGCGGCCAGCATTCGCGCCGCACGCCCGATGAACTGATGGCGATCGGTCATCGCATCGGCTTCGATGGCGCCGCGATGGCCCGCACCAGCAGGCTGGTGGCAAAGGTCGACAGCGCGGCGGTGCAGGATGGGTTCAGCCTTTATCTGCACGGCTTCATCGTCGCCGATGATGGCAAGTGGGTGGTGGTGCAGCAGGGCATGAGCGACGAGAGGCGGCAGGCCCGGCGCTATCACTGGATGTCGGAGGGCATGTCGGGCTTTCTCGATTCGCCGCATGCAGCGATCGAGGGCAGGGGGCAGGGCGAGATCGTCAACCTTGCCGATCGCCGCGCGGAGCGATCACGCAGCGGCCAGCTCGACCTGCTGGCCGGTCTCTGTCCCGACCGGATTATCCGCGAACTTTCGGCCGTCAATCGGCAGACGGCGGAACCGGTTGCCCAACCGATCTTGCCGCATCTGGTGATGCCGGACCATCATGATGTCAGGGAAAAGGACGTGAACATGCGCCGGCTGCACGGGGCGCTCGCTGCCGCCGCCGACCGGGGGCCACAGGATTTCGAGGACCTGCTGCTGACGCCTGGCGTCGGCGCGCGCACCGTGGAGGCGCTGGCACTGGTGGCGGAGGTGGTGCATGGCGCGCCCTGCCGCTTTTCCGATCCCGCAAGATTTTCGCTGGCGCATGGCGGCAAGGACCGCCACCCCTTTCCGGTCCCGATCAAGGTCTATGACGAAACGATCCGGGTCATGAAGTCGGCAGTGCGCAAGGGCAGGCTGGGGCTTGACGAGGAACTGGAGGCGCTGCGGCGGCTGGATGCGCAGGCGCGCCTGATGGAGCAGTATGTGACCGGCCCGGATCTCAAGGAAATCGTTGCCGGCGAGTTTAGCCGCTCATCCGCTTATGGCGGCCGCAGCGTTTTCGGCTGGGAAGCCTATCTTCGGGTGGTGGAGGCGGAGGCGGCCTTCACACCGAAGGCAGCTCGACGGCCGGTGTAACGCGGGCAGTGCCCTCGGGCGGCCCGCTGCTGGGATCCTGACGACGGCGGGCGATCCGGAAGGCTGCTTCGCTGATCAGCGCGACAGGCAGGGCGATGAAGAGCGGAATGAAGAAGTAGATCACCCGGAAGGCGACAAGCGCGCCGATCGAGGCCTGTTCGCCCATCACATGCCGCACCGTTACCTCCAGTACACCGAGCCCGCCCGGCGCATGGGTGATGAGGATCGCGATATTGCCGAGCACGAAGGCGGTGGCGGCCTTGAGAAAGCTGACATTCTCCGTCGCCTGCATCAGTTCCATCAGGCAGGCGGAGACGAAGGCGAAGTTCAGCGTGCCGAGGACGATCTGGGCGACAGCAAGCCGGGCTCTTGGCAACTGGAAGGACCAGCCGCGGATGCGCAGCGGCGTGCGCAGAAACGCGGCAAGCGCCACATAGGCCACCGCAAGCGCGAGGCAGAGAACGCCGAGCATCCGCACCACGTTCGGACCGAGGCGCAGGATGCCGGCGGTGTCAGACGGGTTCAGCACCATTACCAGCCCGCCGAGCACCATCAGGCCAAGGCCGACGGTGACGCCCGACAGCAGCACGATCTTCGCGACATCCTCCGTCGAGAGGCCCCAATGGGCATAGTAGCGATAGCGGATGGCACCGCTGCTGAGGCCGGCAAGACCGATCGTCTGGCCAAGTCCGAGGCTGACGAAGGAGGCGAGCGCGATGCGGGGATAGGCGAGGTCGCTCTTCACAGAGCGCACGCCGGTCCAGTCGAAGCCGGTCAGGCAGAGATAGGAGAGGGCGCAGTAGAAAAGGGCGAGCGCCATGTTCCAGCCAGGTATGGCCCGCACGGAGCGGACGATATCGTCCCAGGTGAACTTGCTGAGGCCGACATAGAGAAGATAGCCCGCCAGCGCGAAGCCGAACAGCATCATGCCCCAGGTGAGACGTTTCTTCCTTCCGCTCATGCGCATCCTCCCGTCGCGTGTGTGATGCGCTGCGGGCTGCGGAAGGAGCAATGTCGGAAAAATGCGGCCATGGATCGTCCACCAGAATGCGTGCCTGTGAACGAAGAAGATGGCGTCTTGTTCCCGCCGGCCGGGCCGGCCGACGGGAAAGTTTGCGGCAGGTTCAGTCTTCCTCGGCTGCCATCTGCGAGAGAACCTCGCCCTTGCCACGGGCACGCAGGATCAGCGGCACGATGAAGGCAAGCGCTGCGATCGTCAGAAGCACGGCGGCGATCGGCGAGGTGAACAGCACGGTAAAGTCCCCCTGGCTGATGGCGAGCGCCCGGCGCAGCTGCTGTTCGGCGAGCGGACCGAGGATCAGACCCACCACGACAGGCGCGATCGGATAGCCGAAGACGCGCATCGCATAGCCGAGCATGCCGAAGGCGAGCAGCATGCCGAGTTCGAACACCGAGGGGTTGGCGCCGATCGTGCCGAGCGTGGCAAACAGCAGGATGCCGGCATAGAGCCACGGCTTCGGGATCGTCAGCAGGCGCACCCAGAGGCCGACAAGCGGCAGGTTCAGCACCAGCAGCATGAAGTTTGCAATCAGCAGCGAGGCGATCAGACCCCAGACGAGCTGCGGATTGGTGGCAAACAGCAACGGGCCCGGCTGCAGGCCATATTGCTGGAAGCCGGCCAGCATGATCGCGGCCGTCGCGGTCGTCGGAAGGCCGAGCGTCAGAAGCGGCACCAGCGTTCCGGCGGCCGAGGCATTGTTGGCCGCTTCCGGCCCGGCGACACCTTCGATGGCGCCGTTGCCGAACTCCTCCGGATGCTTGGTCAGCCGCTTCTCCGTGGCGTAGGAGAGGAAGGTGCCGATTTCGGCGCCGCCGGCCGGCATGGCCCCGATCGGAAATCCGATCAGGGTACCGCGCAGCCAGGGCTTCCAGGAGCGCGCCCAGTCTGCCGCGTTCATCCAGACCGACCCCTTGACGGCTTCCACCTTGTCCGGCCCGGTATTGCCCTGGGCTGCGATGAACAGCGTCTCGCCGATCGCGAACATGGCAACGGCGAGCGTGGTGACTTCCACGCCGTCAAGCAGGTCCGGTACGCCGAAGGCAAGACGCGTCTGGCCGGTGAGCTGGTCGATGCCGATGATCGACAGGGCAAGTCCGATGAAAAGCGAGGTGAGACCGCGCAGGGTCGAATCGCCGAAGGCGGAGGAGACGGTGACGAAGGCGAGCACCATCAGCGCGAAATATTCGCGGGGGCCGAAGACCAGCGCCAGCTTGACGATGACGGGAGCGATGAAGGCAAGACCGAAGGTGGCGATCAGGCCGGCCACGAAGGAGCCGATGGCGGCGGTGGCAAGCGCCGGTCCACCGCGGCCGGCCCGTGCCATCTTGTTGCCCTCCAGCGCCGTGACGATGGAAGAGCTTTCACCGGGCGTATTGAGCAGGATCGAGGTGGTCGAGCCGCCATACATGCCGCCATAGTAAATACCGGCGAACATGATCAGCGAACCTGCCGGATCGAGCCGGTAAGTGACCGGCAAAAGCAGCGCCACCGTCAGCGCAGGCCCGATGCCAGGCAGCACGCCGACGGCGGTTCCGAGCGTCACGCCGATCAGCGCATAGAGGAGGTTCATCGGCTGGGCCGCCACCAGCAGGCCCTGCAGCAGGAATTCAAAGGTGCTCATGGCGTGACTTTCACTGGAAGAGGCGCTCGATCGGACCGGCCGGAAGCGAGAGCTGGAGAAGACCGGCGAAGATGAGCCAGACGACGAGACAGAGCACGATGCCGACGGGCAGCGAGACCCACAGCCTGCGCTTGCCGAAGCCCGCGGCGGTCGCGGCAAACAGCACGCCGGTGGCAATCGAGAAGCCGGCAATGTTCAGCAGCAACATCTGCGCGGCAAGCCCGCCGACGATCCAGATCACCGGCGGCAGTTCCTGCCGCTCACGCTCCGGAAAATCACCGCGGATGGCGGCAATCACCGTCCATCCTGCCAGCAGCAGCAGGATCACGCCGATGGCCATCGGCACCGTGCCGGGTCCGACCGGCGAATAGCCGCTGACTTCGCGCAGCCGCGAGGCATCCACAAGGATGACCGCCGCGATCGCCACCAGGATGGCCGCAATTCCAAACGCCGCCCATTCCGGGCGGCGCTCCTTTGCCTGTGTGTTGAGAGGCTCTTGGCTCATTTGACCAGTCCGATGTCCTTCAGGATGGCTTCGGTTGCGGCGATTTCCTTGGAAAGCTGCGTGGTGAAGGCGTCGCCATCCAGATAGGTGTCCTGCCAGCCCTTGGTCTTCAGCGTTTCCTGCCAGGTCTTGGAGGTGGCAAGCTTCTTCACGTCAGCCGTCACGGCGGCCTTCTGCTCAGGCGTGAGGCCCGGCGCGGCGGCAACCATGCGCCAGTTCTGAACGGCCACATCCAGGCCGGCTTCCTTCAGCGTGGGGGCATCGGTCCCGGGAATGCGCTGTTCGCCGGAAGTGGCGAGCAGACGCAGCGTACCGGCCTTCACCTGGCCTTCAAACTCGCCATAGCCGGAAATGCCGACGGTGACCTGGGCGCCGAGAATGGCGGCCAGCGCCTCGCCACCGCCCGAAAACGCGATGTAGTTGATCTTGGTCGGGTCAACGCCGGCTGCCTTGGCAATCAGGCCGGCAGTGATGTGATCGACGCCGCCGGCGGAACCGCCGCCCCAGGAAACCGAGCCCGGGTTCTTCTTCAGTGCCTCGACGAGATCCTTGACCGACTTCAGCGGCGAGGATGCCGGAACCACGATCGCCTCGTTTTCGCCGGTCAGGCGTGCGATCGGGGTGACGTCCTTCAGCGTCACCGGGGCCTTGTTGGTCAGGATGGCGCCAACCATGACGTAACCGCCGACGATCAGGGCGTGCGCATTGCCCTTCTGCTGGCTGGCGAACTGGGCAAGGCCGATCGTGCCGCCGGCGCCGGGCACGTTGATGACCTGCACATTCTTGGAAATGCCTTCCTGCTGCATTGTCGTCTGCAGCGAACGGGCCGTCTGGTCCCATCCACCGCCGGGAGCGGCCGGCGCCATGATGGTGTAGTCGGCGGCATAGGCGGGCAGGGCGATCGAGCCGGCAAGCAGCGTAGCGATAAATACGTGTTTCAAGGTTGTTCCTCCTGGGGGGCGTCAAGTGACGCGCTGTGTTCGTTGCAGCCGGAAGGAAGAAAACAGCCACAACGGCGCCGGCTGCTGCCGGCGGGCTCCTCCTCCCCGCATTTTGTCCGGATTGGCCTCCACGAACCCGGACACCATCAAGCGATCACATTATGCTGACATTTACCTGACGTTGCCTGTCAGGGAGGCGCAGGGAGGCATTGCCCGCCCTTGAAGGAGACTGGTGCACGACGTCAGCGAATGCGCAGCACGTCGTTCCAGCGGGCAATCAGGCGTGCGCGCTTCACCTGATCGAGATAGACCATCAGGCCTGGGCTGACCGGCACCGGCTTCAACTGGCCGCCCAGCATTTCCCGCATCGTGGTTGCCGTATTGCCTTCGGCCACCTCGGGGTTCACCGCCGGGATCTGCAGTTCGCGCGTCAGAATGGTCTGTCCCTGGCGCGACATGAAGAAATCAAGGAAGCGCCGACCGAGATCCGGCGAGGCTGCGGCCTGAGGCACGAGGCCGATCCGCGACATCACCACCGTGTAATCCTTCGGCAGCACGATGCCGACTTCGGGATGATTCGAGGCCCAGTCCGCCGCATAGGAGCCGAGAATATTGTAGCCCAGCACGAATCGGCCGTCGGCAACCCGTTCCAGGATGGCCTGGCTGGTGGAATAGAGCCGCACGCCGGCCTCGCCCATGGCATCCACGACGGACCAGATGTCGTCGAACTGTTCCTGGTCGCGTGACATGAAAAGGAAGCCGACACCGGAACGCTCGATATCATAGGTGGCGATGCGGCCGTGCACGGCATCGCCCTTGCGCCGGAGATAGTCGATGAATTCCGCCCGGCTGGCCGGTGGTGGTTCGCTGATAAAGCTCGGCTTGTGGTAGACGAAAACCGCCGGCTCGAAGGTCAGCGCATAGGCCGTGTCCCTCCAGTTGGCCCAGGCCGGCCAGGAGGCGCTGAGGGCAAGCCGGCTCTGCTGGGCATAGCCGTCATTCGCCAGCTTCACCTGCAGGTCCATGGCGGAGGAAAAGGCAAAATCCGCCGTTTTCTGGCCAGAATCGGTTTCCTCGATGATCCGTTCGTAGATCTGGCCGGTCAGCATGTCCTCGTAGCGGACGGCAATATCGGGATTGGCACGCTGGAAGGCCTCGATCATCGGCCGCGCCATAGGCTGGTCGAGCGAGGAATAGACGAGGAGGCGAGGCGCATCGCTGCGGCCTGATATCGCCGGAAATTCCGTCACATCGGCCACCGCCGTCCCGGACAGGACGCAAGACAGGAAAAGTGTGGGGAAAAGCCGTTGCATCTGGCCATGATGCCCGAGCCGATGGAGGCAGACAAGCGGGCAGGTGTGCGGGACTTGCCATGAGAACCTTGGGTTTTGCAGCGCAGGGACGGTGACAGGCCCGCGTGGCGCCTCTATCCTTGGTGGGTGAAGAGGGAGGGTTGCGTGCGCATTCTGCTGGTGGAGGACAATCAGGCACTTGCCGAAGGGCTTTCGGCCATTCTGCGCGGCAGCGGCTACGTGGTGGACGTGGTGGCCGATGGCCTTTCGGCGGAGGCTGTGGCGACGGCCGAACGCTTCGATCTGATCATCCTCGATCTCAACCTTCCCGAGATGGACGGTTTGCAGGTGCTACGCTCCTTACGTGCCCGCCAGAACCAGACGGCGGTGATGATTCTCACCGCACGTGGTGCGCCGGAGGAACGGGTGCGTGGCTTGGATCTCGGTGCCGATGACTATCTGACCAAGCCCTTCGACATTTCCGAGCTGGAGGCGCGCATTCGCGTGCTGTTGCGGCGGCAGGCCGGCCTGCGTTCCTCCCGCGTCGAGTTCGGCGGTCTGGCCTTCGATCTGACATCCCGCAGCTTTTCAGCGCAGGGCCGTCCGGTGGATATTCCAGCGCGGGAACTGGCATTGCTGGAACTGCTGTTCCTGCGGGCCGGCAAGGTGGTGTCCAAGGAGGCGATCATCGGCTCGCTCGCCGGTTTCGATACCGATCTGTCGCCCAATGCCATCGAGCAATATGTCTCGCGGCTGAGACGGCGGCTGCAAGCGCATCAGCTGACGGTCAAGACGGCGCGCGGGATCGGCTATTATCTCGATACGGCTGCCGAAACCGCGTGACGGGGGTGGCATGAGAGGCGTGACATGAGAAACGTGACCCGCTCGCTGCGCGGCCGGCTGCTCGCCTGGCTGCTGGCGGCCACGGCCGTCCTCGGCTCTCTGGCGCTGGCCGATACCTGGCGCGAGGCGCGGCAGACCGCCAACGAGGTCTCCGATCGCGTGCTGGCCGGCTCCGCGCTCGCTATTGCTGAACGTGTTGTCGTGGCGGAGGATGGCTCGCTCGAGGTCGACATTCCCTATGTCGCGCTGGAAATGCTGACGTCTGCAGCACAGGATCGCGTGTTCTATCGCGTCGATGGTCCCCCCGGCATCTTCATTACCGGCTATCAGGCGCTGCCGACCCTGCCGCGCCGCGAGGGGCAATCGACGGCCTTCGATGACGCGACCTTCCGGGGCGAGCCGATCCGTGTCGCGACGCTCGCCCGCTCGGCGTCCACAGGCATTTCCTCGGTGCCCTTTACGGTCACGGTTGCAGAAACCACCATGGCGCGCCGGCAGCTGACGCGGTCGATCCTGCTGCATTCGGCGCTGCGCCTCGCGCTGATGATGTCCGGTGCTGCGCTGATCGTCTGGATCGCGGTGTCGCTGTCGCTGCGTCCGCTCTACCGGCTGAGCTCCGCCATCGCCGAGCGCAGCCCGGACGATCTCGATCCGATCGGCGAGCACGTACCGAGCGAGGTCGAAGGGCTGGTCGAGACGGTCAACTCCTTCATGGTGCGGCTGAATTCGGCGCTGGAGGCGTTGCGCCATTTCACCGGCAATGCCAGCCATCAACTGCGCACCCCGCTGGCCGTGGTGCGCACGCAGCTGGCGCTCGCCGCGCGTGCCGAGGAAGCGGGCGATCTCGCCGCTGCGATCGCCCGCGCCGATGAGGCCGTCGCCCATGCCGAGCGGGTGCTGGCGCAGCTTCTGATGATGGCGCGCATCGATGCTGCGGCACGGGCGGAGGGTTCAGCTCTGACCGATGTCGATCTCACCGCGTTTGCCCGATCTCTGACAGCCGATCACATTCCGTCTGCCGCGGAGGCCGGGATCGACCTCGGCTTCGAGGGGGAGGGCGCCGTGCTGCTGCGGGGCGAGCCGCTGCTGCTCGCGGAAATGCTGAAAAACCTGATTTCCAATGCCATCCTCTACGCCGGGCGCGGCGCGGAGGTGACCGTGCGCGTGTCGGAAGACGATGCAGCCGTCTGCATCGAAGTGGAGGACAACGGTCCCGGCATTCCGCGGCACAGGCGCGCCGACGTTCTGAAGAGGTTCGAGCGCGCAAGTTCCGCAGGGCTTCCGGGAAGCGGCCTTGGCCTGCCGATCGTCGAGGAGATCGCCCGGCTGCATGGTGGCACGCTGACGCTTGAGGACGCAAGCCGCGGCGATGGATTGCGGGTGGTCATCCGCCTGATGCGGGAGAGGGCGGGCTGAAGCATAATCCGACCGGAGCGAAACGAGAATCGATAAGATTATGCTTCAAAAATAAAAGGTTAGAGCGAATATCTGATTCAGTCAGATCGAAACTCGCTCTAAGCGACAGCGCCTCACCGAGACTGCCCGGCTTCTGGCGAAAGAGTGTGCCCCATCACCGTTGCCCGTCACGCCTGACGGGGTGCTGCAGGCTGTCAGTGCACCGTGTCCTGGGCGATTTCCTCGGCCATCAGCCGAAGCGCATCGTCCAGCGCGGCCACGAGAATATCGGTGATCTGGTCGAGATCGTTTTCCTCCAGGAAGAGTGCGATCGCCGTGTCCCGAAGTTCCATCTGCCCATCCAACTCGTTCATGTTCATGCCCCTTGTCTGCGCCGTGTCCATCCCGGCGGTTGGAGCCAAGATTAGGCGCGCCACCTTGCGCCTGACTTGCGCGGCAGAGTTGCCGGCAGGCCAGAGGTGGCTGACGAACGATCCATCCGGTCGGGCTTGCTGCGCCATCGCCCCGGACGGGGCACCCTTGAATCATCTGGGGCACACATCACTGCTTCGCGCCGTCCCGTCAACAGATTCGGTTGTACCAAGCGGAAAATTGGCGCGACAGGCCAGTCACGGAGAGGCTGCCTGTGCGCGTCGCATCCATGCGCCCGGTCCGCTGTCATCTCTCTGGAACGAAGGGGTAAAATCGGATAGGGAATGCAGGTGTGCAGCGCCTGTCAGGACCGTCATGAACAACGTCATCAAGTTCCAACGCCCCAAGCCCCAGAAGCCGCCGCGTCAGGTGCCGCCGGGCCTGCGCAAGGCGCTGGTCGCTGCAGCCATCCTGATTGGCCTCGTGCTTGTCTGGGCCTATTTCCAGTTCATCGCGCCATCAAGCGGCCTTCCGACGTGAGCCTGCCGGGCGAAGCCGTCAGTTCCGATCATCCGGCCTGGCCGGTGCAGGAACAGCTCAAGGCCTACAATGCACGCGACATCGACGCCTTCATGCGCTGGTGGGCGGACGACTGCCTCTATTACGCGTTCCCCGACCAGTTGCTGGCGAAGGGCGCAGATGCGATCCGGGCGCGCCATGTCACGCGCTTCCTTGAACCGGATCTGCATGGGCGATTGCTGAGCCGCACGAGCCTCGGCAATCTCGTCATCGACCACGAAATCGTCACCCGCAACTTTCCAGAGGGAAAGGGTGAGGTGGAGGTCATTTGTCTCTACGAGGTCGCCGATGGCAAGATCGCCAAGGCCTGGTTCAAGCTGGGCGAACCGCGGCTTCATCCCACCATCTGACATCGCCGCGCACCGCCGCCGATCAACGCAAGAGGAGGTGCTGGGTCGCACTTCGAAATGGAAACTGCCCCCCTGAAACACAAATGCAGGATAAGGTAGATTATGGAACAAATGGGCTTTGCGAAGATGATCAGTTGGTTGGCGTGGTGCCCTCAGATCGCGTCAAGTTCGAAGCTGAGGCCGTCATAGGCCGGTTCCACATGCGCCGGTGTCTCTGCCATCACCGTCTGGTAATCGAGCGGAATGTGCATGTGGGTCAGGATGGCGCGTTTCGGCTTCAGGCGCTCGATCCAGTCGAGCGCCTGTTCCAGCGACAGATGGCTCGGATGCGGCCTGTATTGTAGCGCATCGATGATGAGCACGTCGAGGCTTTGCAGGCTGTCCAGGCTTTCCGCCGGAAAGTCGCTGACATCGCTGCAATAGGCCACGTTGCCGATGCGGAAGCCGAGCGAGTGAATGTCGCCATGCACCTGGCGATGCGCCCGGAACGCGATCGTGCCGCCCGGACCGCTGACGGCGATCGGTGCGGTGAGATCCTCGATCAGATTCGGCTGAACGATCGGCGGATAATTGCCGCTCGGCGGTGTCTCCAGGCAGTAGCCAAAACCCTGGCGGATCCGCTCCATGGTAAAGGCATCGGCGAAGATCGGAATGCGCTGACGCTGGGCGTGAAAGTAGCCGCGGACGTCATCGATCCCGTGCAGATGGTCTGCATGGGCATGGGTGTAGAGAACGGCGTCGAGCCGCGTCACGCCGGCCGAAATCATCTGTTCGCGAAAATCGGGGCCGGTATCGATCACCACGGTGGTCTTGGCGCCGTCCGGTGCGACCTGCTCCACCAGAAAGGCGGCACGGCGGCGGCGGTTGCGCGGGTCGGTCCGGTCGCAGGCGCCCCAATCGCCATCGAGCCGCGGCACGCCGGGCGACGAGGAGCAGCCGAGAATGGTGAAGCGCTGCCGAAACCCCTGCACCGAACCTACACCCTGGTCATCTTCGAGAAGCAACGGAATGCGTTTTCCGTCGTGATCCGCGCCATCTCCTCGTAGGAGATGCCCTTCACCTCGGCCAGCACTTCTGCCGTGTTGACCACGTAGGACGGCTCGTTGCGCTTGCCGCGCCAGCGCTTGGGCGCAAGATACGGCGCATCGGTTTCCACCAGCAGCCGGTCGAGCGGCACGGTTTTGGCGATCTCCCGGATCTCCTCGGACTTCGGGAAGGTCAGGATGCCGGAAAAGGAGATGTAGCCGCCGAGTTCCACGCCGCAATCGGCGAGCGCCTGTCCGGCGGAGAAGCAGTGCAGGATGAAGGGGAAGGCGCCCTTCCCCGTTTCGTCCCGCAGGATCGCCGCCATGTCCTCGTCGGCGCTGCGGCTGTGGATGACGAGCGGCAGCTGCGTGCGTCGCGCCGCCTCGATGTGACGGCGAAGTCCGGTCTGCTGGTCGGCGGGCGTCTGCGTGTCGTAGAAGTAATCGAGGCCCGCCTCGCCGATCGCGACGATCTTCTCGTGGCTTTCGGCGAGGTGCACCAGATCGTCGGCCGTGACGTCCAGTTCCTCATTGGCATTGTTCGGATGCGTGCCGACCGAGCAGAACACGGTGGGATAGCGTTCCGTCAGTGCAAGCAGGGTCGGAAGCTTCTTCACCCGCGTCGAGATGGTCACCATCTGGGACACGCCCGCCGCATGGGCGCGCTGGACCAGTTCGTCGCGCTCGGCGTCGAAATCGGCAAAATCCAGATGGCAGTGGGTATCGATCAGCATGATGATGTCTCAGGCCTTGTCGGCGTCCGGCGCAACATAACGCGGGAACACCGGCGAGGGTGCCGGCAGTTCCGTGCCGGGCTGCAGACGACCCGCCTCGCCCAGCCTGTCGAAGCCGCGATCCTCTTCCGCCACCGCGACCAGATCGAGGATCTTCGCAGCAGACTGCGGCATGATCGGCTGGAAGAGGATGGCGATTTCACGCACCACTTCGGCCGTCACCCACAGCACCGTTTCCATGCGCGGCACATCCGTCTTGCGCAGCACCCAGGGCTCCTGGGCGGCGAAATAGCGGTCGGCCTCGTTGACGATGTTGATGATCGCAGCCACCGCCTTGTGGATCTGCTGGCGGCCCATCTCCTCGCGGCAGACGGCAATCGCCTCGTCGGCCGTGGCGAGAATGGCCTTGTCCGCATCTGTCAGTTCGCCCGGCTGCGGGATCTTGCCCTCGCAGTTCTTGGCGATCATCGACAGCGAGCGCGAGGCCAGATTGCCGATGCCGTTGGCGAGATCGGCATTGATGCGGGCGGCGATCGCCTCTTCCGAATAGCTGCCGTCCTGGCCGAAGGACACTTCGCGCAGGAAGAAGTAGCGCACCTGGTCGAGGCCGAAATGGTTCACCAGATTGACCGGATCAACCACGTTGCCGAGCGACTTCGACATCTTCTCGCCCTTGTTGAGCAGGAAGCCGTGGGCATAGACGCGCTTCGGCAGCGGAAGACCCGCCGACATCAGGAAGGCCGGCCAGTAGACGGCGTGGAAGCGGATGATGTCCTTGCCGATGATATGCACATCGGCCGGCCAGTATTTGGCGCGCGGGCCGTTCTGGTCGTCCACATAGCCGGTGGCGGTGATGTAGTTGGTCAGCGCGTCGACCCAGACATACATCACGTGCTTCGGATCGTCCGGCACCTTGATGCCCCAGTCGAAGGTGGTGCGCGAGATGGAGAGATCCTTCAGGCCCGACTTGACGAAGGATACCACCTCGTTGCGGCGCTCGGACGGACCGATGAAATCCGGCTGCGCGTCATAGAGCGCAAGCAGCCTCTCCTCATAGGCCGAGAGCCGGAAGAAGTAGCTTTCCTCCTCCACCCATTCGACAGGCGTGCCCTGCGGTCCGTAGCGCACGCCGTCGGGGCGCACCTCGGTTTCCTCTTCCTGGTAATAGGCCTCGTCGCGCACCGAATACCAGCCGGCATAGCTGTCCTTGTAGATGTCGCCATTGGCGGCCATGCGGCGCCAGACCTCCTGCACCGTCAGGTGGTGGCGCTGTTCGGTGGTGCGGATGAAATCGTCGTTGGAGGCGTTGAGCAGTCCGCCCATGGCGCGGAATTCATTGGAATTGCGCTCGGCAAGGGCTTCCGGCGTGATGCCTTCGTTGCGGGCCGTCTGCTGCATCTTCTGGCCATGCTCGTCCGTTCCCGTCAGGAAGAACACATCCCTGCCATCGAGCCGCTGGAAACGCGCCATGGCGTCGGTCGCGATCAGCTCGTAGGCATGGCCGATATGCGGCTTGCCGTTCGGATAGGAGATGGCGGTCGTGATGTAGTAGGGGGTCTTCGTGGACATTGCGGCCAGCATTACCGTTCTTGTTCAGGTTCTCTGGTCCGCGTCTTAACGCAAGTTTCGCGGATGCGAAACAGCAAGTTTCCGTTTGATACCCCAGCCCGCTACCGCGTCACATCCTCCAGCAGCGACAGGATCGTCTGCTTGCGGTCGAGATTGTAGGCCTGCGAGATGCCGATCCGCTCGCCGATCTCGGATGACAGGCGCGAGGCGCGGTCGGCGCCGGCCAGATCGCCAGCGAATGCGGCGGCCCGCGCGCGCTCCACCAGATGCTCGCGCAGGTGATCGAGGAAGAAGCCGAAGATCACGTCATTGTCCTTGGCCGAGAGCACATCCGCCAGCCGGTGCATGGCGCGCCGCGCGGCGGGGCCGGAGGACTGCAGCACCTCGTTGAAGGCGGCAACGATCTCCGTGCCGCCGTAGTTCAGAAGCTTCAGCGCCTGTGAAACGCTTCCACCCGCCTCGGTGAGCACGTCTTCGGAGGTGCGCCCGCCATCCGGGGCGAGACCGAGGGACGTCAGGGCTTTGGCCAGATCCGGACGGGAAAGCGGCGACAGTTTCAGCGGCAGGCAGCGGGAGCGGATGGTCGGCAGCAGCCGTCCCGGCGCATGGCTCAGCACCAGAAACAGCGCCCGCTTCGGCGGCTCCTCGAGGATTTTCAGGATGGCATTGGCGGCATTGCGGTTGAGGTCATCGGCCGGATCGATGATGACGATGCGCCAGTTGCCCGTGCCCGAGGTCTGGGAAAAGAAGTGCCCTGCCCTTCGGACCTCGTCGACGGTGATCGCCGTCTTCGCCTTGCCGGTCTTTTCGTCCACCGGCCGTGTGAGATGCAGGAGATTGTGCGAGGCACCCGACGCGATCTGCCGACTGACCGGCGTGTTCGGATCGGGGTCGCCAAGCCGTTCGGGCGCGCTGGCAGGCGCCGGATGGGAGAGCACGTGATTGGCAAAGCGGAAGGCGAGCGTTGCCTTGCCGATGCCCTCCGGTCCCTCGATCAGAATCGCATGGTGGCTGCGGCCGGACCGATAGAAGCGCGCCAGGAAATCTTCCGCATCGGCGTGCCCGAACAGGTGCGGATTGACCTGCGGCGCAACCGCACCCTCCAGAATGCCGTGGCCTTCCTCGCTCATGCCGTGCCTGTCTCCGCCATCCGTTCTGCAAGGCTGGCCTCTACCAGTTGCAGGATCTCTTCGGCAATCGTGGCCTCGTCGCGCGCCGCATCGAGCACGCGGCAACGGTCGGGTTCCGCGGCGGCAATGGCGAGAAAGGCCTGGCGGCGCGTCTCGTGCACGGCGATCTCTTCCTTCTCGAAGCGGTCGGGCGACACCGCCTGCCCCGCAGCTGCGGCTGCGCTGCGGCGGCCGGCGCGCGCGAGCCCCTCGGCGGCGGGCAGGTCCAGGATCAGGGTCAGATCCGGTTTCACGCCGTCGATCGCCACCCGCTCCAGCCGTTCGATGAAGACGGGGTCGAGATCGCCGGTAATGCCCTGATAGACCCGGGAGGAATCGATGAAGCGGTCGCAGAGAACCACCTTGCCGGCGGCGAGCGCCGGACGGATCAGGGCGCGGACGTGATCGGCGCGCGCGGCGGCAAACAGCATGGCTTCCATGCGTACGCCAAAGGGTTCGGCCGCGCCGGAGAGAATGACATGGCGCACCGCTTCCGCGCCGGCCGAACCGCCCGGCTCCCGCGTGACCACCACATCATGGCCGGCCGCCTTCAGCGCTTCTCCCAGGCGGCGAATCTGGGTGGACTTGCCGGCCCCTTCCCCGCCCTCGAAACTCACGAACAATCCGGGTGTATTGACCACTTTTCCGTCGCTTTTCCTGTCCTGCTGCACTCGGTTCTAGCCGATTGCGCCACAATGCGAAACCGCGCGGTCTGCGTTAAAGCCAGAACAGGGCAAGTTCGAGGAGCGCATCGGTGGCGCGCGAGACGAGCGATCCCTGCCCCACCGGCGCGGCCGCATAAAGCGGCACCTCCTTCAGCGGCCGCTCGCCCTCGAAGATCTTCAGGACGCCGACCTGCTGGCCTTCGGCGACCGGCGCGCGCAGCGGCCAGCGATAGACAATACGTCCCGACAAACGCTCTGCATTGCGTGAGGGTACATAGACATCCACGGCCTCGCGCGCCACGAGATCGATTGCATGGCGGTCGCCGCCATAGACCGAAGCCTGACCGATCGCCTCGCCCGGTTGAAACAGCACGCGGGTGGTAAACGACGACAGCGCCCAGTCCAGCACGCGGCGCGCTTCGTCCTGGCGGTCCTTGTCGCTCTGCAGGCCGCCGAGCGCAAGAAACAGGCGCGTGCCGTCCCGCTCGACGGAGGCAACCGCCGCGAAGCCGGAACCTTCCGCATAGCCGGCGCCCAGCCCGTCAATGCCCATGCCGAGTGACAACAGCGGGTTCTTGTTGCGCTGGAAGATCTTGTTCCACTCGAAATCCGGCTGGGCGTAGAGCCGGTAATAGTCCGGGTACTGGTGATAGATATGGCGGGCCAGTTCCACGAGGTCGCGCGCCGTGGAGCGGCTTTCCTCGGACGGCAGGCCGGTGGCATTGCCGAACAGGCTGCGGGTCAGGCCGAGATCGCGTGCGCGCGCGCTCATGCGCTCGGCAAAGCGGGCTTCAGACCCGCTAAGGCCCTCGGCGAGGATGATGCAGGCATCATTGGCATTGTGAATGATGACGCCCCTGATCAGATCCTCGAGGCGGATTTCGGAGCGCAGCGCGGCAAACATGGTCGTCGTGCCGGAGGGCGCGCCGCCCTTGCGCCAGGCATTTTCGGAGACCCGGTAGGTGGTATCCGCCGTCACCTCGCCCTGCTTCAGGGCTTCGAAGACGAGATCCATCGTCATCAGCTTGGCAAGCGAGGCGGGCGGAAATGCCTGATTCTCGTTCTGCGCCAGCAGCACCGTGCCGGACTTGTCTTCGACCAGATAGATCTGCCGGGATTTGAGCCCCGGCAGGCGGGTCTCGTCTGCTGCCCTGGCGTAGGGCGTGGGGAACGCAGCCGCACAGGCCACGACGCATGCTGTCAGGAACTTTGAAAGGTCAGGCCAGCGCATGAGGACACTCTTCAACCGCATCGGCCATGCCTAACAAGCATGGCCGGCCGGTGCAACCGCGCGTTCAGCGCCGCGCGGCTTTCGGCGCGGCTCCGCCGCCATCGGTTTCGAGAACGCCATCCTCGCGCAGCACCACATTGCCGAACATCACGCGCGGGGTCTTGGCGCTCGGTGCCGGCGCGGCAGATGCCGTTTCCATGGCCGGGCGCGCCTTGGCCGGAGCGACCTTCGGTGCCTCGATCCGCGACGGCTCCGCCCGGTGGGCCGGGGCTGCCTGGACTGGTGCTGCCATCTGCGCCTGTCGCATCACCGGTACGGCCGGCTGCACGACGGGAGCAGGCTTGCGCTGGACAGCAACAGGCTGCGGCAGGGCTGCCTGACGAACCACCGGCTGAGGCTGGACGGGCTGGCGCTGGGCAACAGCAGGTGCCGGACGGGCTGCCGGGGCCGGCTTGGCCTGCGGCGCGTCATAGGACCTGACCGCTTCCTCGAAGGAGGCGCTGAGCGGCTTCACCTTGGCCGGCTTGCCCTGTGGCGTGGAGCCTGCAAAGGCCGTCTGCGACGAAGTGCGGCTGCCATAGCTCTGCAGATCATCCCCGAGCGACCGGTTGGACGCCACCATCACGCCCGATGCGATCTGGCCTTCCGGGTTGATGACCCCTGGTACGCGCTCGCCCTTGCGGACATAGGAGGCCATCAGGAAGGGCATGTCGCGGCCGTCCATGCGGGCGCGCCCGACATACTGTACGTTGACGCGGGCTGTCCCTGTGCGGCGGAAGTCGAGAAGTTCGGCGGTCTTTTCCGAAACGTCTATCACGCGGCCCGGGTGGAAGGGCCCGCGATCGTTGACGCGTACGATCACCGAGGAGCCGGTATCGAGATTGGTCACGCGCGCATAACTCGGCAGCGGGAAGGTCGGATGAGCGGCCGAGATGTAGTCGCTGTCATAGACTTCGCCGTTGGCGGTCATGCGCCCATGGAACGCGGAACCGTACCAGGAGGCAAGGCCCGACTTGTTGTAGTTCGGATCTTCCTTCGGCACATAGGTCTTGCCCTTCACTTCATAGGGGTCGCCCACCAGGAAGCGGCCGCCGCCCCGCGGCACCGGCTGGCCGTCCGCGATCACCCGCGGGCTGGCCTTCACGCCATATTCGCTCTCGGCGAAATATTCCTTGCTCTTGCTCTTGCCCTTCTTGGCAACCGTCGTCGGGTTGCCCGCACAGGATGCCATGCCGATGCAGACGAGCGTCAAGCTCAGCCACCGCGCACCCAGCCGAAGTTTACCAGAATAAGAAGTCAAATCGTGTCCCACGCCGCTTTGAGGTTCATCCAGGTCCTCGTCCGGATGTGTCCCCCCGCGCCTTTTTGCATCTATGGTTAATGCTCAGGCTCATGCCCGGCAGTCTTGCCTGTAACGTGGCTAAAATGCGATCCAAAACAGGGGATAAGGAAAATTCGATGAGATCATGGTTAATGAAGAATTGATGTTTTGGCCTCCCCAGTCGAATCAGTACAGGATTGGAAACCCTTCTGCCTTGTGATCACGTCTTGTTGCCTTGCCTCCCCGGCAGACGGCTGCAATGTGACGTGATGATGTCTCCCCGTCCCTTTCGTTTCCTGGCCTGGCTCTCGCTCGCCGCCATCGTGTTCGTGACCGTTTCGCCGATCGGACTTCGTCCGCATGATCCGCTGCCGGTCAATCTCGACCGCGCGCTCGCCTTTGCCGTGATGGCCTTTCTGTTCGTGATGGCCTATCCACGGCGACCGCTTGTGCTTCTCGTGCTGCTGGTCGCCAGCGCCGGCGCCATTGAGGCGCTGCAACTGCTGGCACCGACGCGCCATGCGCATCTGCTGGATGCGTCCGTCAAAGGCATGGGGGCGGCCTGCGGCGCGTTGCTGGCCTGGAGCTGGCAGTCTCTGCACCTGCGCGCCCGACACGTGCTTGCGGCGCGCCGGCGGCGCTGATTGCCGGGCGACTGTCAGCGGCGGACAAGATCGAGAACAAGCCGTCTCTGCGTCAGCGCGAGAAGCAGCGCATAGACGACGCCACCCAGCGCAACGCCTGCCGCAAGCTGCAGCACGGCGCCGTGGAAGATGATCAGCCCCTCCCCCTGCGCCAGCCGCACGGCGATCGCCATGGCGCCAGCGACGGCCAGCGGCAGAAGCGTGTCGCGCATGCCCTGCGCCAGCGGCAGCCGCGCCACTTTCAGCACGACGGCGAGATAGGCAAGCAGCACGAAGACGTTGGCGATGCAGAGCGCCAGGCACAGGCCTTCCAGCCCATCCCACCAGGCGCCCAGCGTCATGGCCGCCACCACGGTGATCGCTCGTCCGAGCCCGAACCACCAGAGCACGGAGGCATGGCCGGTGGCCTTCAGATAGGGAATGAAACTGCCACAGGGGGACATGATGCCCTTGGATACGGCGAGAAGCCCGAGCACCGGTGCGGCAAAGGCCCATTTCTCGCCGAAGACGACGGTCATTGTCGGCTCCGAGACCGCCCAGATGCCGAACAGCAGCGGCGCGAGCAGCAGCGTGGTGGCGCGGGTGGTGCGCGACAGCACCTCGGCCTGCCGGGCAGTATCCTCGTTCATACGGCTGAAGGAGGGAAACAGCACGCTCATCAGCCCCGTCAGCACGATCTGGTTCGGAAGATCAGACAGGCGGTTGGTGAGGTTGAACGTGCCGGCCTGCGGCAGGCCCAGCATGCGGGTGATGATGACGATGGGCGACTGGAAGGACAGGAAGTTGACAAAATCTGCCCCCACCAACCTTGCCCCGTAGCTCATATGGCGTTTCAACTCGATCGAGGAGAAATGCAGGCCGGGCAGATAGCCGGCTGCGATAAACAGGCCGAGAAAGCGAAGGATGGCGCTGACATAGAGCTGGACGATCAGCGCCCAGATGCCGTAGCCGCCGAGCACGACGGCAATCGCCGCCATCGCGCCCAAGGCTTCGGCAACCACGGTGACGAAGGCATCGCGATCGAAGGCCATGCGCCGGGCCAGTTGAGAGCTTGCCACATCCGGCCCCAGATAAAGCACGAAGAGCGGCGAGAAGACCTGCAGCAGCCAGCTGGCTTCCGGCGCACCAAGCAGCGTTGCCAGCGGATCGGCCCAGACAAAGACGGCGACCGCCAGGAGGGCCGAGACCGCAAGATTGGTCCAGAACACGGTATCGTCGCTGACGGCATCTTCACGGGCGTCGCGGATCAGTCCGGCCGTGAGGCCCGCGCCGGCAAACATCAGCAGGAAGGTGATGACGATCATGCCGCTCGCCACCATGCCAAGTTCTTCCGGCGAAAGGTAGCGGGCCAGAATCGGGACGCTGATGAATTTCAGGGTGAAGATGGCGATCTTGGACGAAATGCTCCAGACAACGCTGGTCAAGGTCTTCCGCTGCTCTGCCATCAACCTCTCCTGCCGCATCGTTCCGGAACAGTGCCGGAAGGATCGAAGCCAAGCTTTGCCGTTTCGGTGCAGCCAAACGGCATTCCATGGCCGATCTAGGGCAGTATTGCTGCAACGCAAGAGAAACCGAGCGGTGAATGGGGCTCGTGTTGCATTGCAGCATCGTTGATCGCCAGTTGACGGACCCCCGGCCTGCACGATAAACCCACCGCCGAACCGTGGCGCATGGCGCCGAAGGCATCCGGAAGAGTGTCCGAGTGGTTTAAGGAACCGGTCTTGAAAACTTGTGCCGCTGGTGCCGGGCGAAGGAAAACAGTGAATAAACCCAATCGCTTGCGTTGGGTCTTGGTCTCGCGGTTAGTTGTGGTATAGCGCAATACTAGCCGTTGGGCAAAATGGATGGGTGGCCGAGTGGTTGAAGGCTCTAGTCTTGAAAACTAGCGTGCGGGGAACCGTACCGTGGGTTCGAATCCCACCCCATCCGCCACTAACTCGTTGATATAAATGATTTTCCTGTGAGTCCTGAGCATCAAAAGAGGCTCAGGGATTGCTAATCTTGCTGTCGTCCCGGCTTGTCCCAGTTAGCTCGATAGCGCCACTGGCGTTCCGAGCGTGACCACACCACATCCCCATTGGACGTTAGCTTGTTGAACGCAGCAAGCACCGCCTTGCTGATTCCTAGGTTGCCGTTGGCATTGGTATAGGTGAGACTGTCGTCTTGCCTATGAAGCTCCCACGCCACCGTCTCTTGATCGAGGTAGCGTTTTGCCTCCAGTTGCTCCACCATCCAATCAGCAGCTTCGGCCGGCGTCATTTCTTGTCATCCGAGTAGAGTTCGATTGCTTCCTCTGCGAAGTCTTCGCGATTGTGCTTCGCACCGGCAAACCAAGTGCAACGGTATGACTCGTTGTGCTGCATGAATTTCTCAACAGTCATTGTAGGGCCGCCAGACTTCAACTGGACAAGGTCACCTGCTTTAAACTTATTTCCGGCCATTTAGTCCTCCCGTTTCAATGGGAGTAATATGGAAATCGGCGGCTAAGGTTGCAATGGCAAACACCTCGCGCGCTTCGATAATTCACTATCGCGAGCGCTCCCAGACCCGGTTGCGCTCCCACATGCTGAATAGGCCTTGCTCGTGCCAAGCACGAAGCGCGCGGATAACGCCGCCTTCGCCGGTCTCGCCGAACATATCGGTGCGGTCGAGAACTCCGGCCTCGACTTGCGCCCGCGCGTCATCTTCGAAACTGCCGAATGAGCCGTACCATTGCTCAATAGGCGACTGGGCCGGGGCGCGTGCTTCTTCCAGCTTGCGGACTCGTGCGAGAAGTGAGCGCGGGGCCGCCAATGTGGTCAGCCCTTCCGCCGTGACAGGGCATGCCCGAGAGCAAGGACGCGGCGTAGATTCAAGTCACTATAGGCTTGCTCGAATTCCAGCCGCTCAAGTCTGCGCTTCTCAACGGCCTTGATGTCGTCGGGCGTTGGCGGGGTTTGCTCAGGGCCGTTGTGGTTATCAATGTCATTGTTCTTCACCGCAGAATCCCCATGCCAGCGTACAGCTTGCGCTCGCGGCGCAGTTCAAATTCGGCCTCGGTCATGGTTACGATCTCAATGGGACCTTCCATGAAGTCGGCCATCTCGACAGCCCAGCGGATCGCATCTTGATATTTGTCGATGGTCTGCGTGAGCAGCAGATGGCGAACGGGCTTGCCGTTCATGTCCTTGCCCACGAGCGTCACATCGGCGCGCGTGTCCTCGGGCAAGGGGTCGTAGGCGTAGACGGTGTTGCGTCTGGTCGGAATGATGGTCATCAGGCCTGCTTCGCCTCCAGAATGATGATGCGTTGTTCAAGGTCCTCGGTCGCCTTGATGCCCGAAACGGCCTGCAAGCAGGCAATCAGGGTTTTACCGGTCTCCGGGTCCACCTTGCCATCGGCGACCGCCAGAAGGATTTGGGTAGCCTGTTCTGACAAGGGGCGTTCGGGGGCCAACTCAAACTGAACCCGCTCTGCAGCGGCGCGAAGCGGTGGAGCAATACGCGCCAGCGCGATATTCGCTGCCTGCATGTCACCTTCCAGAGCTTTGTCGATCACCACGCGGGCGATGTCAGCCGCTTCGTCGGCAAAGGCGGCTTGTAGCTTCTGCCGCTTGTCCACAATGCCCTTCGGACGCCCCTTTGGATTCGGGCTTTTCATGCCGGGGGTCCACTTCGCAGGCTTGGCCTCGAACCCCTGCATCCAATCCGGTTGCGATACATCCGCCATGCAGTGCTGCTCCATGAACTAATCAGAGTGCGATCAGCCGTCCTTGAGGATGAAGGCTTGCTCGGCAGCGTTCTTCGCCTCGCGCAAAGCCTTGACCTTGTGGGGCTGGGTGCCGACCGCCTTTTCCATCGCCTTGAACACCAGCCCGCCGCGATCCTCGATCATCACCTTAGCGCTCTGCATTGCCTTGAGCCGCTTGGCGATCTGCGGATTGTGGCGCTCGTGGTAGATGCGGGTGAGCGTCTTCTGCATGTCAGCGCCGATGCCCGAAAGCATGGCGGGCGCGCCCAGCACTGCGGTTGCGACAATGTGGTCGCCGTCTGTGATTGCCTGCTGGATGACCTTCATCCGTTCCGCCGTAGGCATGCCCTTGACATGGGCGCGAACCTCCGCTGCGATGCTCCCCGCCGCTTTGCTTTCAACCGGCTTGGTCAATTCACCTTCGAGATGCGCGATGCCCTTTTCCAAGTTGGCGCGGGTCGCGTCGAAGGTCCGGGTGATGCGTGCCATCACCTTGTCAGCCAACTCCTGGGTGTGGATGACCTGCATGGCTTCGTTCCAAGTCGGGTTGGTCTTTGCCTTCTCCCGCGCGGTGTGGACCTGCCGCAGCCCTTCATAGGCTTCGGAAAAAGCCGTCATAGTCGGTGCGAGGATCGGCGCGGTGTCGGAGTCGTATCCCTCGATCTGCATCACGTTGTCGGGATGAAGGGCAGGCGTAATCTGGGTTGAGATTTCAGTGCTCATTTTGGCCTCTTGAACGCTGATGTGGCGTGATATGTGCTGCAAATTACCTGTTCTTGCTTTGTTCATGCAAGTGAAATAGTTTTTATATCAATGTGTTAGGTCTGATTGGCGAGCTAACCCGCACCAAACTGTATATTTGGCGAAGGTCGTTTCATCCGCAAAAGTCGTTGCCGGGGTCGGATGACCTGTCGTGTAACAGCAGCGTCAACTTGGACACAACATGAACGGAGGCTGCGAAATGGACGAGATGACCACATACACCCGCCGAGAGAATGCCCGCCGCGCAGGCGTGGCGGCTGGGGTGCCTTCGGAACGCATCAAGATCACGGTGCATAAAGAGAATGGCGAAGTTCGCTTTGGCTGGAAGGAGAAGGAAACCAGCAGCGGCGATATGGGGCCGCTACAGCCGCAACACGGTGCCCCAGCTACCCACGCGGCGAGTACCCCCGAAACGCGCCCCACGCGGCGGCGCAGCGAGAGCAGCACCCCGAAGCGCCCCAAGGCTGGCGGCAAGTGTGCAGCCATATGGGACTACCTCGATGAACACCCGACAACCACGGCAAAGGAAGTGCGGGAAGCTGCGGCCGAACATGGGTGGAACGTCAACAACGCAGTTTGCGAACTGTATGCGTGGCGGAAGGCGAGCACATACCGGTAGAACTGACCCAACTCATCTCTGCTATCTCTGCATTACGCACGCCGCATACTTGTCTAGGAGGGAGGAATCGTCTTCCCTGTATGGCGCACGCAAGCAAGAGATCGCAGAGATCGGTACTCGTCATTTCCAACTCTGCTATCTCTGCGTGGTTATTCAGTGTCGCCAATCGCATCACGTACCGCTGCCCTACGAGCGCGCCATTGTTGGCCCTCGCGAGCAAACAGACTGAAGACCTGTGGGTGAACCGCATATTTGCTGGGCCAACCACCATAGGCACGAGCTTGAGATTGCGATTCAAGCCAATCCGCATCTTCAAGGATCTGGACTGCCTCCCGACGCAGGCGGTCGTCGGCCTTCTTAAAAGCCTGACAGTGTTGCGTCATCCAATCGCGTCCCACTGTGGTCAGCACCTCGTCGGCCGCAACGATTGACCGGGCTAATGCTCGTGCCAACTCGAAAGCGGGGGCGCTGCTTAGGATGCTGGAGTAGAGAGTGTGCGCGTGGCGACGAACGGTACGCATGTAGCGGACCGCATACCCCATCGCCTCGGCACTGATCTCGCCCCCCGGTTCGCGAGCGCCAGATTGAGGGTTGAAGACGTGGAACACTAGCGCCACCTCTGCCAACATCCCGGGATGCTTTCCCAGATGCGCGGCATATGCGGGCGAGAACTCTTCGGTTGCGATGACCAACTCCCGAAGTTGCCGAACCTCGGAGTCGAACATGGCGCGCGCATCAACGCTGAGCGCGGCATAGGTTGGCAAGTCGCGCGTCGTAGCTAAATAGGCCCACTCAAGGGATTGTGCCCATGTGCCCATCGCCTGCGTGCAGTCACCCGTCGCGTCCAAGTTTGGTGCCGCCAAGATACAGGGAATGAAGCGCTGGATCAGTCCGTCCTCGGGCATGTATTTCATCTGCTTGGCGAGGCCGTCAGGGGTGCAGGCAGCGAGAACAGAGACACCCCAATTTGGCACGAATACTGATCCACGTTCTACCCGGTCAATCTGGTGCGGGCCGCCATCACGAAGCTGTAGCCAGTCGCCTCGGTTCTTTGACGCATCACCCCGGTCACCGCTGTCAATTCCGCCGATCCAGGAAGCGAACTCTTCGGTCAACATGAGCAGCCCGCGCGGGTTTCCCTGCAATCGCTCTGACAGAGCGGCAATGGTCGTGTCGCTCGTGTAGAGAGCGGGTGCCGGTGCCTTCTCGCCGCGGCGTTTGTCGTCGTTCGCCTCGCGCCACCTTTCATGCAGGATGCCATGCATGTGCTTGATGTGATCGGTTGCCGCCCTGATCGCGGGCGACTTGCCTGCGCTAGGCCCACCGCAGAGGAACGACCATTGCCTTGCGGACACGTGCCAGTTCGATTCCCGGCGAACGGTCAGCTTATATCGATCATCAATGACGGAAGCAGCGGCGGTAACACACGCCACGATTACCCCGCTTTGGTCAAATCCAGTCGCCTGCGAGTAATGGTAGGCGAAGTATCCGATGGCAGGAGGAACGTCATCAAAGGCGAACGGCGGTGGCGTAACTTTTCGCAATACATCGCGTGGTTTACGAAACTCAAAGAGCACTGGCTGGCCGTTCATCTTTCGCAACTGCATCCGCTCTTCGGCTTCCTTGGCCGCGCGGAGGTCACGGGCGGCATCGCTCATTGCTTCAACACCGCGAGCGGCCCATTGATCGTTAAGGCTGGCCTGCGGGCGGTGTTGGTTTCGCGCCTGCGCTTCTTTGAACCAGTCGGGAGCGTTTTCCATGAGGTCAGCCATGCTGCGCCTCCCCGGCTGCGGGCCGCTGCGCTGGCGCTGTAGCCGCGTTTGCCACCGTGCCGCCGTTACCCCCTCGGCCGTTGCCTGATCGTGGCTGTAGCGGCGGCTGCGCGAGTTCCCGCGCCAGCGGTGTATCGAGGTGCATTTTGTCGGTGCCGCCTCGCGCGGCATGTCCTACTGTTTCCAAGCTGAAACCTAGGGTTTCCATGTTGGGGTTTCCTTGGCGGTGGGATGGTGGCACATCCTGCCGCTTTTTCTTGAGCTGGCTGCGAGTGGGCTAGATGATGCGCCCGCACTGAGTGCGAACCCTGCGAGCACATTCCGTTTTCATCTGGCCCGGCAGCATTTTCCATGTTTGGTGCGGGTTATGCTGCGACGTAATCTTCGGGCTGGTCGCTGGTGCTTTGGCGTGCGCCCGAAGCCAGCCATGCGAGCAGGTCTCGTTCGGAGTACCAGACGCGGCGGGTGCCTTTGGGCATGAAATAGCGGGGGCCAACACCGCGATAGCGGTATCCCTCAAGGGTGTCGGTTGAGAGACCGAGCAGATCAGCAGATTCCTTCACGTCCAGCGGTCGGCCCTTGGGCGAGTAGCTGAACAGGTCGCAGAGATGTTCAAAGGTAGCTTCGGAGAGGATCATGGGTTGCGCTTCCGACTGCGCTCACCCGTTTCCGGACGAGGCGTTGTCCCGCTGAACCACCCATGTGGTCATTTCAGTCCCCGGTCGCCCAACCCATGATGCTGCAACCGGATGCGCCCTTGCGAGCGTCCCGCCCCGTGTGAAACGTGGCGGATAGCGAGGTAATGTTGATACCGTACATTACACGCGATAGCTCGCACAAGCTCCTATTGCACATGGATAATTTGGGGCATGCCCGTTTATCGTGTGTTTCCGGTGAGAGGGCGGAAACGTCATTCTCACTCGACATTAGTCCTGATACACTCTTCTGGTGAATCGAGGAGACATAAGATGACAGGCGGAGCGAACATTGAAGGTGCCGTCGATGAGAAAGTGCAGCCGGTAGAAATTATCAATGACGCCGACTGGTTTCTTAGGTCGACAATCGAGAACATCATCTCGCAGGGAGTCGAGATCGGAATCACATTGACCGTTAATGGTGTGATTATTTCTGGAATGCTCATTGGAGGGAAGAAATATTTCGAAGAGCTTTCCAAGACAATGAAGGCAGCTTCCCGTGCTCCTGATGATATTTCGGATGCACTTGGCGATTCGTGGAAACAGTTTACCGCAATCTACGAAAAGCCCGAGGATGCTCCGGAGGACTGGCAGCCGGGACCTGTTGGCTACATTCATTTGAAGAACGCTCGTTTCTACGCTCCCGGTCAGGCCCCAATTCCCGGCAATCAGGGAGTTCTCTGGAGGGGTAAGCTGTCGTCCGTCGATGGATTCACTATCGGCAGCCTTTCGCCAAGCTAAGCCCGAAGAGCCACCACATTGCCGCCGTTCGCTTTTGCGGCCTGCTCTCCAATCCAGTCAGCGATGCGTTGCGTCTCCGGATATAGATAGCCAAGGCGCGACGTTTCCAGATAGTGGCGGGCAGTGACGCTACCGTTTGGCAGGTGCCCGGTGAGCAATTCCACCTTGTAGAAATCGATGCCGCAATTGGCGATGCCGATGGTCGTGTGCGTCCTGCGGAGATCATGCGCGGTCACTTTGGTTCCGGCGACCTTGCTGACCTTTTCCAGCAACTCACGTGGGCTGATGATGTGCCCGGACTTGCTCCAGGTCGTGAAGACCCAAGGCGAACCTTCCACGCGCTGCCGCGTCTTGAGCAGTTCGACGGCCAGCGAGGACAGCGGGAACCAGAATGGATGATGGTTCTTCGGGTCAGGCAGGTGCCACCAGCAGTTAGCCGGGTCGTCCTCGATATGGACGCGATCCCACGTCAGCGTCGCTGCCTCGTTCAGGCGGCACCCTGTCAGAAGGAGGAACATCACAAGGTCAATCCCGGCAAGGCTGTCCCGAGTGTAGGCTTCTGCCCGCCATTCATTCAGCGCTGACCACACAGCGCCAACCCTGTTGTCCGGAATTCGGGACGTGCGTGGTTGCAACTGGACCCAATCGTCTTTCAGGGCATTGACGGGGTTATTCAAGATAAGTGGAGTGCCATCGGCGCGCTTATAGCGGCGCATCGCGAAATTGATGAGCGCGCGAAGCACGGACATGCACTGAGCCGCTTGGCCGGGCGCTGGTGCCTTGCCGCGCAAGCCCTTCGTCAGCATTTCGCGATAGCGCTTCCGAACGTCATCTTCGCTGATGGAGGCGATGGGTTTGTCCTGCCATGCCGCAAATGTGGTCGTCACGTGCCGGTCGATCTCGCCCTTGCTGCTTTCCTTCAGCTTGCCGGGCCGGTTCATGTATTCGGTCGCGACGGTGCGAAGGGTGACAGCGGCAGCTTCCTCGGCCTTCTTCGCGTCCCGAGGATCGATGCCGTCACGCATCTGCTGCAGGATGCTCTGGGCCTTCTTACGGGCTTGATCTTCTGTGAAAAGGCCATAGGGGCCGATGGTGACAATCACGGGCTTGCCCCGTACTCGCCCTTGCGCGACGAACACCTTCTTGCCGCTCGACATGATACGCAGACCGTAGCCCTTGACCGCCTCATCCCAGTGAATCTTGTACCCCTCAGCCGGTGGCTGAACTTTGTCGATGTATCCCTTCGTCAACTTTGCCATGTCGTGCTCCTGATGCTGTTCATAGCGCATTTCTAGCGCGCTACAGCGGGTTACGACATGCTACGACGAGCAAGCAAGGGCATCAAGATACTGATTCTTATGGCATTTTCGGATAGTGGCGTACAATTGCGTGCAGCTAAGGGCTAAGCATGGTAAAACTTGAAAACCGGCGTGCGGGAAACCGTACCGTGGGTTCGAATCCCACCTCTTCCGCCAGATCCTGTTTTATGGATCTGATTTTATTGGATAAATTTCCTTACAGTTCGTGCGGTCACACTTTCAGTCCCAACTTAGGTCGGTTTGCCCCACGGTGGCGCGCGTTCGAATCAAAAAGGGGCCGTGACATTGCCACGACCCCTACGCCCTCAATGCGCGGCTTCCTGACTGGCTTTATCCCAACTGAGTTCGGGGTACCGCCGAATGACCTCAATCCTTTTCAGCTTCCGCCGGTCAACCACATACTCACTCTCCCCAGCTTCATTAGTCATGAAAATGATTGCTTCTGGCGGTACGACTGTGCGTAACAAAACGCTTCCACCAGTATGGTCGCGCCAATAGTCCCTGGCGAAGCTATCCGCCACCTCGATATCCGAGGACCATGAAGCGCCATAAGAGCGGCGTTTGCGATTGAGTGCTCCTTCGCCGCGAAATATCGTGATTTCGTCACGCCCGTTATATCGGGGTAGAAGTTTGGGCAAAGCATTGAAAAGAGCAATCTGGTTGCGCGTTTCTTGTCGGATATGAGCGCCATGTTGAATCCAGATATCGACAAATGTCGCCTTGGCCAAATCCGAGATCAACGGAACGCGAAGCACTCCCAAAAACGCTGCACTGTAGCCGCCCCCTTTGTAATAGTCATTCTCGATTGCGGCGAAGGAACTATGTATCATCTGCGCGTCTTGTGAGCCAATTGAACGCAGAAAAACGGCAACCCGTTCGCGCGCCTCTTTCGTCTTTCGCTTTTCTTCGGCAATGATTTCATTCAAGTCTCTCATATCCCGCCCCTCTTCCTCGCCAACCTTGCCTTGACCGAATTCATGGTCGACTGCCGCCGACGCCGCGCCTCTAACTGCTGTTCGAACCACTCATAAAGTGGCAGCAGTGATGCTCCGTTTCGATTGGCCTCGATCTCCTCGGCGACGCGGTCCATCGCGCGCTCAATGTCGTCGACCGAATACCTATCAGAAATGACCTCTGTCATTACAAGTTGTCCTCCATCGATGCGATTGCCGCTGAAAGATCCTCAGAGGCCTTCATCAGTATGGTTTCGATCTGATCGGCGATTTCGCCATGTCTTCCGGTAAGAAGGTCTGAATGCAGCAGCAAACCCTGCGCAGCAAGGACCAGACGTTTCGCATCGTTGACGCGGGACTCGATGATTACTCTCTGCATGATCACTTCCCCCTTCGAGTTATTAACTAGCTATTAAGTATCATCGCCGCATTGTCGCGTAAACAAAAATTATCTCATATTTTCAATAGTTTAGTGTATAGTTATGCGAATGCGATTATGAGAAAAGATGCTTCCCCCGTTGGGGGAAACGTGCCCGAAACGCAAAAAGCCGCCGCCACCCGTGAGGGCAGCGGCGGCAATAAACGTGGATTGTCACCAAGCCGTATTATCAGCCAGCGTGATGTTGGTTCCGGAACCGGTCTTGACGGCGTCACAGTACTGCGTGGCGTTGCCTGTGATCCTTGCATTGTTGAGATTGCTGTCAGACGTCACGGCCGCAACAGTATGGTCGCCATTGAGGCCATAGAACAGATTGTTCGATACGATCCATTCAGAGGAGCCTGCGCCATTGATGTTGATACCGGTCTGCAGGTAGACAAACTCGTTGCCGGTCACAATGACCTTCGACGAGCCTGTCGCGTAAATTCCGGTGCGGTTCAAACCCGGTACCCCTGTCTGAAACTTGCTGGCAGAAATTCTCACCCGCGTGCACGACGTGAGGAACAGGTTGTGGCCGTCCACATCGCCGGACCCGACGCCGGAATAGATGTCAGAGCCCACGATGTGAATCGTCTGCGCTCCCGAGATATTGACCGAGTGGCGCTTGGCGTTGATGTGGCAGTTGGTAATACCGAAGTCCGCGACCGATATTCCAGCGCCCTCGATCCACAGACAATCGCGCCCACCGACGATCACGCAGCCCGAGAAATACACGCTTTCGTAGGAGCCATAGATGTGCAGGCTTGCCGTGCCGCCGCCATTGATGTCGCAGTCTCGGAAATTGATCTGACCACCGGCATAAGTGGTGGAAGTGGTGCTATCGAGATAGAAGCACTCGGTGGTGTCGCTCCCATAATGCCTGAGGTAAAGACGTTCTACGGTCGCGAATGCGGCGTTTCGCAGATAAATCCCGCGATTCCAGTAACCGGACACTTGGTAAGTATGCACATCATAGAGGTGCACGCTCGGCGCCGAAATCCCGTTGTTTGAACCGCAGTCGATGAAAAGTGCGTTGCCGCTGTTGGCCTGCGTCGCGACAAAAGCAAGCTTGCCGATAGACACATAATCGCGCGTTTCCGACACCGGGCTATCGCCGATGAAGGCAAAACCGGCGGTGTTGGTGGTCCACCTGATAATGGTGGTTAGGATCGTCTCTCCTTCAATCCAGATCGGCACGCCGTCGCAATCAAGCTTGGCGGAAAGCTGGTAGGTGCCCATTGGAATAAACAGACGAAGCGCGCCGAGAATTGCGCCCAGCGCAAAGGCAGACGCAAAGGCTGCGGTATCATCGGTCGCCCCATCGCCGGTGGCGCCAAACCAGGTGACGCACATCGGCCCGTTTGTCTGGCGAACCCAGGCGCCGCTTGATGCAGAAACGCTGTCAGCCTTGATGTACATGCCGCCCGCCGCGTCGGCAGTCACACGCGCAGCGTAGTCTCCCGTGCGCCACAAGAACTGTCCGGCGCGACCTGGCGCCGTCAGATACGCTGCTGTTACAATCGTCGGGTCCAGCGCTTTCAGCCCCGCGACTGACGCGACGAAAGCATCAGCGACACCCGTGACAAGATAGCCGGTGCCATCCGGTTTGACGGTGAGGATCTTGCCAGCATCGGCGAAGGTGATGGCCGGCAGGTTGATTCCCGCAGCCGCTCCAACGGCTATGTCACGTGCAGCCTCGGCCTGCGCCACCAGCGCGGCCACATCCTGATCGTTCAGCATCCGCGCCGTGTTATCGGAGGCACGCACGCGGAACCATACATCCATTCCCGCGGTCAATCCGCTCGCGTTGGACCCGCGGTTGGTTTTGAGCGTGAGCGGAGAGCCGCCGTTGATAGAAACCGTAACCGGAGCCGCCGTGGTGGCGCGAAAGATGGTGAAGCAGTAGACCAGTCCGTCGAACTGGGGAACTGTAGATGTCAGCGCCACCGCGTTGGCTGTGCCAGATCCGTCGTCAACCGCAACAGCGAAATTGTAGGGCAGATCACCTACCCTCGCCCACGATCCAGATCCAGAAGCTCCCACTTTGCGGTAGATGCCGGCTCCAGCGCCCATGACCCATGCGAGCGTGTTGGGAGCATAAGCAAGAGAGGCGTTGAGATTGGTGACCGTGTCGAATACTGCCGCTGAGACGGCCGTCGCATTCGCGAGAGCTTCAACCTCCGTTCCCCATTGCTGAATGTGAGAAAGATTGATTGCTCTGGCGACGCCATTAGCGTCGTATGGCGCAAAAATGCTGTGCGCCAGTCGCGTAAAGAATCCCATGAGATACCCTTAGAATTTTGTGATGATGCGCGTGAGGATGTCGCCGGAGGGGAAGATCTGCGTCATCTGGCAAGGTCCGGAAACGGCAGCCGGCCCGAATTCATCTCGTTGACGGTTGAGGAGGGACAACATGCGCGCGGTAGCTTGGCGGTCGATCGTTCGCGCCTCGTGCGCGTTGACCGGCGGAAGATTTTCCGTGCTGATGTCCGGAGCAACAAGGAAGTCTGGAATGTCGCACGTTTCCCACCCTTCTTTCGAAGATATCCAGAAAGCTATTGGCTTCCTTTCATGGTAGCCTGCTACAAAAAATTCACACGCAAACAACTTCGGGAACAGTCGAAAGAGGAGGCCGCCACATCCCTTTCTGAGGCGATCAGATAGTTTTTCTTTCATCTCCGGAAGAGATGAAAAATATGAGGCAAACCATGGGAGCCACATAGTGATTGCTATCGGTCCTCTTGCGGCGACGACGCATTGCAGATGCGGCAGAACAACCGTCTTCGACAGTCCGGCCGGAACATCTGTGATCTTTTGGATGAACCGATGATCCAAATGCGTGAAGCCGCCATCTGTCACCACCACAATCCTGTCTCTGCAGACATGGCAATTGATCGTGGTCATCTGATCTTGCACCCCCCAATCACGCGGGTTGCCACACCAATAAGAAGGAAGTTGTTGGCGACAAAATTGGCGACAGCGCCTGGCAGCCCTATCGAATAGAGGCCGGCAAAGATGGCATTTCCGATTGGCAGCTCCAAGCCGGTGGCGTGGGCCGGTGCCGCGATCGCGAATAAGGCGGCGCCAAGTGCGAGGAATTTCATGAAGCGCATTGCAGCCTCCAAAATTTAACGATGGTGTGCAGTCGAGGGCGGATGATGCGGAAGCCTCCAGCATCACCGCGCCACGCGAAATTTCGATGATTCAGGAAGACGCCGCCGACTTGTCCGGCTAGATGCGTTTCAATAATGCCGACGTCGCCGGCCGATGGCTCGCCGTGGCCGTCCATAAGAACGCCGCTATCATCATCATCAATGATGTCGGACCAGAGATTCGCCAACGACCCGGCCCCGGCGATGTATTCCATCGCCTCATCGCGGCTCGACCATTCCGGCATGACGATTCTGCATCCGGTGGCGCGCTCTACCCAGGCAGCAGACCATGCTGTGCAATCGGATTGCCCCCAGACAAGGGGAACGTCTGCGCTCTCTTCAAGAAAGGAAGTCAGTTCGTCCAGAATTGTCATCGGAGATCCGCGAAGAATTTCGAAACGTCGAGGGTTGGATCGGCGAGCCAATGCGAGCTTTCGCCTTCCGCCGCGCGGGAAACAGCCATCCAGAGTGCGGAGGCTAGATCGATCCGATCGCGGGATTTGCCCTTGTGCATCAAGCGGTTGCCGTTGCTGTCGACTTGCTGGATTGCGACATTGTCCAAGCACCAGGCCAGAACGGGACTATCCCATTTTAGGTGCCCGTCGTAGGCGGCCTTCTCCAGCACATTCAGTGCCGGGCTCTGGGTCACCCAACCTTGCTGTAGTGCGACAACATCGATTCCATCCTCGATCAGTGGGCCGACGATGGGTTGTGCGAATTTTATGTCACAACTGACTTCCCGCACGTCGAAAACGGCAATCAGTTCCCTGATTTTCGCCTCGACAACGGAATAATCAATGGCGCTTTTCCCGGCCGGGATAAGCCAACCCTCTTCGGCCCAGAAGGGATACGGAACCTTGTCCCGCTCGCCGCGCTCCGCGATGTTCTCACCCGGGCAGAAGGCCCAGGCTTTGGCGTGGAATTCCTCACCACGACGGAAGCAGGCGACAAGGCCGGTGAGATCCCGTGTCGATGAGCAATCAAGGCCGATCCAACATGGCTCTCCTCGATAGTCATCAAGGTTGATCGGCTGGCGGCCAAGGTCGAGGACATGCGAGGGAATGAACGGCGTTAAGCTGCTGTCTTGGCGCCGGCCAAGATAGAATTGCTCGAAGAAAGCACGTTCTGCCGGCCGGAAATGAGCCTGTTCCGCCGCCTTCCTGATCATCGGAAGATCGGGGTAGCCATGGCGAAGACCGGGCATCACCTTGTTCCAAACAGCCGGATCATCGATCGCGTCGTCTTCGTCGGCTTCGAATATGATCGGCAAAAACGACGGATCGTCTATCTCGCCGTCGCGGACCTTTTTCGCATATTCGTATTCCGAAAAGTCCGGCCCTTCCCTGCCCCGACCCGCTGTTGTCGCGATCACCATGAGGGAACCGGCGACCTTTGCCATTGCGCCCTTCGCGCTCTGGAACGTCGCCGTCTTCTTGTGCGCCCAAAGCTCATCAATAATCATGAAGTTCGGGGAGATTGACTGCGATCGATCGCCATCGGATGAGATGACGGTGAAGCCCGATTTGCTCTTCGGGTGCGCGATCTGGAGGCGGCTTTTTTTCACCTTGGTTGCCGCTTCTAGAGCGCGTCCACTTTACTCGGGGTCATATCCGCACGACGCAAAATAGTTGGCGCACTCTTTGGGTTTGAAGAGGGGGACGATTTCGCCGACCGTGTCCCACAGTGCTTCGACGTTGCGCTTGGCTCGCGCACGCAGGAGCGCCTTGAGCTTGGAAAAGGCCTTTTCAATAGGGTTGAAGTCCGGGCTGTAGGGTGGGAGGTAGAGAAGCTGGCAACCAACGCTCTCAATAGCCTGCCGCACACCATCCGCTTTATGCGCAGGCAAATTATCCATCACAACGACATCGCCAACTGTCAGCGTTGGAAGCAGAACCTGTTCGACATATGCGCGGAAGGCCGTGCCGTTCATGGCACCATCGAGCACCATGGGCGCGGTCATGCCCGAGAGCTTGAGCGCACCGGTGAAAGTCGTCGTCTTCCAGTGCCCATGTGGGATCGCGGCTCGACAACGCTCGCCGCAAGGGGACCTGCCGCGCAGCCTGGACATCTTCGTAGACAGGCCAGTTTCATCGATGAACACGAGCCTTGCCGGATCCAGATCAAGCTGACCATCGAACCAGTCGCGACGACGTTTCAGCAGGTCGGGCCGTTCTTGCTCCAATGCATGTGCGGTCTTTTTTTGAAAGTCCAACCGCGCTTGCGCAGCCATACATCAAGGGCACT